>NZ_JAGHWZ010000010.1:0-282196 GCF_017746015.1 Xanthomonas sp. A1809 | reverse complement strand
GGACAACGACGCCAACCGCCGCCCAAGCCCCTCTCTCCGCGGGAGAGGGTTGGGGTGAGGGCACGGGGCGAAGCCACTCATTTGCCCATAGCACGTGGCTGCGCACGCATCCTCATCTGCCCCTACGGGGCACCTTCTCCCGCCTTGCGGGAGAAGGGACAACGACGCCGCCGCCGCTCAAGCCCCTCTCCCCGCGGGAGAGGGGTTGGGGTGAGGGTACGGGGCGAAGCCACATGCCATGTGGACCACCGCAGAACAGCGGTCGCGAACCTGTTGCTACCGATCGAGCTGTAACTGCTGTTCGAGCGCCATCGCAAAATCCGCCAATGGGCAGGCCATGCGTTGCTCCGGAGCGCACAAGCCCAGCGATAGTTCCTGCTGCAGCGGCGGATGGGCCAGATCCAGCGGTACCAGCGTGCGCAGTTGATCCAGCGATTGCGCCAGGTAACGGGCGCGCACGAGCTGGCGGCCGTCGCTCTCGCGCCAAAGGCCGAGCACCAACGCGCCGCCCGGCGGTGGATCGTCGGCGCCGTAGCCGGGCAGATGAAAGTGCACGCCCAGCAAACTGCTCAACGCGGCGATATGCGTGTCACTGCCGACGAACACCGAGACCTTCGGCGCCTGCGCGTCACCGAAGCGTTGCAAGACCTCGCGCGCCAGCGGTGCGCCAGAACGCGAGGCCATGTAGTGCGGCCGTGCGTAAATATCGAACAGCAATGCATGCAGGCGTGAGACCTGGGCCAGGCGCTCGGGCGTCGCACGGCCCCAACCGACCTGCGACAGCGGCAGGCCTTCTGCGTATTGCAGCAGCAACACCTCGCCGGTGCCGGAGGTCAGGTCAATTGGCCCACCTAACTTGAGCCCGCGCCCGTTGGCCGACGGCGCCAGCGTCGAAGGCATCTGCGCGAACTCGCACGGCGTCCGCGTGCAGCCCAGAATCTGCTGCAATGCCTGCAGCTCGGCAGCATGGCCTTGCAGCAAGGCGGCAGGGCCTCCGGTCTGTTGCTGGATCGATGCGACCGCTGCCGCCGCATCGAACGGCACCGTGCCGGCCTCGATCGGTCGAAACAGCGGATCGTTGCTGCCAGCCTCCCGATGCCCGGCAAGAATGCCGCAGCCGGGTGTAAGCGCGTCGGCCAGCAGTGCGCCGCTATCGATGGTGCGTTGATCGGTATTGGCCCACACCGACACACTGCCGGTTACCGGGCAACCGTTGCTCGGCAACAACGCCTGCTGCACCAGCCACTGACGCAGGTACTCGCCACTCAAGCGCACGCCTTGGCGACCATGCGGAGTGAGCAGGCTGGCGGGCGTGGACCATTGCGGCCAGGGTTGGTCGGCATAGTGCGCGGCGGCGGCCTCGCCTTGCAGCGGTGCGCGCACGCCATGCCGGAACACCACCACCACGCGCTCCAGTTGCGCGGCCTGCGTCGATGGCGGCGCTCCGGTGCCCACCTGTTTGCCGGCGGTGCCTGTCGCTTGATCGCCACCGTGCGCTGTGGAGCCGCGCGCGGTGGACACGCTCGGGATCGACGTGGTGCAGCCGCCCAACGCCAGCGCAGCCGTCAGTACCAGGCACAGCACGCTGCCGGTTGCCACTGGCGTACTACGGGGCGTGCCAGACCTCGGTGCAATGCCGACGCACTGCCTGCGCCTGGCCTGCCGCGCAGGTGCCGCGATCCCCATCGCGGCACCTGCGCTCGCGACAACGCGGGCGGCCCATCGCGGCTCCCCACCGCTGGCCGACGGCGCGCGTTGCAATGCCCACTGCTCCGTTCCACCGCAGGCGCGTGCACGGCCTGCGCTATGCATCGCGTCCGTCATGACATCTGCATCCTGCTGCGCACCTGGAAGGTCGTCGGATGCGAATCGTGCGCGATCAGAACACATACTTGGCGGTCAACAGGCTGGTCATACCGGAATCGACGATGTCGGAAATCGCATCGGTGTCATGGCCAACGTGCGCCCAGTAGCTGTGCTGTTTGGTGAGGTTGGCCACCGACAGATCCACGCGCAGGTGATCGTTCGGTGCATAGCCCAGATGCAGGTCCACGCGGGTGATCGGCTTGATCCACAGGTTGTCCCAATTTGCGCCCTGGTTGAGATAGTCGTACACCGACACGTATTCGCCGGAGTAGTGATAGCTCAGGTTGACCGACCACGGCCCCTTTTCGTAGAACAGCTCCGCATTGGCGAGCAGGTTCGGCGCGTTCTGGATACGTTCGTGTGCGAAGCCTTCTTCTCCCAGGTCCACGCGCGTGGTCTGGCGGGTGATGTTGGCACCGATGCCGAAGCCGTCCAGCGGAGCGGGCAGGCCCTGGAAGGTTTGCCGCACGGCCGCTTCCATGCCCAGCACGCGACCGTCGCCACCGTTTTGAGGACGCACGAAGCGGATATTGCCGCTTTCGCTTTCGCCGGCATTGGCGGCATTCGAACCGCTTTCATAGATGTAATCGGTGAGGCGCTTGTAATAGCCGGCCAGCATGGCGTGGCCGCCGCTGTCGTTCTGCCATTCGCCCGACAGGTCTACGTTGAGCGACTTGATCGGTTTCAGATCCGGGTTGCCTTCGGTGATGGTGGTCTGGCCATCGCTGGAGATGTCGGTGGAGCGGCCGCCGCCCAGCTGCACGAAGGCCGGGCGCGTGTAGCTGGTCCACACCGAGCCGCGATACACCGCGCCATCGCCATCGGGCCGGTAATTGACGAACACGCTGGGCAAGGCGACGTTGTAGCGCGTGTGGTTGTTGGCGAATGCGCCGACCTGCTCGGCACCGTTGATGGCGGCCGGCTGCGCCCAGAACGTGTTGGTGATGGCGGTATGTTCGAAGCGCACGCCCGGCAGGATTTCCCAGTTGCCGGTGCGCAAGGTGGCCATTGCATAGGCAGCGCTCACCGCTTCGGTTGCGCGCATGGTGTTGCAGTTGAGATTGTTGATGGCCAACTGGCCGCAACTGTCGAAACTGGCAGGGGTGAGCGTGCGTGCGATCAGGTCGTTGAGCGCTGCATTGCTCAGGCGCACGGTGGGAAACGCGTATTGGCCTGGATAGACCGCATCATAGCGCTGCGCGATCAGGCCGGTATCGCGCAACAAGGTGCCGTCGGTGTACTTGGCATTGGTCCAATCGCGATCGGTGAAGCTGCGCGAGCTGTCGACATACTTCACGCCAAAGGCAATGCGGCTGAGCAGCCCCGCATCGAAGTCATAGGCCACGTCGAACTTGCCGCCGCCCTTGTCCTGGCCGCTGTATTGCTTGGAAATCTGCCCGGTGCGCCGTGCATACAGGCTACCCACGTCCGAGGCCTGCGCCTGCATGGCCGGGGTGAGCAAGGGAACCGGGAAACCGTCGCCGTCGTAGCTGATGAAACGGTTGGCGCCATAGGCAAAGTTGGTCGAACTGTACTGGTCGTTGCGCGCGGAGATTTCCACGTGATCCGGCCGGTCGTTATTGCCGGTGCCGTAGAAGATGTTGGGCGCGAACGTCCAATGGCCGAGCTGCTTTTCTGCGCCGAACTGCACGGTGGCAAGGTCGGCCTCTTCCGGGTTGGTTTCGTACCAGTAACGCACTGCAACGCGGTTGATCTGCGGCTGATACACGCCGCTGCTGCCGATTTGCGTGAAGCTGACATTGGCCGGCACGAACTGCGTGTAGCCGGTGTTCTGCTCGGTCTTGGCAAAGGCGTAGGTCATGCGTGCATACAGATGCAAACTGGGATCCACACGCCAGTCGAAGGCCGCGTTGCCGCCGTAGCGTCGGGTCTGCCCCTGCGAGTAGCCGATATTGATGCCGGTGCTCTGCAGGACCTCTTGCGGGTCGGCGCCTGCGGCCAGATTGCCGCTGGCGTCGGCACGTGCAAATTTCCATGCGCCATCGTTGCGTGCAGCCGAGGCAGAGGCCACTTCGCTGTTCACGAAATGGCGCTCGTCGTAATACGCACTGACCGACACACCGAACTGCCCGGCATCGCCGAAACGCGCATGCCAATCGCCGGCTGCGCCGCTGCCCAGCCCGGAATCGCCGTAGTCGCGTGCACGGCTTTCCAGGCGTCCACTCAAGGTCACGCTGCCGCCCTGGCGATCGGGCGAATCGAATGCGCTGGGCGTGCGGTAATCAATGGTGCCGCCGATCGCATCACCGTCCATGTCGGCGGTGGAGGTCTTGTTCAACACGATGGTCTGCAGGCCCGACGGCGGCAGCAGGCTCAATTGCACGCCGCGGCTGTACGGCATGCCTTGCGCGACGTTGATGCCGTTGATCAGGTTGACGTTGTATTCGGCATTGAGGCCGCGCACCGATGAAAACATGCCTTCGCCGCGCGCGGCGCCGTCGATGCCGCCGAAATACGATTGCCCGGTATTGATCACGTTGACGCCCGGCATCAGGCCCAGCGCTTCGGCGACGTTGTGCACGGCAGTGGTCTTGAGATCGTCGGCCGACAACACGTTGACGGTATTGGTGGCGGCCATCTGCATGTCGGTCGCGTTATAGCGCGTGGCAGCGACAGTGACCTTGTCCAGCGTGGCCATGTCGCCCTGTGCGGGCGTGGTGGCCTGCGTCTCCTGGGCCGCGGCATGGCCGCACAGGGCGCACAACGACAAACACAGCGCCTGCGACAACCGCGAAGGACGCAACAGCGAGCAACGAACGATCATGATCCAATCCGATGAATGCAGCAGCGCGCCATGGACACGCGCCAAGGCTGCGCCGCCGCGAATGTGGGGAAGCGAGGCAGCCCGCGCAGGCGGAACTGCATCACACCTGCAAGCAGGCGCCGCGCATGGTGGTGATGCGGTATGTCAGTTTGGTGACCGTGGTTGCGAACATGACAAATGCGCGCAACGCATGCGCAAGTCGGCACAGTCATTGCCGTATGGAGGCAAACATTGTCGACGCTGTGCGCTGCCTGCCTGGCGCATGCATCCACCGACAGCAGGGCATGCGCGCCGGCGAGGCGATGCCTGGACCCTGGATGCACGGGTCTAGGTGGTGGCGCAGACACACACCTCAATCATCTGACGGTTGCGCACGCGCCAACGGCAGGTGTGGCCGGCTGCCTTCGGCCGCCCGCCAGCCTGCGATCGACGCGCATTGCGGTGGCATGCAAGGCAGTCCGCACCAGCGCGCGGTCAAGCGCTCTCCCCTACCGTCACGCCTGCGTCAGGTACGCAGGAAGATCTCCACCCGTCGATTGAGCTGCCGCCCGCCCGGATTGTCCTGGCCGTTGAGAGTATTGGGCGCCACCGGCTGCGATTCGCCATAGCCCTGCGCATTGGCCGACTGCGCGGCACCACGGGCGCGCAACGCTGCCAGCACGGCATTGGCGCGTCGCTCGGACAGCGCCTGGTTGTAATCGTCGCTGCCCTTGGCATCGGTGTGCCCGCGCACCTGCATGTCTTTTGCCGTGACCTTGGTCAGTGCGGCGCCCAGGGTGTCGAGCACGCGCGCCGCGTCGGGGCGGATGTCGGACTTATCGAAGTCGAACAGGATGCGGTCGTTCAAGGTGATCAGGTAACCGCAGGGTGCGCCGGGCGGTGCGAACTTTTGCAGCGGCGGGAAGCGGCCTGCTGGCGGCACTTTCGGTAGTGGCGGCATGCGCACTTCGCGCGGCGGCGTACCGACCGTGCCGGTGCCGTCGCCGTGGTTCTGCACCAGGCCATCGGGACCGTTCCAGGTGCCCGAGCCATCGGCGTTGATGGTGACCAGCCCGCGTGGCCCGTTCCAGGTGCCGCTGCCATCGCCGCGATTGTCGACAAGCCCGCTTTTTTCGCTGTTCCAGGTTCCGGCGCCCTTGCCGTCCAGACTGATCAAGCCGGCCGGGCCGTTGTAGGTGCCGCCACCATCGGACTGCACATCGATGAGCGCCCCACCGGACCCGCCTTCGCCGATCGCATTGATGGTACCGCTGCCGTCGGCATTGACGTTGACCAGCCCGCCCTCGAAGTTGGCGGTGCCACTGCCGTCGGCCTTGAGATCGAACAGACCGCCCTCGCCATTGCGCAACAGGTTGCCGTTGGCGTCGACGCTGGTGATGCCGGCATCGGTGATCAGGGCACCGCCATCGCCGCAGCGTGCCGGGGCGACGCTGACGCCTTGGATCGGGTCGAGAATGTCCTGCAGCGATGCTTCCAGTGCACGTTGCGCGGGAGTGACGCCGACGATCTCCGGCACCACGATGGTGGGGATGGCCGGAAATTCCGGTGCGGCCTGGTCGACGGCCGCTGCAGCGTTGGAGGTGCCTGCAGGCTGCATCGGCGCAGCACCCGTGGCACCGGCAGCAGTGGTTGCATCCTTTGGAGCTTCGCCACGCCCGCATCCGACCAACAACACCGGTACCCACAACATCGCCGACACCTTGCGCATCGCCTCTTCCCTGTTCGAGCCTGTACGAGACCCGCCTGATAGCACGGTCGCGGTCAACATGGCGCTAAGACCGGCAGCTTTCACGCTGCATGCCGGTGCCGCCAGTGGAGCACGCGAAACGGCAGCCGCCCCACCGGCAGGCTAGCGATCCGGCGCGTGCGAGGCCTGCTGCTCTGCCTGCAACTGCACATGCAGGATGCGACGAATTTCCAGAATGGCCTGCGGCGTTTCCTGCACGCTGTGCCAGGAGGTCACCACCAGCTCCGAGGCCGCGCCGTCCAGATGCGCGCTGCGATACGGCACCAGGCCGTCGTCGGAATCGGCCAGCGGCACCTGCGGTTTCTCGCGCCCGATGATGGTGTGGTACTGCACGTTTGGAGAGATCGGCAGATCCATCGTGGCACGCACGAACGGATCGGTGTCGCGCAGGTTGTCGATGCTGGTGGGCACCAACGCGCGGCCCTTGCGGCGGGGAGCGCCGCCCGGATCGTCGCGTTCGCTGTTGGCCAGGTCCTGCATCACATCGCCGAAGCGATCCAGCAACGCGCCCGGCAAACGGACCAGCTTGCTCACAAACCGCCCCAGCCCGCCCTCGGCCAACGGCGTACCGCGATGCGGCGCGGCGATGAAGATGGCGCGGTCCACTTGCGGCATCGGCGAAAAGTGCAGCAACGGCCACAATTTGGCGCGGATGCGCGCGCCGCGTTCGCCGTCCAGCCGGTAGTTCTGCAGCAGGGAATCCCACAATTGCTCGCCAGAGGACGACACCAGCAGCCGCCCGATCACCCCGCCCATGCTGTGCCCGACCAACACCATGTCGTGCGACGCGATCGCACTGCCGGACGGATCGAAGTGCTGCAGGCTGCGTTCCACCAGCGACTGGATTTCCGCACGGTTGATCGCCATCGGCGCGTTGGTCGGGTAATACACCTGCCAGATCTGGTAGCGCTGGCGCAGCGTTTCATCACCCATCACTTCATTGGCCACGTTGACCCAGGCCTCCGGGCTGCTGGCCAGACCGTGCAGCATCAGCAGCACGCGTCGGTTGGGATCATAGGGCTGCATCAGATACAGGTGCGGACGATCGATACCGCGTGCGCTGCCCAGCATCGACCGCAGCGACTGCTCCGCAAATCCGGATTTGGCCAGCCACAATCCATACGCAGCAGTGAAGTTGCCTGCCAGCGGCACGCGTTGGCCATGCAGCACCACTTCGTTCTGGCGATACGGGTCGTACGGCACCAAGGTGACCAGGTGGCTGCGCAACACCTCAGCAAGCGTCTCGCCCTCGAAACGCAGCAAGATCGTTGCCGGCGCGTACGGCATTTCGCTGAACGTCGGCAACGGGCGATCGGGCGCCGCACCCGCCGCGACGGCCTGCTGCAATGCCAGCCCGGCGGGGTCGCCAACCACTTGCGGGTCCACTTCCGCGACCAGCTCGGCGCCGAATCCATCGCGCCGGTAGGTGCTGCGCAGGCCATTGAAGCGCAGCGCCGAGGCGGCGAAGATCGCACGTGGCGTATTGCCGTCGCCCGGCAGCCGGTAGGCGGACAGATCGACGTCGAGCTGCCAGCGCCCGACCGTGGTGGATGCCGGAGTGGTTTCGCCGGCTTGCTGCGATCGTGCGAACAGGCGCTCCACCACCTGCTGCACGGCGTAATTGTAGTAATCGCGCACCTGCGACTGGCGATTCTCGAACGCCCGCGCACTGGGCGCACGCGCGGTGAAGAACAGGTACGCATACGCATGCCGCGCGGCCTCCAACCAGGCCTCCACCGCGGCATCGCTCATCGTGGTGGGGTTGCGCCCGCTCAGCGCGATGGCGCGCGCGGTCCACAGTTCTGCCTGCGTGGCCAAGCGCCGCTCATCGCCGATACCGGCCTCGCTGGTGAGCTGCTGCAGGCACGGCAGCGGCGCAGCGCGGCAGGCCTTGGGTTGCAGGCCGGCAACCTGCAAGGTTTCGCTGCCGGACTGACTCAATTCACCGGTGCTCAGCACATCGCCACGCGTTTGCGCGATGTAGTCGCCGCTGTTGCGCGACTGCACCGTCACCATGGCGCAGCCGCTCAACCACATAGTTGCCAGCACTCCCGCCAGGAATGCAGCGGCACGCGCTCGGTGCATGCGCGGCCTCATCGCGGCGTGGTCGCGGTTGCGCCTGGCGCCGGCGCCAGCGGCATGCCGGCACGGATGCGCGCAGAAAAATCCGCGGCCTTGTCGGCGGCGATCGCACGCGCGGTGAAATGCCCGCGCTGCTTCAAGGTGGCGAAGGGATAACCGGGCATCAGGCCGTGATGGTCGTAGGCGTATTGGTCGACATAGCCGGACAGCAGCAGGCGATGATCCAGCGGCAGTGTGGGCTGCAGTTGCCGCACCAGCGCGAACACAATGGTGGTGCAGTTGCTGGTAAGCGTGTTGTAGAACGCCGGCTTGCGATCGAGTTCGTTGGCCAGTTCCACATATCCCATGAACATGCGGCGCAGCCCGGCCTTGGGAATCGCCAGGCGATACAGGTACATGTCTTCGCCACGCACGTTGGTGCGCACGCGCAGGATGTCGCGTTCGTCGGCGGCGACCAGGGTTTCTTCGAAACTGCGAAAGAATCCGCCCAACGCGGAAAACGCTTCGCCACGTTCCTTGCGGATTTCCAGCGAGAACACCACGTGCGAACCATCGTCGAAGCCGAACGACACCAGCGTGTGCGCGATCGCCGGGCCCATCCAGTACGAGAGCGCAAGATCTGCGCTGACCAGGCGGTTCAGATCGTATTGGCGCGTCTCCCAACGCGGCACATAGTCGGTCTCGCTGCGCCAATCGAAGTTGCGCACGTTGTGCAGGGTGACGATGTCGCCGTGCACCTGCGGCTGCAGACGCTGGGCGACATCGTCGGCCCAGTCGCGGTCCTGGCTGGGCTGCATCAGCCACCACGACACCGCCAGCACCACGAACGCGGCGCTGAAGATGCCCACCAGGGCCCAGTTCTCGCGGCCACGACGTACCCCCCACAACGCTGCCACCGCCATCGCGCACCACGAGGCCACCCACCCGGCGCGTACGAGGGCGTTGCCAGCCAGTGCGTAGTAGATCGCCAGGCCGCCCCATCCGGCGGCCAGCACCAGCGCAGTGCGCAGGGCCCAGCGACCGATGCGGGCGCGTGTGGCCGGTGTCATCGCGTGCCGCCTTCGGGTACCCGCATGCCCAGCGCATGCATCAACAGATCGGCCGAGCGATGCGCAAGCCGCTTGCGTTCGGCCTCATCGTTGCCGCGCAGACAGCTGCCCAGCATGTCGATCACCAACAGCACCTGTTCCTCGTCGACATCGGCGCGGCACAGCCCGGCGTCGCGGGCGCGATGGACGAACGGCAGGAAGATGCCGACCGCCCGCCGATCTGCCGCCTCCACCGCCGGATGCGCGCGTTCGATCGAGCGCCAGAAATCCACCAGCGGCGAAGACTGGGCGATGTGCTCGGCGACATCGTGCAGCAGCACCGCCAGGCCATCCGGACGGTCGGCGAGGTCGGCGGCAAGGCGCTCCAGCCCATCCAGGCCACGCGCCATCAATGCAGTCATCAGTGCCAGCCGGTCGGGGAAATTGCGATACAGCGTGGCGCGCCCCAGACCGGCGCGCTCCACCACCAGCTCCAGCGGGGCATTGACGCCGTGTTCGCTGAACACCTCGTCGGCGGCATCGAGAATCTGCCGGCGGCGCAGCGCGGCATCGGGGCGGGAGGTCATCATGCCGGCATTATCGGACAGATTTGTCCGGTTACGCCAGAGTCCGCTTGCCGTTTGTGCACGCTCCCCGACCAACGGCGTGTGTGCCGTTGGCTTGCGGTGGTCTGTTGCCTATCCGCCCCTGCAGCCGGCCATGCAATCAGCCGGTGTTCTGCACGCCCTGCGAGACGCCATTGACGCAGGCCACCAGCGCACGCAGCAGCGCTTCGTCTTCGCCATCGGTGGCGCGCCAGCGTTGCAGCAGATCCACCTGCAGCACGCTGATCGGGTCGATATAGGGATTGCGCAGACGGATCGACAACGCCAGCCGCGGGTCGTGCTGCAACAGCGACTGTTGTTGCAGCAGCGCCTTCACCCAGGCCTTGGTCAAGGCAAGTTCGTCGCGAATCAGCGGGAAAAACCGCGTGTGCAGGTCGCCGGACAAGCGCGAGAACAACTCGGCGATATTCAGGTCGCCCTTGGACAACACCATGGCGATGTCGTCCAGAAAGGTGCGGAAGAACGGCCAGTCCTGCGCCATTTCGCGCAAGGTGTCTTCATGCCCGGCATCCACCGCCGCCTGCAGGCCGCTGCCCACGCCGTACCAGCCGGGAATCACCGCACGCGCCTGGCTCCACGCAAACACCCAGGGAATCGCACGCAGGTTGGACAAGGCCGCGTCCTGGCCCAGCCGCCGCGACGGACGCGAGCCCAGCGTCATGCGCTCGATCACATCGATCGGCGTGGCCAGGCGGAAGTACTGCATGAACTCCGGCGCGCCGACGAAGGCGCGATACGCAACCGTGCTGCGTTCGGCCACCAGGTCCATCACCGGGCGCCAATGCGCCTCGCGCGGCTCGGGCGCACGCGGGCGCAGGCTCGAGAGCAGCACCGCGCCGGTCATCTGCTCCAGCGAGCGCAACGCTAGAGCGCGGATGCCGTACTTGCGGTGGATCACCTCGCCCTGCTCGGTGACGCGCAGGCGGCCATCCACGCTGCCGCGCGGTGCGGCATCCAGCGCGCGGCTGGTCTTGCCGCCGCCGCGCGCGATCGAGCCGCCACGGCCGTGGAAGAAGGTCAGCCGCACGCCCAATTCGGCGGCCGCTTCCAGCAGCTCGACCTGCGCGCGTTGCAGGCCCCAGCGCGAGGCGGCGATGCCACCGTCCTTGCCGCTGTCCGAATAGCCCAGCATCACCATCTGCGTATCGCCGCGCGCGGCCAGATGCTGGCGATACACCGGGTCGGCCAGTAGGTCCTGCACGGTGCCGGTGCCGCCGCGCAGATCGTCCACGGTTTCGAACAGCGGCACGATATCCAGCGGCACCGCGCCGGCATCGTCGACCAGGCCGCCACGCCGGGCCAGTGCCAGCACGGTCAACACGTCGGCGCGGTTATGCGCCATCGAGATGATGTAGCTGCCCAATGCATCGGCGCCATGGCGGGTGCGCGCATCGGCAAGCGCGGCGAATACCGCATCCAACCGTGCATTGCCTTCATCGTCCACGCGCGGCAAAGGTTCCTGCCCTGCGGCATACGGGCCGAGCACGGCAGCGCGCTGGGTGGCGTCCTGCGCATCCCAGTCGGTCTGGCCCAGGGCATCGGCCACCGCGCGCGCATGCACGCTCGATTCCTGGCGCACGTCCAGCCGCGCCAGATGGAAACCGAAGCTGCGCACGCGCCACAGCAGACGCCGCACCGCGAACCACCCGGCATGCAGGCCCTTGTTGGCCTGCAGGCTGTCCAGGATCAATTGCAGGTCGTGCTCGAGCTCCGAAGGTGCGCTGTAAGCGCCCTCGGCATCGTCCAGTGTGGCCTGCAGGCGCGCGCGCATCAGGTCGTTGAGCAGGCGGTACGGCATGTCGCCATGGCGCGGGCGCGAACGCGCGGCAGCATCGGGGAGCAGCGCGCGGTAGCGCTCCAGCTGTGCGGTGAGTTCGGCGCTCACCTGCACCAGCGTGGTCGATTGACTGAGCAGGCTGGCCAACTGCCAGAGTTCTTTCTGATAGCGGTCCAGCACCGCGCGCCGCTGCGCGTCCAGCGTCCCGGCGATGGTCTTGGCATCCACATTGGGATTGCCGTCCATGTCGCCGCCCACCCAGGTGCCGAAGCGCAGCAAACGCGGCAATGCCGGCACGCTGCCGTAGGTTTCTTCGATGGCGTGTTCGAGCGTTTCGTACATCACCGGGATCACGCGATAGAGCACCTGGGTGAGGTAGAAGCCCACGTGCTCGCGCTCGTCGTCCACGGTGGGGCGCACCGGCGAGGAATCGGCGGTCTGCCACGACGCGGTCAGGGCCATGCGGAAGCGCGCGGCGTCGCTGGCGCGTTCGTTGGGCGTGCGCATGCCGTCCAGGTTGTCGACCAGGCTGGCGACCATCAGCTGTTCTTTTTCCAGCAGCGCGCGCCGCACCGCCTCGGTGGGATGCGCGGTGAACACCGGCTCCACATCGATGCGCGGCAACCATTGGCTGAGTTCGTCCAGGGTCACGCCCTGCGCCTTGAGGCGGCGCAATGCGTCATGCAGGCCATCGGGCTGCGGCGTATCGGTGCCGCTGCGCTGGTATTCGCGGCGGCGGCGGATGCGGTGCACGCGCTCGGCGATGTTGACCACCTGGAAATAGGTGCTGAACGCCCGGACCAACGCTTCGGCGTCACGCGGCTGCCGACCGGTGAGTTGTTCGCTCAGCGTGGAAGGTGGGGCATCGCTTTCGCGCCGCGAGATGGCGGTGGTGCGCACGCGTTCGATTTCATCGAGGAATTCCGCAGACACCTGCTCGGCGAGCAGATCACCCACCAGTGCGCCGAGCCGACGCACATCGTCGCGCAAGGGAAGATCGGGGGTAGCGAACACAAGACTGCTGCGGTACTCGTTCATCGGAAACGCACACCCTCTTCAAGCGCAAAGTCGTCGAAGACTAACCCAAAAGGATTAGATGATCGCGACCGGCACGACGGTTTCAACACCAACCATCGTGTGCTGGCGCACGTGGCGATGAATCTCGTCGTGGCGCGCTCGCGCGCGATGGGGCGTTACCGGTAATGCCCCATCGCGGGCAGGCCCGCTCCTACAGGTGATCGCGGCACCCATCTATACGGCTCGGCAGCCGTTGCCGGCAGCACATCAGCCACATCCTCATCCGCTGTAGGAGCGCATCCGGGCGCGACGAAGCTTCATCGGTAACGGCGCATCGCGCGCGAGCGCGCTCCTACCGTGCCAGCGCACCACCGATCAACGCGTGCGCATAGCGCCGGTCTCCTTTACCGGCTCGCCGACATTGGTCTTCAACCACTGCTCGCTCTCGGCCAGCATCTGCATGATCGATTGCCGCGCGCGGTAAGCATGCGATTCGTTGGGCAACATCACCAGGCGCGCCGTGCCACCCAGGCCCTTGATCGCGGCGAACATGCGCTCGCTCTGGATCGGGAAGGTGCCGGTATTGTTGTCGTCCTGGCCGTGGATCAGCAGCAGCGGGTCCTTGATCTTGTCGGCGTAATTGAATGGCGACATCGCCTGGTACACCGATTGCGCCTGCCAGTAATTGCGCTCTTCGGCCTGGAAACCGAACGGGGTGAGCGTGCGGTTGTAGGCGCCGCTGCGTGCGATGCCGGCCTTGAACAAGCGCGTGTGTGCGAGCAGGTTGGCGGTCATGAAGGCACCGTAGGAATGCCCGCCGATGGCGATGTGCTCGCGGTCGGTGACGCCACGCCGCACCACTTCGTCCACCGCGGCCTGCGCATCGGCGATCAGCTGCGGCACATAGGTGTCGTTGGGTTCGGCATCGCCTTCGCCCACGATCGGCATGCTCGGGTTGTTGAGCACCACATAGCCGATCGCCAGAAACGCCTGCGGCCCCCAGTAGCTGATCGCGTTGAAACGGTACGGCGAATCGGTGACCTGGCTGGCGGTGTCGGCGCTTTTGAATTCGCCCGGGTAGGCCCACATCAGCAACGGCCGTGGCCCGTCGCGCTTGGGGTCGTAACCGGGCGGCAGCAAGAGCGTGGCGGTGAGGTCCACGCCGTCGGCACGCTTGTAGCGGATCTGCTCCTTCTGCACGCCGCGCAATTGCGGCAGCGGGTGCGCGAAGTGCGTCAACGCGCGCGCCGCGGCGCCATCGCCCAACGACTGCACGACATAGTTGGCCGGTTCTTCCGGCGATTCGCGGCTGAGCAGCAGTTGCGTGGCCTGCGCGTCCAGCAAGGCCAGCGGCGCCGAATAGGTCGGCGCCTGCGAATGGAACAGCCGCGTGGCCTGCTTGCTGCGCAGATCGAATCGATCGACGAACGGGCGGTCGCCCTCCGGCGAAGCACCTTTGCCGAACAGGAACAGGCTGTTGCCATCGCTGCTGGTCTGCAGCAGCGGGCGGCCCTTGCCGTCGGCCACCGTCGCCGGCGTGCCCGGGTCCTTGTAGCGGTCCTGCGAGGAGCGGTCCCACAACAGTTCGGGCGCGCGTTGCGGTTGATCCGGTGCGATACGCCATTGCTTGGTGCGGCGGGTCTTCCACCAGCTTTCGCTCAAGATCGCCAGATCGCCGCGGCCCCACTGGATGCCTTCGAATCGGCTGCCCAATTGCGCCAGCGTGACCGGCGCGCGGTTGAACGGCGCGGCCTGCATCCGCACCGCGTCGCGGACCTTGCTCTCGCGTGCCGGGTCGCCACCGTCCTGCGCTTCGGCCCACACCAGCGTGGCCGGTGCATCGTGCCGCCAGGCGATGTCGCGCACGCCGGTCGGCACCGCATCGTTTCCGGTCGGCAGACCTTCCACCAATGGCAGCTGCGCGATCTGACGCACCGGTTTGCCCTGCAGGTCCAGCACCTCGATGCGGCGCGGGAAGTTGTCCACCGGCACCAGATACGAAAACGGCCGCTCGCTGCGTTCGCTCAGGATGTACCGGCCATCCGGCGACACCGACAGGTTGAGATAGATGCCCGGCGTGGCGATCGGGCGCACCTGCCCGGCCACCGTGACGATGATCGGCTGGCCGGTGGCGTAGTACTCGAACACGCGCGCATCGGCTTCGTTGCGTAGCAGGTCCTGATACGTGGGCAGCGAGCGCACCCCGGCAGCCGCACTGGTCTGCTGGGTCGCCGGGCCGGTCGGGGTCGCGTCGCGGGTCGGCGGTGCGCCCTGTCCTGCAACCTGTTGCTGCAACAGCAAACCACTGCCATCGGGCAACCAACGCAAGTCGTCGTTGACACTGGTGTTCAAGCCGGCCACCAGCCGCCGCGCCTGCCCGGCCGCCACGTCCACCAGCCACAGTTCGTTGGCGCCGCTGGCGGCATCTTCGCGGCGGAACGCCAGATGGCGTTGGTCGGGCGACCAGCTCAGATCGGCCAGCGACAACGGGGAGGGCAACCCGGCGATCTGCCGCTCGCTGCCGTCGGCCACCGACAGCAGCCACAGCTTGCTGGCGAACGAAAAGCGGCTGGCCGCAAAGGTCTTCGGATGGATGCGCAGGCCGGCCAGCTTCAGCTCCGGCTGGGCCACCTCGGCGATGTCCGGCAGTGCGGGCATTTGCAGCATCGCGGCCAGATCGCGCCTGGGCGAGAGCTGCAGCAGCGGCGCACGCGGGGCATCCACCACCGCCTGCAGTGCCTTGGACGGCAGTTGGTAACTGCTGCCTGGCGCAGGGCCTGGTGGAGCGACTGCCGCGTTGGTCGCTGCCGGGCGAGCCGTCCCGGCCATCACCGGTGCGCTCAATGCCAGCACCCCTGCCAACGCCCATGTGTGCTGCCGCCAGCCTTGCGCATGCCGTTTCGCACGCATCGTCCGTCCCCGCTGATGATCGACTCCGGACCATAGCAGCCGCCTGTCGGCCGCTCCCCTGCCGTTGGTAGGGGGTCGGCCGCAATTCATGCCGCGCGAGGGTGCTGCCGATATAATCGGGCACTCTCGTCGAGGGGCGCTGCGACCGGTAGAGCGGACTGATCCGCTCACTGCACCACAGGTGCAGGTACACGGCCAGGCTCGACCAGCAGTTACCGTTCAACGGCGCCCGGCATTGCAGACATTCGTTTGCCTACCGGAGCCATTGCATGAACGCTGTCACAAAGATCACCCCGCACACCGACTACAAGATTGCCGACATCTCCCTGGCCGATTGGGGCCGCAAGGAGCTGGACATCGCCGAGCACGAAATGCCGGGCCTGATGTCGATCCGCCGCAAGCATGCGCAGGCCAAGCCGCTGAAGGACGTCCGCATCACCGGCTCGCTGCACATGACGATCCAGACCGCCGTGCTGATCGAAACGCTCAAGGACATCGGCGCCGACGTGCGCTGGGCCTCGTGCAACATCTTCTCCACCCAGGACCACGCCGCCGCTGCGATCGCCGCGACCGGCACCCCCGTGTTCGCCTGGAAGGGCGAGACGCTGGAAGAGTACTGGGACTGCACCCTGGACGCGCTGACCTTCACCCTGCCCGACGGCACCCTCACCGGCCCGGAGCTGGTGGTGGACGACGGTGGCGACGTCACCCTGCTGATCCACAAGGGCTATGAGCTCGAGAACGGCAGCACCTGGGTGGACGAGCCGGCCTCCTCGCACGAAGAGGGCGTCATCAAGGCGTTGCTCAAGCGCGTGGCCGTCGAGCGCCCGGGCTACTGGGGCCGCGTGGTCAAGGACTGGAAGGGCGTCTCCGAGGAAACCACCACCGGCGTGCACCGCCTGTACCAGATCGCCGAAGCCGGCAAGCTGCTGATCCCGGCCATCAACGTCAACGACTCGGTCACCAAGAGCAAGTTCGACAACCTCTACGGCTGCCGCGAGTCGCTGGCCGATGGCCTCAAGCGCGCGATGGACGTGATGCTGGCCGGCAAGGTTGCCGTGGTCTGCGGCTACGGCGATGTCGGCAAGGGCAGCGCCGCCTCGCTGCGCGCCTATGGCGCCCGCGTGATCGTCACCGAAATCGACCCGATCTGCGCATTGCAGGCGTCGATGGAAGGCTTCGAAGTCAACACCATCGAATCTACCCTGGGCCGTGCCGACATCTATGTCACCACCACCGGCAACAAGGACATCATCACCGTCGAGCACCTGCAGGCGATGAAGGACCAGGCCATCGTCTGCAACATCGGCCACTTCGACAACGAGATCCAGGTCGATGCGCTCAAGGCGCTGAAGGACGTGCAGAAGATCAACATCAAGCCGCAGGTGGACAAGTACGTGTTCCCCAATGGCAACGCGATCTTCCTGCTGGCCGATGGCCGCCTAGTGAACCTGGGCTGCGCCACCGGCCACCCGAGCTTCGTGATGTCCAACTCGTTCGCCAACCAGACCCTGGCTCAGATCGACCTGTGGGAAAAGCGCGACACCTACGAGAAGAAGGTCTACATCCTGCCCAAGCACCTGGATGAAGAAGTTGCGCGTCTGCACCTGGAAAAGATCGGCGTGAAGCTGACCACCCTCACCAAGGACCAGGCCGATTACCTCGGCGTGCCGGTGGAAGGCCCGTTCAAGCCGGATCATTACCGCTACTGAGACGTGGGCGCATGTTCGCCCATCCTCGACAGTGTCAATCAACGGGCGCCGCAAGGCGCCCGTTGTGCTTCAAGGCCATGATCGGCACGACGTCGAAGCTGAATCTGCGCACGCGTTGCACTACGCGTTGTCGCCTGCGCTGTGGTCGGCCGAAGGTGACAGACCGCGCGGCGGCCAGGGCCACGACACGCCGACATTTGCTGCAGCCGCTATTGACCGATCTTCGCCGATGGGACTGTCAGCCGCGTGCGCTCGCCTCGTCCGTATCCATCGCAGCAGGCTCATACACGGAGATCTGGCTACGGCTGCGCGCAGTGTAGGGCTGCCCGCTCCAATCGCCCCATCTGGCCCGCAAGCGCAAGCCGGCGATCCGTGCCATCAGATCCAACTCGGAAGGCCAGAGGTAGCGATAGCGATCGTTGAAGACGCGGGTCGCCGACTCACCGATCATCACGATGCGCTGCTGGATCAGCTGCCGGGCCGGATCGGCGCTGGAGCACATCAGCATCACCGGCACCTCGCCCTCGTCCAGGGCCGGCGCCTCCAACGACCTCACTTTGCCGTCCGCCAGCAAGGTCTCCGCCTGCGGCACCATCGTCTGCAGGACGAACACGCCGGACGTTGCCAGGCGCTCGCGCACCGCGCGCAGGCAACGCAATTGGTCGTCCTGCGTCAACAGATAGCCGAGCGAATACACCGAATAGATCAGGTCGAACGGCCCGGCGACCGGGACATCGACAAAATCGGCGCAGACCAGGGTCAGTCGCTCTGCACCGGGCTTGGCACGCAGCATGTCCAACATGCCAGGCGAGTTGTCGATGCCGCAGACCGCCGCGCCGCCAGCCGCCAGCGGCAGCGCGATACGGCCGGTGCCGATCCCCAACTCCAGCGCCGTGCCACTGCCGACCAGTGCCGCCAATGCCTGCGCACACTGCGCTGCACTGGCAGCGGCCCAGTGGTCCCTCAGGCGATCGTAGTATTGCGACACCTGATCGTAGGCGTGCGCCGACGATGCATCCATGCCCCTCTCCGCGAAAGAGTCGCTGGCCACCCTAAGCAACCATCCCGGTCGTCGCATGCGCCGCCGACGCAACATCGCCGGTGGCGAGCCAATGCGCGCACTCGGTGCCAAGCTCGGCGACAACACGCTGGCGATAGGCCGCATCGACTGCCGGTGCCAGTCGGTCACGCCACCGCCCATTGAGACCTTGATTGAAGAAGGCTCGGCCGCCGTCGCGCCAGAAACCGGCGCCCTGTGGAACGTAGCGCGCCGCGTGCGCGCGCATGTAGTCCAGACTGCAGTGCGCCAGCACGCGCTCGCAGCACTGGGCATCCAGCGGGATATCCAGGAATGCGGCAATGCGCCGCACTTGCGCAGGCAGGTCATGCAGCAACGCGGCGTAATGCACCAGCAGCACGTTGTCGTAATCGCGCAGCGCCCACCAGGAACGCACCCCCTCCCAGAACGGCCACAGCGGCGCACCATCGGCGCGCATCCAGTTCTGGAAATAGTCCTCCACCGAGCACGTGGGCGGCGGCATGACCTTCAATTTACCGTTGCTGGAGGGCTCCGCATCCAGACGCGCCTGTGCATCCGCGCTGACTGCTCGCTGATGGTCGTACAGGCTCCAGACGATGTCGCGCGCATCGCGGCCGACGTAGAGATAGCGGGCGCGTTCGGATAGCACCAGCGCATCGGCGGGCAGATGGGTTTTCACGAAGCGGCGATGGCGTTGCTCGGCGAGCAGCCGCTGCTTGGTGGCCTTGTCCGGATACACCGAGTCGAACCAGGGCGACAGCCGCGAGACCTCGATCTCCTCGGCGCCGCCGAAGATCAGTTGCGCGACGATCTGCTGCACCCAGGTCGTCCCTGCCTTGGCATAGCTGGCGATGACGACATCGTCGTCGCGAAAGGCGAAGTCGTTCCAGACTGTCGAGTCGAAAAAGCGATTGGGATATTCGCGCTGCTTGGAGGGCATGCCCACATCGGCGTCCTGTCGGTTGTCATCGCATCGGGCTCATCGGATATGCACGAGTGAACACTTCGCAACCGCATGATCCGCATCCGCGCCTGGCTCCAAGTCCCGGCAAGACGGCATAACGTCTGCCGCACATCCGCACACTGCACTTGCAGCACATCGGTAACCTGCGGCAGCGCGCATCGCCGTCGCCGACGATGCGCGTGCATGCGGGCCATCCGGCAAAGCCTGCCCGGGCATTGCAGTCACTGCGTGTAGATATACGCCACCTTGCGCGGACCAAACATTTTTAGAATCTTCGAAAACACGAGTGACAGCATGGCTTTGGCAGTTTTCATCACGCGCACCTCTTCTGGAAGTTTCAGAAATGGCGAACTCTGACATTCGCCTTATTCAGGCTAGCAATAGTCATATGGCCAATCAACATTATGGTTGGTACTTTATTTTTAAAATCAAATTATCGGGCATGTGTCGCAGAATAAGCCACGCAATGTGCGTTTATCCGAACAGATCTTCGCGCAGGTACTCCAGATATTCGCGCACGTGTCGCTCGCGTGCGGCAACGTCGTCCGGCAGACGCAAGCCGCGCGTAAACCAACGCAGCCGCGGCCGTGCGTGCAAGTGTGGGTAAGGCTTGTGCGGCAGCGGTACGCCGAGGAAGCTGCATAGTGGCGCCCAGCCTTGCCGAGCCGAAAATACCAGCAGCCGTTCGGCTGGCACCGTATCGATCACCGCCTGATTCCAGCGATTGAAGTAGTCGACCATGAAGGCGCGGTCCTGACTGCGCCCGCCCATCTGCTGCTTCAAGAACGTACTGAATGTTTCGCCTTCGGGGCCGACGAAGGTGCTCTTTCTGCCCGGCATCAGGATGGTCTGGGTCACCGACTCGAACCAGCTGTCGGGATCGCGCACCGTCAGGACGACCTTGGCCTGCGGATATACCTCAATCAATTGCCGCCAGTAATAGCAACCAGGATGGTCGGTGCTCGAACGGTAGCCGGCGAAGATGGTCGACCAGTCTGCGGCACCGCGCTCGGCGGCATTCCACAGCGGCAGTGCCGTACGCATGTTCGCGGCGACCTCCGTGGCGTGATAACACGGTCCAAATCCCAAATGTTCCAGCGCGAACTTCAGCGACAGCGTCCCGGTTCGGCCTAGGCCAGCACCAAGCACTTCTAACGACATGGCGATTCTCCGATCCGTTACACGCAGGGCGGCAACCTAGCACGCAGCCATGGCGCACGTCCCGGCATTGGCAGTCAGGATGGATGTGGCAACTACACGCGCCATGCGCGATTTAAGTGGCGGACAAGAACGCGGATCGCAACGACGCGCTCACCCGCGCCAATTGGCATTGCGCTCCCAGAACGCCACGCTACGCCGATACGCCTCGCGGTCCAGCGGCGTGCCCGAGCCGCCCTCTTCCACACCCAGGGCATTGCGCAACATGGTGATCGGTGCCATCGGAATCTCGTCCGGCTCTGCGGTGTACAGACAACCCACCACACCCCAGTCTGCCTCGATGGGCGTGCCTTCCTTGGCCAACTGCTCGCGGCTGTAGAGGATGGGCAGCAGATAGGCAGCCACCGGTGGCTCGACACCTTCGAACCACCGCACCAGCACGGCCAATTCCTGCGTGCTGCGTGCCTCGTAGCCGGAACGCAGCAGGTGCCGGTTGTCTTCGGTAATGGGAATGGTGAGGCAGCGGGTCGAGGTCCAGTTGCAGTGCACATGCAATTGGCAAAACGGCGCATAGCCCTCGATCACGCGTAGCGGCGCCTCGTCGTTGAGCCGCTGGATGAACTGCTCCGGCGTGCAGTCCTGGATGGCATTGCGACGCCCATCGCGCGGAAACAAGCGGGTGCGGGCGAACTGGGTCAGGACGATCGACATGAGTGGGGTATGCGGCGACAAAGAGCGCCAGGGTAGCGCGCAGGCGTTCGCACGACTACGTTGATCAGCATCAGCCGACCGCGCGGCGATCGGACTGGCCCGAGTGCCTGGCCTGGTTCCCGACAGTCACCGAACATGCACCGACAGCATGCAGGTACGCAGCACGTAGCGATGGCGCGCCTGCGGCGGAGCGGGATCCGTCCGGCAATCACCCAACGCGGCCGTTCGCCGGCGCTACCAGATCAAATCGTCCGGCACCTTGAACTGGCTGTAGTACTCGTCATCGCTGTCGGCCGCAGCCGGCGCGCTGTTGCGTCCGTGGTCCAGCACCACCGCATCGGCATCGCGGCTGTAAACCTTGTCGGCGGCCGCGCGCGGAATCAGCTCGAAACCATCACCGTACCGCACGATCACCAGCGCGCCGCTGGCCAACTGGCTGCGCAGCGTCGTGTTGACCAGCACGCTGCGGATCACGCTGCCGTCGTTGAAGCGGTAGTCGATCTCGCCTTCGCGCTTGACCTTGTTGGTCTCCACGATCTGCCGCACCTGCGCGAGCACTTCCTGCTGGCGCACCTGCACGTTGCGCTCTTGGGCCAGCGCACGATCGCGCTCGGCACGCTCGGCCTGCAGGCGCGCCGCATCGACCTTGTCCGTCGCCGCCGGCTGCACCGCCGCGCCCTTGGCATGGCGCTGTTTGACCTGTTCGCGCGCAACCTTGTCCACCTGGGCTTTTTTCACCAAGCCGGCCTTGAGCAGCTGTTCTTGCAATGGATTGCGCATCGGGAGGCCGGGCAGTGGACTGGCGACTAGTTTAACGCGGCCAGCACCGGCCCATCATCGTGGCCGGGCCGAGCCGTTGGGATCGCCTGCAATCCAGATTGCAGCCATGCCGCTGCCAGGCGCAGCCAGCTGCAGGCTCGGGCTTATCGCCGCTGCGGCGGGCGGTTGCTGCTCGGCGCGATGCGGATGCAGCGTACAAGCCGCAAATCGGCACCTTGGCCTTGCCACACGAGGGCAGCGCAGCGTGCAACGATGACGTGCACACTGCCGGCGGCGAACAGCGAAGCAGCTGATCTGTGTCACCCGCGACGGTCCAGCGAGATTGCAACGGCTGCGTTGCACGCGCCGCATGCTAACGATGAGCATTGCCTATCGCCAAGCCTTGATGTGACAAGGCAAGTGCAGGCGAGATTGCAACGGCCGCGTGGTTCCCTGATTTTTGCGACCAATCGCGCCGTTGGCGCCCAACCCGGCGCCCAGTTTGCTGGCCCGCTGCAGTGAATACGTATGCACAACCTCCATGCTGCGCCGCGATGCGCGCTTAGCATCACCGCGCGCTGCACGCCGTGCGCGCGCTTTCCGGAACAGGGGCCGGAAGCCTTGATGCGGGCATCGCGCACTGCGCGTCGGCCTGCGCTTACCACTGGAGATCGATCCGATGCGCAACACGCCTGCTCATGCCCCACCTTCCCTGATACAACGCGGTGCACGTCTCTTGCTGACCGCATTGGTCCTGCTGCTGACCACCGCCAACGCGCAGGCCGATGTCATTCTGCATGCCTTCAACTGGCCATATGCCACCGTCGAAGCGCGCGCCAAGCAGATTGCCGATGCAGGCTATCGCAAGGTGCTGGTCGCCCCCGCGTACCGCTCCGAAGGAAGTGCCTGGTGGGCGCGCTATCAACCCCAGGACATCCGCCTGATCGACAACCCGCTCGGCGACACCGCTGCATTCAAGAAGATGGTCCAGGCGCTGGCCAACAACGGCGTGGAAACCTATGCCGACATCGTGTTCAACCACATGGCCAACGAAGCGGCCACGCGTTCAGACCTCAATTACCCGGGCAGCGTGGTGCTGTCGCAGTACGCTGCAGACCCCGGCCGTTACGATTCGTTGCGCCTGTTCGGCACGCTGCAGTCAAACTTCCTCAGCGCCAGCGATTTCGGCCCGGCGCAATGCATCAGCAACTACAACGACGCCTACCAGGTGCGTAATTACCGCATTTGCGGCGGCGGCAGCGATCCAGGCCTGCCGGATCTCGTGGGCAACGACTGGGTGGTGCAGCAACAGCGCGCCTATCTGCAGGCGCTCAAGAGCATTGGCGTGACCGGCTTCCGGGTGGATGCGGCCAAGCACATGACCTTCGACCATCTCAACCGCGTCTTCGATGCCGGCATCCGCTCGGGTGTGTATGTCTTCGGTGAAGTGATTACCGGCGGCGGTACTGGCAATGGCGATTACGACCAGTTCCTGGCGCCGTATCTGCAATCCACGCCGCATGCAGCCTACGACTTTCCGTTGTTCAATGCGGTGCGCAATGCGTTCGCGATCGGCGCCAGCATGCAGCAGCTGGTGGACCCCGCCGCGTCCGGACAGGCATTGCCGGGCAATCGCGCCGTGACCTTTGCAGTGACCCACGACATTCCCAACAACGCCGGCTTCCGCTACGCGATTCTCGACCCGGTGGATGAGACGCTGGCCTACGCATACCTGATCGGTCGCAACGGCGGCATGCCGATGATCTATACCGACAACAACGAAAGCGGCGACAACCGCTGGGTCAACGCCTATCTCCGCGAAGACCTGCGCCGCATGATCGGCTTCCATAACGGCGTGCAGGGCACCGACATGCAGGTCTTGTCGTCCAGCTCCTGCCATATCCTGTTCCGTCGCGGCAGCCTAGGCATCGTGGGCATCAATAAGTGCGGCAACCCGGTCACCACCACGGTGGGAATGAACAACAGCGTGTTGTACTGGAATGCCGA
Source organism: Xanthomonas sp. A1809 (assembly GCF_017746015.1). Taxonomy (NCBI): domain Bacteria; kingdom Pseudomonadati; phylum Pseudomonadota; class Gammaproteobacteria; order Lysobacterales; family Lysobacteraceae; genus Xanthomonas; species Xanthomonas sp. A1809. The sequence continues at coordinate 258,008 of NZ_JAGHWZ010000010.1, read as the reverse complement.
CTACGTGGACGCGTTGGGCTCGGGCAACGTGGTGCGCATTTCCAGCAGCTCGTACACCTTTACCCTGCCGGCGCGCGGGGCGCGCATGTGGCGCCGCTGAGCAGCCACCACAGCATGGCGGTGGCACTACCTTGCAGTGCTCCCATCGTTTGAAATGGTGACTGGCGCGTCGGCGTGCGACGTTGCACGCCACGCCGCAGTGCGATCAAGGCGAAGCCCCCGACGCAAACCGGCGTATGGGGGCTTCGTTGCCTCTACGTGCTGGCGCCGATCGACTGCACCAGGATGCCGCGGGGTGCAGTACACGCCCACTCGCATCGATGGACCGCCAACACGCCTTGCAGTCGGCCCGTTTCCTGCGCACCGCGCACCGCGGTGGGCGGACGACGCTGGCAGCGGCGCACGATTGTGTGCCCCGAACCCCGCTTCCATCGATCGCAGTCGGCCGCAGGACCGCTGGCATTGACCAGCGGTGTTCACCGTTGGCGAGCGGCAGAACGACTTACCAGGCGAACGCTGCGGTGACCTGGCGTGCGCCGAGCATGAACGCATCTGCCACGTGTACGAACGGTGCAATATCCACTTCCGATTGGCCCGCGCGCACCAGCTGCACGAAGCGCCCGTACAAGCCGTCGTATTCGCTGGACGCTGGCAGCGCCTTAAGTTGCCCATCGATGCTCAACTTGGCCCCGCCTTCGCTGAGCATGAGCAGGCCCGCGGTGGTTTCCACTTCGATGTCCCAGCGCTGGTGGCCGGTCTGCAGGAAATCGAATTCGGCCGTTACCGGGAGTCCTGCGGTGTCGACGAATGCGAGCCTGGCATACAGCGGCGCCTGGCGGTTTTCCGGGGTATGCAGCTCGGCGTCGCGCAGCGCCAAGCTGCGCGGCAGCAGATGGGTCACGATGGAGAGCGCATTGATGCCGGGGTCGAACACCCCCATGCCGCCAGGTTCCAGAATCCAGTCCTGGCCCGGATGCCAGTGGCGAATGTCTTCCTTCCAGGTGATGTGCGCGCGCACGAGTTGCTTGTCGGCCAACCATGCACGGGCAGGCTCGACACCGGCTGCGCAACGCGAATGCCAGCTGGTGAACAGGCTACGTTGCGCACGCCGCGCCACGTCCTGCAGGTCATGAATTTCGGCGAGCGTGGCAGCCGGCGGCTTCTCCAGAAACACATGGCGGCCGGCCATCAACGCGGCCTGCGCCAAAGCGTGCCGTCCGACCGGTGGCGTGCACAAGGCCACCGCTTCGATCTGCGGCTGGGCGGCAAATGCGTCTTCCAGGGTGTGATAGGCAGGCACACCGTCGACCGTGCCATGCCGGCTCACGGTGGCCACCAGCTGCACATCGTCGCGCGCGGCGATGGTCGGCACGTGCTGGTCGCGGGCGATCTTGCCGATCCCGACAAGGGCGATACGCAATGCGTCTGGATGCTTCATCGAAACCTTCGTGCTGGTAGGGGTGGCCACCGATGCGAACGCCTGCACGCACACTGCCTGGCCAATGCTGCAGCGGCGCGATGCGGAGAACGCACGCGACAGCGCAGTGTACGGTCAGCGTGCAGCCCACTGCGAGACATCGCTCCTGCTTGTTTTGCTATACCTGTATGCCAGCCGCTGCTATCCGGCCTGCTCAGTTGCGCCACGAAGGCAATGCGCGACGGCTGCAGATGGTGTCGGCGCGGCGGTTGGAATTGGCGGTGCTCGACCACACGCCACTAGCCTCTTTTGCAGCATGCGATTGACGCCGGCGCGCGTGCAGACAAGTATCGCTGCCGGCACGCCGATGTGCCGTCGCCATCGAAGGCTGCACCGATGTTGCATCACGTTTCGCTGGGCGTTCGTACGATCGAGATATCCGCCGAATTTTTCGACGCAACCCTGGGTGCGCCTGGCTATGTGCGGGTGTGGTCCGATCTGGAGCCAGGCACGCTCGACCAGGCGGTCGGCGATGGCAGGCCCGGTGGCGACGATTGCCTGGCGTTGAAACAACGCCAGGCAACGCAATGTGCCCCGGGGGTCGGATTCCATCTGGCATTTGCCGCCACCGACGCGTCCGCCGTGGACGCGTTTCACCGAGCCGCGCTACGGCACGGCGGTCACTGCAATGGCGCACCCGGCTTGCGACCGGATTATGGCGATGACTATTACACCGCGTTCGTCATCGACCCGGACGGCCACCACATCGAAGCGGTGGTCGACTGTACGCCGCCACGGTAACCAGCACCGCCGCTACGCAACGTTGGAATATCGGTGGGTTAATGCGCAGCGACAGCGAGCTCGCCATGCGCAGTGAAGGTCATGGCGCTGCCTGCGTCAGGAAACGGTCGAAGTCGCCGATGTTCATGCTGCCCCAACCCGACGCGAAGTCCCAACCGTAGCTCGCGTTGTATCCATCGCGATACAGGCCATTGCTGCCGACCACCACGTCATGGGCGCGCTGCGCATCGTGACGCTGGCTCGCGTACTGATAGATCTGCGGCGCGACGAAGCCCAGAGTGGGATGCGACTGCAACAGCCGGGCGATATAGCCGGCGAAGGTCGGGGTGGCGGCACTGGTCCCCCACACATACCAGGCAGCCTCGTTCCCTTGCGCATCGGTGCCGCGGATCTGCGCACTGCTGTAGAACGAGCCATTGAAGCTGACGTCGGGCACAGCGCGGTAGCCGGAGGCCGTCTGCCCCGGCAGCAGGGTGCGCTGCCACTGCGGCGCATAGGCAATCTTGCTGAGGCCGCCCTGGCTGAGGTGGCGGCCGACACCGGCATTCCAGACGCGCTCGGAGGCGTAGCTGCCGGGGTTGCCGCCCTGGGTCAGCAACTCGGTGGCGCCCACCGCAATCGCGTAGCGGTGCGAAGCCGGCCAACCGACCTGGCGCAGGTCCGGGCGCCCCGCCAGCGTGTCGTAATAAGGCGCGTTGGCGCGTGCGCTCAGCGGCAGGTAGATGCCGTCGTCGCCGCTGCAGATCAGGAAGTTCTGCCCCTGACGCACCGCCTTGGTCAGGCTGGCGTCCATGGCCTGGAAGACCGCGTCGTTGACCTGGATTTCCTGCCCATAGATCGACATGCTGACCACGCGGGCCAGGTTGTCGTCGGCCGCGCGCGCCATGCCATCGATCATGCTCTTCCAGGAAAAGTCCGGGATGTTGTAGATGATCAGGCGCTTCAACCCGCCGGCGCTGCCGACCAGCAACTGGGTATCCATGTCCCACTCGACTTCCGAATCCTTGCTGGCGGCATCGGACTGGTAACCCGGCGCGCTAGGGTCGCCCACCGTCACCACCGTGACCGGGGTGTGCAGGCCGTGCAGGTCCTGGAAGCTCTGCAGCCGCGCGAGGGTATTTTCCAGATTGCCGGCGGCAATGACCGCACCGACGATATCGCTGGCCGGTGCCAGCGTATCGGCGCCGTACGCGCTATTGAGCTCTTCGATGCTGTGGCGCACGACTTCTGCGCCGCCGCCGCTGTTGGCGGCCGTCACGGCGCTGCTGTTCAACAACGATGTGCGCGCGGCGCTCAGCGGCGCCCCGTGCGGGGTGACCTTGGCGCCGGCCGTGCCGTCCAGGCCAACCACACCTTGCACCACCGCCTGCAAGCCGGCCGGCACTGCGACCGTGCCCTGAGCAGCGGCAACGCCGAGGCGGCCATCGGCACTCACTGCACGCAGCGGGGTGCCAAGGGCAGCCTGCAATGCCGCCGCTGTCGCGCGAACCTGCAGCAGGCGGCCATCGATGGCCGGGCGTACATCGGTGATGCCATACCGGCTCAGATAGGCCTTGACCTGCGCGATATCGCGGGTGGAAGCAGCCGATGCGCGTGCCAGTTGGCCGCGCAACAGCGGATCGCCGCCATCGCGGGTCAACCACTGCTCCACCGCCGCTTGTTGCTGACGCATGGTCACCTGCGGCTTGAGCACCAATCCCACCTGCAGGATGCGTTGCGGCGCCAGCGCGCCACCGACGGCGAGTTGCGCAGGTGCCTGTTCGGCTGCCTGCGCGACACCGGTCATACCCAGCGCGACGGCACAAGCCAGGACGGCTTGAGAGAAAGAGCGCGTCATCATTCGTGTGCCGCCATTGATCGTGAGTTAACAGGCTGCGGATTCTCACGAGGCGGCAGTGGTTTCAGGCGCAACAATGCGAACTCTGTGTGCGTAAAACGATGCGTCCGCGAACTGCCACGCGAACCTCGTGCCGAGGTAGCTGTGCAATTGCGCGGTGGCGCGGCCGGCGCTTGTCGATCGCCGGGCGCACGGCGCCTGCAGCCGCTGGCGCCGAGCTGGTTGAGTCCAGTGCTACGTGCTACATCTCCAGCACCACCTTGCCCAGGTGACTGCCCTGCTCCAGGTAACGATGCGCCGCAGCCGCTTCGCTCAGCGGGAAGCGCTTGTCGAGCAGTACGCGCAGCTTGCCCTGCTCGATCCATGGCCACACCACGCGCTCCACTTCCGCCGCCAGCCGGGCTTTTTCGTCTGCATTGCGCGGGCGTAGCGTCGAGCCGGTGATGACCGCCTGCTTGCGCATCAGCACCGGAATCGGCACCTCGATGGTGGCGCCGGCCTGCGAGGCGATGTAGACGATGCGCCCGCGCGGGTTGAGCGCTTCCAGGGTGTCGGCGAAGACCGCAGCGCCCACCATGTCGAGCGCAACATCCACGCCGCCGTGCGCCTTGGCCACCTCGACAAACGACGCAGTGGTGGAATCGATCGCCACATCGGCGCCCAACTCGCGCGCCTGTGCCGCCTTGCTGGCCGAGCGCGCGGTGGCCAGCACGTGCGCGCCCGCCGCCTTGGCCATCTGGATCGCCGTAACGCCGATGCCCGAGGTCGCACCATGCAACAGCAGCCATTGGCCTGCCGCGAGCCGGCCGTGTTCGAACAGATTGGCATAGGCAGTGAAGATGGTTTCCGGTAACGCGGCGGCGTGCACCAGATCCATGCCGGCGGGAATGGGCAGTACGTGACGCGCATCGACGGCAGCGTATTGCGCGTAGCCACCGCCACCCAGCAGCGCGCACACGCGCTCGCCCACCTTCCAGCGACCAGCCGGCTCGACGATTTCGCCGGCGATTTCCAGCCCCAGCGTTTCCGGCGCGCCAGGTGGTGGCGGGTAGTGCCCGGCGCGTTGCAGCAGATCCGGGCGATTGATGCCGGCGGCATGCACGCGGATCAGCACCTGCCCCGGTGCCGGACGCGGGCGCGGTTGTTCGGTGGCGTACAGCGCCTCGGCGTCGCCCTTGCCATCGCGGATGGCGATGGCGGTCATCGTGGTATCGCTCATGAAAGCGCTCCATGGAAAGTGCGCCCAGTGTAGGCGTGCAGGCGTCAACGCCCGGCGCAGATGCACTCCACGGTTTCCAGCAGGCATTGCCACGGCAGCGGCAAGCCAGCGATGGTGGGTCTTCGACAACGCCGCGGTACTGCGTAATGTTCGAAGGACACCATGTGCGTTGGACAAGCGGTCTTCGCCAACCTCTTCCTGCATGTCGCATTGCAGCCCAATGGCGCAAAGCGCTGCGCTCACCGAATGCGCCGCAACTTCAAGCAGGCAAGCGGCGCGCGATTGCAACCCAGTCCCCAGAACCGGATGCGATTGCCCGCAAGCAACCCCAACCAGGCAGATGCTGCGCGGCCGCCCGCATCACGGTATCCCGGCCTATGCTGGTGTCTTGCTGACCACCAGGAGTCGCCATGCAACTGCCATGCAATGCGCGCGTCATCGCCGTCTGCGTGTTCGCACTGGCCGCGAGCACGCAGGTGAGCGCGGCGCAGGTGCGCATTGCGCAGGAAGCAGACGGCTACCGCCTGTTGGTGGATGGCGCTCCCTTCGTGATCAAGGGTGCCGGCCTGGGCAATGGCAGCATGGAAACGCTGGCCGCACGCGGCGGCAACGCGTTGCGCACCTGGCGCGTGGATCCGGACCCGCAACGCCAGCGCGCCCTGCTCGATCGCGCACAAGGCAACGGCCTGAAAGTGGCGGTCGGCATCGAGGTCGGCAACCAGCGACATGGCTTCGATTACGACGATGCAGCGGCAGTGAAACAGCAACTGCAACGCATCCTTGCGCAGGTACGGCAATCGGCGGCGCATCCGGCGGTGCTGATGTGGGTGGTCGGTAACGAGCTCAATCTGGATTACACCAATCCCAAGGTCTGGAATGCGGTCGGCGAGATCGCCGAGGCGATCCATGCCATCGACCCGGATCATCCGGTCACCACCACGCTGGCCGGTTTCGACAAGCAACTCATCGACCAACTCAAGACGCGCGCGCCGGCACTGGACCTGATCGCCGTGCAGCTCTACGGCGATATCGCAGCGCTCCCGCAAAAGCTGCACGAGAGCGGTTGGCGCGGCCCTTACGTGGTCACCGAATGGGGCCCCACCGGGCACTGGGAATCGCCGACCACCTCGTGGGGCGCACCGATCGAAGACGACAGCACGCGCAAGGCGCTATTGCTGGAACAGCGCTACCGCAGCGACATCGCCAGCGACACCCGCCAGGGGCTGGGCTCGTTCGTGTTCCTGTGGGGCGACAAGCAGGAGCGCACGCCCACCTGGTATGGCCTGTTCCTGTCTTCGGGCGAGGCCACGCCCAGCGTGGACACATTGCAATTGCTGTGGACCGGCCAATGGCCAGACACCAGGGCGCCAACGGTAGCGGCGCTCACGCTGGCTGGCCAACGCGCCACCGACAGCGTGAGCCTTCGCCCGGGCCAGGCCGTGACCGCACGCATTCGTGCCAGCGGCGCATCCGTACTGCGCTACGACTGGCACGTGCGCAGCGAAAGCACCGCGCGCAGCATCGGGGGCGACCCCGAGACGTTGCCACCGCTGGTCGATGCCGCCATTGCGCCGAACCGCATGCCCGGTGGTCGCAACGGCGCACGCGCTACGGGCGAGGAGGTGCGCCTGATCGCACCACCGCCGGGCAATTACCGCTTGTTTGTGGAAGTGCGCGATGACGCCGGCCGCGCCGGCTATGCCAACCTGCCATTCCGCGTGCTGCCGCCCTCACCGGCCCTGCGACAGTGCGCATCGGAACCGTCGCAATCTGATATGCATTCATCGCGATGAAGCGATATTATCGCCAGACGATCCGCCGGAACCGCCGCGATGACGCATCTCAGTTTCGAGTTCTACCCGCCCAAGACCGATGATCAGCGCGCGCAACTGGACCGCACTGCAGCCAGGTTGAAAGGCTACGCGCCGGAGTACGTGTCGTGCACCTTCGGCGCCGGCGGCTCCACGCTCAGCTACACCTCCGAAACGGTACGCCACCTCAAGCAGAAGCATGGCTTCGAAGCGGCGCCGCACCTGTCCTGCGTCGGCGGCAGCCGGCAGGAAATCCGCGAGCTGCTCAAGCTGTATCGCGCCATCGGTTGCACCCGCATCGTTGCGCTGCGTGGCGACCTGCCGTCGGGCATGGGCCATCCCGGGGACCTGCGTTACGCCTCGGACCTGATCGCCTTCATCCGCGCCGAGCACGGCGCCGCGTTCCGGATCGAGGTCGGCGCCTATCCGGAAACCCATCCGCAGGCGGCCGACGCGCTCAGCGACCTGCGCTATTTCAAGGCCAAGGTCGATGCCGGCGCCGATGCGGCCATTACCCAGTATTTCTACAACGCCGATGCCTACTTTCATTTCCGCGACGCAGTGCAGCGGATGGGCGTGGAGATACCGATCATTCCCGGCATCATGCCGATCTCCAATTTCTCGCAGCTGCGGCGGTTTTCCGAGCAATGCGGCGCAGAGATTCCACGCTGGATCGGCAAGAAGATGCAGTCCTACGGCGACGACGCCGACGCAGTGCGCGCCTTCGGCGCAGAGGTCGTGGCGGCCTTGTGCCAGCGCCTGATCGCAGGCGGCGCGCCGGCATTGCATTTCTACACCCTCAATCTGGCCAAGCCGACCACGCAGGTGTTGCAGCTGCTCGGACGCTGAGCACCTGCTTCGCATTCCAGTCGTCGCCCTCGCACACCCGCGCGCATGTATGTCGCCAGCTCACGCTTACCCGGCTACGCTGCGCCGATGCATCGCCTTCTGCCCCTGTTGTTCTTGCTCTGCGCCTGTCCCGCCGCGCGCGTGCAGGCGCAGGAAATCCATCGCTGCGTCGCGCCGGACGGGCAAACCCTGTTCACCGACCGGCGCTGCGAAGACGTCGGCGCGGCCAGCCGCGCACCGCCTGCCATCCGCCCGCAGGGCAATACTGGCCTGTATCGCTACGGCTGCCCGCGGCGGCTGAGCGAACTGGTGTCGTTGCTGCAATTGGCGGTGGACAGCCGCGACGTCAACCGCCTGTCCAGCCTGTACCTGTGGAGCGGTCAATCCGATGCCGCCGCCAATCAGGTGCTGAGCCGGCTGGAAGCCATCGTGCAGCGCCCGTTGCTGGATATCGTGCCGATGTATCCGCACAGCGACACCCCCACCTGGGACGCCGACACCACCGCGCCTACGCCGTCGCTGGATGGCAGCGCTATCGACGCGCCACTGCCTACCCCGCCCAGCCGCCCGCGCCCCTGGGGACTGCGGCTGGAACAGAACCTCGCCAGCGGCACGCCGGCGCGCAGCGTGCTGCGGCTACGCAGGCAATACAACTGCTTCTGGGTGACGTTCTAGCCGCGCAGGCGTGGCATCCGGCGGCGCGGGATCACCGCAGGACCGCTGCACGGCGTAACAGGGATCGAGGGCATTGCGCTGACGGTTCGGCCGTCAGACGCTGCGGTGCGCTCATTGCGGCCAGAGCGCGCGGATCGCCGCGATACCCTGCGCACCATGCGAGCGCGCCTGACGCACATCTTCGCCCTGCATGCCGCCGAGCGCGTAGATCGGCAGCCAGACCTGTTCGCGCAAGGTCTCGAAACCGTCCCAGCCGATCGGTGTGGCGCCCGGATGCGACGCGGTCGCCTGCACCGGGCCCAGCACCGCAAAGTCGCAGCCGATCCGTTGGGCGTGGCGCAGGTCGTCCAAGCCATGGCACGACGCAGCCACGAGTCGGTCTGCAGGCAGCGGGCGTTCCTGCAGACCGGCCAGCTGCTCCGATCCCAGATGCACGCCGATACCCAGATCCGCAGCCAGCGCGATATCGCGATTGAGCAACAGTTGCGCGCGCGCGCGACCACGCAGGCGCATCACCTGCTGCAACAACGCCTGCCAACGCGCCGGCGCAAGCTGCCGCGCACGCAGCTGGATCCGGGTGATCCCGTTGTGCAATGCGAGCTCCAGGCCCTCCAGCCAGCGCGCCTCGTCCTCCGGCTCGGGCGTGATCAGGTAACGGTCGGGCTGCCGTAGCGCGCCCACCACCGGCACGTCGGCCGGCGGCATCGAATAGCGGGCCAGCTTGTCTGCCGCCACCCAGGTCATGGCCTGGCCTTCGCGGCCGCGCGGGCTGCCTTTCCAGCTCGTGATATGACGTACTTCCAGGCGCAGCCGCTTGTCCGGATAGAGCTGCGGCACTTCCATCACCCAATCGCCCACCTGCGCCTCGATGCCGAGCTCTTCGTTGAGCTCGCGCACCAACGCTTGTTCGGAGGTCTCGCCAGGCTCGCGCTTGCCGCCCGGAAATTCCCACAGGCCAGGCATGTCGCGCGTTTCGGTGCGGCGGGTCAGCAAGATGCGCCCGCGGGGGTCGGTGATCACGCCGGCAACGACGTGAATGGATCGAAGAGAATCAGGCATGGCGGCAAGAGTGCCGCGAGTGAGCGGTACAGCGCAATGAGGCCGGGATCGGAGATTCGGGATTTGCTAACGCAGGCGTTGCGCAGGCATTGCCAATCCCCAATCCCAAATCTCCGCCTCGGAGCAACAGATCAACGCCGCACTTACCGCTTAACCTCGTAGCCCGCAAAGCATCGCGATAATTCCGAAAGCAAAGCCCCCCTTGGTAAGGGGGGCGCGCCGAAGGCGCAGGGGATTGGAATCAGCGCCGTGAGCCCGCTATCGGCAACGCGGATAGCGGGTGAGCAGCCCGCAAAGCGGGCTGCTCCACGGTCAACTCAGCCTCAGCTGAGTTGACCGTGGCAGTGCTTGTACTTCTTGCCGCTGCCGCACGGGCATGGGTCGTTGCGGCCCACCTTGGGTTCGTCGCGGGTGACCTGCGACACCGGCACAGGCGCGTTGCCGCCCTGCATCTGCTCCACTTCCTCCTCGGCGCCGTAGCCACCCACATCCTGGTGCTGGAATTGCGAGGCCATCAAGCGCGCCTGCGCCTGGAGACGTTCCTGCTCTTCCAGTTCGGCCACTTCTTCTTCGCTGCGAATGCGCACGCGCGCCAGCAGATTGATCACCTCGCGCTTGACGTTCTCCAGCATCTCGGAGAACAGCTCGAAGGCTTCCTTCTTGTATTCCTGCTTGGGCTGCTTCTGCGCGTAACCGCGCAGGTAGATGCCCTGGCGCAGGTAATCCATCTTGGCCAGATGCTCCTTCCAGCCCTGGTCGAGCACGGTCAGCATCACGTGCTTTTCCAGCGCGCGCATGGTGTCCGCGCCGATGGCAGCTTCCTTCTCGGCGAAGTGCGCATCCACCGCTGTCTGCACCTTGGCGGCGATCTGCTCGGCGTCGATTTCTTCCTGCGCACGCACCATGTCCGTCAGCGACAAGGTCATGCCCAGCTCCGACTCCAGCGTGGCTTCCAGGCCCTTCAGATCCCACTGTTCGTCGACCGAATTGGGCGGCACGAAGCGTGCGACCAGGTCGTAGATCACATCGCCGCGAATCCCGTCGACATTGTCCTTGACCGACTCGGCGTCCAGCAATTCATCGCGCTGGGCGTAGATCACCTTGCGCTGATCGTTGTTGACGTCGTCGAAATCCAGCAGGTTCTTGCGGATGTCGAAGTTGTGCGCTTCCACCTTGCGTTGCGCCTTTTCGATCTGCCGGCTGACCAGGCGGTCTTCGATGACGTCGTCTTCCTTCATGCCCATCATGCGCATCGCCTTCTGGACCCAGTCCGAGGCGAAGATGCGCATCAGGTTGTCTTCCAGCGACAGATAGAAGCGCGACGAACCCGGGTCGCCCTGACGACCGGCACGGCCACGCAGCTGGTTGTCGATACGCCGCGACTCGTGGCGTTCGGTACCGATGATGTGCAGGCCGCCGGCCGCCTTGACCGCGTCATGACGACGCTGCCATTCGGTCTTGATCTTGAAGCGCGCATCTTCGCTGGCGTCTTCGCCGAGGGCGTGATACTCCGATTCCAACGAGCCACCCAGCACGATATCGGTACCGCGACCGGCCATATTGGTGGCGATGGTCACCGCGCCCGGCTGGCCGGCGTTGGCCACGATGGTCGCTTCGCGCTCGTGCTGCTTGGCGTTGAGCACTTCGTGCTTGACCCCGGCCTTGCGCAGGTGCTCGGACAGCATCTCCGAGGTCTCGATCGAAGTGGTTCCCACCAGCACCGGCTGGCCGCGCTTGGCGCAATCTTCGATGTCGGCCAGCACCGCGTTGAACTTGCCCTTGCGGTTGAGGAACACCTGGTCCGGATGGTCCTTGCGCACGGTCGGGCGGTTGGTCGGAATCACCACCACTTCCAGGCCGTAGATGCTCTGGAATTCGTAGGCTTCGGTATCGGCCGTACCGGTCATGCCGGACAGCTTCTTGTACATGCGGAACAGGTTCTGGAAGGTGATGCTGGCCAGGGTCTGGTTCTCGCGCTGGACCGGCACGCCTTCCTTCGCTTCGACCGCCTGGTGCAGGCCATCCGACCAGCGACGCCCGGACAGCGTGCGGCCGGTGAATTCGTCCACGATCACCACTTCGCCATCGCGCACGATGTAATCCACATCGCGCTGATAGATGGCATGCGCGCGCAGCGCCGCGTTGAGGTGATGCACAACGCTCAGGTTCTGCGCGGCATACAGCCCGTCTTCGGCGTTTTCCAGGATGCCGGCCTGCAACAGCAACTCTTCGGCGTGGCCCATGCCCGCCTCGGACAGATGCACCTGCTTGCCCTTTTCGTCGATCCAGAAATCGCCTTCGCCTTCTTCGCTTTCCTGCCTGGTCAGCTGCGGCACGATGCGATTGACGCGGATGTACAGCTCCGGCGATTCGTCGGCCGGGCCTGAGATGATCAGCGGGGTGCGCGCTTCGTCGATCAGGATCGAGTCGACTTCGTCGACGATCGCGTAATGCAGGTTGCGCTGGTAACGGTCTGCGCGCGACAGCGCCATGTTGTCGCGCAGGTAATCGAAGCCGAATTCGTTGTTGGTGCCGTAGGTGATGTCGGCGCCGTAGGCCTCGCGCTTGTCGCTGTGCGGCATGCCCGGATACACCACGCCCACGCTCAGGCCCAGCCAGTTGTACAGCTTGCCCATCTGCGCGGCGTCGCGGCGCGCCAGGTAGTCGTTGACCGTGACCACGTGCACGCCCTCGCCCTGCAGCGCATTGAGGTACACCGGCAGCGTGGCCACCAGGGTCTTGCCTTCGCCGGTGCGCATCTCGGCGATCTTGCCCAGGTGCAACACCATGCCGCCGATCAGCTGCACGTCGTAATGGCGCATGCCCAGCACGCGTCGGCTGGCCTCGCGGCATACCGCGAAGGCTTCGGGAAGAATCTTGTCCAGGGACTGCCCGGCGGCAAGCCGCTGCTTGAACTCCGGAGTCTTGGCTTGCAGCTCGGCGTCGGAGAGCTTCTCGATCGTCGGCTCCAGCGCATTGATCTGGGTGACGAGGCGGTTGAGCTGGCGCAGCTGGCGTTCGTTACGACTGCCAAAGACACGGGTAAGCAGACTGTTGATCATTGAAGAAACCGGTTGAAAAGGAACGGTTTGACCGACGCCGGTCCCCACAGACCCGACCGCCGTAAACGAAACAGGGCGCACTGCGCCCTGTCGATGGCAACACCCTATTGTAGCTTGGGGCGGGCCTTCACGAATCAAGCGCGGCCCGCGCCCCCGTCAACCGCGCCCCTGACGTCCCACCGGCGTGGCTTCGCCCAGGAATTTGCGCGGATTGACCACGCGCCCATCCGCCCAGACCTCGAAATGCACGTGCGCACCGGTGGAGCGGCCGCTGGAACCGGCACGCGCGACCTGCTGGCCGGCGCGCACCAGATCGCCCACCTTCACCACCAGGCGCGAGTTGTGCGCGTAGCGGGTCACATAGCCATTGCCGTGATCCACTTCGACCACGTTGCCGTAACCGCCGCGTACGCCGGCGTAGCTGACCACGCCATCGGCCACCGACAGCACCGGGTCGCCCACGTTGGCATGGAAGTCCACGCCCTTGTGGAAGGCCGAACCACCGTCGAACGGATCGGCGCGGCCGCCGAAACCGGAGGTGATGTAGGTGTTGCGGATCGGCATCCGCGAGGGCACCGAATTCTGCTCCAGCTGATGATCGAACATCAGCGAGGCCAGCACGTTCAATTGCTGGCCGGAGGCGGAGAACTGCTGCTCCACTTGCCCGAGCGTCTCCTTGAGGTCTTTCACCGGCATGTCGCTGACCGGCTCATCGCCGCCACCGACGCCGACCGGCTCGTCGAAGTCGAACTCGCCGTCCTTCAACTTGCCCATTTCGGTCAGGCGCTCGCCCAACGCGTTGAGGCGGGTGGCTTGCGCCTGCAGCTCGCCCAGCCGGGCGGCCAGTGCATTGACCTGCGCCTGCGAGGCGCGCTGCGCCTGGGCCAGCTCGGCCTGCTGCTGCGCAACCTTGGCCTGCAGCGCCGAATTGGTCACCATGCCGGTGGCGGTGCTGGCACCGACGCCGATCAACATGCCCAGGCCCAATACCGCGCCAAGCACCACCATCGGTCGATCCGCTGCAAAGTCCTGGAACTGTCGGGCCACACGCTGCGCCCGGGTCTGCCGCGATTTGATTACAACTTTTTTCAACGCCATATGAGTGTCATGTCCAAGCCCAAGTCCAACGCACGCAACCCTTCCACTCCACAACCGGCCATCGAGGCCGCGCTGGGGGAAAAGGCTGGCGACCCCTTGCGCCGAGCCTTGTGGCTCGATGCGCTGGACCGGCAGTTGCGCCCCCTGTTACCACCTCATCTGGCGACCCGTTGCCGGTTGGCCAATGTCCGAGGCGAACAGCTCGTTTTTCTGGTGGATTCGCCGGTCTGGCATGCCAAGGTGCGGCTTGCCGAAACCCAAATCCTGGATGCCGCCCGATCCGTCGGACTGAAGGCCACCGCGGTGACCGTCAAGACCGCAACCGTGCCGCTGCATTCCCCAACGCAGCAGAACCGCGACCGTCCCAAACCTGTTTCCGAGGCGACGCACAAAGGCTTGCGCGACGCGTTGGCTTCTCTGCAGGACGTGCTACCGACCAAACGGTGAAGCCGTGCCGCCCATCCGGAGCGGCCGCCAGTGCGTGAAAGCGTTGCGAAGACCGCACACGACCCGACGCATCCTAGCGGGCATGTGGCCCGCAGGAGTTAGAGAAGTCTTAAATAAATGTTAAGAACGGGTCGGAAATTCGAGCGCGTTCACACTTTGAACGCCAACCAGGGCATTCCCTGACATCAGGCGTAGACCGGGCTGGCGTAGGTGACTGGTGGTTGTTCGGTGCCTTCCGGGAAGCTGACCCATTCCCAGGCGGCCTGGTCGGCCAGGAGCGCACGCACCAGTTTGTTGTTGAGGGCGTGGCCGGACTTGAAGCCTTCGTAGGCGCCGAGGATGGCGCCGCCAGCCAGATACAGGTCGCCGATGGCGTCCAGGATCTTGTGCCGCACGAATTCGTTGGTGTAGCGCAGGCCGTCTTCGTTGAGCACGCGGAACTCGTCCAGCACGATGGCGTTGTCCATCGAACCGCCCAGGCCCAGATTGCGCTCGCGCATGTACTCCAGGTCGCGCATGAAACCGAAGGTGCGCGCGCGCGAAATTTCCTTGACGTACGCCGAGGTGGAGAACTCGATTTCCTGGCGCGACTGCTTGGCCGGAATCATCGGGTGATTGAATTCGATGGTGAAGCCGAGCTTGTAGCCCTCGTAGGGCTCAAAACGCGCCACCTTGTCGCCGTCGCGCACTTCTACCGTCTGCTTGATCCGGATGAAGCGCTTGGGCTTGCTCTGTTCGACGATGCCTGCCGACTGCAGCAGGAACACGAACGGGCCGGACGAGCCATCCATGATCGGCAACTCGGCCGAAGACAGTTCGACGATGACGTTGTCCACACCCAGGCCCGCCAATGCGGACATCAGATGTTCGACGGTCTGGATCTTGGCGCCGTTACAGGTCAGCCCGGTGCACAGCGTGGTCTCGGTGACCAGTTCGGCATCTGCGGGGACTTCGACGACCGGTTCCAGGTCCACCCGTCGGAACACCACGCCATGGTCGACCGGAGCCGGCCGTAACGTCATGTACACCTTGTCGCCGCTGTGCAGGCCGACGCCGGTGGCGCGAATGGTGTTCTTGAGAGTGCGTTGCTGGGTCATATGCGAAGTCTGGATGAACAATGCAGACAGACGCTGAACCGACTGTCTAATCCGCTGAGATTATCCGAATTTTAACAAGTCGCGCGTGACGGCAACCGTAATCAGTCAGTCACGCGATAACAAAAGCTGCCGGATCGGCACCGATCCGGCAGGAATGACATGACATGGCAGTGCTACCCGAAGCGGGCCCCGGGCGGGACGGGCTACGTCACCGTAGCGACGCAGCCGACGATCCTCAGTCGGCCTGGCGGCGCAGGAACGCCGGGATATCCAGGTAATCGTTGGGCAGGTCCGCCGCCGGCGTCGAGGAGCCGCCGCCGTTGTGGCTGCCGCTGCCGACCGAGTCGCTGCTCGGACGGCGCAGGCCCAGCCCCATGCTGCCACCGACGGCCTTGGACACCGCATCGCCGCTGGTGGTGTCGAAGTCGCCGAATTCCGGCTGGCCGGTGGTGGCGTTGCGCACCAGCTTGATCGGCGCGCGCTGGTCCGGACGCTGGGCCTGGCGTGCAACCGCGCGGTTCAGGCCGGTGGCCACCACGGTCACGCGCACTTCGTCCTGCATGTCCGGGTCGAGCACGGTACCGACGACCACGGTGGCATCTTCCGACGCGAAGGCTTCGATGGTGCGGCCGATCTCGTCGAACTCGGACATGGTGAAGTCCGGGCCGGCGGTGATGTTGACCAGGATGCCGTTGGCACCGGCCAGGTTCACGTCGTCCAGCAGCGGGTTCTGGATGGCGGCTTCGGCAGCGGCCTGCGCGCGATCGTCGCCGCGTGCCGAACCGGTGCCCATCATGGCCAGGCCCATTTCCGACATCACGGTGCGCACGTCGGCGAAGTCGACGTTGATCAGGCCCGGGCGCACGATCAGGTCGGCGATACCCTGCACGGCGCCCTGCAGCACGTCGTTGGCAGCGCGGAACGCCTGGATCATGGTGGCGTTGCGGCCCAGCACGGTGATCAGCTTTTCATTGGGAATGGTGATCAGCGAATCGCAATGCTGGCTCAGTTCCTCGATGCCCTTCAGCGCCACCTGCATGCGGCGACGGCCTTCGAACGGGAACGGCTTGGTGACCACGGCCACGGTCAGGATGCCCATTTCCTTGGCCAGCTGCGCAACCACCGGTGCCGCACCGGTACCGGTGCCGCCGCCCATGCCGGCGGTGATGAAGACCATGTCCGCACCCTGCAGCGCGTCCATGATGCGCTCGCGATCTTCCAGCGCGGCCTGACGGCCGACTTCCGGATTCGCGCCTGCGCCCAGGCCCTTGGTGACGTTGGTGCCGAGCTGCAGCTGCAGCTTGGCGCCGCAGTTCTTGATGGCCTGCGAGTCGGTATTGGCGGTGATGAATTCCACGCCGTCGACGTTGGTGTTGACCATGTGCGCAACGGCATTGCCACCGCCGCCGCCGACGCCAACCACCTTGATGACCGCGTTGGGAGCCATTTTTTCAATCAGTTCGAAATGTGCCATGTCAGTGTCCTCTTTGGATGCCGTGAATGGGGAGTCGGGAATGGGGAATCGGATTGCTCCGTTCGCCAGCCCAACACCCGCATGTCGGCGAATGTTGTTGTTTGAAATGCCGGGAATGGGAAATTGGGAATGGGGAATCGCAACTGCGAATCACCTCCACGCCAACCACTGCTTCCTCGGCGGAACCACAAAAAACTATGCCTGCCCGCTCTCACCGCTCTCCACTCAAACCTGCCGCAACCGCTTTGCCTTCGCTTCAACCGATTCCCGAATCCCAATTCCCGATTCCGAATTCGTCAGAATTCCCCGCGATACCAATTCTTCAATTTCTTGAACAAGCTGCCTGCGCGCCCGGTCGGAATCGATGGTCGGCGCGGGTGTTCGATCTGGCTGCCCATCAGCAGCAGGCCTACGCCGGAGGCGTGTACCGGGTTGCCGACGACTTCGCCCAGGCCGGTAACGTGCTGCGGAATGCCCACGCGCACCGGCATCTGCAACATTTCTTCGGCCAGTTCCACCACGCCTTCCATCTTCGAGGCACCGCCGGTAAGCACCATGCCGGCGCGCACCATTTCTTCGAAGCCCGAACGACGCAGTTCGGCCTGCACCATCTCGAAGATTTCCTCGTAACGGCCCTGCACCGCCTGCGCGAGTGCGTGGCGCGGCATGCGGCGCGGCGGGCGGTCGCCCACCGACGGCACCTGGATGCTTTCTTCGGCGGTGGCCAGCTGTGCCAGCGCGCAGGCGTAACGCACCTTGATCTGCTCGGCTTCCGGCGTCGGCGTGCGCAGCATGTGCGCAATGTCGTTGGTGACATGGTCACCGGCGATCGGCAACGAAGCGGTGTGGCAGATCGCGCCTTGCACGTACACCGCCAGATCGGTGGTACCGGCGCCGATGTCCACCAGCACCACGCCAAGCTCGCGTTCGTCGGCCGTCAGCACTGCGACCGACGACGCGAGCGAGGACAGCACCAGATCGTCGACCTGCAGGCCGCACTTCTGTACGCACTTGGTGATGTTGGCGGCTGCCGACTGCGCGCACACCACCAGGTGCGCATGCACCTCCAGGCGCACGCCGGTCATGCCGACCGGGTTGCGGATGCCTTCCTGCGAATCGTCCAGCACGTACTCGCGCGGAATCGCATGCAGGATGCGCTGGTCGGCCGGAATGGCCACCGCCTTGGCGGCATCGAGCACGCGCTCCAGATCGCTCCAGGTCACTTCGCCATCGCGGATCGGCACGATGCCGGGCGAGTTCTTGCACTGCACGTGGTTGCCGGAAATCGAGGCATACACCGAGCGGATCTCGCAGCCGGCCATCAGCTCGGCCTCTTCCACCGCACGCTGGATCGACTGCACGGTGGATTCAATGTCCACCACCACGCCGCGCTTGAGACCGCGCGATTCATGCGAACCGATGCCGATCACTTCGATCGGATTGCCGGGCGAGTATTCGCCGACCAGCGCAACGACCTTGGAGGTGCCGATGTCCAGTCCAACGATGAGGGATTTGTCGCCTTTGCGATTCATGTCTTAAAGCCGGGATTCGAGATTCGGGATACGGGATTGGGAAAACGCGGAAATGCCTGGGCGACGGGAGGTGCGGAAGGTGCTGCGCGATGCCGGGGCTGCGCTTTTTCCAATCCCGAATCCCCACTCTCCAATCGCTGCCGTTCGACGGTAAATCCGTTGGTGTAGCGCAGGTCGGCGCGGGCGATCGGGCGCTGTGGATCGGACAGCTGCGGCAGCACGCGGGCGAAGCGCTGCAGCCGTGCGCGTGCATCGTCGCGGCCGACCACGATCTGCACGCCATTGCTCAGCCCCAGCGACCAGCTGCCGCGCGCGTCCATTTCAAGACGCTCCACATCCAGCCCGGTCGGTGCGAACAGGGCGCGCGATTCGTTGTACAGCGCCACCACGTCCTGGGTCTTGCTGTCCGGCCCACCGAGCTGCGGCAACTTGAAATCCTTCAACAGCGGCGGGGTGCGAAACAGCCGGCCCTGCTCGGACAGCATGCGGTCGGTACCCCAGCGCGCGAACGGCTTGTGCTCGGTCACGTGCACTTCCAGCACATCCGGCCAGCGCTTGCGCACCTGCGCACTTTCCACCCACGGCAACCGCGCAATGGCGTCCTGTGCCTGCTGCAGTTTCACCGCGAAAAAGCCGGCACGCGCATACGGCAACACCACCGCACGCAACTCTTCGGCCGGCACCCGCTTGAAGTCGCCGGACACGCGCAACTTCGCCAATGGCCAGCGCTCGGCACCGACCCAGCCATTGAGCACGGCCACCACCGGCAGCGCGACCAACGCCAGCGCGAGCAACCAGGCCAGGATGCGCAGGGTGGCGTTCATGCGCGCGCTCCGCGCGCGGGAATTGGGAATCGGGAATAGGGAATCGCAAAGGCAACAGCGCATCCGCTGTTACCCATTCCCGATTCCCGATTCACGATTCCCGGCTTCACAGCGTCTGCTCCAGCACGCGCCAGACCAGTTCTTCGAAATCGATGTCGAGCTGGCGGGCGGCCTTGGGCACCAGCGAATGGCTGGTCATGCCGGGAGCGGTGTTCACTTCGAGCAGATACAGCTGGCCGCTGCTGCCATCGCGCATCACGTCCACGCGACCCCAGCCACGGCAGCCGGCAGCGCGGAAGGCGTCCAGCGCGAGTTGGCGAATCTGCGTTTCGGCCTCGCCTTCCAGGCCAGGGCACAGGTACTGGGTGTCCTCGGCGATGTACTTGGCGTTGTAGTCGTACCACTGGCCCTTGGGCACGATGCGGATGGACGGCAACGCGGTGTCGCCGAGCACGGCCACGGTGAGTTCGTCGCCTTCGATCAATTGCTCCATCAACAGCGCACCGTCGTAGCGCGCCGCCAGAGTCACTGCTTCTTCGAGCTGCGCCTGGTCGAACACGCGGCTGACGCCGACGCTGGATCCTTCGTTTGCCGGCTTGACGATGACCGGCAACCCGATCTGCTGTGCAGCGGCATGGATTGCCTCTGCGCTGGCGCCAGCAGCCAACCGCGCGTAGCGCGGCGTCGACAGGCCCAGCGACAGCCACACCTGTTTGGTACGGATCTTGTCCATGCTCAGCGCCGAGCCCAGCACGTCCGAGCCGGTATAGGGCACGCCGAAGGCTTCCATCAGGCCTTGCACGATGCCGTCTTCGCCGCCGCCGTTATGTCCGTGCAGCACGTTGAACACGCGATCGAACTGCTGCGCGACCAATGCCTTGGCCAACGCCGGAATGCCATCCACCGGCTGCGCATCGACGCCGCGCGCGCGCAGCGCTTCCAGCACGTTGCTGCCGGAATTCAACGACACCTCGCGCTCGGACGAGGTGCCGCCGAGCAGTACGGCGACGCGTCCAAAGGCTGCCGGATCGCTGGTGCGAACGTTGCCGACCAACGCGCTCATGCCTGCTCTCCGACAAACCCGTTGCTGATGATGTGCTGGGCCACGTAACCGATATCGCCGGCGCCCATCATCAACAGCAGGTCGCCGTCCTGCAGGACGTCCGGCAACACTTCGGCAAGCCCGGCGATCTGGCCGACGACCACCGGCTCGCTGCGGCCGCGCGCACGGATGGCGCGTGCCAATGCACGCGAATCGGCGCCCGGGATCGGCGCTTCGCCGGCCGGGTAGACCTCGCTCAGCACCAATGCGTCGACCGTGCTGAGTACCGCGGCAAAGGCGTCGAACTGGTCGCGGGTGCGGCTATAGCGGTGCGGCTGGAAGGCGACGACCAGACGCTTGTCCGGCCAGCCGCCACGCGCGGCGGCGAACACCGCTTCGAGTTCGCGCGGGTGATGGCCGTAATCGTCGACCACGCGCACACGTGCGCCGCTGCTGGTGGTGACTTCGCCCAGATCGTTGAACCGACGGCCGATGCCGGCAAAATTTTCCAGCGCGCGCGCAATGGTGTCCGGCGCCACGCCGAGCTGCCAGCCGATTGCGGCAGCCGCCAGCGCATTGAGCACGTTGTGACGACCTGGCAGTGCGAGCGTCACCGGCGTGGTGGTGCCTTCGGGCAGGCGCAGCGTAAAGCGCATCCGTGGCCCGTCCTGCACGACATCTTCGGCGCGCACGTCGGCGTTTTCGCTCATGCCGTAGCTCATTACGTGGCGCGGCGTCTTGCCGGCCAGTGCAGCCACTTCCGGGTCGTCGATGCACAGCAACGCCAGGCCGTAGAACGGCAGGCGCTGCAGGAATTCGGCGAATGCGGCCTGTACGCGGGCAAAATCGTTGCCGTAGTTTTCCAGGTGATCCGCATCGATGTTGGTGATCACCGCCATCAACGGATTCAGGCGCAGGAAGCTGCCATCGCTCTCGTCGGCCTCGGCGACCAGCCATTGGCCGCCACCGAGCTTTGCGTTGGCACCGGCAGCCAGCAGCTGGCCACCGATGACGAACGTCGGGTCTAACCCGCCTTCGCTCAACACTGCAGCCGCCAGGCTGGTGGTGGTGGTCTTGCCATGCGTGCCGGCCACCGCAATGCCGCGACGGAAACGCATCAGCTCGGCCAGCATCGCCGCGCGCGGCATGATCGGAATGCGCTGGCTGCGCGCTTCCATCAACTCGGGGTTGTCTTCGCGGATGGCGCTGGACACCACCACGCAATCGGTGCCCAGCACGTTGGCCGCCGAATGGCCGCGCATCACGCGCGCACCCAGCTTGGCCAGCCGGCGCGTGGCCGCGTTGTCGGCGTTGTCCGAGCCGGACACTTCATAGCCCAGCGTCAGCATCACCTCGGCAATGCCGCTCATGCCGGTACCGCCGATGCCGACGAAATGCACGCGCGGGAACGCCCGCACCAAATCGCCACTGTCTTGCAGACGGCGGATCACGGGGCACCTCCTGCGGAGGCGCCGGGATTGGGGAGTCGGGATTGGGGATTGGTGGCGATCAACTGCGCCGAACGGTCGCCATTTACGGATGTCTGCATGCTGCCCTGTTTGTGCGTTTGCTTGTTGCGAATCCCCAATCCCGCTCGCTCTTGGACAGCCGGAGGCTGGCCATCTCCACTCCCGGCCTCTTGAAGAATGATGTCGGCGATGCGCTCGGCGGCGTCCGGCTTGGCCAGGGTGCGTGCGGCGTTGGCCATCGAGAGGCGACGAGTCGGGTCGGCGAGCAACGTCTGCAACACCTGCTGCAAGCGCACTGCCAGGCTGTCGTCCTGCTTGAGCAGCACGGCGGCGTCGGCGCCGACCAGGTATTCGGCATTGCGGGTTTGATGGTCGTCCACGGCGGCGGCGAACGGCACCAGCACGCTGCCGACACCGGCGGCGCATAGTTCGGCCAGGGTGGATGCGCCAGCGCGGCACACCACCAGATCGGCCCAGGCATAGGCCGCGGCCATGTCGGCGATGAAGGGTTCGACGCTGGCGTTGACGCCTGCCTGCAGGTAGGCCGCTTCGGCTTCGGCGCGCAGCTTCTCGCCGCACTGATGGCGCAACTCGACCTCCGGGTGACCCAGTGCAGCCAGCGCTGTCGGCACCGCCTGGTTCAACACACGCGCGCCCTGGCTGCCGCCCAGCACCAGCACGCGTACCGGGCCGGTGCGGCCCACCAAGCGATCGGCCGGCGCCGGCAATGCAGCGATTTCTGCACGCACCGGGTTGCCTACCGCTTCTTCGCCAGCAAAGCTGCCCGGAAACCCGGTCAGCACGCGGCGCGCGAAACGCGACAACACCTTGTTGGTCATGCCGGGGGCGCGATTCTGTTCGTGCACCAGCAATGGCGCACCGAGCAGGCGCGCAGCCAGGCCGCCCGGGCCGGCCGCAAAGCCGCCAAAGCTAATCACCGCACGCGGACGGCGCTTGCGCAGCACGAAGCCGGCAGCGCGCACCGCGCGCATCACCCGCACCGGCGCACCGAGCAGCTTCACCACGCCCTTGCCGCGCAAGCCGCTGATGGCCAGCGTATCGATAGGAATATCGTGCTGTGGCACCAGGCGGGTTTCCATGGCGTCATCGGCGCCCAGCCAGGTCACCGGCACGCCGCGCGCGCGCAGCACCTTGGCCACGGCCAGGCCGGGGAAGATGTGCCCGCCGGTGCCGCCAGCCAGAATCATGACCGGCCGCATCATCGCAGACGACGGTGCGGGCATTTTTTGCGCGGCATGGGCAGAAACGCTCACGCAATCCTCCCGAAGGTCGGTTCCACACGCGGTTGCATGCGGCTGGTGCCGCGCAGGATGGCCGACGCCGGCGCTACGTAGGCGGCGGCAACCGGGGGAGCGGCCGGCGTGGGCGTAGCGCCAGTGTCGCGCTGCGGCTTGTGCGCAGGCGCGTACGCCGGCGGCACCGAATCGACCACCGGCTCGGCCGGCTCAGCTGGCGAGGTGGCCGCGCCCTGCGGAGACAACTTGCTGCGCAGGCGCTCGGCGCGATCGGCTTCGTAGGACACCCGCAGCAGCACACCCATCGCAAGACAGGTCATCAGCACCGATGAGCCGCCCGACGAAATCAGCGGCAGGGTCAGCCCCTTGGTCGGCAGGATGCCCAGGTTGACGCCGATCGACACGAAGCTCTGCATCGCGATCCACAGGCCGATGCCGAAGGCGATATAGCCGGAGAAATGCCGCTTCATCTCCACGCAGCGCATGCCCAGCCAGAAGGCGCGACCGACCAGCAGCGCGTAGAGCCCGATCACGCCGCACACGCCCACAAAGCCCAGCTCCTCGGCGATCACCGAGAAGATGAAGTCGGTATGCGATTCGGGTAGGTAGTTGAGCTTCTGCACCGAAGCGCCCAGGCCCACGCCGGTCCACTGGCCGCGGCCGATGGCCATCAGGGCGTTGGACAGCTGGTAACCGGAGCCCAGCTGATCCACCCACGGGTCCATGAAGGAGGTCACGCGTCGCATGCGGTACGGCTCGAAGATCACCAATGCCACCAGGGCCGGCAGCAGCAGCAGGATCGGCAGGATGATGCGCCCGATCGGCGCACCACCCAGCACGAGCATGCAGGCGGTCACGCTCAGCAGCAGCATCGAGGAGCCGAAGTCCGGCTGCAGCAGCAACAGGCCGACCAAGAAGCCGACCACAAATACCGGTTTGAGCATCGCCTGCCAGGTCGCGTTGACCTCGTCGCGGAACCGCACCAGATAGCTCGCAAGCCAGATGATGTAGAACACCTTCACCGATTCGACCACCTGGAATCGCGACACGCCCAGGTTGATCCAGCGCTTGGCGCCATTGACGGTGCTGCCCAGACCAGGCACGAACACCACCACGAGCAGCACAAAGCAGGCCAGCAACAGCATCTGGTTGTGCTGTTCGATGGTCTTGAGCTCGGTGCGCATCGCCCAGAATGCCAGCGCGATGCCACCACCCAGGAACAGCAGGTGGCGGGTCAGGTAATAGAACGGGCTGGCTTCCAGTTCGATCGAGCTGGACGCCACCATCACCACGCCCAGCGAGGCGAGCGTGACTGCCGCCCCGAGCAGCCACGGGTCGTAGCGGCCGCCGATGGCGTCCAGTCGTGTGGCCTGGCGGGACATGTCGTTCATCAGCGCACCTTCAACGTGGCAAGGCCGATCAGCACCAGCACCACCGAAATGATCCAGAAGCGCACGATCACGCGCGGCTCCGGCCAACCCTTGAGCTCGAAATGGTGGTGGATCGGCGCCATGCGGAACACGCGCTTGCCGGTCAGCTTGAAGCTGGCCACCTGGATCATCACCGACAGCGTTTCGATCACGAACACGCCGCCCATGATCACCAGCACCATCTCCTGACGCACGATCACCGCGATGGTGCCGAGCACCGCGCCCAGCGACAGCGCGCCGATGTCGCCCATGAACACCATCGCCGGGTAGGTGTTGAACCACAGAAAGCCCAGCCCTGCCCCGGCGATCGCCGAGCAGATGATGATCAGCTCGCCAGCACCGGGAATCAGCGGGATTTTCAGGTATTCGGCAAACACCACGTTGCCCGAGGCATACGCGAACACGCCCAGCGCGCAGGCCACCAGCACGGTCGGCATGATGGCCAGACCATCCAGGCCGTCGGTGAGGTTCACTGCATTGGAGAAGCCCACGATCCAGAAGTAGGCGATCACCACGAAGCTCACGCCGGCCAGCGGCAGCGCGATCGACTTGAACATCGGGATGTAGAAGGTGATCGCCGCCGGTACGTCGGCGGTGTAGTACAGGAACAAGCCAGCGGCCAGACCGAAGATCGACTGCAGCAGATACTTCCAGCGCGACTTCAGGCCATTGGGATCGCGTTTGACGATCTTGATCCAGTCGTCGTACCAGCCGATCGCACCGAAGCAGATCATCACTGCCAGCACCAACCACACGTAGCGGTTGCGCAGGTCGCCCCACAGCAGCACCGACAAGGTGACGGTGAGCAGGATCAGCGAACCGCCCATGGTCGGCGTGCCGGCCTTGGAAAAATGCGTTTGCGGGCCGTCCTGGCGGATCGGCTGGCCGCCCTTGAACTGGGCGAGCTTGCGGATCACCGCCGGGCCCATCCACAACGACAGGAACAGCGCGGTCAGCGCAGCCAGGATGCCGCGGAAGGTCAGATAGTTGAACAGCCCGAACAGGCTCTCCAGTTGCTGCAGCCAACGGGCCAACTCAAGCAGCATGGGATGCGTCCTCCGCCGATGCGAGCAGCGCGGTGACGACGCGGTCCATCGCGCTACCGCGCGAGCCCTTGATCAGGATCGTGATGGAGGCGACGCCCGGAAGCGCGTTGGTGGATGGCGATTGCTGTTGGTGAATCACTGCATGTTCCTGCGTATTTCCTGATCCGTGCTGCGGCACTTGCTGTTGCTGGCTGGTGGCATCGACCAGATCCGCCTGCAAGGCGTCGATCAACTCGGCGTGCGTGGCGAACACACGCCCGCCCTCGCCGAACGCGTGCGCGGCAGCGGCGCTCAGTTCGCCCAGCGCATACAGCCGCTGCAGCTTGGCCGCGCGTGCGCGACGCCCCGCGGCGGCATGCAGTGCCACGCCTTCGGCGCCGAGTTCGCGCATGTCGCCCAGCACCAGCCAGCCTTCGCCCGGTGCGGCGGCCAAGGCATCGATGGCCGCATCCAGCGAGCCCGGGTTGGCGTTGTAGCTGTCGTCGATCAGGACCGCGCCATTGGGCAAGGTCTGCGCGATCTGCCGGCCGGCTACCGCGCGCGCCTGCGCCAGACCGTCGGCGATCACCGGCAAGGCGATGCCGGCACCGAGTGCAAGCCCGGTTGCCGCCAGTGCGTTGAGCACGTTGTGGCGGCCTGGCAGCGGCAGCGCAATCGGCGCCTCGCCCTGCGGCGTGACCAGGGTGAACTGCGCGCCGCCGGTGTGCAGACGCAGTTGACGCGCAGTGATCTCGGCACTGGCCTGCAAGCCATAGCGCAACACGCGACGTCCCTGCACCGGCTGGCTCTGCAACTGCTGTTCGAACCACATGCCGAACGCGTCGTCGGCATTGATCACCGCCACGCCATCGGCGGGCAGCGCGGCGTAGATGGCGCCCTTGGTCCGTGCGACGCCAAGCAAGCTGCCCAGACGTTCCAGATGGGCGGGCGCGATGTTGTTGACCAACGCCACATGCGGCTGCGCAATCTCGGTGAGATAGGCAATATCACCCGGCTTGCCGGCGCCCATTTCGTAGATCGCAAAGTCCGCATCGTCGGGCGCGGCGATCACCGCCAGCGGCAAACCGATCTCGTTGTTGCGGTTGCCCGGCGTGGCGTACACGGTGGTGCCATCCACGCGCCCGGCTTCCTGCAGGATCGACAGCAGCAGCGCCTTGACGCTGGTCTTGCCGTTGGAGCCAGTCAGCGCAAGCACACGCGTGGCGCGGTCGCGCTGCATGCCGGCGGCGATGCGCGCCAACGCCAGCTCGGTGTTGTCCACCACCACCTGCGGCACGCTCAGCGCCGGCAGCAGGCGATCGACCAGCACACCGCTGGCACCGCGCGCGACCGCCTCGGTGGCGAAATCGTGCCCATCGAAGCGTTCGCCGCGCAGCGCCACATACAGGCTGCCGTCGGCAAGCGTGCGGGTGTCGTTACCGACCGCATCGATCATGGTGTCGTCGCCGTGCAGCTCGCCGCCCGCCCAATGTGCGATCAACGACAGTGGCGTGAGCTTCATGGGCGCACTCCCAGCACGGTGCGCGGCAGCAGCGCCTGCGCCGCCACGAGGGCGTCGTCGAAGGCGTGCCGCACACCGGCAATTTCTTGATACGGCTCGTGGCCCTTGCCGGCGATCAACACGATGTCCGATGGGCTGGCCATGCCGATGGCCTGATGGATCGCAGCGGCGCGGTCGCGCTGCACGATGGCGGCATCCGGTCGCGCGAAGCCGCGCAGGATATCGGCCACGATCGCATCGCCGTCTTCGCCACGCGGGTTGTCGTCGGTCACGATCGCCACGTCGGCCTTGAGCTCGGCAATCGCCGCCATCTGCGGGCGCTTGCCGGTGTCGCGTTCGCCACCGCAGCCGAATACGCAGATCAGGCGGTCCTGCGCATGCGAACGCAGGCTGCTCAATGCCTGTTCCAGCGCATCGGGCGTGTGTGCGTAATCGACCACCACCAACGGTGCGCCATGTGCGCCGCCGAGGCGGTTCATGCGGCCATGGATGGGCTGCAACTGGCCGAGCACACTGGCGATCTGCGCAGGCGCAAACTCCATCGCCCACAACGCGCCGGCCACGGCCAGCAGGTTGTCCACGTTGAAACGGCCCAGCAGCGGCGAATGCACCGGATGCACTTGGCCCTGGACATTCAACGCAAAGTTGATGCCGTTGTGGTCCAGCTGCAGTGCCTGCGCGCTCACGCGGGCGTCGGCATGCGCGCGCGAGCTCACACCGATCGCGCGCAGCGCGGGATCAAGCGCAGCGAACAGCGTGCGGCCGAAGCCATCGTCCAGGTTCACCACGGCCGCTTTCAACCCTGCGCGGGTGAACAGCTTGGCCTTCGCCGCGCCGTATTGCGCCATGTCGCCGTGGTAATCGAGATGGTCGCGGGTGAGATTGGTGAACACTGCCACGTCGAAATGCACCGCATCCACGCGGCCCTGATCGAGCGCGTGCGAGCTGACTTCCATTGCCACGGCCTGCGCACCCTCATCGCGCAACTGCGCCAACAGGGCGTGCGTGGGCAGCACCAGCGGGGTGGTGAAACCGGTCGGCACGGCCGCGCCATACAGACCGACGCCCAGCGTGCCGAGCGTGCCGGTGGGCGTACCAAGCAGCGTCAAGGCCTGCGCCAGCAGCTGCACGGTGGAGGTCTTGCCGTTGGTACCGGTGACGCCGACCATGCGCATCGCCTGCGATGGCCGGCCATGAAATTGATCGGCCATCACGCCAAGGCGCGTGCGCAAACCGGGCACGGCAATCGCATCGGCCGGGACCGGCAGACCGTCGGGAGCCGGCGGCTCGAACAACACCGCCGCCGCGCCATTGGCGCGCGCCTGTTCGACAAAGCCCAGACCATGCGCACCGAAACCGGCGATCGCCACGAATGCATCGCCCGGGCGCACGGCGCGGCTATCCATCACCAACCCGGACACCTGCACGTCGTGCGTCAATGCCACATCCGGCAGCAACTGCGAAAGCGCCATGGAGCGGCTCACTGGCGGCTCTCCTGCAACGGCGCGGGCTGTGCTGGCGCGGCAGCCGGCGCAGGCGCCAGTGCGGTCGGAATGCCGGCAGAGACTTCATCCACCGGGTCCGGCACCAGGGCCGGATCCGGATCGGCCGATTGCGGCTTGACCACCGGCTGGCCGGTCTTGCCGGCCGCCTGTGCGGCCAGCCACGACTGGATATCGTCCGGCGGCACGTCCATCAAGCGCAGCGCGCCTTCCATCACGCGATGGAAGACCGGCGCCGATACCAGACCACCGTAATACACCTTGCCTTGCGGATCGTTGATCACGATGACGGTGGCAAAGCGCGGGCGCGTGGCCGGCACCAGGCCGGCGAACAGGGCGTTGTAATGCCCGCGCTCGTAGCCGTTGGCGCCATTCTTGCGCGCCGTGCCGGTCTTGCCGGCCACGTGGTAGCCCAGAATCGCCGCGCCCTTGGCGCCGCCCTGGGTCACCACGGTCTCCATCATGTCGATGACCTGGCGCGCCACTTCCGGCGTGATCACCTGACGGGTTTCGTTGTGCTGGCCACGCACGAAGGTCGGCGGAGTGAGCTTGCCGCCGTTGCCCAGCGTGGCGTACGCCTGGGCAATCTGCAGCGGCGTCACCGACAGGCCGTAACCGTAGGACATCGTGGTCTTGGACGGGCCGCTCCAGCGCGCCGGCTGCAGCACCACGCCGGCCGATTCGCCGGGGAACCCGCTATGCGGCGCGCTGCCGTAACCGAAGTTGCGGATCGACTGGTAGAAGGTCTGGTCGGGCACCTTGGCCGCGATCTTGGCCGCGCCGATGTTCGAACTGCGGGTGATCACGCCGGTGACGTTGAGCACACCGTTGTTGCGCGGCACATCGCGAATGGTGAAACGCCCCACCGACATGTAGCCGGGGTTGGTATCGATGACGGTGTCCTTGGTCACCACGCCGGCCGTCAGCGCGGTGGCCACGGTCAGCGGCTTCATCGTCGAACCCGGCTCGACCAGATCGGTGACCGCACGGTTGCGGCGCGCCGACGGATTGATGCCGGTGACCGAATTGGGGTTGTAGGTCGGCAGGTTGACCATCGCCAGCACTTCGCCGGTGGCCACGTCCATCACCACCATCGAACCGCCGGCCGCGTTGTTTTCGACCAGGGCGTTGCGCAGCTCCTTGTAGGCCAGGAACTGGATGCGGCGGTCGATGCTCAGCGTCAGATCCTTGCCCGGTTGCGCCGGACGCACCAGGTCCACGCTTTCCACGATGGCGCCGCGCGCATCGCGCACCACTTTCTTGGAACCGGGCTTGCCGCGCAGCCATTCGTCGAATGCCAGCTCCAGGCCTTCCTGGCCGCGGTCGTCGATGTTGGTGAAGCCCAGCACATGGGCCATCGCCTCGCCTTGCGGATAGAAGCGGCGGAACTCGCGCTGCGAGAACACGCCAGGAATCTTCAGGTCGACAATCGCATGCGCCTTGTCCGGATTGATCCGGCGCTGCAGGTACATGAATTCCTTGCCGGCCTTCTGTGCCAGCTTGGCGTTCAACTCGTCCAGCGGCTGCCCGAGCGCTTTTGCCAGCTCGGGAATGCGGTCCGGGTTGCGCAGCAGTTCCTGCGGATTGACCCAGATCGATTCCACCGGCGTGGACACCGCCAGCGGCTCGCCGTTGCGGTCGGTGATCATGCCGCGCGAGGTGGCGATGGGCAGTTCGCGCAGGTAACGCGCTTCGCCCTGACGCTGGTAAAAATCGCGATTGACCAGTTGCACGTAGGCCGCGCGGCCGATCAGCGTCACCGAGCACAGGCCAAGCGCGATACCGACCAGGGTCAGGCGACCACGGAGGTTGAAATTGCTACGGGGGCGGTTGCGGCCGGTTTTCATGGCGCACCTCCGTGTGCGCCACCCTGCGGGCAGCTGCGCTGTGCAAAACGGCTGTCCTGCCGTTTTGTCATGGCGGCACCTGCATAAGCGCCACCCTGCGGGCAGCTGCGCTGTGCAAAACGGCTGTCCTGCCGTTTTGTCATGGCGGCACCTGCATAAGCGCAACCCTGCGGGCAGCTGCGCTGTGCAAAACGGCTGTCCTGCCGTTTTGTCATGGCGGCACCTGCATAAGCGCCACCCTGCGGGCAGCTGCGCTGTGCAAAACGGCTGTCCTGCCGTTTTGTCATGGCCGCACCCACATAAGCGCCACCCTGCGGGCGGCTGCGTCGTGCAACGCGGTTGTCCTGCCGCAAGCTCATGGGCGCACCACCACGATGTCGTTGGTCTCGGGGAACTTCATCCCGATGCGCGCACGTGCGACCTGGTCGACCCGGTTGCTTTCCGCCCAGGTGGCCTGCTCCAGCTGCAGCCGGCCGAATTCGATATTCAATTCGTCGCGCGTGTGTTCGAGCTTGGACAACTGCACGAACAGCTTGCGATGCATGTGGCGCATGTACACCACACCGATCGCCGAGGCGATGCTGCAGGCAAGCAGCACGACGAGCAGCAAGCGGCTCATGCGGCGTCTCCTTGAGACGCCGGGATTGGGGATTGGGGATTTGGGATTCGCTTGGAGCGCTCTTCCAATCCCGAATTCCGAATCCCGACTCCCAGCTTTTCAGCTACCCGCAACACCGCGCTGCGGGCACGCGGATTGACGTTCAATTCGGCGTCGTCGGCCTTGATCGCGCCGCTCACCAGCTGCAGCGTGGGAACGAACGGCTGGGCTTCGGGCAAGCGGCGGTTGCTCGGCGGAGCCTTGGCATAGCGGGCCATGAATTGTTTGACGATGCGATCTTCCAGCGAATGGAAGCTGATCACCGCCAGTCGGCCGCCCGGCTTGAGCGCGTCCAGGGCGGCGTCCAGCCCGGCTTCCAGATCGGCCAGCTCGCGGTTGATGTGGATGCGGATGGCCTGGAAGCTGCGTGTGGCCGGGTGGGTCTTGCTGTCGCCGCGCGGCATCACCGACGCGATCAGGTCGGCCAGTTGTGCAGTGCGCAGCAGCGGCTGTTCGGCACGCCGCGCCACGATGGCGCGCGCGATGCGGCGGCTCTGGCGTTCTTCACCATAGGTCCACAGCACATCGGCGATCTCGCGCTCGCTGGCCTGCGCCAGCCACTGCGCCGCGCTCTGGCCGTTGTCCGGGTCCATGCGCATGTCCAGCGGGCCGTCCTTGCCGAAACTGAAACCGCGCCCGGCCACGTCCAGCTGCGGCGAAGACACGCCCAGGTCCAGCAGGATGCCGTCGACGGTGGCCGCGGCCACCACCTGGCCGAGTCCGGCAAAACTGCCGCGATGGATGGACACGCGCGCATCGCCACCGAAGCTGTGTTCGGCCACTGCGATCGCTTCGGGGTCCTTGTCCATCACCAGCAGTCGACCTCCCGGGCCAAGGTGTTCCAGCACGCCGCGTGCGTGCCCGCCACGCCCGAACGTGCCATCCAGATACGTTCCGTTTTCGGTCACTTGCAGGCCATCCAGAACCTGCGTGTACAGCACCGGCACATGCGCCGCCGGCGGCTGCGACACCGGGTGACCGGGCTGCGCTTCACCGCGCATCCGGGCACCCCGGCTCACAACCTGAGATCGAGCAATTCATCGCCCAGATCCCCGTCAGACAATGTCTGCTGGATCAGTGCGCGATGTGCCTGCTCGCTCCAGAGTTCGAACTTGTCGCCCATGCCCAGCAGCACGGCTTTTTTCTCGATGCCCACCGCATTGCGGTGGCTGGCCGGGATGCTCAGACGGCCGTTGGCGTCCAGCTCCAGCACGGCGGATGAACCCACCAGCTTCTGTTGCAGCGTGCGGACCACGCGCTGGGTATTGGGCTTGGACATCACGTCGTCGCGCACCCGCTCCCACTCCTTTTCCGCATATAGCCACAGGCATCCGGCTTCGAAGGGGTTGTAGGTGAGGACCAGGCGATTGCCGCTG
Organism: Xanthomonas sp. A1809; assembly: GCF_017746015.1. Lineage (NCBI taxonomy): Bacteria > Pseudomonadati > Pseudomonadota > Gammaproteobacteria > Lysobacterales > Lysobacteraceae > Xanthomonas > Xanthomonas sp. A1809. The sequence goes on along the minus strand of NZ_JAGHWZ010000010.1, from coordinate 225,679 downwards.
ACACGCGCAACGAGGTCGCGGTATGCGGTTGGCACCGCCATACGCCCCTTGTCGTCCACCGTGATGGCAGTCTCGCCCTGAAACACCGAATGCAACCTCGAATACCCGCTGGGGGATCATTGAACCACGAAAAACCACAAAACACCTGGTTTTCCCTCCGTTGCCCACCTTAGCAGTGCGTCAAAGGTTGTCAACAGTTTTCAAGACCACAAATCGCCAGTTGCATCAATGAGTTGCGGCACTCTTTAGAGACTTGTTCAAAGGTTATCCACAAGTTGCTGTTTCGTCTCATATTTTGAGATTGAACGGAAATTCAGGGCGGTGAAGGCCATGTAAACCCGACTGCCGTCTCACTTCACATTGCGCCAGCTACGTATCCCAACTGCGCAAACAAGATGACAATCGGCGGCATGTGCTTGGTCGCTCTCGCCTGGAAAGCCCACCCGCGCTGGCGTTTGCTGCTGGTGGGCAACCGCGACGAATTCCATGAACGTCCCACTGCGGCACTGGCGCGCTGGGCGGCGCCGGCCGACAACATGCTGGCCGGCCGCGACCTACGCTCCGGTGGCAGTTGGGTTGGCCTGGGTCGGGACGGGCGCGCTGCGGTGGTCACCAACGTGCGTGACCCGCTCGCCACGGCCTCGGGGCGCTCGCGCGGGCATCTGATCGCCGACTATCTGTCCGGCAGCCTGAGCGCTACTGCCTACGGCAACGCACTGGCCGGTGCCGCCCACGAGTTCCCACCTTTCAACCTGTTGCTGTGCGACGCCGACCGTTGCGAGCACCTGAGCAACCACCCACCGCTGGCACGGCGACTGGCTGCGGGCATCCATGGCATGTCCAACGGACCGCTGGATGCGCCGTGGCCCAAGACCGCCGCGCTGACCAGGGTGCTGCACCGCTGGTGCGCCAGCGGCGAGGAAGACCTGCAGCCGCTGTGGGCCGCCCTGGGCAACCCGGCCATCGCCCCCGACGCTGCGCTACCGCAGACCGGCGTGGACCTGCCCACCGAACGCCTGCTCTCGGCCGCCTTCATCAGCGGCCCCAGCTACGGCACCCGCGCCAGCACCATCGTTGCGGCAGACCATCACGGCCACGGCTTCATCCACGAACGACGCTTCGGGCCGAATGGGAGTTTCCAGGGCGAGACACGCCTGGAGATCCCTGGCTCGCGTTGACAAGCCACAGTCATGCGCATAGCGTGCGCATAACCAGGAGCCAATGCATGAATCGCTATTACGACGTTTCAGCGCAGAAGAAGCCGCTGAATCTGACCATCAATGCCGACCTGGCGGCGCAAGCCCGCGCGATGACTGGCAACCTTTCGGCAAAGGTGGAAGAGTTGCTGGCCGAGTACGTCACCAAGGAACGCGACAACCACAGCGCCAGAGCGCTTGAGCTGCAACGCGCCGCGAGCGAATGGAAGGTCTTCACTGAAGCGCACGGCTCCTTCGCCGACGAGTTCTCCACGCTATGACCGACCAGTTCGATGTCTATGCCAATGTCGGCCAGAACAAGAACATCCCGTACGTGGTGGTGGTCCAGTCGAAGATCTTCGACGCCTCTCCTCGCCGCGTCGTCGTGCCCCTGGTCATCAAGTCCGGCCACTCCCCGACCCCATCCCGTTTCACCCCGGAACTCACCGTAGCCGGCCACAGCGTCATCCTGCAGCCTCTGGAAATGACCTCGGTGCCGCTGGCCGTGCTCAACAAACCTGCCGGCACATTGAAGGACCAAGGCCAGATCATCATCGACGCCCTGGACGAGCTATTCACCCGCTCGTTCGGTTAAGCGCAAAACAGAAAAACGCGTCAAGCAAGGCCGCAGCAACGCACACAGCGTTCGCCGCGAGGGCAAAGCCCAAACCAAGCAGTAAAGATCGAAGCAGCAATCGCATTGATCGCAGACAGCCGAAAGCACCGGACAACTTACCGAGTGCAAGCCCTCTTGGAATCAAGGGGCGCGGCGACAGCCGCGGGGATGTGGCAGGCCCGGAGCGAGACCCGCGTCTTGTACCGCCTGCAGCGGTACCAAGCGTGGGCGCCTTCGAGAAGGGCGAACGCCCGAATGAAGGCGGCGACGCGTCGCGAGAGCCTCGACCAACGACCTACGCCTCGACCAACTGCCTACCTGCAAGCCCCCTTGAGTCAAGGGGGCGCGGCGACAGCCGCGGGGATGTGGAATGCCCGGAGCGGGACCCGCGTTTTGTATCGCCTGCGGCGGTACAAAGCGTGGGCGCCTTCGAGAAGGGCGAACGCCCGAACGAAGGCGGCGGAGCCGGCCGATAAGCCGGGTTCTGTCGTGGACAGTCATTCGTCTAGGCGCTACGTCACCGCAGCGCTCAAGCAACCTACCCGGATCCAGCGCGGGCCACGCCAATGGATCCCTATTTGGTCTTGCTCCAGGTGGGGTTTGCCGTGCCGGTCCGTTACCGGACTCGCGGTGCGCTCTTACCGCACCATTTCACCCTTACCGGCTCCCCGAAGGGAACGTAGGCGGTATCTTTCTGTTGCACTGTCCGTCGGCTTGCGCCGCCCAGGCGTTACCTGGCACCTTGCCCTATGGAGCCCGGACTTTCCTCGGCACTCTTGCGAGTGACGCGACTGTCTGGCCGACTCCGCCGGGGCGCATTCTACGCTATCGCTGCAGTGCAAAACGGCGCGGCGATTTCACGCTGGCCATTGCCTTGTAGGAGCGCACCCGTGCGCGAAAGGGGGTACCGACCCACCACCGTCGCGTCCAGGCACGCTCCTGCAATGACCGCATTAGCCGCCATACAACGCCTTCCGCGGCGCGCCAGTCAGCTCGGCGGCGAGCTTGGCGGCGGTGGACGGGGGCAGGTGCTCGGCGAGCTTGGCGTAGACGCGGCGGCCTTCGGCGAGCTGGCCGTCGGCAGCGTCGGCGGCGCCCTGCACCATCACCACGAACTCGCCCTTGCGCTGGTTGTCGTCGGCTTCGACCTGGGCCTGCAGCTGCGCCAGGCTGCCGTCGAGCACGGTTTCGAACAGTTTGGTCAGTTCGCGGGCGATCACCGCCGGGCGGTCATCGCCGAAGGCCAGGCGCAGGTCGGCTAGCGACTCGACGATGCGGTGCGAAGACTCGTAGAACACCAGGGTGCGGGTCTCGCCGGCCAGCCGCGCCAGGCGCTCGCGGCGGGCGGCGCTCTTGGCCGGCAGAAATCCCTCGAAGCCGAAACGGTCGCTGGGCAGGCCGGCCACGCTGAGCGCGGCGATCGCCGCACAGGCGCCCGGGACCGGGCTGACCTTGATGCCGGCCGCACGGGCGGCGCGCACCAGCTTGAAACCGGGGTCGCTCACCAACGGGGTGCCGGCGTCGCTGACGATGGCCAGCGACTCGCCTTCGCGCAGGCGCGCCACGATGCGTTCGGACATGGCGTCTTCGTTGTGGTCGTGCAGCGCCAGCAGCGGGCGGTCGATGCCGAAATGGCCGAGCAACTGGCGGGTATGGCGCGTGTCTTCGGCGCAGATCGCGGCCACGCCACGCAACACCTCCTGCGCGCGCGGCGACAGGTCGGCCAGGTTGCCGATCGGCGTGGCGACCACGTGCAGGGTTCCAGGGGACGTCATCAGCGGTTTTCCGGGGGCAAAGGGTAGAATCGTAGCGTTTTTAACGGTCCGCCCCGGCGGCCCCTGTCCAATGGATCTGAAATGAACAAGCGTGTTGCAAGGATCTCTGCCCTTTCGCTGATGGTGATGCTGGCCGCAGGTTGCGCCACCAGCAGCGTCACGCCGACCGCCTCGCCGACGCAGAGCGCAGCGCTGGCACTGCTGGATCAGGGCAAACCGCGCGACGCCGCGCAGCAGTTGGAAGCCGAAGCCGCCAGTGCCAGCGGCGCGCAGCGCAGCCGGTTGCTGGCGGCAGCGGCGTTCGGCTGGCACGACGCCGGTGACGATGCGCGCGCCCGCACGCTGCTGGCGCAGGTCAACCCACGCCACCTGAGCGGCGAGGAGCGGGCCCGCTTCGGGCTGCTCACCGGCGAGCTGGCGGTGCTCGACAAGCAGGGCGCGCAGGCGTTGCAGGCCCTGGGCGACAGCCCGCAGGGGCTGACCCAGCCGCTGCAGACGCGCTGGCTGGTGGCACGCGCTGCGGCGCTGGAAGCCACCGGCGACCTGTTCGGCGCCGCAGCCGACCGCGCGCGTGCCGATGCCAGCCTGACCGGCACCGTGCGCAGCGACAACCAGCGCGCGATCGTGCGCCTGCTTGCCGCGCTCGACGACGCCACCCTCAAGGGCCGCACCGCTGCACTGCCGGCCGGCGACCCGTTGTACAACTTTGCCGGGCGCGCGTTGATCAGCCGTGGCCTGGCGTTGCCGCGCGCCTTCGAGCGCGATGCGCAGTGGGGCTTCGACACCAGCAAGCGCCCGCCGGCCGAGCGCGATGGCTACCGCCCACCGGTCAAGCTGGGCGTGCTGCTGCCGATCACCGGCAACCTGGCCACCGCCGCCGCGCCGGTACGCGATGGCCTGCTGGCCGGCTACTACGCCGAAACCCGCCGCCGCCCGGAAGTGCAGTTCTTCGACACCGCCGGCACCCCGGCCGGCGCCAATGCCGCCTACGACAAGGCAGTCAACGCCGGGGTGGATTACGTGGTCGGCCCGTTGGGGCGCGACGAGGTCAGCGCGCTGTTTGCGCGCGGCCAGTTGGCGGTGCCGGTGCTGGCGCTCAACCGCCCCACCGACAACAAGGCCCCGCCCACCGGCAGCGCAGGCTTCTCGCTGGCGCCGGAAGACGACGGCATCATGGCCGCCGAATACCTGCTCTCGCGCGAACGCCGCAACGTGCTGATCGTCGGCACCAGCGACGACAACGGCAAGCGCACCATCAAGGCCTTCCGCGACCGTTTCAGCGAACGCGGCGGCACGGTGGCCGGCAGCATCAGCGTGGCCGATGCGCCGGGCGATATCGGTGCGCAGTTGCGCAATTACGGCACTGCCGATGCAGTGTTTCTGGCAGTGCGCGGCAATACTGCGCGTGCGCTGGCGCCGCAGCTGGCGTTGGCCGGGTTCGCCGGCAAATCGCGCGTGGGTACCTCGCAACTGGTGGCCGGCACCGGCAAGGTCGAAGATGATCTGGCGCTGGATGGCATCGTCTACCCGAGCGAAACCTGGACCGCCCTGGGCGTGTCCGGCCTGCCGGCGGTCAGCCAGGTGGCCAGCACCCTGCCCAGCGCACGCGGCCCGGCCGCCCGCCTGTTCGCGTTCGGCTACGACGCCTGGAAGATCACTGCGTACCTGGAAAAACTCGCCACCGGCACCGATGGCGGCCTGCGCGGCGCCACCGGCACCCTGCATCTGGATGGCTTCGGCAATGTGTTGCGCACGCCGGCCTGGTCCACCTTCAGCGGCGGCCGCCCGACGCCGATCGCCGACGGCCGCTGAGCCATGCCGGCAGCGCGTCAGCAGCGTGGTGCGGCGGTCGAGGCGGCCGCACGCGCGTTGCTGGAGCAGGCCGGGCTGCGGCTGGTGGTTGGCAATGCCAACTACCGTGGCGGCGAACTGGATCTGGTGATGCGCGACGGGCCAGCGCTGGTGTTCGTGGAAGTGCGTTACCGGCGCGACGACCGCTTCGGCGGCGGTGCGGCATCGGTGGACTGGCGCAAACGTCGCAAGCTGGTGCTGGCCGCGCAGTTGTTTCTTGGCGCCCACCCGACCCTGGCCGAGCTGCCGTGCCGCTTCGATGTGGTCGATGCCAGCGGCGAACCGCCGGTATTGCACTGGATCCGCGACGCGTTCCGCGCCGACGATTGCTGACCGCCACCGACGCTCACGCCAACGTTTTTATGCCAACCGTCATGACCCACGCAGCCGTGCCATTGGCGCTGTGGTGCGCCAGTGAACGCGGCCGCATCTCGCCACGCCTGCTCGCGGCCGGCGTGGCGGCGGCGATGCTGCCCGATGCCGATGTGCTGGCGTTCGCGCTGCACATTCCCTACGCCGATGCGTTTGGCCATCGCGGTGCCAGCCACTCGCTGTTGTTCGCCGCAATCGTGGGGTTGCTCGGCGTTGCGTCACATCGCCTGTTGCGCGCGGATGCCGTGCAGGCGTCTGTGTTTTTGTTCGTCTGTGCCGCCTCGCACCCGCTGCTGGATGCGATGACTTCCGGCGGCCTGGGCGTGGCACTGGGCTGGCCGTGGAGCCAGACGCGCTGGTTCGCACCATGGCGGCCGATCCGGGTGTCGCCATTTGCCACCGGCTTCTTCAATGCGCGTGGCCTGAGCACGCTGCTCTCCGAGCTGCGCTGGATCTGGCTGCCGCTCACCGTCGCCGTGCTGGGGTGGAAATGCATCCAGCGCGCGGCACCACAGGATCGCAAGTCATGACCGATGTACTTCCCACCGCACTTGCCGAGGTGTTGGCCACGCGCCTGGGTACCGATGGCTGGTTGACCGGCGACGATGCACGCCGCCGCTATGGCGAAGACGATTCGCGCCGCTGGGCATTGCCTGCCGCAGTGGCGTTGCCGCGCGACACCGATGAGGTGGTGGCGATCGTGCAGGCGTGCCGTGCGCACGGCGTGCCGATCGTGGCGCGCGGCGCCGGCACCGGCACCACCGGCGCGGCGGTGCCGTTTTCCGGCGGCGTGGTGGTGTCGATGGCGCGCATGAACCAGATCCTGGCACTGCGTCCGCAAGACCGCTGCGCGGTGGTGCAACCGGGCGTGCTCAATGGCGACCTGCAGCAGGCGCTGCAGGCGCACGGATTGTTCTGGCCGCCGGATCCGTCCAGCGCGGAGATCTGCAGCGTCGGCGGCAATCTATCCACCAACGCCGGCGGCCCGCGCGCGGTGAAATACGGCGCCACCCGCGACAACGTGCTCGGCCTGGTGGCGGTGACCGGCACCGGCGAGGTGATCCGCTGCGGCGGTGCGTATACCAAGAATTCCACCGGTTACGACCTCACCCACTTGCTGGTGGGCAGCGAGGGCACCCTGGCGATCATCGTCGAGGCGACCTTGAAGCTGACCCCGCGCGCAATCGCGCAAGCCGGCCTGCGCGCGCTGTATCGCGATGCCTCCAGCGCCGCAGCCGCAGTGTCGCGGCTGATGGCGCAACCGACCACGCCGACCATGCTGGAATTCATGGATGCCAGCGCGATTGCGCTGCTACGCCGCAATGGCAGCGACGTACCCGACGCCGGCGCCATGCTGTTGATCGAAGCCGACGGCGATCACGACACCTTGCCCTACGCGCTGCAAGCCCTGCACGAGGCGGCCGATGGCCAGGGCGTACTGGGCCTGGACGTGGCCGCCGATGGCAGCGCGCGCGACAGGTTGTGGGCCGCACGGCGTGCCTTGTCGCCGGCCTTGCGCACCATCAAGCCGGGCAAGATCAATGAGGACGTGGTGGTGCCGGTGTCGCGCATTCCCGAACTCGTCGCCGGCGTGGAAGCACTCGCTGCGGAATTCGCGCTGCCCATCGTCGCCTTCGGCCATGCCGGCAACGGCAACCTGCACGTCAACATCATGTACGACCCGGCCGATGCCGACGAAGATGCCCGCGCACACGCCGCCCTGCCACGGCTGTTTACGCTGGTGCTGGCGCTGGAGGGCACGCTCTCCGGCGAACACGGCATCGGCGTGGCCAAGCGCGATTTCATGAGCCAGGCGTTCAATCCAGCCACGCTGGCGGCCATGCGCGCGATCAAGGCCGCACTGGATCCGGATGGCATCTTGAATCCGGGGAAGGTGTTGCCGCCCGCCTAGCGACGCGCAGGACTCACCGCGTGCCCCCGATAAACCGCAGCCCCACGCCCGGCTCGGTGACGATGTAGTGCGGGTCGGCGGCGTCGTCCTGCAGTTTCTGGCGCAGTTTGCCGACCAGGATGCGCAGGTAGTGGGTGTCTTCTTCGTGGGTGGGGCCCCACACCTCGCGCAGCAACTGCGGCTGGGTGACCACGCGGCCGGCGTGTTTGAGCAGCAGTGCGAGCAAGGCGTATTCCTTGCGGCTCAGCGGCACGGCCTCGCCGTGCAGGGTGACCTCGCGCAGGCCCAGATGGATATGCAGCCGGCCGTCGTCGAACACGCTTTCTTCCACCGTGCTGCCGGCGCCGGCCTGGCGCAGCAACGAGCGGATGCGGGCCATCAATTCCTGCACGCCGAAGGGCTTGGTGACGTAGTCGTTGGCGCCGGCATCGAGCGCGGCGACCTTTTCGGTTTCGCCGGCGCGCACCGTGAGCATGATCACTGGCACGTTGGACCACTGGCGGATCTCGCGCAGGACTTCATGCCCATCGCGATCGGGCAGGCCGATGTCCAGCACCACCAATTCGGCACCCTGCCCGGCCAGCAAGGCCAGGCCTTCTTCGCCGGTGCCGGCCTGCAGCACGCGATAGCCCTGCGCACGCAGGCTGATGTCGAGAAAACGACGGATCTGCGGCTCGTCGTCGACGATCAGCACGCGGGCGGGCGGGATGGCGGTGAGGTCAGTCGGCATCGGGGCGAGGTGGCGCGGCGGGAACGAGCAACGGCAGCGTAATGCGGATTGTGGTGCCGTGACCATGCGCGCCTGCCAATGCCTCCACGCTGCCCCCGTGCGCGCCGATCATGCCCTGGCAGATGGCAAGACCCAAACCGGTGCCGTTGCGCCCGCGGTCACCGCGCTCCACGCTGTAGAACATGTCGAAGATTCGCGCGCGCTCGTCTTCGGGAATGCCCGGCCCCTGGTCGCCGATGTCGATCTGCAGCGCGCCGGCGCGCAGCTGCGCGTGCACGGTCACCGGCACGCCGGCTGGCGAAAATTTCGCCGCATTTTCCAGCACGTTGAAGATGGCCTGTTCCACCAGCGCCGGGTGCACCCAGATCGCCGGCAGGTCGGCGGCCAGGTCCAGTTGCAGGCGCACCTCCGGCTGGTAGCGCTGCAGGCGGCGGGTGGCCGAGCCGATCAATTCATCGACGCCGATCCAGTCGCGATTCAAGGTCAGGCCGGTGTGGCCGAGCCGGGTCATGTCGAGCAGGTTCTGGATGTAGCGATCCAGTCGCTCGCCTTCGAGCTGGATGGTGTCGAGCAGGCTGTGGCGGTCGTGCGCGTCCATCGCATCGCCGTAGCTGGCCAGGCTGCTGGCCGAGCCGATCATCGAGGCCAGCGGCGAGCGCAGATCGTGCGAGACCGACGAGAGCAAGGCAGAACGCAGGCGCTCGGTTTCGCCGCTGACGCGTGCGCCTTCCAAATCGGCGACCAGACGCGTGCGCAGCGCGGCCTGGCCGATGTCTTCCACCATCGCTTCGGCCAGGCGGCGTTGTTCCAGGCCGGGCCGTTGCAGGGTCTGCCGAAAGCGCAGCGCGGCCACACCCAGCGTGCCGCGCTCGTGGCGCACCGGCAGGCACCACCATTGCGCGCCGGCCAGGGTATCGGTGAAGCGGCCGGCCGGTTGGCCGTGGCGCTGGGTCCAGTCTGCGGCGCTGCGATCGAGCGCACCGAAGCTGGCGGGTGCGTCGCTTTCGCGCTGCTCCAGGCGTAGCCAGACGTCGGCATCCAGCGCAGTGGTCAGCGCGCGACGGCCGGCTTCTAGCACCTGACCCAGATCGGCCGCGGTGCTGAGCTGGCGGCCCAGCGCCTGCAAGGCGTTGGCATGCGCATTGGCCGCGCGCAAGGCCAGTACCTGGCTGCGCAGGCGCGAGGCCAGCCGGCCGGCGACCAACGCGGCGATCAGGAACATGCACACCGTCACCACGCCCTGGCGCGCGCTGATCTGCAAGGTGAAACGCGGTTCGATGAAGAAGAAGTTGTAGGCGACAAAACTCAGCAATGCGGCAACCACCGCCGCAGCCATGCGTGTGCGCGAGGCCACCAGCACCACCGCGACAATGAACACCATCGACAGGTCGTCGATATCGGTCCAGCGTTGCAGCAACCACGCCACCCCCACCGCACTGGCTGCCGCGATCGCAGCGAACGCCATGTCGTAACGCTGCAGCCATTGGCGCGGGTTACGCCAGCGCTGGCGCGCACGTGCGCGCGCATCGGCGGAGCTGACGATGACCAATTCGTAATGCGCGCCACGTTGCAGCAATTGCTGGGTCAACGTGCGGTTGAACATGCGCGCCAGCGGGCGCTCGCGGGTGCGCCCCAGCACCAGGGTGGAAATGCCGTTTTGCGAAGCGAAATCCAGCAAGGCATCGGCCACGTTGGTGCCGTGCAGCAGCGCGCTGTCGCCACCGAGACGATGGGCGAGCGCGAATGCGCGATCGATTTCCAGCTGCCAGGCCGCATCGGTCACGGTGCGGGTCTGGACGGTGACCACCGTCCACGGTGCATCGCGCCGCTCCGACAGGCGCCGCGCCACGCGCACCAGATAATCCGAGCTGCCACGGCCATCGATGGCCACCACCACGCGGCGTCGCAACGCAGCGGTGCCAGGCAAGCCGCGCGCGGCCTGGGTATCGCGCAGATCGCTGTCGACGCGGTCGGCAGCGGTCTGCATCGCCAGCTCGCGCAACGCGGTGAGGTTGGAAGGCGAGAAAAACGCCTGCAACGCCTGCGTGGCCTGCTCGGGCAGATACACCTTGCCCTGCTGCAGGCGCTCGATCAGTTCGCGTGGCGGCAGGTCCACCAGCACGATGTCGCGCAGGCGGTCGAACACGGCATCGGGCACGGTCTCGGACACGCGCACGCCGGTGATGCGCAGCACGATGTCGTTGAGGCTTTCCAGGTGCTGGATGTTGACCGTGGTGTAGACGTCGATGCCGGCATCGAGCAACTCCACGATGTCTTGCCAGCGCCGCTCATGGCGGCTGCCGGGCACGTTGCGGTGCGCCAGCTCGTCGATCAGGGCCAGCCGCGGTTTGCGTGCCAGCAGTGCATCCAGATCCAGTTCTTCCAGCATGCGGCCCTGGTAACTGACCCGGGCGCGCGGCAGCAGCGGCACGCCTTCCAGCAGCGCCGCGGTTTCGCTGCGCCCGTGCGTCTCCACCACGCCGGCCACCACATCCATGCCCTGGCGCAGGCGCTCGCGCGCCCGCGACAACATGGCGTAAGTCTTGCCGACTCCGGGCGCGGCGCCCAGGAACACCGTCAGCCGCCCACCATGTTCGCGCTGTAATTCGCCGATCAGGGCGTCGGCTTGCTGGGTGCGGGCATCGGACATGCGGGAATGGACAGTCGGGGATTGGGAGTGGGCGAAGCGGGGCCCGGGACCCGGGACCCGGGCCCCGGAAGAGCCTACCGCGCAATGCTGCATGATGACTGCGTTGGCAGGTAGCACGCTTGGCAACAAGCAAATGCGTAATCCTGCAGTTACTGCTTCGGCATTTCCCGGGTCCCCGGTCCCGGGTTCCGGCCCCCGGCCTCATCCAACGCGAGGTTCAAAGCCAACACATTCACCCGCGGCTGCCCAAGCAGCCCGAACTGGGGCGCTTCGGTCGCCGCCTGCACCAGGGCGGCAACGCGTTGCTCGGGCCAGCCGCGTGCGGCGGCCACCCGGCGGATCTGTACCTGGGCGCCGGCCGGGCTCAGGTGCGGGTCCAGGCCGCTGCCGGATTGGGTCAGCAGCTCGCCCGGTACGGCTTCAGGGGCGATGCCGTCGCGTGCGGCCACTTGTGCACGCGTGGTCGCGATACGGGCCAGCAAATCGGGATTGGAGCGGGCCTGGTTGCTGCCGGCCGCGGCGGTGAGGTCGTACTTGGCGGCCGACGGACGCGGCTGGAAATAGCGCGCATCGGTGAACGGCTGGGCCACCAAGGCCGAACCAACCACGCGCGCATCGACGCGCACCAGCGAACCGGTGGCCTGCTCGGAGAACAGCGCACCGGTGATGCCGGTGGCGATCAGCGAGTAGGCCAGGCCCAACCCGAACAAGATGAACACCGCGAGCATCAGCGAACCGCGCAGAATGCCGCCGTCGCGTAATGGCAAGGAAGAAGACATGGACATGTTTCCGGAAGAAGAAAGGGGCATCACGCGTGGCTCAGGCACCGAGGACGGCAACCAGCGCCAGATCGATCACTTTGATCGCCGCGAACGGCAGCAACACGCCGCCCACGCCGTAAATCAGCATGTTCCGGCGCAGCAGCGCGGTGGCGCTGGAAGGACGAAAACGTACCCCGCGCAACGCCAGCGGAATCAATGCCGGAATGATCAACGCATTGAAGATCAAGGCCGCCAGCACCGCATGACGCGGGCTGGAGAGCTGCATCACGTTGAGCGCTGCCATCGACGGGATGGCGGCTGCAAACAGCGCCGGCAGGATCGCGAAGTACTTGGAAACGTCGTTGGCCAGCGAGAAGGTGGTCAACGCGCCACGCGTGATCAGCTGCTGCTTGCCCACTTCCACCACCGCCAGCAACTTGGCCGGATCCGAATCCAGATCCACCATGTTGCCGGCTTCCTTGGCCGCCTGGGTGCCGGAGTTCATTGCCAGGCCCACATCGGCCTGCGCGAGCGCCGGGGCGTCGTTGGTGCCGTCGCCGACCATCGCCACCAGCCGTCCGCCCGTCTGTTCGGCACGGATGCGTGCCAGCTTGTCTTCCGGGCGTGCCTGGGCGATGTAGTCGTCCACGCCGGCTTCGGCAGCGATCGCCGCCGCGGTGAGCGGGTTGTCGCCGGTGATCATCACGGTCTTGATGCCCATCGCACGCAACTGCGCGAATTTTTCCTTGATGCCCTGCTTGACCACGTCGCTCAACTCGACCACACCGAGCACATGACGGCCTTCGGCCACCACCAACGGCGTGGCACCGCCACGTGCGACGTCCTCGATGCGGCCCTGCAATTCCGGCGAGACCGTCGCGCCCTGCGCCTGCACATACGCCACGATCGCATCGCCGGCGCCCTTGCGGATGCTGCGCCCACCGATATCCACGCCGGACATGCGCGTCTGCGCGGTGAACGCGATGAAATGCCCACCCTCGGCTTCCACTGCGACCGCACCTTGCTGACGCGCCAGCTTGACGATGGACTTGCCTTCCGGTGTGGGGTCGGCCAGCGAGGCGAGCATGGCCGCATCGCGCAGTTGTGCACGGTCGACGCCGGCCAGCGGATGGAATGTGGTGGCCTGGCGGTCGCCGTAGGTGATGGTGCCGGTCTTGTCGAGCAGCAGCACATCCACGTCGCCGGCCACTTCCACGGCCTTGCCCGATTTGGCCAGCACATTGGCCGACAGCGCGCGGTTCATGCCGGCGATACCGATCGCCGGCAACAGCCCGCCGATGGTGGTCGGGATCAGGCACACCAGCAATGCGATCAGCAGCAGCGGATCCAGCGTGACGCCGACAAAGCCCGCGATCGCCGGCAACGATGCCACCACGATCAAGAACGTCAGCGTCATCGCGGCCAGCAACAAGGTCAGCGCGATTTCGTTCGGTGTCTTTTGCCGGTTGGCACCTTCCACCAACGCGATCATGCGATCGAGGAAGCTGTGCCCCGGCTCGGCGGTGACCTTGAACACGATCTCGTCGGAGAGCACGCGCGTGCCACCGATCACGCCGCTGCGATCGGTGCCGGCCTCGCGCAGTACCGGTGCCGATTCGCCGGTGACCGCCGCTTCGTTGATGGTGGCCACACCGCGCACGATCTCGCCATCGGCCGGCACGAACTCGCCTTCGGATACCATCACGTAATCGCCCGGACGCAACTCCGCTGCCGGCACACGCGTTTCGCGGCCACCGAGTGCGGTTTCCACCCTGCGTGCCACCAGGTCCTTGCGCGCACGCCGCAGCGATGCAGCCTGGCCGCGACCGCGCGCTTCGGCGATGGCTTCGGCAAAATTGCCGAACAGCACGGTGACGAACAGGATCGCCGTCACCGCCCAGCCGAAGCCGGCATGCGAATGCCCGCTGGCGGTGATCACCGCCGCCAGCAAGGTACCGCCCATCACCACCGCCATCACCGGGCTGCGCAGCAGATGCCGCGGCGCCAACTTGGCGAACGCCGCACGCATCGCCGCAACCAGCACGGCGGCATCGAACAACGCTGCGTCACCGCGCTCGCGTTTTTCAGTCGTATCGATCGTAGACATTGCTCAAAACTCTCAGGACGCCGCCAGGGCGAGGTGTTCAGCGATAGGACCCAGCACCAGTGCCGGCATGAACTGCAGCACGGTCAGCACGATCACGATCGCCATCAGGGTCAGCGCAAAGGTGGGCGTTTCGACCTGCAGGCTGCCGGCCGATTCCGGCGCACGCCGCTTGACTGCCATGCGGGCGGCCACCATCAGCGGCAGGATCAACGCCGGATACCGTCCCAGCGCCAGCACCGCCGAACAGCTCAGGTTCCACCAGTACGTGGCATCGCCCAGGCCTTCGAAACCCGAACCGTTGTTGGCGAATGCAGAGGTGTACTCGTAGAACACCTGGCTGATGCCATGGAAGCCGGGGTTGGAATTGGCAGTCAGTGCCGGGACAGCCAGCGCCACTGCGGTAAAGCCCAGCACCACCAGCGGCTGCAGCAGGATCAACAGCGCCAGCAACTGCACTTCGCGCGATTCGATCTTGCGGCCGAACAACTCCGGCGTGCGCCCGGTCATCAAACCGGCCAGAAACACGCTCAGCAACAGATACACCACGAACTGCTGCAGACCACAGCCGATACCGCCCCAGATGGCGTTGATCAGCATGTCCACCAGCGTGACCAGGCCACTCAACGGCGCCAACGAATCGTGCATCGCATTGACCGAGCCATTGGAGGTCTGCGTGGTCAACGCCGCCCACAATGCCGAGGCATCGGCACCGATGCGCACCTCCTTGCCTTCCATCAGCGCTGGCGAGTTGGCGCTGGCCGAATGCGCTTCGGACCACAGCAATAGTGCGGTGGACGCGGCCGACATCGTGAGCATCGTGCCGAACACCAATGCCGTCAGGCGCTTGCGCCCGGTCAGGTAGCCGACCATGAACACCACGCTCATCGGCAGCAAGACCAACGCGAGCGTTTCAAGCAGATTGCTCAACGGCGTTGGGTTTTCCAGCGCCACCGAACTATTGGGGCCATACCAGCCACCGCCATTGGTGCCGAGCTGTTTCACCGCCACCATCGCCGCAACCGGGCCCACCGCAATGGTCTGCTTGGGCATGCCCGCGCTGCTATCCAATGGCGTCGCCGTCGCCGCGCCCTGTAATGTCGACGGCACGCCCTGCCAGCCGAGCAGCACGGTCCACAGCAGGCACAGCGGCAACAACACGCGCACGCTGGAGCGAATCACGTCGGCCCAGTAATTGCCGACGTCCGCTTCAGGCAGGGCTTCCAACCCAGACCCGCTGTGCTGGCGCCCCGGACGCGACGGTTCCGGCTCCGAACTCTCCGCCACGGCCGACGTGTCCGGATTCGCTGCAGCAATCGACGCCTGTCTGGCGGCACGCCCACCGAACAATGCGCGCAGCGTTGCAACCGCCAATGCCAAGCCCATCATCGGCGTCACCACCTGCAGGCCGACGATGCCGGTCATCTGCGACAGATACGACAGCTGCGCCTGGCCAGAGTAATGCTGCTGATTGGTGTTGGTGACGAACGACACCATGGTGTGCAGGGCGGTATCCCACCGCATGTTGGGGATGGCATCCGGGTTGAACGGCAGCCATGCCTGGGTCATGAACACCACCCAGGTCAGCAAGCCAACGACAAGGTTGCTGAGCAGAAATGCCATGCTGTATCCGCGCCACGACATGCCCTGCTGCGGACGCGTGCCAAGCAAGGCATACAACGGCCGTTCGATCCAGCCGAACAGCGCATCGCCGCGCATCGGTGCACCGCGCATCACCGCAGCCATATAACGGCCCAGGGGCCACGCCAGCACGATGGCCAGCGCGTACACAAGAAAAGTTTCAGTCATTGAGGCGCACTCGGATCAGAAGTCTTCGGGCCGCAGCACCACGTACAGCAGATACGCAGCAGCAACGAGTACGGCCACGCCGCACAACAGGGACAACCAGCCAGGCATGTCGGTCACTCCCCCGAACGCGCGCACGGCGGCGCGATAAGTGCGATGTGCAACGGCGTAGGAAGCGTGTGCGTGCCAACATGGCAAAGCGCTGCCGCACCGTGCGCGCAGCGCCGATGGAGCAGACAGGTCAAGGGATGCATCGGGATCGTCCACGGCGGAACCGCTCCGCCAACCTGCGCAGTCTCTGCCTGGGCCGCGTAAAGTCGCTATGGATCTGCCGCCGGCGCTGCGTAAAGTCCGCATAAAATGCGCGGGCCAGCGCTGCGCCTCAACCAGATGGCCCGCCGCGCGTTCCGACGGTTGGCTTGCCTGGCTGCGCCAGCTGCAGGCACGCAGATGGCAGCGACGCTGCGAAGTTCCATCTGCTCAAGGGTCGCGCCGGACAGGGGGGCTTCAGGCACGCGCGTCCGCTGCGTGACCAGACCACACTCAATCAATCAGTGCTCACATGTCCATATACCTGCGCGACACAGTCGCAAGCATCATGCTGGCCGTGGCGATCGCGTCGTCGCATCTGGCGATAAGTTCAGCGGCCTGGTTCGGGATCGCAACAGCCTGCGCACGGACGGCGGCAATGACCGGTATCTGCTCGCTCGGGAAGAGGCTCGCCGCCGCTGCAAGCACATCAAGGCTGCACAGGTAACGCACCGCGGCAGGCTGGTGCGGCAACGCCCCAGCCAACCGCCTCAGCACCGCAGCGCCGCTCTCTGTGCTGTCCAATGCGTGCACGGCGCGCGTCAATTCCCTGAAGGCAGCCTGGCGCACTCCCGGATCGGGCAGTCTGTTCAACAAGGCCACCAGGTGGGTCAAGGCTTCGGCTCCATCGCCGGAACGCGCGAGGTGCTCGGCAAGCTGCGCATACGCTTGCTGGAATCGATGGATCGGCTCCAATCCGACAAGATGCAGCCGTAGGGTCACCTCTGCCAGCAGGCGGGGGCCGGTCTGGAGTGCAGCAGCCTCGGTGATCGCCAGGTTGACTGCCTCCTCGGGCAGATGCCTGATCGCCGATGCCAGCAAATTAAACGGAAGCGCTCCGCCGATGCCTCCGGCAGCGCCACCCTGGGCCGGAGCCACTGCGCCTTGCGGCCCTGGCTCACCATCACCTTGCACGCCCCCTGCATCAGCCTCTGCGACTGCCCCTATGTGGCCAACGTGCGCTGCTCCGGCAGCAGCCTGCAGCGCTTGCCGGCGCGTGGCAATCAAACTGGGCAAGATTGCATGGAACGCGAGCGCGCGCAGGTCCTCGGGCAAGCATCCCAGGTCATCCGTCAAGCGCGCCACCACGCGAAATGCCATATTCCCGGAATGGCGGGTGGCGTGATTCAACACCGCGGTAAACGCCTCAAGTCGCTGCGCCTGCGGCAATGATGGAATCCGCGCTGCAAGCCTTCCGTATCCGCGCAATATCTGCTCGCTGCGCTCCTCATCGTCCGGGTAGGGGAAATGCGTCACTTCGTCCAGGGCGACACGCATGCTTTCTGCACTATGGACGTCCCCGAACTCCAAGCTCGGGTCATAGCGCGGCCGCGCTGTCAGGAACGCTTGCACATCCCTGGTGTCTTCCGCCATCTGCCGCGAGACGCTGCCCAGGCGCACGAGGCTGCGCGGTCCACACCGCTGCGCAATCTCGCGTCGTAGATCATTCGGCAGCGCAGATAGCCCGTCGAACGTCTCGGCACGCCGGGGTGGCACTGTGCTTGAGTCGACGACTCCTTGACTCGCCGAAGCCTGCGACGTCTCCTGCGTTTGGCTGGTTGACGCCACAGCATGCGGCAGACCGGTTCGGGTGATCGGCATCTCGGGTCTCCTGCGGTGTGCCGCAGCAGCGGCATCGAACTAGGCTTCGTGCGTACTTTCCCGAAAGCGACCTCGTGTCCGCGCGCACAGCCAGAAATCGCGTTCGCCTGGGCGAACGCGACGTGACCGATGCAGATGCGGGTTCGGCGGATGGCACGCCACCCGCCGCTGTTCGCCAGTCTCGCGGCGGACGATCTGGGACGATGCAGATACGGCGTGCTGCCCTACCGAAGCGGCACGTTCAACACGGAGGGCGCTGCAACTGGCGAGGTGAATGTCACCGTGCCACCGCCCTCGCTGGCATCGGTGTAGCGCGCGTCGCGGGTGTCGATCACCAACACCAGTCGCTGCCCTGCGGGAATCTCGGTTGCCGCCGCCTGCAGTGGCCAGTCCAGCGTGACTGCGCGCCCCGGCGTGGCGTTGCGCAACGAATATGGCGCATGCGTGATCAGTTGCGCAACGCCCAAGCCATCCATGCGGTACAGATACGCGAACAGACTCACCTTCGATTGACTGGGCACCACTGTCACGCGTAGCGACGGGCTACCGGCCAGGCGCCGGGTGCTGGTCGATGGCGAGCCGACCCACACGGCGGCACCGGCGCGGTTGACCAGCGGAATCGAGGTGCTCACCGGCAGGCCGATGCCTTGCAGCAAACCGCTGACCAGCACCACCCCGGAATCGGCCACGGTCGGCACGTCGGTGGCGATGCGCGATTGCCACCCGCTGGACGTCCCGCCGGTCAATCCACCGGTGGGACTCAGCAAGCCGGCTGGTGCGGACAGACCCAGCTGCGTGGTTGCCTGTTGCACCGATGCCCAGTCCGGATAGTCCAGCCATTGCCCGGCACGTGGCGATAGCCGCACCGGTGCTTCGGCATCTACGCCATTACGCACCTGCTTGAGATGGCGATCGAACCAGCGCGTGGTCGCGGTATAGATCTCATTCGGCAATCCCAATGCACCAGGCAGCTCTGCGGTGGCGTGATCGCCCTGGCTGAGCAGCAGTTGTTTGGGGCCACGCAACTGGTTGAAGAACGCGATGGACTGGTTCGGCGGAAACAGGCCGTCGTTGAAGGCATTACCCAACAAGACCGCGGTCCCACGCGCGTTGAGCGCTGCCACATCGGTCGCAGGGCTGCGCGAGGCGGCCTGCGGCAGGAAGCCCTGCACCGCGCCATCGTAATCGCCTTGCGCCACGCGTGCGCCGATCTGCGCCAGATCCGGGCCAGCCCGGCCGGTGAGTGCGCCCGCACCCACCAGCAGGCCGACGCCCTGCTGGCTGACGGTGCGATTGGAATACAGCGCCGCTTCCAGATCGGCCCAACCGCTGAGCGCGGCCACCGCCTTGATCCGCGGGTCGCGCTCGGCTGCCAGCAGGCTGATGCCTGCCCCGTACGAAATGCCCGACGCACCGATCGCATCCGGGTTAGCCGGCGTATGCGCCAACGCCCAGTCGATCACCGCGCTGACGTCTTCCACCGTGTCCGGCCCGGCGATATCGATCTGCCCGGCCGAATCCCAGAATCCACGCGAGGTATAGCTGACCACCACGTAGCCGTCGCTGGCCAGTTGGGTGGCGCGCCCCAGATATTCCAGATTGGGCAACGACCAACTGGCCGGCATCACGATCAGCGGAAACGGCCCGGCGCCCTGCCCTTGCGGCACCAACACCAATGCGCCCATCTGGGCACCGTCCCAGCCGGGAATGCGTTCATAGGTCTTGCTGAAGGCGCCTGCCACGGCCGACGCCGATGCCAACAGCAACGCCAGTGCGGCGATGCTCCCGATCCAACGCTTGCTCATGCTGCTGTCTCCCACGCGAGGCCAGGCCGGGATGGCCCAGCGGCAACTGCGATGCATCCGTGGTTCGGGGGAGAACGGGGCGAACGTACCAGACGGTACGGTATGGCTCAAGGGCCGGGATTCGGGATTCGGGATTCGGGATTCGGGATTCGGGATTCGGGATTCGGGATTCGGGATTCGGGATTCGGGATTCGGGATTCGGGATTCGTTGCTTGCGCAAGCGGGAGCGGCCGGGCAAACTGGTTCGCTGCCTTCTCCCGCTCGCGGGAGAAGGTGCCCGGAGGGCGGATGAGGGCTGGCAGCACCCGTTGTTTCCAATGCGCTCCACCGAACTTCGCAGCAGGCGCCACCGCCGCCTCCACTACGGCACCCAACGATCAGCGCAGCAGCATCGTCTCAGCGCAGCGCACCGGCACTGCCCGCATCCACCGCACGCTCCAACCCCACGCCTCAGCCGACGAAATGCTGGTAGCCGCGCTGCGGTGGGTGCCAGGGGTTGCCCTCGGCGTCGTGTACCACCACGCCGGGCGTGGCGACAATCTGGCCGATGCGCGTTGCAGCCACCGTTGCAAATTCCATTGCCTGCGCCACGGCATCGCGATGCTGCGGCGCGGCGGTGAAACACAACTCGTAATCGTCGCCACCGCCAAGTTGCCAGCCCAGGCACTGCACCACGTCGATTCCGGCACTGCGCGGCATCGCCGGCAAGGCCGCGAGCACCAGGCGCGCACCCACGCCGCTGCGTTCGCATAGATGCCCCAGATCGGCCAGCAGCCCGTCGGAGATGTCCACGCAGGCATGCGCAAGCCCGCGCAGGCGCAGCCCCGCCTGCACGCGGGGCTGCGGACGCAGCAGGCGGCCGCGCCAGCGCTCGTGCAACGGGTCGGCCGCCGCGCAGGTCACATCCAACTGGCCGGCCTGCCACAACGCCAACGCGGCGGCGGCTTCACCCGGCGCGCCGGTCACCCACACGTCATCGCCAACGCGCGCACCATCGCGCCGCAGCGCGGCGCCCGGCGGCAGGCTGCCGATCGCAGTCACCGCGCACGACAACGGCCCGCGCGTGGTGTCGCCACCGACCAGCACAATGTCGTGTGCATCAGCCAGCGCGAAGAAGCCATCGGCAAAGCCATCCACCCATGCCGCATCGTCGTGCGGCAACGACAACGACAAGGTGCACCAACGCGGTTGCGCGCCCATCGCCGCCAGATCGGAGAGATTGACCGCCAGGGTCTTCCAGCCCAGATCGTCAGCGCGCGTCTCGTGCGGAAAATGCACGCCTGCATTGAGCGTATCGGCAGTGATCGCCAACTGTTCACCGGCCGGCGGCTGCAGCAACGCCGCATCGTCGCCAATGCCCAGCGGCACATCGGCACGCGCTGCAATGCGCGCACGCAGACGGGCAATTAGATCGAATTCGGGCATGTAGGCGAGAATCGGGAGAAGGGAATCGGGAATCGCAAAAGCGCGTCAGGAGATATCGGAGATGGTGCTCTTACGATTCCCCATTCCCGACTCTCCATTCCCGCGGCGCCTCAGGCGCCGCTAGCGCCGCTGGCGCCCGACTCCACCTTGCGCCACTCCACCGCGGCGCGGTCCAGCACCCCGTTGACGTAGGTGTGGCCGTGCTCGGAGCCGAAGCGCTTGGCAGTTTCGATCGCTTCGTTGATCACCACGCGGTACGGCACATCCTGGCGGTACAGCAATTCGTAGGCGGCCAGGCGCAGCACGGCGCGTTCGATCGCATCGACCTCTTCCACGCTGCGATCCAGGTACGGCGTCAGCGCGGTATCCAGCTCGGCGCGGTTGCTCAGCACGCCTTCAACCAGGTTCTCGAAGTACGCCAGATCGGCCACTTCGTGCGCCTGCTCGTGCGCGAACTGGGCGATCACCTGCTTGGCAAAACCGCCGGAGATCTGCCAGGCATAGACCGCCTGCAAGGCGCGTCGACGTGCGCGCGAGCGCAGCACCGGGTCGATGCCGTCGCGACGGCCGTGGCGCGAATGCCCACCGGGCTTGCTCATGGCAACAACTCCATCAAATTCACCAGTTCCAGCGCTGCAAGCGCGCATTCCTCGCCCTTATTGCCGTGGCTGCCGCCGGCACGGGCTTCGGCATCTTCCACGCGTTCGACCGCCAGCACGCCATTGAGCACCGGCACGCCGGTCTGCAGCTGCACGCTCATCAGGCCTTCGGCACACAGGTCGGCCACGTGCTCGTAGTGGCGGGTATCGCCACGGATCACGCAGCCCAGCGCGATGATCGCGCCGTGCTGGCCGGACTGCGCCACGCGATTGGCGGCGATCGGGATCTCCCAGGCGCCCGGCACGCGGATCACGTCGATGGCGTCTTCGCCGATACCGTTGCCGGCCAGGCTCTGGCGCGCGCCGGCAACCAGCACGTCGGTGATGCGGGCATTCCAGCGGCTGGCGATGATCGCAAAGCGCGCGGTGGTGGGGCGAAGATCGCCTTCGTAGTGGGTCATGCGGGTCGGCAACTCGAGGGGGCGGGAAGTTTAACAGCTGCCGGGCCCAGGCCTGGCCGACGCGTGTGGGCCCGGTCGGCCAAAGCAGACCCGGCCATGCGTTTCAGCAACACAGGGCGTGGCAAATGGCCCACTGCGCAACCGGCCGGGGGCAGGCCACGGCTGGAACCGGTAGCCGGCCCCGGGCCACTTCAGCGCCGCCACACGCAGCGCGCAGCTGACAGCCGCGCGCCGTCAGCTAACTGACAGTCCAGACCAACGGGACCGGCCAAGTGAGCTCGCAGCCATCTCAGGGAACGGCAGACGGCGGCACCGAGCGCACGCCTTCACCGGGGTGGCATTCCAGATACTCAACCACCTCCAGCCCGAACCCGGCCAACCCCACCTGGCGCCGAGGGGTGCCCAGCACGCGCAACTTGCCCAGGCCGAGGTCGGCCAGGATCTGGGCGCCGGCGCCGTTGCGCCGCCACTGACTCACGTCCTTGGCATTGGCGGCCGCTTCGGGCTGCTGGCGCAGCCGTGCCAGCAGCGATTCGCTGTCGCGTGGCGCCGACAGCACCACCATCACGCCCTGCCCTTCGGCGGCGATCGCGCGCAAGGCGTCGGTGGCTGCCACGCCGAAGTCATCGCGCTGCCAGTGCAGCAGGTCGGCCAGCGGGTTTTCCACCTGCACGCGTACCAGCGTCGGCGTCTGCGGATCGGCGCGACCGCGCACCAGCGCAAAGTGCAGGTCGTGCGCGATGCGGTCGCGGTAGGTCACCAGCTTGAACGGACCGAATTCGGTGGTGATCTGCCGCTCGTCCACGCGCTCGACGGTGTGCTCATTGGCAAGCCGATAGGCGATCAGGTCGGCGATCGAGCCCATCTTCAGGCCATGCTCGCGCGCGAACACTTCCAATTGCGGGCGGCGCGCCATGCTGCCGTCCGGGTTGAGCACTTCCACCAGCACACCGGCCGGTTCCAGCCCGGCCAGCATCGGCAGGTCGCTGGCCGCTTCGGTGTGGCCGGCCCGGGTCAGCACGCCACCGGGCTGGGAGATCAACGGGAAGATATGCCCGGGCTGGCTCAGATCCTGGGGCCGGGCATCCGGGCGTACGGCGGTACGCACGGTGTGCGCGCGGTCGTAGGCCGAAATGCCGGTGGTCACCCCTTCGGCCGCTTCGATGCTGACAGTGAAGTTGGTCTGGAACTGCGCGGTGTTGTTGCGCACCATCGGCGCCAGACCCAGCTGCGCGCAGCGCTCGCGGGTCAGCGACAGGCACACCAGCCCGCGCGCGTGGGTGACCATGAAGTTGATGTCAGACGGCTTGACCAACTCGGCGGCCATGATCAGATCGCCTTCGTTTTCGCGGTCTTCGTCATCGACGATGACCACCATGCGCCCGGCGCGCAGTTCTTCGATCAGTTCCGGAACGGGTGCGAAATTCATGCTGCCCCCCGCGTGCCGAGCAGGCGTTCCACATAGCGCGCCACCAGATCGATTTCCAGGTTCACCGCCGCACCGACCGCAGTCTGCGCAAACGCGGTGTGGGCCACGGTATGCGGAATCAAGGCGACCTCGAAGCCGTCTTCGTCTACGTCATTGACGGTGAGGCTCACGCCGTCCACGCAGATCGAGCCCTTCTTGGCCACATAGCGCAACACCGACGCCGGCGCAGCAAACCGCCAACGCTGCGCACGTGCATCGTCATGGACCGACTGCACCTGGCCCAGGCCATCCACATGTCCGCTGACCAGGTGCCCGCCAAGCCGGTCGGTAGGCCGCATCGCGCGTTCCAGATTGAGCAGTGCGCCCTCTGGCAACGCGCCCAGGGTGGTCAGCGACAGCGTCTCGGTCGAGGCATCGGCCTGAAAACTGGCCGCGTCGAACGCGATCACGGTCAGGCACACGCCATTGACCGCGATGCTTTCGCCCAACTGGACCGCTTCGAACGGCAGCGTGCCGGTGGCGAAGGTGAAGCGCACATCGCCGCCCTGCGGCTGACGTGCGGCCAGTTGGCCGACGCCTTCAATGATGCCGGTGAACATCAGCGTGCCCCCGCTTGCAGCAGCACGGCTGCCGTGACGGAGCGCTGGAAGGCCGCGGCGCAGCGCGGCAGGTGGTGCATGGACATTAGTCGTTTCTCGCAGGAGTTGAGCGAAAAACGCCGCAAGGCAAAGCAAACAGGCGCGCGCGCAGCCGCAAGGCCGCGCGTTGGCCGTCTTCTTTCATCCGGACTATACCGTCGGCTCCGGCATCGGACCGGATCTGCTGACCTTGCCCAGCAGGCGTTTGGCGTTGATCCGCTCAACCCTGGAGTGCAAGCGCTCGCGGGCTCGCACGCTTGCGCATGCCTACCGCCGGTGGGGAATCGCACCCCGCCCTGAAGACGTTCGTGAGTACCGGCGAACCGGTGCGCAAAGTTTAACAGGGCACATCGACGCAATGGTCGAGCGTGGGCCAAGGCTGGCAGGACACTGCGTCATGTCGGGAAATCCCCCATAGCCAGGATTGTGAAGGATCTGTTAATTTACGCGCCGCGACGGGAGACGTCGTTTTTTTCCACCTCGCAACGGGGTGGAGACACGGACATCAATTCGAAGAGAGACATCCAATGCGTAACACCCTGATTCTGGCTGCCCTGCTGGCTGCCGCACCGTTTGCCGCTTCTGCGGAAGGCTTGAGCTACAACTACGTCGAAGGCGGCTGGAACCGTACCGAAATCAGTGTAAACAGCGACGCCGATGATCTCGACGGTGGCTACCTGCTAGGCTCTTGGCAGATTGCCGAGCCGGTTTACGTTTTTGCTGGCTATCAGCGCGCGACCGAGAATTACAGCCCGTTTGCTGGTATCACTGCAGAAATCACTGTGCAGCAGGCCCACGCTGGTATCGGCTATCGCCAGGAAATGACCGAGCGCGTGGATTTCAACGCCGAGTTCGCTGTCCTGCGCAACAAAGGCAAAGTCGAATCGCGCGTCAACGGCCGCAGACTGGGTGAAGCGTCGGACTCGAGCAACCTGGGCTTCGCCAACCTGGGCCTGCGTGGCAAGCCTTCGCCGCGCACCGAAGCCTGGATCAAGGCCGGCTACATCGACGGTAGCGACGTGGACAAGGGTGAGTTCGTCGGCACCCTGGGTGGCCAGGTCAACTTCACCCGCACCTGGGGCCTGGTCGCCGAAGCGCAGTTCGTCGACAACGCCAACCAGTACAAGGTCGGCGTGCGCGCGAGCTTCTGATCGGCGCTTCGCAGATACACCAAGGCCCCGCATGCGGGGCCTTTTTTATGCGCGCAATAGCACGGCCGCGCAGCATCGCAGGCGCCATGCAGCTCTCACCCGGCAACAGCCGGCGCATAGCGCAGACGCAGATCCTGCCCCAGCTGGCGCACATCCAGCAGCTGCAGTGCATGTCGCTGCGCCATCGTTTCGATGCCAAGGCCAGCGACCAGCGGCCTTGCGGTGTCGCCCAGCAACACCGGCGCCATGTAGACCAGCAATTCGTCCACCAGTCCGGCCTGCAGCAGCGCACCGCTCAGCATGGCGCCGGCTTCCACGTGGACTTCGTTGATGCCGCGCTCGGCCAGCAGCGCCAGCACCGCGGGCAGATCGAAGCGTCCAGCTTGCAACGGCACCGCAAGGAACTGCGCATCGTCCAGCGAAGGTGCGGCCACATTTTCGCCATGCAGATACAGCGTTGGCGCACTGCCCTGACGAATGTTCCTGCACGCCAACGTCCGCAGCCCGGCATCGAGCACCACGCGCAGCGGCGGCACGACCGGCATGTCCTCGCCCAGCCGCACCGTCATGGATGGGTCGTCGGCCATCACCGTACCTGCACCGGTCAGGATCGCGCCAGCACGTGCGCGCCAGCGCTGCCCATCGGCACGCGCGCGACTTCCGGTGATCCATTTGGATTCACCGCTTGCCAGCGCCGTCCGTCCGTCCAGGCTGGCGCCGAGTTTGACCCGCAGCCACGGCCGCCCACGCTCCACCCGAGACAGAAATCCCTGGTTGAGCGTGCGCGCCTGCGCGTGCATCACGCCGCTCAGCACTTCGATCCCGGCCTCGCGCAGCAGCGCAAACCCGCCGCCATTGACCTGCGGAAACGGGTCGGCCATTGCCGCAACCACACGCCCAACGCCGGCATCGATCAAGGCCAGCGCACATGGCGGGGTACGCCCATAGTGCGCGCATGGCTCCAGCGTCACGTACGCGGTGGCGCCGCGCGCCAACTCACCCGCTGCACGCAGCGCGAAGACTTCGGCATGCGGGCCGCCGGCACGTTGATGAAAGCCCTCGCCCACGCAGACGCCGTCGCGCACGATGACGCAGCCCACCATCGGATTGGGCCGGGTGGTGTAGGCGCCGCGCTCGGCCAGACGCAGCGCCTGCGCCATCCAGCGATGGTCGTCGGCGCTGGCGGTCGTTGTGGCCTCACGCATTGCGTTGCACTCCCGGCGTAATGCGCATCACCACGATCTGCATCGGGCCCAGCAGGAACCCGGTATGTATCTGCCATCCCAGGCGCTGGTAGAACGGCGCCAAGCCCGGCTGGCAATACAGGTATAGCAGCGGCACGCCCAGCTGCGCTGCGGCCTGCACGCAGTGTGCGACCAACGCCTCGCCTATGCCCTGCCCGCGCGCCTGCGGCTGCACATACAACGACGCCAACCACGGCGACCATTGCCGGATGCGTGCGTCGTCGTTTTCGAGCAGGCTCACCGAGCCCAGCCACTGCGTTTGATCCAGCGCCACCCAGGTCGTAGGAATGACGCCATCGCACGCATGGCTGCGCAGTTCGCTCAGCGCCTCATCGATGCTCCACTCCGGCAGCAGCGCGCCGAAGGCCTGTAGATGCGCTTGCGCAATCGCAGGCAGGTACTGCGGCGTTTGCGCAACGCAGGCGATGCGCATCGCGCTCATCGCTTGCCGGGTTTGCCGGCGCGTTCCAATGCCGCTTCCAGCAGCGGCAGTTGTTCGCTGCCGACCGGCAATTCGCGTTCGAGCTTTTCGATTTCCTCGCGGAAGTCGGCCACGTCCTGAAAGCTGCGATACACCGAGGCAAAGCGCACATAGCCGACATGATCGAGCTTGCGCAGCTCCACCATCACGTATTCGCCTACCCGCAGCGAACCCACTTCGCGCTCGCCGGACATGCGCAGCTGATGCACCACCGCGCGCACCGCCGCCTCGATCTGCTCTTCGGCCACCGGCCGCTTCTGCAGCGCGCGGTCGAAGCTGGTGCGCAGCTTGCGTGCATCGAACGCCTCGCGTCCACCATCGCTCTTGACCACGGTGGGCAGCTTCAGCTCGATCGTCTCCAACGTACTGAACCGCTCGCCGCACGCCTCGCACTCGCGGCGCCGACGGATCGTCGTGCCGTCTTCGGACACCCGCGAATCGATCACGCGGGTATCGTTGTGCTGGCAGAAGGGGCAATGCATCAGACGTCCGGGATTTGGGATTGGGGATTGGGGATTGGCAACAGCACAAGCAAGGACGCGCCGTTAGCGCATCCCGAATCCCGAATCACCAATCCCGGCACCTTAGCCATACACCGGATAGCGCTTGCACTGCGCGGTCACGGCATCGCGCACCTTCGCCAGCACGGCTTCGTCGGTTGGCGCGTCGAGCACGTCGGCGATCCAGTTGGCCAGGTCGATGCTGTCCTGTTCCTGGTAACCGCGCGTGGTGATCGCCGGGGTGCCCAGGCGCAGACCGGAAGTGACGAACGGCGAGCGCGGGTCGTTGGGGACCGAATTCTTGTTGACGGTGATGTGCGCCTTGCCAAGCGCAGCTTCGGCGTCCTTGCCGGAGACATCGCGAC
The DNA here is from genome assembly GCF_017746015.1 of Xanthomonas sp. A1809. Lineage (NCBI taxonomy): Bacteria > Pseudomonadati > Pseudomonadota > Gammaproteobacteria > Lysobacterales > Lysobacteraceae > Xanthomonas > Xanthomonas sp. A1809. The sequence goes on along the minus strand of NZ_JAGHWZ010000010.1, from coordinate 197,897 downwards.
CGATCATGTCCACCAGCATCAGGTGGTTCTCGGTGCCGCCGGAGACGATCTTGTAGCCGCGCGCAATGAGGGTATTGGCCATCGCCTGGGCATTCTTGATCACCTGTTGCTGATAGGTCTTGAACGCCGGCTCCAGCGCCTCCTTGAACGCCACCGCCTTGGCCGCAATGACGTGCATCAGCGGGCCGCCCTGGATGCCGGGGAACACGATCGACTGCAGCTTTTTCTGCAGCTCTTCGCTGGCACCCTTGGCGACGATGATGCCGCCACGCGGGCCACGCAGTGTCTTGTGCGTGGTCGAAGTGACCACGTGCGCATGTTCCATCGGGCTGGGGTACACCCCGGCGGCGACCAGCCCGGCAATGTGCGCCATGTCCACGAACAGATAGGCGCCGACGCTGTCGGCGATGGCGCGGAAGCGGGCCCAGTCGATCTTCTGCGAATACGCGGAGAAACCGGCCACCACCATCTTCGGCTTGTGCTCGGTCGCCAGGCGCTGGACCTCGTCGTAGTCGATCAGGCCCTGCTCGTTGACGCCGTACTGCACCGCGTTGAACAGCTTGCCGGAGACGTTGACCTTTGCGCCGTGGGTCAGGTGGCCGCCATGCGCCAGGCTCATGCCCAGGATGGTGTCGCCCGGCTGCAGCAGCGCCAGATACACCGCCTGGTTGGCCTGGGAACCGCTGTGCGGCTGGACGTTCGCGTAATCGGCGCCGAACACCTGCTTGATGCGGTCGATCGCCAGTTGTTCGGCAATGTCGACGAACTCGCAGCCGCCGTAGTAGCGCTTGCCCGGATAGCCTTCGGCGTACTTGTTGGTCAGCTGGCTGCCCTGCGCTTCCATCACCAGCGGGCTGCAATAGTTTTCGCTGGCGATCAGCTCGACATGATCCTCCTGGCGGCCGGCTTCAGCAGCGATGGCCTTGGCCAGTTCGGGGTCGTAGGTTTCCAGTCGGACATCGCGCGAGAACATTCCAAGCTCCGGGGGCAGCTATTGCCAGTAGGGTCGCCGATTGTAAGCCCCTGCCGCACGGGTGACCAATCGCGCAGCCGGCGCCGCCCGTGCGCCCCCGCACTGCGCACATGACAAAGGCGCACCCGAAGATGCGCCTTTGCGTGATGACCGGCTCGATTGCCGGTCGAGGCCGGGGGCGAACGGGCAGCCGCGCCGCGTTAGTTGTTGAGCACCAGGTCGGCAATGATGCCGGTGGCGATGGCCACCAACAGCAGATTGCCGCGGTCGTCGCGCTGCCAGCGGTAGCCGTACGGCGGGCGGCGCAGGTCGTAGCGGTCGTAATCGTTCACCACATAGACCGGGCCGTGGTAGCGCTGGCCACGGGCCCAATACGGACGCGGCGGCGGGCCGGCGCGGTAGTACGCGGGGCGATCGTAGACGTAGACGCGATTGCGGTCGTAGCGGCGGTCCTGGTAGCGGGCGTCGCGGTAACCCTCGCGATAGCCGTTGCTGTAGTAGCGGCGGTCCTGGCGCCACTCGCGACGGTCGTCACGGCGGGCGTCGCGCCAGTCTCTTCGATGATCGTGGCCATGGTGACGGTCATGGCCGCGGCGATCGTGGTCGCGGTCCCAATCCCCGGCGAACGCCGCAGGTGCGAAGGCACCGAGCGCCAGGATGGAGGAAAGCACAACGGTAACGATGCGTTTGCGGTTCATGACAGTTCCTGTTCGCGGTGTCGTAATTTCATTAAGGGGCGGGCCGCCTTAACGCATTCTTGCTGGAATCGATTACGAAAAAGCCTATTCAGGTCGAAAGTAAGGTGCGGTTTAGCTGCAAGGGTGCTGCCGCGGCTCAAGCCACTTGCCCGTATAATTGGCGCAACCCCTTTTCCGCTGCCTCCGGCCTCGGCCGGCGGGCTGCCTGCGTCCACGGAGCCCCCATGTCGCAATACATCTACACCATGAACCGCGTCAGCAAGGTGGTCCCGCCCAAGCGGCAGATCATCAAGGACATCTCGCTGAGCTTCTTTCCGGGCGCCAAGATCGGCCTGCTGGGCCTGAACGGCGCGGGCAAGTCCACGGTACTGAAGATCATGGCCGGCGTGGACACCGATTTCGAGGGCGAGGCGCGCCCACAACCGGGCATCAAGGTCGGCTACCTGGCGCAGGAACCGCAACTCAATCCCGAGCACACCGTGCGCGAGGCGGTGGAAGAAGGCGTGGGCGACGTGCTGCAGGCCCAGGCCGCGCTGGATGCGGTGTATCTGGCCTATGCCGAAGAAGGCGCCGATTTCGACGCGCTGGCCAAGGAGCAGGAGCGCCTGGAGGCGATCCTGGCCGCCGGCGATGCGCATACGCTGGAAAACCAGCTGGACGTGGCGGCCGATGCGCTGCGCCTGCCGCCGTGGGACGCCATCGTCGGCAAGCTCTCCGGCGGCGAAAAGCGTCGCGTGGCGCTGTGCCGCCTGCTGCTGCAGAAGCCGGACATGCTGCTGCTCGACGAACCCACCAACCACCTGGACGCCGAGTCGGTGGAATGGCTGGAGCAGTTCCTGGCGCGCTACACCGGCACCGTGGTGGCGGTGACCCATGATCGCTACTTCCTCGACAACGCCGCCGAGTGGATCCTGGAACTGGACCGCGGCCGCGGCATTCCGTGGAAAGGCAACTACACCGACTGGCTGACCCAGAAGGACGAGCGCCTCAAGCAGGAAGACAACCAGGAAAAGTCCCGCCAGAAGGCGATCCAGAAGGAACTGGAATGGTCGCGCCAGAACGCCAAGGGCGGCCGCACCAAGGGCAAGGCACGTCTGGCCCGCCTGGAAGAGCTGCAATCGGTCGATTACCAGAAGCGCAACGAAACCAACGAGATCTTCATCCCGCCGGGCGAGCGCCTGGGCAACGCGGTGATGGAGTTCAAGAACGTGTCCAAGAAGTTCGGCGACCGCCTGTTGATCGACAACCTGTCGATGATCGTGCCACCGGGCGCCATCGTCGGCATCATCGGCCCCAACGGTGCCGGTAAGTCGACCCTGTTCAAGATGATCACCGGCCAGGAAAAGCCGGACTCCGGCGAGATCGTGGTCGGACCGACCGTGCAGCTGTCGTACGTGGACCAGAGCCGCGACGCACTGGAGGGCAACCACAACGTATTCCAGGAAATCGCCGGCGGCCTGGACATCCTCAACATCAACGGCATCGAAATCCAGTCGCGCGCCTACATCGGCCGCTTCAACTTCAAGGGCCAGGACCAGCAGAAGATGGTCGGTTCGCTGTCCGGTGGTGAGCGCGGTCGTCTGCACATGGCCAAGACCCTACTGCAGGGCGGTAACGTGCTGCTGCTGGACGAACCGTCCAACGACCTGGACATCGAAACCCTGCGTGCGCTGGAAGATGCGTTGCTGGAATTCCCCGGCAACACCTTCGTGATTTCGCATGACCGCTGGTTCCTGGACCGTATCGCCACGCACATCCTGGCCTTCGAAGGCGATTCGCACGTGGAGTTCTTCCAGGGCAACTACCGCGAGTACGAAGAAGACAAGCGCCGCCGCATGGGCGACGACGCCGGCCCGAAGCGTTTGCGTTTCAAGGCCTTGAAGTAAGTCGTCGGAGTTCCAAAGAAAAGGCGCCGAAAGGCGCCTTTTTTGTGTGCGGAATCAGCGAACGGAGACTTGGCTGTTGGCTGCTGGCGTCGTCCACCTGCGCGTGTGGAGCTCCCTGCCCGCCCGTCGACGGGATGCTCACTTGCGCTGCACTACCGTCCCGGCGTCATCCATCTGAGCCTTGCATATGCCTGTCAGCTATTCGATCAGCCTGCCCGATCCCAAGCTCGCCCGTGGCAGCGCGCCCTCGGTGAGCTTCACCGCCAATGGCGCCGAGGCCTTTGCCGAGCAATTGCAGGCGGCTTTGCGCGATCCGGCGTGGTTCGACCGTTGGCGCCAGCTACAGACCGACCCCGACGAAGTGGATCCCAGCCTGGGCATCACCGACCCGGCAGCGACGGTCACCGGCAAGCAGCACGACCTGCGCATCGATCTGGTTGCAACGACAAGCATTCCCGGCGACCTGTTCAAACAGCGCATGCAGGCCCTGGCTGGCTCGCACTGGGAACTGCGCGACGTTCGCTGAACTGCACTCCGTCATGTGTCGGCGGCGCTGGCAGTGCCCAGTGCCGCCGATGGCAGAGCGGGCGAGTGACGCCACTCAGCCAAACGTGACGCCACGCACTGCGTCGGCGTGGCCCCCGCCCTCATCCACCGGACTGCATCTCCAACCGCATACGCCAACAGCGGCACTCAACCACGCAAGGCCGCAGCATGATGCGCAATGTGCTCGCCAATAAAGCTTGCGATGAAGTAGTAGCTGTGATCGTAGCCGGGCTGCAGCCGCACCGTCACCGGGTAGCCGGCGGACCTGGCTGCATCTTCGAACACTACGGTTTTCAGCTGGGTTTGCAGAAATTCATCGGCATCGCCCTGATCGATGAGCAGCGGCAACCGCTCCTGCGCGTCAGCAATCAATGCAGTGGCATCGTAGGCTTGCCAGGTCGTACGGTCGTTCCCCAGATACTGGCCAAATGCTTTCTCGCCCCACGGCACCTGGCTGGGCGCCACGATTGGCGAAAACGCCGACACGCTGCGATAGCGGCCCGGATTCTTCAATGCGATGGTCAACGCGCCATGCCCACCCATCGAATGGCCACTGATCGCACGCGCACCGGTGGTGGCAAAGGTCGCTTCAATCAAGGCCGGTAATTCGTTCACCACGTAATCGTACATGCGGTAATGCGCCGCCCATGGCGCTTGCGTGGCATCGACGTAAAAGCCCGCGCCCTTGCCGATGTCGTAACCGTCCGCATCGGCCACATCCTCGCCCCGTGGGCTGGTGTCGGGCGCAACCAGGATCACGCCATGCTCGGCCGCATAGCGCTGCGCGCCGGCCTTGCTGATGAAATTCTGTTCGGTACAGGTCAAACCGCTCAGCCAATACAGCACCGGCAACGGGCCGTTGGCGGCCTGCGGCGGCAGGTAAATGCCCACCTGCATGCTGCAGTTCAAGGTGTGCGACTGATGCCGATAGACATCCTGCCAGCCGCCGAAGCAGGCGCGGTGTTCGATACGTTCCATGAAGATTCCTTACGAAGAGAAAACCCTGCAGCCGGATCGCCGGCTGCAAGGTTGGACCATCAATGCAACAGACCCTTTTTGCGTGCCACATGCGCCGACAGGGCATCCATCAACGCCGGCGAAAGGCAGTCGTAGGGCGGCAAGCCCAGTTCGGTCAGGCGCGTGCGTATGCCATCCATCTGCTCCGGCGGCGTGCCGGTTTCGATGATCGACGAGACGAACGCGGCAAAGCCCGGTGCCGACCAGCCCTGTTGTTTCGACAACTCGGTGTGCACAAAATCCAGACCGTAGAATGCGTGGTCCTTGTTTTCGATCCGCCCATACAGATGCACGCCGCAACCGGTGCACGCATGGCGCTGGATCGTCGCGCTTTCGTCGACGATCTTCAGCTTTTCCCGGTGCGCGGTGACCTTGACGTTGTCGCGCGGAACCACCGCCACCACCGAGAACTTCGCGCCATCGGGTTTCCAGCATTTACTGCAACCGCAAGCATGGTTATGCGCGGTCTGCGCAGACACCTCGACGGTCACCTTGTCGCTGGCGCAGTGACATTCAAGCGTGCCGCCTTGAAAATCTTCTGCACCACCTCGCGCAACACCATCATCTACCGAAGGATGAATCGACACGTTAGTCATCACGCTCCTCCCGGAGTGTCGGGTACCACGTGCGCGGAAGCGGCCGCGCGCCGCTCCTGGCCGCCTGGTCAGAAATGGATCACCGTGCGGATCGACTTGCCCTCGTGCATCAGGTGGAAGGCCTCGTTGATCTCTTCCAACGGCATGGTGTGGGTGATGAATGGGTCCAGGTCGATCTCGCCCTTCATCGACTGCTCCACCATGCCCGGCAATTGCGTACGTCCCTTGACGCCACCGAAGGCGCTGCCGCGCCACACGCGACCAGTCACCAGCTGGAAGGGACGCGTGCTGATTTCCTGGCCGGCGCCAGCCACGCCGATGATGACGCTCTCGCCCCAGCCCTTGTGGCAGCACTCCAGCGCCGAACGCATCACATTGACGTTGCCGATGCACTCGAAGCTGAAGTCCACGCCGCCATCGGTCAACTCGACGATGACCTCCTGGATCGGCTTGTCGTAGTCCTTGGGGTTAATGCAATCGGTGGCACCCATGCTGCGCGCCAGGTCGAATTTGCCCGGATTGGTGTCGATGGCCAGGATGCGCCCGGCCTTGGCCTGCACCGCGCCCTGGATCACCGCAAGACCGATGCCGCCCAGGCCGAAAACGGCAACACTCTCGCCTGGCTTGACCTTGGCGGTGTTGTGCACCGCGCCGATACCGGTGGTGACGCCGCAGCCGAGCAGGCAGACCTTCTCCAGCGGCGCCTCCGGATTGACCACGGCCAACGAAATTTCCGGCACGACGGTGTATTCGCTGAAGGTGCTGCAGCCCATGTAGTGATAGATCGGCTCGCCGTTGTAGGAGAAGCGCGTGGTGCCATCCGGCATCAGGCCCTTGCCCTGGGTGGCGCGCACGGCCTGGCACAGGTTGGTCTTGCCGGACAGGCAGAACTTGCACTTGCGGCATTCGGCCGTGTACAGCGGAATGACGTGGTCGCCGACCTTGACGCTGGTCACGCCCTCGCCGACTGCCTCGACGATGCCGCCGCCTTCATGCCCGAGCACCGACGGGAAGATGCCTTCCGGGTCGTCGCCGGACAGCGTGAAGGCATCGGTGTGGCACACGCCGGTGTGGGTGATGCGGACCAGCACTTCCCCGGCTTTCGGCGGCGCGACGTCGATTTCGACGATTTCCAGCGGCTTGCCGGGTCCGAATGCGACTGCTGCACGGGATTTCATGGGATGACGCTCCTGACGATGAGGTTCGAGGACGGGGGCGCGACAAGCGCCGACCCGGTGGGAGATTTATTTGAGGTAGGACCGGACCAGACCGAGCAGATCCTGCACCCGCTCGGCGCGTTGCGCATCGGATGCGGCGGCGTGCCCGAAATCTTCACGGATATGCGCTTCAAGCACCTGCGACATCAGCCCGTTCACGGCGCCCCGGATCGCGGCGATCTGCTGCAAGACCGGAGCGCAGTCCGCGCCCGCCTGCAGCGCCCGCTCCAGCGCGTCGCATTGCCCGCGCAGCCGGCGCACGCGTGCTAGCGCTCGCTTTTTCTCGTGCGGCGAATGCGGCATGGCAGCTCCAGCAAAATACTGGGGGGCAGTATATGGATTGTTTCGAAAAAAGCTATGGCCAGCGGCCTGCCGACCGTGGTCTTGTCGAGCGCGATGACCGCCACGCGTTGGCACATGGCGCGATGCCCCCAATGCCGCCGGTGGCACGGGGATAAAGAGCCCACCTGTTAGCCGCAATGCAGCACGCACATTGCGCAGACGTGGCGACGCCTCGCACATCGCAGGCGCGCCAGGCACCCAGCGCAAGGATGGTTGCGCGCCATAGCCGCAGCACCGGCCCCTTCGATCATCCCGACCGTTGCCGACCGCTGGGGTGGAGTCCCCGCATCAGCGCCGGGGCTGGAACGGCGGCGGCGGCGGTGGCGGTGGCGGAGCGAATCCTGCGGCATCCAGACATTGCGCCAGCAACTCGGGCGGCAGGTCCGGCGAAGGCGCCTGCGGGAACGGCGCTGCGCTGCCTTCGGCGGTCGCGCACGCCTGCAGCGCTGCGTCGAATTCGGAATCGTCTGGCGGCAGGCCAAGCGGTTCATCTGCGGCATCCGGTGCATCGAATGGGTCGTTATCGAAGGGTGGCGGTGGCGGTGGCGGCGGTGGCGGTGCCACGCCCCCATGTACCAGGCAGCCGTCGCCGCTTCCCCGATCCTGCCGCTCCGGCGCAGCGCGGTGCGCGACGTCGGCAGGCGCTGCCGGGACCACCTCGTGGTCCGGCGCACACGGCGGCAATGCTTCGATGTTTCTTGCACCCGGCGGTGGTGGTGGCGGTGGCGCACGATGCGCGTAGGGCATAGGCGCATGGTGCATAGCACCGCAGAAATTGGCACAACCTGCCAGGTTGAGCGCCGCGAGTATTGCAGTGGTAACGACAACGCGTGGTGGTGCGTGGACCATCGTGATCTCCCTGGCTGGATGGCACATCTGCGCACGGCCTGCAGACGGCGGACGCGGGCTGGGCCGCGCTGGTCCGGGAAGAGTTGCAGCTGACTGTGCTGCGCATTTGCCATCGCGCGCCGCGCGCCGGCGTGGATTGGCGCTTGCCGCCATCCGCAGCGCAGATGCAAGGCGCGTGCAGCACCTGCTTCGGCTTACGCACGGGAAGATGCGGGGTCCGACAGTGGCGACGCAGGCATTGTCGCCGTCAGTTTTCGACGGCAGCCGGCGCCGCGGCGACCGCAGTGTCCACTGCATGCTCCGGTAGCGAGGCCAGCACCGCAGCACGAAAGCGCGCGGCAAATGCCGCATCGTTGGCCTGGTAGAACGCGCGCGCGTTGGCCGACAACTGGTCCAGTTGGGCCTGTGGCAATGCCAGCGCGGTTTCCACTGCCTGCGCGATGCCTGCCGCGTCCACGTAGTAATACGATGCCAGACGACGCTGACGCACCTCGGCCACCGGGATCAGCACCCCGTGTTCGGGCCTGATCAATTCGTTCATCGGCTCGCCGTCGGTCGCCAATGTCACCGCGCCCACGCTTAGCGCTTCCATCAGGTAGTGCCCGAACCCTTCGGCCTCGGAGGGGCAGATATGGAACAGATGCGCGTTCTGCATGCGGCGCAGTTCGGCATCGTCCAGATACCCCACGCGGTGGTCGATGTTCGGGGCCACGACCGGCTTGCCGGCGGTGCGTGGGTTCTGCACCACCGTCAGCAGCGGCCACTCCGGATGCTGCTGCCAGGTGTCCAGCAAGACGCGCGTGCCCTTGGCGGTACTGCGCCCGGCCAGGTGGAAGAAAGCGCGCTGACGAAACACGCGTGGATCATGGCGATCCGGGCTGGTGAAGCCGATGAAGCGCGTGGCGCACCCGAGGCTGCGGAAGATTCGCTCGGCATGGTGGGTCTTGCACAGCACCGCATCGAAGCGCGGCAGCAATGGCAGCCACTTGGGCAGCAGCCACTCCGGATTGGGCACCAGCAGGTTGATCTGCCCCAGCGGCAGGCAGCGCTTGTACACGCGCTCGGAAAAGATCTGCAGCGGCACCCGCCCGAACAGCGTGCGCCTGGCCCACAGGCGTGCCTCGCGCCCAGTGTCGTGCAGGCGCTGACTGGTGAATCCCACTTCCTGCACCGGCACGCCGCCGGCGCGCAGCGTATCGGCCATCAGCACCATGTCGCGGGTTAGCCCCACGCCGTTGTCGCGACTGATCACCCGCATCATTGGAAATGCCTTGTCATGCACGCACGCGCCAGTACAACGGCATAGTGTCGATGCCGTGGCTTCCTGCGCGATGTCCTGGTCTGTCATGGTGCGTTACACGTGTGCCAATGGTTGACAAATTCGATCATTATGATGCGTGCTCCAGCCCTGCAATTGCGAGCACCATGTATCCGGCAGCCACCACCTTGCGCGGGCCAAGCTCCGCGCCACAGACGATGATCCCTATGGACCTGCAACAACCCTGCGTTCTCGTGGTCGACGACGATCCGGACCTGCGCAAGCTGATCGGCGAATTTCTGAGCGCTCACGGCTACCAGGTGGATATGGCCGAAAACGTGGCGGAGATGCGCTCTGTCATGGCGCAGCGCCGCCCGGACCTCATCGTACTCGACGTGATGATGCCGGGAGAAGATGGGCTGAGTGCAGCGCGCGCCCTGGCCAGCGAGCGCGGCTCACCTGCGGTCATCATGCTCAGCGCGCTGGGTAACGACACCGACCGCATCATCGGCCTGGAAGTCGGTGCCGACGATTACCTGGCCAAACCCTGCAATCCGCGCGAATTGCTGGCCCGTGTGCGCGCCCTGCTGCGGCGCAGCCAGGCCAGCAACGAACAGGCCGACCAGCGCGGAAACGTCTACGAATTCGCCGGCTGGCGGCTGGACGTGGTGCGCCGCGACCTGCGCGACCCCACCGGCATCTTCATCAATCTGTCCGACGGCGAGTTCGCGCTGCTGCGCACCTTCGTCGAACACCCGCAGCGTGTGCTCAGCCGCGACCAGCTGCTGGACTACGCCCGCGGCCGCGACACCGACGTCTACGACCGCGCCATCGACAGCCAGATCAGCCGCCTGCGCCGCAAAATCAATGAGCGCGTCCATACCGAGTTGATTCGCACCGTACGCAACGAGGGCTACATGCTGCTGCCGAGCGTCTCGCGCCTGTGAGCAAACCGGCACGGCGCGGGCTGTCGATCTTTGCGCGGACCTTTGTGTTGTTGGCGGTGGCCCTGGTCACCGCCCAGGCGGTGGGCATCGCCCTGTTGATGATGCGTACCCCCGTCTACGAGCCTCCGGTCCATCCGCCGGAAGTGGTGGCGCTGCTCTCCACCCGCATGCCGGCCGGTACCCAAACCCTGAAAGTGCACGAATCGGCGCAAGCCCCGGTGCCGCCGACAGGCCAGGTGCGCGACCCCTTCGCCGAAATGCTGCTTGCGCACTGGCTGGACGTGCCCAAACGCCAGGTGCGGTTCTACCGCAACGCCAATGATCGTGAAGGCCCCCAGCCAGGCATGCTGCCGCCGCAGCGGTGGTCCAACCAGAACCACGCGGGCGAAGGCGGTGACGGGGCGCACGAACGCCCTGGCACGCAACCTCTGCCGCCGTTTCCGGACGACTGGCCGCGTGACGGCCACCCTGCTGCGCTGCCCGGCGACGGGCTGCGCCCGGACGAGTTGCCCGGCGCCTGGGAAAGCGAGCGCCTGACCCCCGGCGTACCGCTGCTGGACGGCTTCACCGCCGCCCTGCAACAACCCGATGGCCGTTGGCGTACGGTGGAATCGCCGCGTCGACGCCTCTCGGGCGAGTTCAAGACCCACGTCGTGCTGCTGTTCCTGGCCGGCCTGCTGGCCAACGTGCCGCTGGCATGGTGGTTTTCGCGCGCGCTGTCGGCACCGATCAAGCGCTTTGCCGAAGCTGCCGACCGCCTGGGCCGGAATCCCGATGCCGCCGCCCTGCAACGCAGCGGCCCGCCGGAAATCGTGCGCGCAGCCGATTCGTTCAACGCGATGCAGGCGCGCCTGAACCGCCTGATCAACGAACGCACGCACATGGTCGCAGCGATTGCGCACGACCTGCGCACACCGCTGGCGCGGCTGTCGTTTCGTCTGGATGGCCTGCAGCCACCGCTGCGCGACAAGGCGCTGGCCGATATCAACGAAATGAAGGCGATGATTTCCGCAGCGCTGGACTTCATCCAGAACGATCGTCATCGCGGCGAGCGCGCGCCGCTGGATCTGCGCTTGCTGGTGGAGAGCGTGGTGGACAACGCCACCGATATCGGCGCCGACGCCGAGCTGCTGCCCGGCCCGGAAATCACCCTGGACGGCGACCCGCTGGCGTTGCGCCGCGCAGTCATGAATCTGCTCGAAAACGCGTTGAAGTACGGCAAGCGCGCCCGTCTGCAACTGCAGCGCGATGGCGAGGACGGCGTGTTGTGGATCGACGACGACGGCCCCGGCATCGACCCGACCCAGCGCGAACAATTGTTGCTGCCGTTCGTGCGTGGCGAGTCTTCGCGCAATCGCGACACCGGCGGCATCGGGCTGGGTTTGTCGGTGGCGCACAGCATTGTGCTGGCGCACGGCGGCGACCTGCGCCTGGACAATCGCCCGCATGGCGGCTTGCGCGTGACCGTACGACTGCCCTGCATGCCCGAGCGGCGCTGACGTGTGATGGAGTGCGGCCTGCCGGGCCGGGCAAGCGGCAGCTGTCATGATCCGAGCCCACCACCGCTGTTCCGGCCATGGCCTTGCGCGTCTGGCGACATCGGCTGACGCGACGACTCTGGCACGCAATCGCCGACGGCAACGGCTGCCAGCGCCAGTACGCGCTGGCGACCGGCCAACCCACGCTCAGTAGGCGAACTCGCGGAAAACGCGGTCGATATCGCCCTTCCATGCGCCGTGATACAGCGCCAGCTTGCGTTCGGCGGCGGTGACGCCGCTTTCGGCGATCTCGGCGATCACATCCAGAAAGCCGGTTTCGTCCTGCCCGTCGCGATTCAGGCGTGCGCGGCGACGCAGGCCCTCGCGTGCGATGTTGACCGCCTCCACTGCCAGATCGCGCGCGGTGCCGTTGCGGAACGGCAGGCCCAACGCGTACCTGGGCACGCCGTCGCGCAGCGCATGCCGCTCGGTCGGACTGAAATCCTTGACCAGGTCCCAGGCCGCATCCAGCGCGGTCTGGTCGTACAGCAGGCCGACCCAGAACGCCGACAGCGCGCACAACCGATCCCACGGGCCGGCATCGGCACCGCGCATTTCCAGATACTTCTTCAAACGCACTTCCGGAAACGCGGTGGTCATGTGGTCGGACCAATCGCGCAGCGTCGGCAACGCACCCGGCAACGCCGGCAGCTTGCCCTGCATGAAAGCGCGGAAGCTCTGCCCGCTGGCGTCGTGATACACACCGTCGCGGTAGGAAAAATACATCGGCACATCGAGCAGGTAATCGACGTAGCGGTCGTAGCCGAAGCCGTCTTCGAACACGAAATCCAGCATGCCGGTGCGGTCGGCGTCGGTGTCGGTCCAGATGTGCGAGCGGTAGCTCAGGTAGCCGTTCGGCTTGCCTTCGGTGAACGGCGAATCGGCAAACAACGCGGTGGCGATCGGCTGCAATGCCAGCGACACACGGAACTTCTTCACCATGTCCGCTTCGGTGGCGTAATCCAGGTTGACCTGCACCGTGCAGGTGCGCGTCATCATGTCCAGGCCGAGCGAGCCGACCTTGGGCATGTAGTTCTTCATGATCTGGTAGCGGCCCTTGGGCATCCACGGCATCTGGTCGCGACGCCATTTGGGCTGGAAGCCCATGCCCAGAAAGCCCAGCTGCAACTCGCCGGCGACCTGCGCCACTTCGTCCAGATGGGTGCCGGTTTCCACGCACGTATGGTGCAGGGTTTCCACTGCCGCGCCGGAGAGCTCCAGTTGCCCGGCCGGCTCCAGCGTGACCGATGCACCATCGCGCAGCAGCGCGATGGTGCGGCCGTTTTCCTGCACCGGCTCCCAGCCGAAACGGGTCAGCCCGGTCAGCAAGGCCTCGATGCCGCGTGCCCCTTCGAAGGTGGGCGCACGCAGGTCATCCAACTGAAAGCCGAACTTCTCGTGCTCGGTGCCGATCCGCCAGTCCGCACTCGGCTTCTCGCCGGAGGCCAGCACCTGGACCAGCTCCGCGCGTTCGGTGATCGGCGTTTCGGCAACGTGGCTGGGACTCGACAAGGGCAGGCTCGCAAACGAAAGGGGTGGGACGATGTGGGGGTCCTCCCCTGCCACCGCAAGGCCCGCACTATACCCGCCCGACGCGAAAGGATTGGCGACACCGGCGGGGCATGACATTTCCACCGATGCATGCCCGCCATCGATCGCGGCGATGGCGTGATCTGGATCAAATGACCGGGCTGCGCGTTCTGCAGCGCCGGCATCGTCCGACACAGCGCGGTCATCACCGCAAGCGTTGCCATGCGCGCCCTACGCGATGCTCAGGCCGCGCATCGCTCCGCAGGCGACCCACCGATCACTGCCGCTGGAAACGCAAACGGCAGACCGAAGTCTGCCGTCGTGACGAGGCGCTGGGCATCCACCCACGCCCGACACTCGTGTTGCACGGCATCATTCGGCCGCAGCGGTTTCCACATCCAGTCCCAGCCAAGCACCGACAATTGCGCGCAATTCGTCCACACCCTGGCGCGATTCGCCCGAGTAGGTCTGCACCGTCACGCTGTCGCCAAAGCGCGAGGTCACTTCCTTCTTGACCTTCTGCAGGGTCTGCATCTGCTGGCCACGGCCGAGCTTGTCGGCCTTGGTCAGCAAACCATGCGCGGGCAGGCCGCGTTCGGCGGCATAGCCGAGCATCTGCAGGTCGTAGTCCTTCAGCGGGTGGCGGATATCCATCACCACCACCAGCCCGCGCAGCGCCTCGCGGGTGCGGAAATAGCGGTCGATGAAGGCCTGCCAGTGCGCCTGCAGGTCCTGCGGCACCTTGGCGTAGCCGTAACCGGGCAGATCCACCAGGTAGCGCTCGGGCTGGATCTGGAAGAACACCAGCTGCTGGGTGCGGCCGGGGGTCTTGGACACGCGCGCCAGCGCGTTCTGGCGGGTCAGCGCATTGAGCGCGCTGGATTTTCCGGCGTTGGAGCGGCCGGCAAAGGCCACCTCGTAGCCGCCATCGTCGGGCAATTGCCGGGCGTTGTGGGCGGACAGGTGGTAGCGGGCTTGTTCGATAAGAAGCGACATCCGCCTAGGATCGCACGTTCGGGCCCGGCAGTTTTGCTGCACTGTTCGTTGACCCTGGCGCAAAGGCGTGTCGATAATCGAAGCACGCCTGCCACTGCCAGTACCCAACGCGCGCGGGCAGGGTCCATACGGAGCTTTAGCTGATGCGCCATGCTCGTGTGCTAGTCCTCGCCGCACTCGCCGTACCGGTCATTGCGGCCGTGGCGTTTGCGCAATCGGCAGTCACGCCGATCCCCGATCCGCCGCCGGTACGCGTTGCGCCGCTGGAGGTGGACCTGGCCAAGACCACCTGGGGAGATGCCAAGGCCGGCCAGACCAAGGCTGCTGCCTGCGCAGCCTGCCATGGACCGGACGGCAATCCGGCAGTGGCGATGTACCCGCGCATTGCCGGGCAAACCGAGCGCTACGTGGCGCATCAGGTGGCGTTGATTGCCAGCGGCGAACGTAATACCGGGATGTCGGCGGTGATGGTGCCCTTCGTCAAGGACCTCACCGCGCAGGACATGCGCGACCTGGGCGCCTACTTCGCCACCCAGAAGGCCTCCGCCGGTGTCGCCGACGACGCGGCGATCGCCGAGGGCCCCTACCAGGGCATGAAGTTCTACGAGGTCGGCGAGAAGCTCTACCGCGGCGGCGACATCGCCCGCGGCGTGCCGGCCTGCATGGCCTGCCATGGGCCATCGGGCGGCGGCAATCCGGGCCCGGCCTATCCGCGCCTGGGCGGACAGCATGCCGAGTACGTGGCGCGGCGCCTGAAGGAATACCAGGCCGGCACCACCCAGGAGCGCAATCCGGCGCTGTTCAATATCATGGCGCAGGTGGCGCATCCGCTGACCGAGCAGGAGATCCAGGCGCTGGCCAGCTATCTGCAAGGCCTGCATGATCGTGCCGACGACGCGGCAGCGGCGCAGCCACCTGCAGGAACGCCTGCACGTTCGTGAGCTGATCCCTGCCGTCGCCACGCCGCTTCACGACGCCGGTCCCGCGACCGGCGTCGTCGTTTACCGCTCTCCCCTCGCCCCCACGGAGCCCGCATGAAATTGCTTTCCCGTCTGCCCCTGCTGTTGATGTTCCTGTTGCCGCTGGTGGCCTGCGCCGCCGACAAGAAGGCCGCGCCGGTCGAAGGCGAGGACTACACCCTGATCGACGGCGGCCAGCCGTACGCCCCGCTGGCCGGCAAGGTCGAAGTGACCGAAGTCTTCGGCTACACCTGCCCGCATTGCGCACATTTCGAACCAGTGCTGGAAGCCTGGGTGGCCAAGCAGCCGGCATACGTACGCTTCACCCCGGTACCGGCCGCCTTCGGTGGCTTCTGGGACGCGTTTGCGCGCGCCTATTTCGCTGCCGACATCCTGGGCGTGGCCAAGCGCAGCCATCGCGCCATGTTCGACGCCATCCATGAAAAGCAGACCGTGCCCACCCAGAACGTGGCGCCCGAAGAACTGGCCGCGTTCTATGCCGGTTACGGAATCCCGCAGCAGCGCTTCATCGAGACCTACAAGAGCGAGGCGGTGGAGGCCAAGCTCAAGGCCGCGCGCGAGTTCGCGCTGCGCAGCAAGATTCCCGGCACGCCGGCCATCATCGTCAACGGCCGCTACCTGATCGGCGCACGCAATTACCCGGACATGTTGCGCATTGCCGACTACCTGATCGCCCGCGAGCACGCCGCGCCGGCCAAGCGCTGAACCGCATAACCGCCAGCGACGGCCGCGCGTGGCATCATGCGCCCCGCGGCCGTCCGGCCCTTTTCTCGCCCCACGCTGGAGATCCAATCCGATGAAGACACGCTTCGCCCTGACGCTGATGGCGCTGTTGCCGATCCTGGTCGCCTGCAAGGCGCAGGACGGTTCGTCCGACACCGCACCTGCCGCCACCACCCCAGCTGCCGAAACGGCGCCCGCGCCTGCTGCCGCTACCCCGGCCGCAGACCCGGCCGCTCCGCCTGCAGTCGGCGAAAGCGCCACCACTCAACCGCCCGCCGCGCCCAGCGCTGCCCCGCGTGCACCGAATGGCCCCGAGCCGGTCGCCGGCACCGATTATCTGGACATCGACGCTGGCCAGCCCTACCAACAGGCCGCCGGCAAGATCGAAGTGGCCGAAGTCTTCGGCTATGTCTGCCCTGCCTGCAACGCGTTCCAGCCGCTGATCGGGCCGTGGAAGGCCGGTTTGCCGTCGGACGTGCATTTTGTCTATGTGCCGGCCATGTTCGGTGGCACCTGGGATGACTACGGCCGCGCCTTCTATGCCGCCGAAACCCTGGGCGTGCAGGAAAAGACCCACGAGGCCTTGTACAAGGCCATCCACGTCGACCAGACCCTCAAGGGCGAGCGCGGCAAGGATTCGGTGCAGGACATCGCCGCGTTCTATGCCAAGTACGGCGTGGACCAGAAGACCTTCATCGACACCATGAGCAGCTTCGGCGTCTCGGCCAAGACCAACCGCGCCAAGCAGTTCGCCACCCGCAGCAAGATCACCGGCACTCCGTCGCTGATCATCAACGGCAAGTACCTGGTCAAGGGCCAGAGCTTCCCGGACATGCTGCGCATTGCCGATCACCTGATCGCGCGCGAACGCGCCACGCTGGCCAAGTGAGTCGCGCGAACGCAACGTCGTGAACGCTTCGGACTCGCGCACCCTGCGGGTGCTGACCGCCAATATCCAGGCCGGTTCCAGCACCCGCCGTTACAGCGACTATGTGACGCGTAGCTGGTCGCACGCGTTGCCGCTGGGCAGCAAGCGCACCAGCCTGGACAGCATCGCCAAGCTGGTCGGCGAACGCGACATCGTCGGCCTGCAGGAGGCAGACCCCGGCAGCCTGCGCTCGGGTTTCACCAACCAGACCCACTATCTGGCCGAGCGCGCCGGTTTCGATTACTGGAGCCACCAACCCAACCGCCGCATGGGCGGGGTGGCCTCCAGCGCCAACGGTTTGTTGAGCAAGCTGGAACCGGTGGAAGTGCAGGACCACGCCCTGCCCGGCCGCATCGGCGGGCGCGGCATCCTGCTGGCGAAATTCGGTGAGGGCCGCGATGGCCTGGCCGTGGCGGTGGCGCATCTGTCGCTGGGCGCCAATTCGCGTATGGCGCAGTTGGCCTTCATCGCCGAACTGTTGTCCGACCATCCCAACGCGATGTTGATGGGCGATTTCAATTGCATGGCCGATCGCCCGGAGATGCAGTCGCTCTATCGCCATACCCGTCTGCAACCGCCCAGTTGCGAGGTGCACACCTTTCCCAGCTGGCGTCCGGACCGGGCGATCGACCACATCCTGGTCAGCGACAGCCTGGTGATCGAACATACCGAAGCCATTCCGGCCGCGTTTTCAGATCACCTGGCGGTGGGCATGGATATCCGCGTGCCAAGGCAATTGCTGCGTTAAGAGCAGCCAACACAACGACTGCGCAGCCGCCAGGCGGGCGCGGCCGGTGCTCGGAATCGGCGCTTACCGCTCGTACACTCCGGTTTTGAGCGCGCCGCCCACGCCCACCTAACGACTGCTCGCTACGTTGTGTTGGCCGCTTCAAGCAACCGGAAAAGTGACAACGGGTTCGCATTGGCGAACTCGACCGCTGACGCCCCCTCGACACCGCCTGTGCGATAACGCAGGCGGTTTTTCGCTGGGAGCACAACACGTGATACGCAGCGTATGAGTGCGTTGCCATGAGTGCGACAGCGCCGCACACCTTGCCGGTACGCACCCTGCGCCCGGTGTTCGTGCTGGCTGCCACGGTCGTGTGCACGTTTGCCTTGCTGGTGTCGTTGTTTCCGCTGGAATCGGGGCGTGTGCTGCTGGATGCGCAGACCTGGGCGTCGCGCAATGTCGGCTGGTATTACCTGCTGGCGATGACGCTGTATCTGGTGTTCGTGCTGGCCACGGCCCTGTCCAGCTACGGCAACATCAAGCTCGGCGCCGATCACGACGAGCCGGAATTCAGTTATCTCTCCTGGGCCGGCATGCTGTTCGCCGCCGGCATCAGCATCACGCTGTTCTTCTTCTGCGTCTCCGAGCCACTCACGCATTATCTGCAACCGCCCCAGGGCGGTACCGGCAGTGGCGAGGCGTCCGCGCGACAGGCGATGCAGGTGCTGTTCCTGCATTGGGGCCTGCACGGTTGGGGCGTGTTCGCACTGGCCGCCATGGCGCTGGCGTATTTTGCCTTCCGCCATAACCTGCCGCTGGCGTTGCGCTCGGCGTTGTACCCGCTGATCGGCAAACGCATCAACGGGCCGATCGGCTATACCGTGGATGCGTTAGGCATCGTGGCCACCGTGTTCGGCCTGGGCGCGGACATGGGCTTTGGCGTGCTGCATCTCAACGCCGGCCTGAGCACCTTGATGGACGTGCCGCATACGCACTGGGTGCAGGTGGCGCTGATCGTGGCGATGATGGGCGCGGCCATCGTGGTGGCGGTGTCCGGCGTCGAAAAGGGCGTGCGCTGGATGTCGGACATCAACATGCTGCTGGCCATTGCGCTGCTGTTGTTCATGCTGTTCGCCGGACCGACGCAGTACCTGCTCAATGCGCTGATGCAAAACCTGGGCGACTACCTGGGCAGCGTGGTCAACAAGAGTTTCGACGTGTATGCCTACGGTGGCCGCGCCGATTGGCTGGGCAACTGGACGGTGTTCTATTGGGCCTGGTGGATCGGCTGGGCGCCGTTCGTCGGGCTGTTCATCGCGCGCATCTCGCGCGGCCGCACCATTCGCGAATTCGTGTTGGGGGTATTGCTGATCCCGCTCGGGTTCACCCTGGCGTGGCTGTCGATCTTCGGCAACAGCGCGCTGGATCAGCTGCTGCATCACGGCCAGGCAGCATGGGCGCAGCAGGCCATCGATGCACCGCAGACGGTGTTGTATTCCCTGCTGCAGAGTTATCCCTGGAGCCACACGGTGATCACGGTCACGGTGGCGATCAGTTTCGTGTTCTTCGTGACCTCCGCCGATTCCGGCACGGTGGTGTTGTCCACGCTCTCCTCCCACGGCGGCGAACCGCACGACGATGGCCCGCGCTGGCTGCGCGTGTTCTGGGGCGTGCTCACTGCCGTGGTCACGGCAGGCTTGTTGCTGGCCGGCAGCATGGACGCACTGAAATCGGCGGTGGTGCTGGCGTCGCTGCCATTCTCTGCAGTGCTGCTGCTGATGGCCTGGGGCCTGTCACGCGCCCTCAGCGAAGAATCGCAGCGCAAACGCGCGCAGCTTTACAGCCCCAGCCCCTTGATCGGGCAATCGCGTCATCACGGCGGCTGGCGCCAGCGGTTGGGCCAGGCGATGCACTTCCCGGCGCGCGATGAGGTGTATCGCTTCATGCACGACCAGGTGCGCCCGGCCATCGAAGCGGTCACCGCACAGCTGCAGGAGGAAGGCTGGAAGGTCAGCAGCCGCATCGACGACGGCGACATGGAAATCAGCGTCGATCATGGCGAACAGCAGGGTTTCCGCTATCAAATCGTGATGCGCGGCTATCTGACCCCGTCGTTTGCCGCGCAGCGCTTCCGCAACCAGCGCTACTACCGCGCCGAGGTCTACCTGTACGAAGGCAGCCAGGACTACGACCTGGTGGGCTACAGCCGCGAACAGATCATCAACGACATCATCGATCAATACGAACGTCACCTGCAGTTTCTGCACCTCACCCGCTGAAGGTGCGTCGCTGCGGCGACCGTCCCACAGGAGGTTTGTCATGCCACGTTTTTCCGACCAGTTGCTGTATATCGGCGGCCGTTATGTTCCCGCTCGCGGCGGCCACACGTTCGAAGTGGTCAACCCCGCCACCGGTGAAGTGCTGGCCAACGTGCACAATGCCGGTGCCGACGATCTGGATGCCGCGGTCGATAGCGCGCAGGCAGGCCAGCGACAATGGGCGGCCCTGACGACGGTGGAGCGCTCGCGCATTTTGCTGCGTGCGGTGGCGTTGCTGCGCGAGCGCAACGATGCGCTGGCGGAATTGGAAACGCTCAACACCGGCAAGCCGGTGAGCGAGACCCGCAGCGTGGATGTGGTCACCGGAGCCGACGTGCTGGAGTATTACGCTGGCGTTGCGCAGGCGCTGCAGGGTGCGCAAGTGCCCTTGCGCGAAGGCAGCTTTTTCTACACGCGCCACGAACCGCTGGGCGTTGTGGGTGCGATCGGCGCGTGGAATTACCCCATCCAGATCGCGCTGTGGAAAGCCGCGCCCGCCCTGGCCGCCGGTAACGCGATGATCTTCAAACCCAGCGAAGTTACCCCGCTCACCGCGTTGAAACTGGCCGAAATCTTTACCGAGGCCGGCCTGCCCGATGGCGTGTTCAACGTGTTGCCCGGCGATGGCGCCAGCGTGGGCACGGCGCTCACCGAACATCCGCAGATCGAAAAGATCAGCTTCACCGGCGGCACCGCCACCGGCCGCAAGGTGATGGCCAGCGCATCGAGTTCGTCGCTGAAGGAGGTGACCATGGAGCTGGGCGGCAAGTCGCCGCTGATCGTCTGCGCCGATGCCGACCTGGACCTGGCGGCCGACATCGCCATGATGGCCAACTTCTACAGCTCCGGGCAGGTGTGCACCAACGGTACCCGCGTGTTCGTGCCGCGCGCCTTGCGTCATGCATTCGAAGCGCGCCTGCTGGCCCGCGTGCAACGGATCCATATCGGCGATCCGCTCGATGAGCGCACCACCTTCGGTCCGCTGGTCAGCGCCGCGCATATGCAGCGCGTGCTGGAGCATATCGAACAGGGCAAGGCCGAAGGCGCACGTCTGCTGTGCGGCGGCGAGCGCCTGCAAGACGGCGCACTGGCGCAGGGCTATTACGTGGCGCCGACCATCTTCAGCGATTGCACCGATGTAATGACCATCGTGCGCGAGGAAATCTTCGGGCCGGTTCTGAGCCTGCTCACCTACGACGACGAAGACGAAGCGGTGACGCGCGCCAACGCCACCACGTATGGGCTGGCTGCAGGCGTGGTCACGCCGGATCTGGCGCGTGCACATCGGCTGATCCATCGCCTGGAAGCGGGCATTTGCTGGGTCAACACCTGGGGCGAGTCGCCGGCACCGATGCCGGTGGGCGGCTACAAGCAGTCGGGCGTGGGGCGCGAAAACGGCCTGGCGACCTTGCAGGCCTACACGCGCACCAAATCCGTCCAGATCGAACTGGAACGTTACGCGTCGGTGTTCTGAGGGCAGAGAGCCAGCGCACGCAAGCGCGGTAGCAATAACGCGCCGCTATCGCTCCCCGGGAGCACGCTTGGGTCTGTGCCATATGCCTTGATCGCCACCGCACCGTTACCGCATCAGGAGAACACCATGCAACGCGAATACGACTACATCATCATCGGCGCCGGCTCGGCAGGCAACGTGCTGGCGGCACGCCTGACCGAAGATCCCGGCGTGACCGTGCTGCTGCTCGAAGCGGGCGGGCCGGATTACCGCATGGATTTCCGCACGCAGATGCCGGCAGCACTGGCTTTTCCGTTGCAGGGACGTCGCTACAACTGGGCCTATGAAACCGAGCCGGAACCCTATATGGACAACCGGCGCATGGAATGCGGTCGCGGCAAGGGCCTGGGCGGTTCGTCGCTGATCAACGGCATGTGCTACATCCGCGGCAATGCACTGGACTTCGATCATTGGGCCAAGCGCCCCGGCCTGGAGGACTGGAGCTACCGCGATGTCCTGCCGTACTTCCGCAAGGCAGAGACGCGCGACATCGGCGCCAACGACTATCACGGCGGCGACGGTCCAGTGAGCGTGGCAACGCCGAAGAACGACAACAACGTGTTGTTCCATGCCATGGTCGAGGCAGGCGTACAGGCAGGCTACCCGCGTACCGACGATCTCAATGGCTACCAGCAGGAAGGCTTCGGACCGATGGACCGCACGGTGACGCCACGCGGGCGCCGCGCCAGCACCGCGCGCGGTTACCTGGACATGGCCAAGCCGCGCGATGGCCTGCATATCGTCACCCATGCCACCACCGACCGCATTTTGTTTGCAGGCAAGCGTGCCATCGGCGTGCATTACCTGGTGGGCAACAGCAGCGAAGGAATCGATGCGCATGCACGCCGCGAAGTGCTGGTGTGCGCGGGTGCGATCGCCTCGCCGCAGCTGCTGCAACGCTCCGGCGTAGGCGCACCCGATCTGCTGCGCGCACTGGATGTGCAACTGGTGCACGACCTGCCCGGCGTCGGCCAGAACCTGCAGGACCACCTGGAGGTGTATATCCAGTACGCATGCACCAAGCCGGTGTCCTTGTATCCGGCATTGCAGTGGTGGAACCAGCCTGCGATCGGCGCGGAATGGTTATTCGCCGGTACCGGCACCGGCGCCAGCAATCAGTTCGAAGCCGGCGGCTTCATCCGCACGCGCGAGGAATTCGACTGGCCCAACATCCAGTACCACTTCCTTCCGGTGGCCATCAATTACAACGGCAGCAATGCCGTCAAGGAGCACGGCTTCCAAGCGCACGTCGGCTCGAT
This sequence comes from Xanthomonas sp. A1809, assembly GCF_017746015.1. NCBI lineage: Bacteria > Pseudomonadati > Pseudomonadota > Gammaproteobacteria > Lysobacterales > Lysobacteraceae > Xanthomonas > Xanthomonas sp. A1809. The sequence goes on along the minus strand of NZ_JAGHWZ010000010.1, from coordinate 175,053 downwards.
GCGCACACCCAGCCGCGGGCGTGTGCACGCCAAATCGCGCGACCCGCGCCAGCATCCTTCGATCCTGTTCAACTACCAATCCACCGACCAGGACTGGCAGGAATTCCGCGACGCGATCCGCATCACCCGCGAGATCATCGCGCAACCGGCGCTAGACCCCTACCGCGGCCGCGAGATCAGCCCCAGTGCGGACTGCAAGACCGATGCGGAGCTGGACGCATTCGTCCGCTCTCGCGCTGAAACCGCCTATCACCCCTCCTGCTCCTGCGCGATGGGCACCGACGACATGGCGGTGGTGGACGGCCAGGGCCGCGTGCACGGCATGGAGGGCCTGCGCGTGATCGATGCCTCGATCATGCCGCGCATCATCACCGGCAACCTCAACGCCACCACCATCATGATTGCCGAGAAAATCGCCGACCGCATGCGCGGTCGCCCCCCATTGCCGCGCAGCACCGCCGATTACTACATCGCTGGCGATGCACCTGTGCGCGGGTGACCTTTTCTCCGGGTCGAGCGTGCGGTGCCCTAACCCTTTTTGCATGTACCGTGAACCCTTCCATGAGCGCATTGGCGGCGTCCTCGCCGCCAGTGGTCCCGCAAGCAGCCGGGAGAGCGCACAGACAGGCGCATGATTGCTCGGGCATCATGCGCTGATGAAGATCTATCTCGTTGGCGGCGCAGTCCGCGATGCATTGCTTGAGCAGCCGGCTGGCGACCGCGACTGGGTGGTGGTTGGCGCCGATCAGGCGCAGATGGAAGCGCAGGGGTTCAAGCCGGTCGGCAAGGATTTCCCGGTGTTCCTGCACCCACGCAGTGGCGAGGAATACGCACTGGCGCGTACCGAGCGCAAATCCGGCCGCGGATATCGCGGCTTCGTGGTGGACGCCGACCCATCGGTGACCCTGGAAGAAGACCTGCTACGCCGCGACTTCACCATCAACGCGATCGCGCGCGATGAGGAGACGGGTGAATTGTTCGACCCGTACAACGGTGCGCGTGATCTGCAGGCGCGCGTCTTGCGGCATGTCGGTCCGGCGTTTGTCGAAGATCCCGTGCGCGTGTTGCGTGCCGCGCGCTTCATGGCGCGGCTGGCACCGCTGGGCTTCACTGTCGCTGCTGAAACTGCGGCATTGATGCGGGAGATGGCCGCCAGCGGCGAACTCGATAGCCTGGTGCCGGAACGCGTGTGGCAGGAGCTGCGGCGCGCATTGAGCTGCGCGCAGCCCTCGGCGTTCCTGCGCACGCTGCACGATGCCGATGCGCTGCGGGTCATCCTGCCGGAAGTCGATGCGCTGTACGGCGTGCCGCAGCGCGCCGAATTCCATCCGGAGGTCGACACGGGCATTCACCAGGAAATGGTCAGCGATATGGCGGCACGTCTCGCGCCCGGCGATGCGCTGGTGGGCTTTGCCGCACTGACCCACGATCTGGGTAAGGCACTCACACCACCTGAGGAATGGCCGCGCCACGTCATGCACGAACAACGCGGCGTGGCGCCATTGCAGGCGCTGTGCGAGCGGCTCAAGGTGCCGCAGGACTTTCGGCAACTTGCCATCGTCGCCAGCCGCGAACACTTGAACGTGCATCGCCTGGCCGAACTGCGCGACCGCACCCTGCACGAGCTGCTGGTGCGCTGCGATGCGTTTCGCCGGCCGGAGCGTATTGCGCAGCTGGCACTGGTCTGCGAAGCCGACAAGCGTGGCCGTCTGGGCAGTGAAGAAGCCGCGTACCCGCAGGGCGAAGCACTCAAACGGCTACATGCCGCCGCGCTGGCGATCAATGCGCGAAATCTGGCGGCTGAAGGTCTGCAAGGGCCGCAGATCGGCGAGGCACTGACAAAGGCGCGCATTGCCGCGATTGCGGCAGCGCGACGGATCGGTGCATAGCTGCATGTCGCGCACCTGTGTCCAGGTGCGACGCGATGTGGGGACGCGAGCAAGGACGGAATTGCAGCACCCCATGGACCGAAACCTGCCCATTCGAAGTCAGTGATGTATTGGAGATCTGATTTACGCCGTTAAGAGCAGCTAACAAAACTACTGCGCAGCCGCAAGGCGGGCGCGGCCGGTGCTCGGAATCCTCATGTGCCACTCGTACACTGCGGTTCCTGTGCGCCGTCCGCACCCGCCTGACGACTGCTCGCGACGTTTTGTTAGCCGCTCTAAACCAAGGCGGCTACACACGAGCAGCCGCCCCGGCCGGGCATCACAGCTTGAAATTCAGGCTCAACATGAAAGAGCGACCGTTCTTGTAGATGTAGTACGGCTGGTTCTTGTTGCCGATGTAGCTGAAATAGGTTTCATCCAGCAGGTTGGTGGCTTCCAGCGCCACGCGCAGCCGCTCGGTGGCCTGGTAGCCGAATGAGGCATCTACCTGCGTAAACGCGTCGGTCATCTGCTGCCCGTTGAGCCGGCCAATCTGGGTGAAGTATTCCGAGCGCCAGCCCAGATTCACCCGCGCACTCCACTTGCCTTGCTCGTAGTACGGGCTGATGTTGTAGGCATTGCGCGAGTTGTACGGCAGGCTGTAGTCGCCGTCGGTGTTGGAATCGGAATAGGTGTAGTTGGCCACCACGCCGAAGCCATTGCCGAAATTGTGCTGCAGATTGAGCGCCACACCCCGCACCGTGGCATCGCCGGCGTTGGTGGGCACGGATGTCTGGTAGGTGCTTGAGCCGCCGGTAGCGTTGTTGAAGAACACACGGTCCTGCACGGTGGTGAGGATGTAGTTGGAGATGTCGCGCGAGAAGAATTCGCCACTGAGCAAGCTGCTGTCGGAAAAATACCACTCCAGCGATGCACCGAGGTTGGTCGACTCGTATGGACTCAGTCCTGGGTTCCCCGTCGAGGCCGTCAACGTGGTGTCATCGGTAGCCACGTACGGCGTCATGTTGGTGTAGCGCGGCCGCGCGATCACTTTGGAGGCGGCAAACCGCAGCATCAGGTCGTCGCGCAGGTCGTAGGCAATGTTGAACGAAGGCAGCCATTTGCCGTAGCTGCTGAGAAAGTTGACCGGTGTGTAGCCGCCACCCGGCGCATAGCTGTAGCCATCGGTGGAATCGCGTGAGTGCACATAGCGCACGCCGATGTTGCCGCGATACCGCTCGCCGGAGAAATTGCCTTGCAGGAACCACGCACGGTTCTGCTCCTGGATGCTGTAGTTGCCCGCATAGCTGATGGGCAACCCATCATTGCCTTCCAATCCGCCGATATACCGACCGATCGCACCGCTGTTGATGGTCGACCAGCGTTGCATGTCGGTGCTGGTCGACAGCCCGTCCAGATAGCCCGACGGTGTGGTACCCGGCGAGAATGCCGCCAGCGTGCTGCCATCGTTCGGGGTCCAGGTACGGCTATAGGACGATTGCCCGGTGGCGTGATTGGTGAGCTTGATGCCGGTGAGGATTTGGGTGAATGGCCCCCACTCCACCGCATGATCGAAATCCAGCTGCAGATAGCGCTCCTTGTCGTATTGCGGGCTATGGCTGGCCGAGGCGTTGTTGAGCTGCATCGCCGCCGCATTGGTGGGATCGGTGCTGTAGTCCATCGCGGTCCGGCGCCCGTCGATGGCGTAGCTGTAGCCAGCCAGATTGCGGAACTGGATGCCGTAGATACGCTCTGCGCCGCCTTGCGAACTGGTGTAGCCCACCTGGCTGGAGGCGTTCCAACCATCGCCATGCCAGTCGGTGCGCAGGTGGATGCTGCCGGTGCTGACCTGGCTATTGCGCAGATAGCCGTCGAGATAGGTGTTGGACTGATCGCCGAAGGTGCCCGAGGTGGCGATACCGTTTTCGAAGCCCAAGGCCTGCGCATCGCCGGGCGTCGAGCCCCAGTAGCCGTAGCGGCTCTGGTTGTAGTTGTCGAAGCTTTCCTTGACGTACAAACCGGTCAGATTGAGCTCGAAATCGCTGTCCGGCTTCCATTGCAGCGCCGCGCTGACACCGTCGCGCTTGCGTGTCTGCTGGAATAACGCCGTGTTGATCGACGTCGGAAACACGCCGGTGTTGTTGCCGACCACACCGGGCGGAAACCCGGCGCCCTGCACATTGTCGTAGCCGAAAATTTCAACGCCGTCGCGGCGCAGAACGCGCTGCGAATGCATCACCGAGGCAAGCACGCCCAACGTTTGGTCCTGATTCTTCCAGCTATACAGCGCCGATGCGTTCGGCTTGCCTTCGTCGGAACGATCGTTGTAGCCATAACTCACGGTGCCGGTGAGCGTATTGCGATCCAGATCGAGCGGTTTGCGCGCATGCACGATCACGGTTCCGCCGATGGAGCCCTCGTCGATGCGCGCTTCGGGCGTCTTATAGACCTCCATCAGGCCGACCACTTCCGGCGCCAGCGTGCTGTAGTTGAACGAGCGGCTGTCCGGGTCGTTGGGGTCGCCGCCCCAGCTGGTCGATGCAATGGTCTGACCATTGAGCAGCACGCGATTGAGTGCCGGATCGGTACCGAGGATGCTGACTTTTTCGCCTTCGCCGAACTGTCTGTCCACGGTGATGCCGGACAACCGCGACAGCGATTCGGCAACATTGGTATCGGGAAACTTGCCGATATCCTCGGCGCTGATCGCATCGACGATCGCATCGGCGTTGCGTTTGACGTTGAGCGCCTTGCCCAGGCTGGCCTGGTAACCCACCACCTTGATTTCGTCCAGGGTGGAGACCGAGGGACTGGTTTGTGGTGGTGTCTGTTGCTGCGCGGGTGCGGGCTGCTCCTGCGCAAATGCGGGAAGGCTTGCGACGCAGGCCAGGCTGGCGCCACCCATGAGCAGGCGCCTGACAGCAGCGCTCAACGATGAGCGGCGCAGTGGGTTGACGAACGCAGATACCGGAACGCAAGGGGATGACGCGAACAGACGGGAAAGCAGCATTGCGTGGACCTCATCACTGATGTCGGATGGCAACCGCCTGGTTGCACAACGGCGCGCGACGCGCGTGCCATGCCCGTGATCCGTCCCCTGTGCCGGATACGAACAACTGCCCGCATTGCATGACCACATGCGGGTAAACGCCGGACCGCTGGAACAACGGCCGGTTGTCGTCTTCTCAAACGTGGAGCAGACGTTTCTTCGCTGAGAACGTTACCAGCGAAGGTGCCTTCGGTGGGTTGCAGTGTCAACCCGCTGCTGCATACGTCTATTTTTATGCGCTAAACACCGGCTTCCCTGCAGATATCGGGATGACGGCGTGCTCGCTGTCTCACTGCCCTTGGCGCCGATGCAGACCACTGCGCCTTGCGGCCTGTTCGCATAAGGGGGCGGGTAAGCAAGGCGAGGCATGCGACATGCGCCAATTCGATGTGCATGGGCCGCTGCACGCCCCTGCATTTCAAAAATCAAACACGACACGCGCGCCGCATTACGCAATGCGGCGCGCACGATGCGTAGATTGGCCAAGTCATGTTGCCAGTGCCGCCTAATCGCGCTGCCCAGCCACCCACGTGCTCAACACCTGCACATCGTCATCCACCAGTACCAGATCGGCTTGGTAGCCAGGTGCGATGCGTCCCAGGCGTTCGCCCAGGCCAATGCATTGCGCGGGATAGGTGGAGGCCATGCGCGCAGCTTCGGCCAGGTCCACGCCCAGCAAGCGCACGCTGTTGCGCACGGCGGTGGCCATGTCCAATGCAGAGCCGGCCAATGCACCATCGGCATTGCGCACCACGCCGTCCACGGCGGTGATGGTTTCGCCGTAGAGGTCGAAGCTGGCGCTGTCGCTGCCGACCATCGGCATGGCGTCGGTGACCAGCAGCAATTTACCGCGTGTCTTGGCCGCCAGCGCCACGCGCAGGCTGGCCGGATGCACGTGCACGCCGTCGACGATGACGCCGCACCACACGTTGGGGTCTTCCAGCGCTGCGCCGACTGCATTGGGTTCGCGGCCAGCCAGCTGGGACATCGCGTTGTACACGTGCGTGAAGCCGCTGACGCCGGCGGCAATGCCCTCGCACGCCTGCTCGTAGGTGGCCGCAGTGTGGCCGGCGAACACGATCGCGCCACCGGCAACGAAGGCACGGATATCGTCCAGCGGCACGCGCTCGGGTGCGAGCGTGATCAGGGTGACGCCGTTGTCCAATGAGGTATCGACGGCAATCTCGTGCGCGTCCGGCACGCGGAATTTGCCTGCGTCGTGCGTGCCCTTGCGCGCAGGACTCAGGTACGGGCCCTCCAGATGGATGCCGAGCACTCCGGGCACGCCTTGTGCGATGGCCTGGCGCGTGGCATCGATCGCCTCGGCCATCACCTGCGCGGTATCGCTGATCAAGGTCGGCAGCATGCCGGTGGTACCGAAGCGGCGATGTGCGGCCGCAATGGTGGCCAGCGCCTGCGGGTCGCGTGCGTTGTTGAACAACACGCCGCCGCCGCCGTTGACCTGGATGTCGATAAAGCCCGGCAACAAGGTGGCGCCGCCCAGATCCACGCGCGTGTGCGCCTGCGCAACGCGCGCATCGTCGGCCGGCACGATCGCCTGGATCTGCGTGCCAGCCAGTACCACGACCAGGCCGTCCTGCAATCCGTTGTCGGTGAGCACGCGTGCATTACACAGTGCCTGAGTCGCGAGAGCGTGCATGATCAGACGGTTTCCGTGACCTTGTTCAGATGCGGCGGAAGATCGGGATTGTTGCCGCGCTGCAGCGCCAGCGCATTGATCGCGCGATAGAAGCTCTGCACGGTCAGCAGCGGCGCGCAAGCCGGATGCGCGGCCTCTGCCAGCGGCAGATCGCCACCGGGCGCGGCCAGCCACACTTGCGCGCCACGCGCGCGGAATTCTTCGGCCAGTGCGCGGGTGCCGGCACCGGTTTCGTCGGGCTGTGCGAAGACCAGCACCGGGAAGCCCGGCCCCACCAGGGCCATCGGGCCGTGCTTGACCTCGGCCGAACTGTAGGCTTCGGCGTGCAGGCCGCAGGTTTCCTTGAACTTCAATGCTGCTTCCTGCGCTGCGCCCAGGCCCAGGCCGCGGCCGAGCACGAACAGGTTGTGCGCAGGCACCAGGCCGGCGGTGAGCGCCGACCAATCGGCCTGCCACGCGCTGCGCAACTGTTGCGGCAATGCGTCGAGCGCGGCAAGCAGGGCCGGGTCGTTTTTCCACACCGCGCCCAGATGCAGGACCGCGGCCAGCGAGGCAAGATAACTCTTGGTGGCGGCCACACTCTTTTCCGGGCCTGCGCCCAGCGGAATCACCACCTCTGCCAGTTGCGCCAGCGGCGAATCTTCCACGTTGACCAGTGCGACCACGCGCGCGCCGGCCGCCTTGGCCGCTTCGGCATTGCGCAGCAGGTCCGGGCTCTTGCCCGATTGCGAAATCACGATGTACAGCGCGCCACGCAGCTGCAGCGGCGCTGCATAGACCGAGCCCACCGATGGCGACGCAGATGCGGTGACGATGCCGAGCTGGGTTTCGAACAGGTACTTGGCATAGGTGGCCGCATGATCGGAGCTACCGCGCGCGCAGGTCACCACGAACGGCGGCGGCGTCTGGCGCAGCGACTGCGCGAGCGCGGCGATGGTGTCGGCATTACGCGCGAACTGTGCAGCCACCACATCGGCGGTCTGCGCCGCTTCGCGGAACATCAAGGTCTCGGTTTCGGAGGGAAGGCTCATCGTGGCTCAGGCAGATTCAGGAGGAAGGGGTTTGCCGGTGGACGCGGGCGCCGGCGCGGTGGAGCCGCGCACCACCAACTGCGGCACGAAACCACGGCTCTGCAATTGCGCCGGTTGGTCGTCGTAGGCGTCGCTGCGCAGCTGGCTGATCAACAAGCGTGCGGCGTGCCGCGCGATGTCATCGGTGGCCTGTTTGGCGGTGGTCAATGCCGGCCACGACTGGCGCGAGAACGGGCTGTCTTCGAAACCGGCGATCGACAATTGATACGGCACGTTCATGCCGGTGGACTTGGCTGCGGCCAGCACGCCTGCAGCGATCTCGTCGTTACTGCCGAAAATGGCGGTGGGCGGTTCGCGCAGCGACAACAGCCGGCGTGCGCCGCGGAAGCCATCGTCGAAGGTGTAGTCGCCCGGAATCACCAGGTGCTTGTCCAGGCTGATGCCGTAATCCTTCAATGCCGCTTCATAGCCGGCGTAACGCTCGCCGCTGGAGCGATGTTGCGGGCCGCCCCACAGGAAGCCGATGCGTTGATGGCCGAGCTGGATCAGGTGCTCGGTGATTTCATAGGCGGCATCGCGGTCGTCGATGTACACGCACGGGCCGTCGCCGGGGTCGTCGGTGGAGGCGATGATGCGCACGCTCTTGATGCCGCGCGCGGCCAGACCGGCCAGCAATTCCGGGCGTTCGGACATCGGCGCGGTCAACACCACCCCGGCCAGGCGCGAGCGCTGCACCCATTCGGCCAGTTCTTCGGCCAGCAACGGCGAGGTGGAATCGCAGGGATGGATCTGCAGGCCAAAGCCGGTTTCCCGGCACGCGGCCAGCACGCCGTTCTGGATGCCGATGATGTGGTACGGGTTGGGGTTGTCGTACACCAGGCCGATCACGAACGGCGTGCCGCTGCGCAGATTACGCGCGGACGGGTCGGGTTCGTAATCCAGGTCGGCGATGGCGCGCAGCACGCGCGCGCGCGTGGCCTGCATCACCGACGGCTCGTTGTTGATCACCCGCGACACGGTCTTCAACGAGACCTTGGCGCGTTCGGCGACATCTTTGATGGTGGGCCTGCGCATGGAGGTACCTTGTCCGTCGGAACGCATCATGCCGCCGCGATCACTGGGCCTGGGCCGGCAGGCCCACGCGATGACCGCGCAGCGAATAGAACAGAATGTACAGATAGCACGGCACCATCAGCGCAGCGAACACGACCTGGAAGTCGTAATGCTGCTTGAGGATGGCGAACAGCTGCGGAATGATCGCGCCGCCGGCGATGCCCATCACCAGCAGTGCCGAGCCGATTTCGGTGAACCGGCCCAGTCCGCGAATGGCCAGCGGAAAGATCGCCGGCCACATCATGGCGTTGGCAAAGCCAAGCGCGGCGACGAAGCCCACCGACACGTAGTTGTGGGTGAACAAGGCACCGAGCGAGAACAGCACGCCCAGCACCGCCGACACGCTCAGGTAACGCGCCTGCGAGATCACGCGCGGAATCAGTACCAGGCCGGCGATGTAGCCCAGCAACATCGCGCCCAATGTGTAGGAGGTGAAGATCTTGGTGCTGTCCAACGGGAGATTGAAGCCGTGCCCGTAGGTGCCGATGGCATCGCCGGCCATCACTTCCACGCCCACATAGACGAACAGGCACAGCACGCCCAGCCACAGGTGCGGGAACTGGAAGATGCTGGATTTCTGCACGCCACCGGTCGCGCCCGGCGTGGCGTTGGCCTCGGAGGGCTTGAGCTCGGGCAATGGCGAGAACAGCACGCCGATGGCCAGCAGCAGCAGGACGCCGGACATCACCAGATATGGCGCGTGAATCTTGGCGGCGAACGCGGTGAGCAAGGCTTCCTTGGTCGCCGCATCGGCGCTGGCCACCTGTGCGGACAGGTCGCCGATACCGTGCAGCACCAGCGAGCCGATCAGGATCGGCGCCAGGATGCCGGCGATCTTGTTGCAGATGCCCATCAAGGCAATGCGGCGCGCGGCACTTTCGATCGGCCCGAGAATGCTGATGTACGGGTTGATCGCCGTCTGCAGCAAGGCCAGGCCGCTGCCGATGACAAACAAGCCGCCGAGTGCGCCCGGATACCAGCGCTGCGTGGCGAAATGGCCGAAGCCTGCTGCGCCCACGGCCATCACCACCAGGCTCAGCGCCAGGCCTTTCTTCATGCCGGTGCGTTTGAGAATCCACGACGAGGGCAAGGCCAGAAAGAAGTACGACAGGTAGAACACCATCAGCACCAGAAACGCATTGACCTCGTTGAGGTCGAACGCCAGCCGCACGAAGGTGATCAGCGGCCCGTTGATCCAGGTAAAAAAGCCGATGATGAAAAACAGCACGCCGACGATGGCGATCGAGACAACGGGATTTGCGGGCCTGGCGGTAGTCATGGATCGGCTGGCTCTGAGGTTGTCGTAAGGAATGCCGTTGGCGTCAGCGGCGCAGTTCGGCGACGAAGTCGTAGAAGTCGTTGTGGCAATAGGTGTCGGTCAATTCGATCGCGCTGCCATCGCGGGCATAGCCCACGCGCACTACATGCAAAATCGCCTCGCCGGTTTTCATGCGCAGGTGTTCGGCCAACCGTGCGGGCAGATTGATGGCGCGGAAGTACTGCAGCGCGCGCACCACCGGCGTGCCCTGGGCATCGAGATAGCTGTAGAGCGAATCGCCGATCTGCTGCGGGTCGGTGACGATGCGCTGCGGCAACACCGCGTGCTCATAGGCCATCACGCGGTCGTCGGCGCTGCGCAGACGCGTCAGCGAGGCCACCGCCGCATCCGGCGACAAGCCCAGCCGCAGGATCTCTTCGCCATGCGCCGGGCGCAGCCGACGCTCCAGCCAGCGCGTCCCGGGTTCATAGCCCTTGATGCGCAGCGTCTCGCTGAAACTGGTCAGGCCGCTGAGCTGATGCTGGATCTGGGTGGTGACGAAGGTGCCGGCGCCTTGCCGGCGCGAGACCAGGCCTTGTTCGACAAGCACATCCACCGCCTGGCGCAGGGTCACCCGCGAAATCTGCAGGCGCTCGCACAGCTGGCGCTCGGCCGGCAACGCCTCGCCGGCCTTCCACTGCCCTCCACGGATGGCGTCGCTGAGCTTGGCCGCCAATTGCAGATACAGCGGCGTCGGCGCGGAAGCCTCCAGCGCCAGCGCGTCCATCCTGGGGTCGTCATCCGTCCTGGCATTGGTTCTCGGTTTGGCCACTGCCTGTCCTCCGGACCGACTTGGATTTGTTAGGTCCAATATAGTACCAATTTGCCCCGCGCGCATCAGACCGCGTGCAATCGCGAAAGCGCCGGATCGGCGACGCATCCGGCCGCGGCAGACCGGCTGCACTCGTTCGGCCGGCACCGTGCAGGCGTTCGGTAGCTGCTGCGTAGGTTGCGTGCGCGCTGACGAATGCCGTAACCACTCGCCACCGCACCATGACGACAGGTTTGTCGACGGATGCCCCGGCGTGTCGCTTAATCGGCCGCGATGGATGCGCCAGCGGTGCCGCGCGCACGTGCATGGTGCAGAAAACCGGCACTACGGCGCGCAGCCAGCCACATCGCCACTAGCGCAATTGACCGTGGTCGTTGCGCACCATCCCGCGCTCCGGCGTGGCGGCGAAGCCCAGCAATTGCAGGCCGACGCCCAACACCGCGTCCTGCGCCGGATCGACACGCGACTGTAGCTGCCAGCGTCCGTCGGGCCACAGTTGCAGCTGTGCTTCGGCCTGCACGCCGGCGGGCAATGCGGTGTCGGGCAGCAAGGTCAGCACGGCGGTGTGATCCACGCACGCCGGCTGCCCGGACAAGCGCAGCGGCGGCAGACCGGGCAGCTCGCCCGCACCGCTTGCCAGCAATTGCAGGCTGACCCGCCCATGCGCCTGCACGCAACCGGTGGCATCGAAGAGCAGATCCACCTGCTGCAGCTGCAACGCCAGATCGATCAGCGCCACGCCACCGGGCTGGCGCACCAGCAATTGGCCCTGTGCATTGCGTATGCCGCGTTGCGCGCCATCCACCAACAGCATGTGCAGCTGTGTGGACTGCAACTGCACCTGGCGTTCGCCACGCACCAGCGGCCAGAGCCGCGGCCGCACCGCCACATCGCCGAAGGCGATGCCTTGCCATTGCACCTGCCGCAACGTGCCGGCCCAGATCGGGCCCTCCACATCCAGCACCGAGAACGGCAGTCCCTCGCGCGGCAGCACCAGGCGCAACGGGACAAACGCCAGTAGCGCGACCCCCACCATCGACACCAAGAGCAAGGCCCAGCGCATGCGTGTCACGGTTCCGATTCCGCAAACCCGCAGCGTACGCGGAGTTGGCCCTGCTCGCGTGCCACGTGCAGTTGGGTCGGCGCCAGGCCGTGCGCCTGTCGCAATCGCTCAAGCCAGCCGAACAGCGTGGCGGCACTGACGGCCTCGATCTGCACCTCCACCCCGCCTGCGGCGCTGCGCTGTTGGGAGGTGATGTTGACGCCGGCATCGCGTGCGCTGCTTGCGATGATCTCGGCCAGAGCCGCGGGTCCCGGTGCGGCGGTGCGTCTGGTCGATGCCGCCTGTGCAGATGCATCGAGCACCAGCTGCGCAGCGTCGGCATAGCGCGCCCAAGCCCGGTCATGCCAGTGCCGCAATGGCATGTAAAGCGCATACCAGCCCACGAATGCCGCCAGTGCGGCGCACATCACACCCAGCATGCGCCGCTCACGCGGCGCCCGTGTCTGCCACCAGTACGTGCCGCGTTGCACAGATGTCTTCATCGCAATGGCTCCAGCGCCAACGGTGTCCGCATGCGACCGTCTTCGACCTGGCTGCTGCCCGGATCCACGTGCCAGCCGGCATCCGCAAGCCGCGCCGAGAGCTGCTGCAGGCTGGCGTCATCGGTGTGCAGCAAGGTCGCGCGCAACGGCTGTGCGGCGTTGTAGTCCAGCTGATCCAGTTCTGCCGCTGGAAGGGTATCGACTGCGCCGAACAAGGTGCTCAGTTGCACCGCCAGGCGATCGGTCGCCGTGCCGGCCTGCCGACGCGCCTGCAATGCGGCCGGTACCGCCGCTGCATCGCGCACACCCAACTGCGTGGCGGCGCAGGCCTGCAGGACACGCGCACCGATCTCGTAGCGCAAGGTCTGCCCCAGCAACAGCACCCCCGGCGATAGCAGCAGCAATGCGGCCAACACCGCCAGACGGCGCGGAGCGCGCCGTTGCTCAGCAGCGGCCTTGTTCGCGAACGGGTGCTGCAGGAGATCGATCGGCACGTGGGCAGCATTGCGCGCAACGCAGGCAATGGACTGCGTCGCGTCGGGCACCGGCGGCACGGCCGGCACACGATCGCCCAACAGCAGACGCGCCGCCTCTGGCTCCAGGCTGCAGGCCAGCTGTGCGCCGCGGATCAGCCATCGGCCGTCCCAGTGCATCACCGCGACCGTCGCATCGGCACCGGGCTCTAGCAGCAGGCAATCCGGCACCACCGCATCGGGAACGAAGCCCAGTTGCGTTGCGCGCGCCAGCCAGTGCTGCATCACCACGCTGTCCACTGCGGCGACCAGGCGCGTGCCATCGGCCTCAGCGCCAGCGGCGATCACCACATGCAAGGCCTGCGCGTCGACAGCCAGATGCTCGGCCAATTGCAGGCGCGCAGCGGCCCGCGATTGCGCAATGCTGCGGCCAGGCAAACTCAACCAGCGCAGATGGACATCCACACCCGGCACCACCAGGAGGTTGCGCGCGGAGGGCCCAGGCGGCGTGGCGGCCTGACCCATCGATTGCACTTGCCCCTGCGCATCCACACGCACTGCAGTGGCTTGGGCGGCTGCATCGGCTGGCAGCAACAACAGCGTCGTGGTCATTGGTCAGAACTCCATTGGCGCGCGACCAGTCGGACCCGGCCGGCCGTTTCCTGTTGCAGCAACGCTTCCAGCATGACCTGCGCGCCGGCATGGTCGACCTGGCTGTAGAGAGAGAAGTAGCGGGTGCGTAGTTCGAGCTGTTCCAATACCGCATTGGACAGCTCGGCCTGCATCAGCGCCGGCTGGCTGAGAAACATCCTGACATCGCGCCATCCGCCAGCCGGCCGTGCAGCGATGACGCGTCGCGCGGCCGGCAGCTCCAGCGCTCCTCCGGTCAACGCCACCAGCACCGGTGCATCGTCCAGGCGCAGCGTGTTGATATTGATCGGCGACAAGCGCCCCTCCGGCAATGCGCAGACATACGGCTGCAGTTGCGCGATCAATTGCGGCGTGTAACCGGCGATGGCGCGCAGTTCGCTGACGCCTGCCAGCAAGGTTGCACCGGTACGCCGCGGCGCGGCGACCTGCAGGTAGCGGTCGTCTTCGGCGCCGTGCACGCCCGGCTGTGTGTCGGAGTCGATCCAGTCCACCAATGCGTCGGTCAGCGCATATGCCTGTTGCGGGGCGATGCCCAACACCTGGAGCAATGCGCGATATTGGCGTGCTCCCTCATCGCTACGCTGCCATTGTTCGGGCGCACCAACGACCACGCTGTTGAGATTGAAGCAGCCGCCGCGATCGCGCAGGCGCACGCTCACCGCACCGTCGTCCAGCGGAAAGCGGACCGGCTGGTCGTTCCAGCCGCCGTCCAGCGTGGTGCGCAGCGGATCCCGCTGGGACAGCGCCTGCAAGCGCTGCCGCGCAACGGCCTCGCTGCCCAGGGCGTACCACTGCGCCTGCGTCATCGCCTGGCCATTGCCGCTGCGACGCAGACCAAAGCGCAGGTCTTCCAGCACAGCCGCCATCAGCAAGGTCATCACGGCAACCAGCAGCAATACCGTGAGCAAGGCCACGCCGCGTTGCCTGGCAGGTACGTGCAGTGCCATCACGTGCGCCCTTCCGGCAACAGGAACAGTTGGCGCACGCGCCCCCAGTGCTCCAGGTCCAGCTCCAGTGCGACCGCGTCCGGCAATGCTTCAAGCCCGCCGCTCCAGCCATCGCTCCACTGCGCCCGGTAATGGAATGCCACCGCCGCCGAACGCACGCCGCGCAACAGTACCTGCGGCGTGCCAGCTGCCGCGCCGTCGAGCGCAGAGCGTGCGCTGCGCTCCAGCCGCCCATCCACGACGCGGTACTCCACGTATTGCAGCGACGCACGCGGTGCCTGGTCCGGATTGCTCCAGCCACGTCGCACAAACCCGAACAAGGGCCCGTACGTTCCGGGCGCACTGGCGACAAATGCACTGCGTGCGGCGCTGCCCTCGCTGTTGCGGGTGCGGCGCACGGCCGCCTGCTGCAGGTCGCTGCGCAGCAGGCCATGGGCCAGTTGAAAGTCGCGAATCTGTTGCAGCCGCGCGCGCACGGCATCGCGCTGGTCGATGCTCTGCCGCATCACCACCACCGCAGCTGCGGCCACCAACGCGAACACCGCCAGGGCCACCAGCAATTCGATCAAGGTGAAGCCGCGCGTGCGTTGCTTGCCGATCATTCGGCGCTCCGCAAGACATTCAGACCGGCAACTTCCTGCGCCTGGCCTGCAGGGCGCACGCGCACCTCGATTTGCACCAAACCTGCCGCGCCGGCCGGCCTCGACTGGCGCTGCCACTCCCAGCTGCGCCCGCCGATCACCACCTGCCCGTTCGCCGGCGCGCGGATCGCGGCAGCTGGCGCCAGCGTCGCCTCGATCGCCTGATTTTCCGCCACCACCGCGGCCAACGCGCGCTCCTCCAGCACCACGGCGGTGCGGGTACTCTCGCTGGAAAGGTTCAACAGGCCGACCACCGCCATGCCGAAGATCGCCAGCGCGACGATCAGTTCGAGCAGCGAAAATCCACTTGATGCGCGTGCATTAGCGAGATGGCGCATCGACCTGCACCACGCCTGCGGCATCTACCACGATCTGCATCTGTTGCCGGCCATCGCCCAACGCGATGCGCTGCGGTGTGGCCGCACCGGTGGGGTCGAAGCGCACACTTATGTGTCTGCTGTCGACAGGCAGCTGCGCCTGGATGCCCTGCGGCCAGCGGACCGCGGCAAATGGCGCTTGATCCAAGGCAACCCACTGCTGCTGGGCCTGACGACGGAAACCATAGCCGCCGGTATCGATGCTGACCTCCACCATGCGCAAACTCATGATCGCCTCGTCGCGTGCATGCATCAGCGCGCTGGCCAGGGTGTCGGCATGATCGTGCAGATCGCGCCGCGTATCCGGCAAGGTCATCACCGCCAACGTGCTGGCCAGCGCGGCAATGACCAACACGGCAAGCACCTCAAGCAAGGTGAAGCCACGCGCGCATCGGTTCGCCACGCGCATCGGCATGCGCGATGAACACGGCCTTGGAGGGCCCAGCATTGCAGACACGGCCGTCACTCAGCGCCAGTTGCCGATATCGGCATTGTCGGCATCGCCACCTTCGGCACCGTCTGCGCCAAACGAGTACACGTCAAAGCCGCCATGGCGGCCGGGGCGCCGGTATTGGTATGCATGGCCCCATGGGTCTTCCGGCAACCGGCGGATGTAACCGCCCTGCCGATAGCGCTCCGGCCGCGTCAATCCGACCGGCGGGTTGAGCAAGGCTTGCAGCCCTTGTTCGGTGCTTGGGTAGCTGAGGTTGTCCAGGCGATAGGTTTCCAGCGCCTGCTCCAATACCGCCACGTCGGCGCGGGCTTTTTCCACCATCGCGCGATCCTGGCTGGGCATCACATTGATCATCACCACCGTGGCGAGCAGGCCGATGATGACGATGACCACCATCAGTTCGACCAGGGTGAAACCACGGCTGCGTCGATGTGCCGTCAGCGAGCCAAGGCGTGCACGAGGGTGGATGGACTGCATGACGATCTCCATGGATAAGCGGACGCGCTCAACCAAGCGCGAGGGTGTTGAATTGCAGGATGGGCAGCAGGATCGACAACACGATCACCGCCACCACGCCGCCGAGCAGCACGATGATGGCCGGCTCCAACAGGCTCATCGCGGCGGCGGTGAAGGTCTCGAATTCGCGCTCCAGGTAATCGGCGGCACGCTCCAGCATCGGCGCCAAGCGTCCGCTGTTTTCGCCGCTGGAGGCCATGTACAGCAGCGTTGGCGGAAACACCCCCGCGCGCTTCATGGCCGCGGCCAGGCTGCCGCCTTCGCGGATCGCGGTGACCATGCCGTCGGTGGCCAGGCGTAACGCGCGGTTGTCCACGGTGCGTGCGGCAATCATCAGCCCCTCCATCAACGGCAAGCCGCTGTTGACCATGATGGCCAGGGTGCGCGCCATGCGCGCGGCGTGCAGATCGCGGAGCAACCGGCCCAGCAGTGGCGCACGCAGTAACGCGCGGTCCGCCGTCAGGCGCAGTGCCGGGCGTTTGAGCAGCTGCAACGCCGCAACCACCGCAATCACCAGCGCGATCAGCAGCGGGATACCGGCATGCAGCAGAAAATGCGACACGCCGATCACCGCGCGCGTCAGCCACGGCAGGGCGCGGCCCATCGAATCGAACTGGTCCACCACCTTGGGCACCACGAAGGT
Organism: Xanthomonas sp. A1809; assembly: GCF_017746015.1. Lineage (NCBI taxonomy): Bacteria > Pseudomonadati > Pseudomonadota > Gammaproteobacteria > Lysobacterales > Lysobacteraceae > Xanthomonas > Xanthomonas sp. A1809. Next base: position 157,995 of record NZ_JAGHWZ010000010.1, on the reverse strand, counting down.
CATCAGCACGATCACCACCGCACCGGCCGTCGCTGCCAGCGCCGCCGGATAGACCAATGCAGACTGCAACTTGCTGCGCACCTGTGCCTGGCGTTCGAGCAGATCGGCCAGTCGTTCCAGCACCTGCGGCAACGCACCCGCGCTTTCGCCGGCGGCCACCATCGCCCGATACAACGCAGGGAACGCCTTGCCCTGGCGTGCCATCGCATCGGACAGGCGGAATCCTTCGACCACCAATGCATGCGTCTGGCTGGTGACCCGACGCACGCCGCGGCGTTCGGACTGGGTGCCAATGGTGCGCAAGGCCTCTTCCAGCGGCGCGGTCTCCACCAGCGTGGCAAGCTGGCGGGTGAACAGCACCAGATCCTTGCCGCTGAAACGCGCTGCGCGGCCGGCCTTGCTGCCGGCCGCGGCCGCAACTTCCACGCGCACCGGCACCCATTGCCGCTGTTCCAGCAGCGCACGTGCGCCGTGCGCGCTGTCGGCACTGATGACCCCGTGCCGGTTGCGCCCATGCAGATCGAGCACGGTGTAATCAAACTGCGGCATGCGCGTCGTCCTGTTGGCGGGTCACACGCAGCGCTTCTTCCAGCGTAGTCAGGCCTTGCAGCACGGCAGCGCGTGCGGCATCGCCCAGCCGCGGCGCGCGTGCGAAGGCCACAGCAGCCAGCGCGTCTTCGTCGGCGTTGTCGCCGATCAAACGGCGCATCGCATCGTCTACCGCAATGGCCTCGTAGATGCCCACGCGCCCTGCGTATCCGCTATGGTGGCAGACGTTGCAGCCCACGGCGGTGTAGATCACTGCATCGGCCGGCGCATCCAGCAGTTGGGCCGTTGCGGCGTCCATCGGCCGTGCACTGCGGCATTGCGTGCACAAGCGCCGCACCAGCCGCTGCGCCAGGATCAGTCGCAGACTGGAAGCCAGCAAGAACGGCTCGATCCCCATGTCACGTAACCGCGTGACCGCGCCCACCGCATCGTTGGTGTGCACGGTGGAGAGCACCAGATGGCCGGTGAGGCTGGCCTGTACCGCAATCTGCGCGGTCTCGGTATCGCGGATCTCGCCGATCATCACCACGTCCGGGTCCTGGCGCAGGATCGCGCGCAGGCCGGCGGCGAAGGTCATGCCGACACGTGCGTTGACCTGGGTCTGGCCGACGCCATCGATGGCGTATTCCACCGGATCTTCCACGGTGAGGATGTTGCGCGAGCCATCGTTGAGCAGGCGCAGCGCCGCGTACAAGGTCGTGGTCTTGCCCGAACCGGTGGGCCCGGTGACCAGCACGATGCCATTGGGCACCTGCAATGCGCGCTGCACGGTGTGCATCACCGCAGGTGGCATGCCCAGCTGCGCCAGCGACAGCGTGCCCTGCTCCTTGTCCAGGATACGCAACACCACCCGCTCGCTGCCGCGCGTGGGCAACGTGGACACACGCACGTCCAGTGCCTTGGCCCCCATCACCAGCGACACGCGCCCATCCTGCGGGATGCGTTTTTCGGCGATATCCAGCCGCGCCATCACCTTGACGCGCGACACCAGCAGCGGTGCGATGCGTCCGGGCAGCGTGGCTGCCTCGCGCATCACGCCATCCACGCGCAGGCGCACGCGCAGGCGCGACTCGTAGGATTCCAGATGCACGTCGGATGCACCCAGCCGCGCGGCCTCGGCGATGATGCCGTTGATCAAACGAATGATCGGCGCATCGTCCTGGCTGTCGAGCAGATCGGCGGTGGGAATGTCGTCGATCAACGAATCCAGGCTGCCATGCAGATCCAGCGCTTCCACCTGCACACCTTGCTCCAGCCCGGCATCGGCGTAGATCTCCGATACCTGCCGGTCGAACACTGGCGGCGCCAGCGTGCGCACCTGCAGTGGCATGCCCAACGCGCGGCGCAACTCGATCAGGGCCTGCACATCGCCACCTTCGCGCAAACCGATCTGCGCGGTGGTGTCGCTGCCAAGCAGCACTACGCCGTGACGCTTGGCGAATGCATAGGAAATGCTGGCGCGGGCGCTGCTCATGGCATCAACGCTGCACGGGACGTGCGCCGGGCGCAGGTATTGTTGCCGGTGCCGGCGCAACCGACGATGGACCGGCCGGCAGCTGCGGCGGCTGCGCACGCAAGTAGTCGCGCACCAGCGCATCCAGCGCCGCTTCCGGATCGCCATCGGCCAGCTGACGCTCGCGCAGGTAGTTGTAGCGTGGCGCGGTCATGCGCTGGGCATCGGCTGCATCGCGAATGATGGTAGGGCGAATGAACACCATCAGATTGGTCTTGTCGCGGTTGCGCGACTTGTGCCGGAACAACGCGCCCAGGCCGGGTACATCGCCAAGTAGCGGCACTTTCTCCACGGTCTGGCGGTCGTTCTGATCGAGCAGGCCGCCAAGCGCCACGATGGCACCGTTCTCCACCACCACGCGCGTTTCGATCTGGCGCTTGTTGAACACCAGCTCCGAGGATTGCGCGCTGACCGGCCCGGCAATGGCCGAGACTTCCTGCTTGATCGCCAGCGTGATGCCGCCGGCCGTGTTGATCTGCGGGCGCACTTCCAGCTCCACGCCCACGTCCTGGCGCTGGATGGTGCGGAATGGGTTGTCGTTGGCCGCACCGAGCACTTCGCCGGTGGTGATCGGCACTTCCTGGCCTACCAGGATGCGCGCCTGCTCGTTGTCCAGGGTCATGATCGACGGCGTGGACAACAGGTTGGAGCCGGTGTCGCTCTTGACTGCGTCGATGATCATGCCGAACACCGCGTCGTTGCTTTGCCCGGCCAGGCCGATCAGGCCACCGCTCAGGCCCAGCAGCGATTGCGCAGCCACGTTGCGTGCCTGTTCCAGCACCGAATCGTCGTCGGCATTGCCGCTGCGCGTGCCAGCCGCCGCCGCAGCCAGCGGCACGATGCCTGGCGAGGCGCCGCCGTATTGCGTGGCGATCAGCGGCACCGTGCCATTGCGGCCAGCCAACAGCAGCTGCACGCCCAGGCGCTTGGCAGCGGTGTCTGAGATCTCCACCACGATCGCTTCGACCAATACCTGCTCGCGATGCACATCCAGCTGCCGGATCACATCCATCAGGGCGCGCTGTGTTTCCGGGTCGGCATTGATGATCAACGCATTGGAGCCCGGGTAGCGCACGATCACCGGGCGCTTGCCTGCCGCCGGCGCGATCACCTGCGTCTGCGCCGCGCCGCTCGCCGCAGCCACGTCCATCGCAGTGGAACGTGTGTCCTGCCCGGCCTGCGCCTCGTTGCCGGGCGTCTGCCCGACCAGCTGCTGCAGCACCGGCAGCAATTGCTCGGCACTGGCGTGCTGCAGGCGCACCACGCTCACGTCGCCGCGGCGCTCGGCGCGCCCGTCCAGATCGACTGCGGTGCGTACCACGCGCTGCACCAGTGCGGGGTCGCCGCGCACGATCAAGGAATTGCTGCTTTCCACCGGCAATACCGACAACACATTGCTGCGCTCGCCGCCTTGCCCGAACAGCGAGGTCAGGGTGCGCGCCAGTTCCTGCGCCGAGCTGTTGCGCAGCGTCACCGTGTCGATGGCCGCACGGTCGGTGTCGATCTGCGCCACCAACGTGCGAATGCGTCGCAGGTTGTCGGCGTAGTCGGCAATCAACAGGCTGTTGCCTTGCGGCATCGCCATGATCACACCACCGCGCCCGATCAGCGGCTTGAGGATTTCTGCCGCGCTGCGTGCGTCCACGCGCTGCAGGGTGAAGACCTGCGTTGCAAATCCCAGGTTGCCGTTGGCGGCGCTACCCGGCTGCTGCGCGGCGGTGTCGTCGGGAATGATGCGATAGGTCGATGGCCCGCTGGACACCGCAATCAATCCATTGGCGCGCAACACGGCCAGCAGCATGCCCAGCAGATCGGCTTCGGACATCGCCTGCGCGCGCGCCACGTTGACCGAGCCCTGCACGCGCGTGTCCACGATGAAGGTAATGCCGGTGGCACGCGAGACGTCCTGGATGAAAGCGCGCAGGTCCACGTCCTGCAGGCGCACGGCCGGTGCATCGGCGGCATGCAACGCAGTCATCGGCACCGCGGGCAGCGCGAGCAACAACGTGGCCGAGAGCAGCCAGAGCGGGCGAACAGCAGTCATTGCGGGCGCTTCAAGGTCATGGTGTGGGTCTGGCCGTCGCGGCGGTAGGTCAGCGTGGCGCTCTGGCCATCGCGCAATTCGTCCTGCAGCTCGCGCAGATGTTCTGCATCGAGCGTGCGGCCGTTGATCTGGGTCAGCACATCGCCCGGCGCCAGACCGGCCTGACGCAGCAGTGCGCCATCGCCGCGCGGCATGATGGTGAAACCGCCACCATCGGCGCTGGCGCGCAAGCCGGCACTGGCGAGCAGCTGCTGCGCATCGACGGCGGTGGCTGCGCTCGCGCCTGCTGCCGTGGTGACATTCGATTGCACGGCTGCCGGAGCAACGGTCGGCGCGGTTGCGCTCGTTGCTGCAGGCCGGAGCGATGCACCCGCAGCAGATGCCTCGCCCAATGCAATGCGACGCACACTGGCGCCAGCGCGCAGCAGCACTTGATCGGCCGCGATCGCCTGCACCACCACGCCGGGCGCAACCGTGTCGCCGACGCGGTAGACGCCTTGCCGGCCATCGCTACCGCTGAGATAGGCGGCCGCCTGGGTGCCGCCAGCACGCACGCCATGCAGCACCATGCCATCGCGATTGGTGTCGGAGGCGCTGCGATGGAACACATCGCGACGCAATGCGGACACGTCGAGAGTAGTGACGCGACCGCGCTGCGCAGTGCCCAACGGCCCGATCGGCGTGAGCACCAGCCACAACAGGCGCACACCTTGCAGCACCAGCAACGCAACCACGCAACACGCCACCGCCGTGCGAACGCCTGGCGCCAGCAACAAGGAATTCAACGAGGGCCAGGCGCGCTGCAAAGCGGACATCCGTCTCAGGATTTCGATTGGATGACAGAATGCGGCTGCAATGTGTCAGTTCGAAGAAACCAATGACACAGACCGACACACGGCGCCATACGACTAAACGCAAACGCCCGCCATGCAACGCACAGCGGGCGCTTGCGACACTGGCAACTGCACCTCAGATCAGAAGCGCGCTGTCACACTGATGTCATAGCTGATGCCAGGCTGGTAGGTGTACAGGTCCACCCGGTTGCTCCCTACCTTCTGGTACTCCTGGTACTTGGTCTTGAGCAGGTTACGCGCGGCAAAATTCACCGACACCGTCTCGCCGGACCACGTCAGGCCCTGCTTGATCACCAGATCCAGCGAGGTGCCCGGCTTGTCGATGTAATCCGGCTGCCCGGGGCGACCACGCGCGGACACCCGCTTGCCCACGTAGTTGGCGATCAACGTCGCCTGGCTGAGCGTGCGCTCGCTTTCCACCCCGATCTGCAGGTTGGCGATGTCATCGGACTGGCCTTGCAATGCCGAACCATCGCGGATGAACAAGGTCGCCTGCACCGGTGCGCTGAAGCCGAACGGCTGCACCGTATCGCCATCGCTGGCACTAACCTCGGACGTGGTTCGGGTGTAATTGCCGGACACGAACATGCGTTTGTCGCCCCACCAGTCGGCAGCGATCGGCAACTCCAGATACTTCTTGGCCTCCAGCTCCACGCCGTACAGCGTCGCCTTGGGCGCATTGATGAAGCTCTGCACGATGCCGCCGCCGGGGGCGTCGTTGACGATGGCTTCGATCGGCTTGTCGATGTTCTTGTAGAACGCGCCGACGGTGACGTATTGGCCCGGTTCGAAGAACCATTCGTAGCGTGCGTCCAGATTGACCAGCTCGCTGTCGACCAAAAACGGGTTGCCGAAGAACTGGCGGTCGATGTCCGGGTCCAGATACTGCTGTGGCGCCATTTCGCGAAACTGCGGGCGTGCGATGGTCTTGGAAGCGCCAAAGCGCAGCTGCTGGTTCTCGGCAAAATTCCAGGTGACCGTGGCCGACGGCAGCGCATAGCTGTTGTGCAACGGTGCCACACCGTCCTGGCGCGTGCCGCTGAAGATGTCGTACGGATGCACCGCTTGGGTGGCGTCTTCGTAACGCACGCCTGCCGTGGCGCGCAGCGTCGGCATGATCTCGCCCTCTGCCTGCAGATACGCCGCCTTGACCTTCAAGTTCGCGTCGTAGGCAGCCGCACCGAAACTACCGGTGGTTTCGCGCAGACGCAGCAGATCGTTGCTGAGGTTGTAATCGGAGAACAGATAATCCACGCGCTGGTACTGGTTCAGGAACGGCAGCGGCCCGTCCAGCGCCAGGAAACGGAATTCGCGGCTCCACGCGCTGCGGTCGTTGTCCAGATAGGCCAGCCCGCCCTTGACGGTGAGGTCGTGCTCCATCGGCAAGCGCCAGGTGACATCCACGCCACCGCTGGCCACCTTGTCGTCGACCTTGCTGAAACGCGTGTAGTTCTGCACGCGTGAGGCATCGTGCGCCCAGTAGCCGTCCAGCCGCTCGTAACGAATCCCGGTTTCGTAAGGCACATCGCGGCTGGCGTTGGCCACTGCAGCGCGCCATTCGATCTTCAGGTCGTCGTATTCGCCGAAGGCGTGCGTGCCGCGTAGTTGGTTGTTGATCAACTGCCGCGCGTACCACTCGGTGTTGTCGTCGCGCACGTCGAAACCTGCCAGTTCGTCGCGACCGGCGCGGCTGCGCGCCACCTTCAAGGTGTCGTGCACGTAGAGCGTGGTCCAGCCGATGGTATGCCGGCCATATTCCCACCCTAGCCCCAGCATGCCGTTGCTGCGCACGTTGTTGCGGGTGGTGGCGAAGTCGTAGTTGGAATTGAACTCGACGCTGTCGCCGACAAAGATGCCGTCCTGCTGCTTGCCGGTGCGCGTGCGCCATTCGTTGTCGTAGCTGGCCACCGCGATGATGCCCAGCTTGGCCTCGCCCACATCCATGCTGTAGCCGGCGCTGCCGCCGACATTGACGTCCGGAGCGATGCTGTCCTTTTCCTGCAGCACATACAGGTTGGCATCGTTCAAGCTGCGCCCGATGCGACGGATGTCCTCGCGCGAAAAGCTGCCCAGATCGACTCGGCGGCCGGTCCTGATCGCATCGCGCAAGGCGGTAGGCTGCTTGCGGATGCCATCATCAAAACCCCACTCGTCATCGTCGGAGCCGTAATAGGTCAGGCCTTTTTCGCCGGTGCTGACGCTGTTGGCCCCACCACCCACGGTCAACGACAGGAACGGCGTGTCGGGGATTTCCATCGATTGCAGATCGATCACGCCGCCGCCGAATTCGCCCGGATAATCGGCCGAATAGGTCTTTTGCACGGTCACACTGGCCAGCACATCGCTGGGGAACAGGTCCAGCGGCACCACGCGCTGCATCGGCTCTGGGCTGGGCAGCGGCGAACCGTTGAACAACGCAGACGAATAGCGCTCGCCCAGACCGCGCACATACACATACTTGCCGCGCGACAGGCTCAGCCCGGTGACACGCGTCAGCGCCACCGCGGCGCTGCTGTCGCCGGTGCGCTCCATGTCTTCGCGCGTCACGAACGAGGCCACTTCGGAGGTTTGCAGCATCGGCTCGGGAATGTAGTCGCCACGCACCACGACCTGGTCGAGTTGCTTGGGCACACTGGTACTGGCCGCGCTGGACGTACTGCTGCCGGCGTCGGCGTCGCTGGTGGTCGACTGCGCCATGGCGGCGCCGGACATCAGCAAGGTGGAAATGGAAAGAGACAGGCCCGTCCGCGAGAGACGGGCAACAGCAGAGGTTCGCATCGTGGGAGCCCTGGCAACAGAAAGATGAAGCTGGACGCATCGCACGGCGACCGATGGCCGCCGTGCGATGCCATGCCTCAGCAGGGACGGTCGGCGGTCAGCCCGCAGGTCCAGCCCTGCCACCACGTATCGTTGGCATCGCGCACGCCACCGATGTAGTTCACCTGCTGGAAGAAGCTGCTCACCCCGTTCAGGCCCTGGAACGCCGGTACTGCCGATTCATTGGCGCCATTGACGAAGGTGTTCTGCAAGGTGGACACGCCGTTGGCGACATTGTTGGTGCCGGCTGCGAACTGGCTGGCCGCACGCGCGTCGCTGCCGAAGGCCGTCGGGCAGGCGAAGAACACCGAGTTGAAGGTGCCGAGCGTGTCGGTATCGGCCAGGTTGAAGCATACCAGGCCATCACCAGTGCCGCCGGCTGGGCGCGTGACCACCGAGTTGTAGAACGCGGCCTGGGTGCCCTGGTTGAGCATGATCGCCGCACCGGCGCGCGCGTTGCCCACGTAGGTGAAGTTGGCCACTTTCGGGCGCGAATACGGCTGGCGACGCAGGCTGCTCCACTCGTTCATGCGGTCGCCACCACCGGCGCGCTGCACCACGATGCCGAACTGCAGTGCACCGCTCCAGCCAGCATCGGTATCCAGCGAATCGTCGTCGGCACCGGTGATGACCAGGTGGCTGCCGTTGACCGTCCCGCCGAACCATTCGATGCCGTCGTCGGAGCTGTTGTGGATCTGCACATAATCCAGCTTGGTGCCGCTTCCCACGCCCGCCAGGGTGATGCCCTGCAATTCGTTGTTGGGCGAAATTTCGAAGCCCGAATACATCACGCGCAGGTAGCGCATCGAACCGCTGTTGTCGGTGGCGTTGTTGCCGCCATAGAACGCATTGGTCCCCTCGACCTGCGCCTGACATTCCGGCGTCCCCGACACGGTGGTGCCCGGGCAGTTGTTGATCGCCGCGCGCCCCAGCACCACGATACCGCCCCACAGGCCGATGGTATTGGCACTGACCGTGCTCTCCAGCGCCTGACGTGCGGTGAAGACGATCGGCGCAGTCGCACTGCCTTCGGCAAAGATCTGCGAACCGCGATTGACCACGATGTAGTCGCTACCGGCCGACCCGAACAGGGTCACGCCCGGCTCGATGGTCAAGACACCCTGCGTGCTGCCGGCGGCCGGTGCGGTGGCGTTGCCGCCGCGGTCGGTGCCGACATTGACGCGGCCGCTGATCGAGTAAACGGTGCCCGCGCGCGCCGGCACCACCAGGTTGCCATTGATGGTTTCCGGCAACTGGCAGGCGCGTAGCGTGTTGTTGGCGATGGTGCCGACGTTGGAAAAACCGCTCGGGCAATCGGCGGCCGGGCCGCTCGGTGCGGGTGCCGGCGTTGGTGCAGGCGTGGGCGCCGGCGTCGGTGTGGGGGCCGGTGCCGGCGGGAATGCGCCTTCACCTGGCGAGGCGACACGGTCGGCTCCGCCACCACAGGCCGACAGCGCCAGTGCGGTACCAAAGGTCATGAGAAGTGTCTTGCTGCTGTTGCGAACGGCCATGCGGCTGATCTCCAGGTCAAAGGTCGGTATGAAGAGGAGTCGTCAAGAATTGGTGGCGTTCCGCGCACTGCAGTGGCGAGCACGTTCAAGATCCCCGTCACTTTTATAGAGGGCATCTGTTTCATTTGTCTTACCACGACACAATTGACATACCAATGCCACATGCCGACATGCACTGTAGAGCGATGACACACGCCGATATCCCGACCCCGCTGGCCCACTGGATCGTGGCGCAAGCCGTGGCCGGCCATCCGCCCGAGCAAGCGCTACAGCCGCTACTGGATCAGGGCTGGAACGAACAGGACGCCATCGATGCAGTCGAGGCACTGGTCCGTGCCCACATCCGGCAACACGCGCAAGCGAACGGCTTGCCGATGCCGGTGCGCGTGCCCGCGTTGCAACAAGACGCCGATGCCTCGCTACTTGCGTTGGGCGACCGCGATGTGCGCGTGTTGGTCAGCCTGTTGCTGCCGCGCGTGGTGGTACTCGGCGGCTTTCTTTCCGACGAGGAATGCGATGCATTGATCGCCTTGGCCCAGCCGCATCTGGCGCGCTCGCGCACCGTGGACAATGCAAACGGAGAGCACGTGGTGCATGCCGCGCGCACCAGCGACAGCATGTGCCTGCGCCTTGGCCAGGATGCGCTGTGTCAACGTATCGAAGCGCGCATCGCGCGCCTGCTCGACTGGCCAGTCGATCACGGCGAAGGGTTGCAAGTGCTGCGCTACGCCACCGGTGCGGAATACCGGCCGCATTACGATTACTTCGATCCGGACGCAGCCGGCACCCCGGTGTTGGTGCAGGCCGGCGGGCAACGCGTCGCCTCGCTGGTGATGTACCTCAACACGCCAGAACGCGGTGGTGCGACGCGTTTTCCTGACGCGCATCTGGATGTCGCTGCGGTCAAGGGCAATGCAGTGTTTTTCAGCTATGACCGCCCGCACCCGATGACACGCAGCCTGCACGCCGGTGCGCCGGTATTGGCTGGCGACAAGTGGGTGGCCACCAAGTGGCTGCGCGAGCGCGCAGTGCGCATGCCCGGATAAGCACCGCAACACCGCGCCGGCGGGATCGACCCCGTCCGCCGCCAGCGCGAAGCGACACGGCACCTGCATCGCCTGCGTGCTGCGGCTGTCGGATGCAGCACCATTGGCTGTTGGCTGTTCCCCACGCCGCGAGCGGCGCATCGCCGACACGCAAGCGGCCCATCAGGCGTTGCAACACGATCACTTGCCGATCGTCCCCCAAGGCGGCAGCAGCGCGACGCGAATTGAATTTGTCAAAATATGTTATAACATGTCATTACTGACACGATTCCATTGGCCCGCAGGTATTGCCCGCTTCATGAAGATCCATTCCCTCGTGGCGACTGTCGCCGCTCTGCTGTTTGCGGCCGACGCACGCGCGCAGTCCTCCGATTCGGCGCTGACGCTCGGCAAGGTCGACGTCCACCAGCATCACGAAGGCCAGCTCAGTGCGCATCAGGTGCTGACGTCGGTGGATGTCCTGGGCGCCGACCAGATCGAGGACAAGAACGTGTCCTACAGCTGGGAATTGCTGGGGCAGATGCCAGGCATGCAGTTGACCGAAACCCGCCAGGGTGCCGAATCCGGCAAGGTCAGCTTCCGCGCCTTCAACGGCGAGGGCTATCTCAATGCGATCAAGACCTTGATCGACGGTATTCCCAGCAACGTCAACAGCGGCAATCAGCGCTTCATCGACATGCTGTTTCCGCTGGAGATCAGCTACATCGAGGTGGTGCGTGGCACCAACGATCCGCGCTATGGGCTGCACAACATCGGCGGCAACATCAACTTCGGCACCCGCCAGGGCGGCAGTTACACCGATGCCCGCGTGGCCTACGGCAGTTACGCCAGCCGCGATGCGCAGATCGCGATAGGGCGCGAACGCGACGGATTCGCGCAGAACTACTTCATCGGCGCACAGGCGTCGGATGGCTATCGTGCGCACGATCGCTCCAGCAAGCATGTGCTGGGCGGCAAATGGTTCTACGGCAGTCTCGACGACGGCATGCGCATCGGCCTGACGGCACGCGCGTACCGCACCAAGGCCGACGAGCCGGGCTTCATGACCGCAGCAGAGTTGCAGGCGGATCGTCGCAACTCGGACCGCCGCAACCGCAACGATGGCGACGACCGCGACATGCAGCAGCTCGGCGTGCATCTGGACCTGAAACTGACCGACACCCTGTTCCTGGGCAGCAAGCTTTACTACAACCGCTACGAGGACGACCGCCGGGTGACCTTCAGCGACCTGCCCACCGGCAATGCCCCGCGCCAGCGTCGGCGCTGGAACGAAACGCAGGTGGGCATGCTCAACACCCTGACCTGGCGCGCCAACGACCTGCTGACCTTGGAAGGCGGCATCAACTACGAACATCAGGACAATGCGTACCGGCGCGAACGCTTCAACTATGCCGAGCCCACCGACTTTGCCGCAGTGCCAGCGCGCATCCAGAACGACGACCGCTATACCTTCGACAATTGGGGCGCCTACGTACAGGCCATCTATCAGCCGGTCGAGGCCCTGAAGCTGGTGCCGGCCTATCGCGTGGACCGCTTCGACGGCGACACACAGCTACCGGGTGCGGTGCGCGCACCGCTGCAGCGTTACGGCAGCATCGGGCAGCCCAAACTCAGCGTGATCTACGCCCTGACGCCCAGCACCAACGTGTACGCCAACTGGGGCCGTACCTTCCAGGTGTTGACCGGCTCCACCGCCCCGGCCTATCTCACCCCAGGGCAAGCCGGCATCCGCCCTTCCACCAACACCGGCGTCGAGCTGGGTATGAAATTCAGCCCATTTGCAGGCAGCCAGGCGCGTATCGCCGTCTGGCAACAGGATGCGGAAAACGAGGTGTCGAACATGCCGGCCACCGGCACCACCGTCACCTTGGGCAAGACGCGTCGCCGCGGCGTGGATGCGCAGATCAGCGCACAGCTGGGCGATCGCTGGACGCTCTGGGCATCGCATGCCTACCAGGAAGCCAGGATCACGCGCGACGACCGTGCCGCTGCGCTTTCGCTGCAAGGCAACGAAGTCATCGCCACGCCCCGCTACATCAGCAACATCGGCGTGGACTACCGCGCGACCGAGGCGTTGCAACTGGGCCTGCAGGGACGCGCCCAGGGCAACTACTACCTCGAAGAGCGCAACGTGGCGGGCAAGTACGGCGGCTTTGCAACGCTCGACCTCACCGCGCGCTATACGATCAACCCGAACTGGAGCGTGGACGTGCAGGTCCGCAATGCCACCGGTCGCGAGTATGCCTACGTGTGGTACGACAGCTTCTTCTGGGCACAGGCGCAGCCCATGTTCTCGCCAGCGGCCGGACGGCAGCTGTATCTCGGGCTGAGAATGAAGCTGTAACGCCGCGGCAGCGGTGGCGAGGTGCGAACCACGGGTCCGCGACGCAGCGTAGCGGCTGCACAAGCCGTCATCGCCAAGCCGGCACCTGGCGCCCCGCCGCGGCTTCGGCACGCTGCTTGGCGCAAGCGGTCCTGGTGCACGATGCTTCAGATCGCTGCGGAAATACGCTGCCAGGTTGATCAGGATCGCGTCGCCGCCTGGCTCCGTTTACGGCAGCGGGCAGGCGCCTGGCCTGCCGAGGCATCGTTCAGTCACCGTCGCCGCTGTCCAAACAGGCGCCGATCGATCCGCAACATCACACATCGCAACGGCGTCCATGCCAGACAGAGCCCGACGAGAATGCCTAATGTATCGGCCAATGCATCGTACGGGTCGGCGCTGCGATTGGTGGTCAGCGCGCCTTGCGCGATTTCGATGCCGATGCCCAGCAACACCAATCCGAACGCAGCCAACGCCAGCGCGCGCCGGGTCGCAAACAACTGCACCGCTCCCCAGCACAACAACGCGAACGTGATGAAGTGCTCGGCCTTGTCGCTGTTGGACGGCAACTCCGGAAACTCCGGCGGCGGCCCCAGGCACACGGCAATGACCACGACGATTGCCGCGATCCACACGCCCACCCACAACCGCGGCCGGTGAAACGGCCGGAGTGCCGAACTCACAACCGCCATGTGAGATCGCCGGACAGGAATGCCGGGGCAAAATCGACATCGCGCGAGAAGCCCATCACCTGGAAGCGCTCGCCCATCTCGCTGGGCAGCGTCAGCCGCTTGATCTGTTCGCGCAGACGCATGCGCCCCACTTCATCGGTGCGCGTATCGGCCTGCGCCAACAATGCGTCCAGCCCATTGCCGAGCAGGAAGCTTGCTTGCGTGCAATACCCGGCCAGCTCGAAACCTGCGCCGGTGCCTGCCTCGGCCAACGCGGTGAAGTCCACCGATGCGGTCAGATCCTGCAGGCCCGGCCAACGGTAGAGATCTTCGTGCATGCGATGCCGGTAAAACGCACGCAACGTGCCGTCCTCGCGCTGCGCACGATAGAACTCGCCGCGCGGGTAACCGTAGTCGACGAACAACATCGCGCCACGCTTCAAACCGCCGGCTACCGCCTGGATCCAGTACGGCAACTGCGGCAGCAACTCGGAGCGATAGCCATCGGCGAACGGCTGCTCCAGATAACGCTCCAGGTGACGCACGGCCGCGCTCAGCAACGCATCGGCCGGTTGCTCGCCGCGCGCGAAGTGCTGCTGGGCATCCAGCACCACGGTTTCTTCATACACCTGCCCATCGCGCAGTGCGAAACGCGGCGTGGGCAAGGCGTCGATGACTTCGTTGGCAAACAGCACGCCATCCCAATCGTCCGGGAACGGCGCATCCAGCCATTCCACCAGATCGAACACCGGCGGAATCAGGCTGCGCCCCAACCGCTCGCGCTGACGTTCGCGCAGGTCGGCGCTGGGCTCCAGGATCGCGTAGCGCTCGGGCAACGCGTCCAGTTCCAGCAGCCGCTTGAGCGTGACTTCGGCAAACGCGCCGCTGCCGCCGCCCACTTCCAGCACCCGCGCTTGCGGCCCGAGCTGTTGCAATACCGGCGCCAACGCGCCGGAGACGGTGGCCGCAAACAACGGCCCCAATTCCGGGGCGGTGACGAAATCGCCGGCCTCGCCGAACTTGCTGGCGCCGGCGCTGTAGTAGCCCAGGCCAGGCGCATACAGCGCCAGCTCCATGAAGCGCGAGAACGGGATCGCACCGCCGGCGGCCTGGATTTCGGCGCGCACATGCGCAGCCAGCCGGTCGCTGTGGGCCAGCGCGTCCGGATCGGGTGTGGGAAGGTCGGCGTGCATGCGGGCACCGGTTGCGGGGACAATGCACAGGATAGCCGAGCCCTCCGCAACGCCGAGCGAGTACGCCATGACAGACAGTTCCAAGGTGGTGTTGATCACCGGTGCCGCCCGCCGCATCGGCGCGCAGATCGCCACCACGCTGCACGCTGCCGGCTACCGCGTTGCACTGCACGCACACCGTTCCGCCGAGGTGCTGGACGCTCGCGTGGCCGAACTGTGCGCCCAGCGTGCCGGCAGCGCACAGGCCTTGCACGCCGATCTGCGGTTGCCCGACGCACCTGCGCAGTTGGTGGCCGACTGCGTCGCCGCGTTTGGTCGCCTGGATGGGGTGGTCAACAACGCCTCGGCGTTCTACTCCACCGCCATTGGCGAGGCCACTGCAGCGCAATGGGACGAGTTGTTTGCGGTCAATGCACGCGCGCCGTTCTTCATCGCGCAAGCGGCCGCCGCACAGTTGCGCCAGCGCCGCGGGGCCATCGTCAACCTCACCGATCTGCACGCGCAGCAGCCGATGCGCAATCACCCGCTGTACGGCGCCTCCAAAAGCGCGCTGGAAATGCTGACCCGTTCGCTGGCGCTGGAACTGGCGCCGCACGTGCGTGTCAACGCGGTCGCGCCTGGCGCCATCCTGTGGCCGGAAGAAGGCAAGTCCGCCGATGCCAAGCAGGCGTTGCTCGCGCGTACGCCGCTGGCGCGCATCGGCACGCCGGAGGAAATTGCCGAAGCGGTGCGCTGGTTGCTGGACGAGGCCAGCTTCGTCACCGGCCATACCCTGCACGTCGATGGCGGCCGCCAGCTCAGTTGAACGACGCTTCCGGGGCCTGCGCACTTTCGCTGCAAAGGGACGCCCCCCGTGTCATGCACGTGCGCCCGGTTGCCACCTCGCCGAATGCGGCATTGCCGGACGGTTGCACACGTCCTTGCGCTACGTGCGCGCGTGCTCGGCCGCGCTCAACCGCGCTGCCAGAACAGCACTATTGCGTGACGCTCAACTGCGGCGCAGCCGCATCCAGCTCCACCGTGGCAAACGCGCTGCCGTACTGCGGGTGCGCCTGCCACAGGGCTGCCAACGCCTGCCCGCTCAGCGGGTCGACGAAGTCCGGCGCGATGTCGGCCAGCGGTTTGAGCACGAATGCGTGCTTGAGCTCGGGCCGCGGGATGCGCAGATGCCCGGGGCCTTCGACGATACGGTCGCCAAAGAACACCACGTCCAGATCCAGGGTGCGGTCGCTGAAACGCGGGCCGCTGCGATCGCGCCCATGCGCATCTTCCAGTGCATGCAGCCAGTGATCCAGCGCGTCCAGCTCCAGATCGGTCTGCAAGACCACCGCGTTGTTGACGAAGTCCGGCCCTTCGAAGCCCACCGCAGGCGTGCGGTACGCGGGTGACACGACGATCTGGCCAAAGCGTGCGCGCAGGGCGGCGACAGCCAGGCGCAGGTAGTGGGTCGGCTGGACGTTGCTGCCGAGGCTGAGAAGCACGGTGGTCATACGTTATTCGCGCATGCGGCCGGCACGGACGTCAACTGTTGCAATCGCGTTGCACCCATCGACATGCGCCGGGTGCGCGCAGACGTGGTGTCAGGCCACTTCCAGCGCATGCGAAACGGCGCGGAACACCCGGCGCATTTCCAGCGGCTTGCGCAGCACATGCACTGGCAGATCCGACGGAAAATGCGCACGCTGCAACGGCGCACCGACATCTTCCAGCACGATCGCCGGGCCCTGGTACCCCAGCTCCTGCATGCTCAGCAGCACGCTCACGGCCGAGAGCAGGATGATGTCGCTGTCGATGATCACCAGGTCCGGCATCGCGTGCTGCTGCACCAGCTGCAGCGCCGCGGCGCCATCGCTGGCCAGCTGCGGCTGATAGCCCTGGCTGGAGAGCGCATTGCCCAGCAGCGATAGGCGCGTTGCCTCGCCATCCACCAGCAAAATGCGCTGCCCATGGCCAAGCGGAAGCGGCAGTTCGGCTTCGGTCACCGCCGCCGACACCGCACGCATCGGCACGATCATGTCAAAGCGCGTCCCTTCGCCCAGCCGGCTATCGACCACGATGCTGCCACCATAGCTTTCGATGATGCGCTTGCACGAAATCAGTCCCAACCCGGTGCCATCGGCCTTGGTGGTGAAGAAAGGACTGAACAGGCGCGCGCGGGTTTCATCGCTCATGCCCACGCCGGTGTCGGCCACGCTCATGCGCACGCGCGAGGCATCGTAGCGATCGGCTGCCAGGATCAGTCTGCCGCCCTCGGGCATCGCCTGGATCGCGTTCAAGCCAAGGTTGAGCAGGCATTGCTGCAATTCGGTGTAGTTGGCCTCGATGGTCAGATCCGCAGCGATGGTGTCCATCTGCAGGCGTACCCCATCGGGCAGGCTGCTCTTGAGCAGCATCTGCACTGCCTGGAACAGGTTGGCGATGGACACCTGCTCGCGCGGCTTGTTGGAACCGCGCACGAACGACAGCATCGACTCGGCCATCTCATGCCCGCGCCGGCCGCATTCGGCCACCACGTTGGCCAGCTGACGCAGCTGCGGGTCGTCGGTGCGCCCGGCCAGCAGGTCGGGCACGATCAACAACGGTTGCAGGATATTGCGCAGGTCGTGGCTCAGACCGGCCGCCAGCATCGCCAGGCTTTCCAGGCGCTGCGCGCGCATCAGTTCGCTTTCCACGCGCTGGCGTTCCAGATCCGCGCGTGCTTCGCGGATCGCGCGGATCACCGCGCTCGGCAAACGCGTCGGGTTGTGCTTGATGATGTAGTCGTTGGCACCATCCTGCAGCGCCTTGACCGCGGTCTCCTCACCCATGGTGCCGGAGACGAAGATGAAGGGCGTGGCGCCGTTCTGGCGCACCAGGCGCAGCGCCTGGTGGCCGGAAAAGCCCGGCATGCTCAGGTCCGACAGCACGATGTCCGGCTGGAAGTCGTCCAGCGCGGCGCGCAGCGACGGCTCGCTGTCCACGCGCTCGAATGCCGCATCCAGTCCGGCCTCGAGCAACTGATCGGACAACAGCTCGGCGTCTTCCGGTGAATCTTCCACCAGAAGGATCTTCAGCTGCTCCAGGTTGCCCCCCTCATGCGGCATGGTTCAGTCCAGCTCCGGTGCCTGGTTGATGACCGCCCAGAAGGTACCGAGCGTCTTGACCGCGTTGAAGAACTGATCCACGTCCACCGGCTTGACCACATAGGCATTCACGCCCAGGTCCCAGCTGCGGGCCAGATCGCTTTCTTCGCGCGAGGACGACAGGATCACCACCGGCAGGCGCTTGAGCGTTTCGTCGCTGCGCACCTGCTTGAGCACTTCCAGCCCGTCCAGGCGCGGCATCTTGATGTCCAGCAGCAGCACGGCCGGCAGGCCTTCCTCGCGGTCGGCGAACATGCCACGGCGCAGCAGGTAGTCCATGGCTTCCACGCCGTCTTCGACGTGCACGATGGGATTGGCGAGGCGGGCTTCGCGCAAGGCGTCGACCGCCATCTCCGCATCGGCCGGGCTGTCTTCTGCCAGAAGAATGGTACGGATGGCGGTCATGCAATGAACTCTTGGTTGGGCGCTTCAAGCGCAGGAGGTAACACGAAATAAAACGTGGCGCCCTCGTCGACGACGCCTTCGGCCCACACCCGGCCGCCGTGACGCGTCAACACGCGCCGCACGCTGGCCAGGCCGATGCCGGTACCAGCGTATTCGCTGGCCTTGTGCAAACGTTGGAACACACCGAACAATTTTCCGCTGTATTCCATATCGAAACCGGCGCCGTTGTCGCGCACGCTGAACTGGTGGCCGCCGTCGGACATCGGCGTATAGCTGACCTCGATTTTGGCCACCTCGCGCTTGGCGCTGTACTTGACCGCATTGCCGAGCAGGTTCATCCACAGCTGGCGCATCATGTTTTCGTCGGCAACCAGTACCGGCAGCGGCGCGATATGCCATTCCACCCGGTGGCCGGTGTTCTCGCTCTGCACGTTGGAATCCAGGATCGCACGCGTTTCGGCCACCAGCGATTGCATGTCCACCGCCTGCAGGCGCAGCGCACCGCGGCCCAGGCGCGAATACACCAGCAGATCGTCGATCAGCGAGGCCATGCGCCGCGCCGAGCTGCTGATCACCTCCATGTAATGGCGCGACTTCTCGTCGGCCGCATCGCCCAGATGGCGCGCCAGCTTGTCGGAGAACCCGGCCACGTGCCGCAGCGGTGCGCGCAGATCGTGCGAGACCGAGTAGCTGAAGGCTTCCAGCTCGCGATTGACTTCCGAGACCTGCTCCACCTTGCCTTCCATCTGCCGGTTGAGCTCCTGGATACGCAACTGCGCGGCCTTCTGCAGGCTGATGTCGCTCACCGTCATCAGCACCACGTCTTCGTCTGTGCTGTCGGGCAGCGGCATGCGGCGTGCATTGATCAACATGGTGCGCAGCACGCCGTCGGCGGCGCGCTGCTCGTGTTCGAAATCCCACAACTCGCGTCCACGCAACAACACGTCCGCCAGCCGTTGATGGATCTGCGCATCGCGCCAGACGCCATCGCCCACCTCTTCCAGCGGCATCAATTCGTTGCCGCGCTCTTCCAGGCCATACAGGTCGGCGAAGGCCGGGTTATGCAGCACGATGCGCTGGCTGGCATCCAGAAGCACGATCGGCTCGCGCACGGTTTGCAGCACCGAGCTGGCGCGCCCGTTGGCGCGCAGGTATTCCTGCTCGGCCGCCAGCCGGCGGCGGATCTGCCGCTGCAGCAGCCAGGTCACCGTGCCCAGCAACAGCAACTGCACCGCCAGCGCCGCCCAGCTCAGCACCGCGTAATGCATGCGCTCGGTTGCGGCGCGCGCATTGCGCAGCGCCAGCAACCGGCCTTCGGCGCTCTGCAGGTCGTCGATCAGCACACGGATCGGGTTGTTCAGGGTCATGTCGTTGATCAGCGCGCGTATCTGCTCCGGCGCAGTGGTCACCGCAATGCGCTCGGCCAACAGCAGACGCCGTTCGATGGTGCTCTGGATGCGCCCCATGCGTACTTGCTGGGCGGGGTTGTCCTTGGTCAGTTCGATCAGTCGCTGCACGGCGGCCAGCGATTCGCGCCGGCCGCGGCGCATACGCTCGTTCAGCGCCTCGCGCTCCACGCCATGCGAGCGCATCAGCGCCGCCGATTCGGTATCGCGCATCGCCGCCTCCAGGCGCTGCGCGGTCTCCTGCACTTCCTGGCTATGCGACACCCAGGACGCGGCCTGGTTGGCGTTGCGGGCCATCTGCTGCAGCAACAAGGAGGGCACCACCACAATCAGGAACACGGCGGCCGCCAACAGAGGCAGGCGCCAGCGATCCCACTTGTCTGCTTGGACCGTTGTTTGCATTGCTGGACCGAATTGCACTCGCTGCAGGGCCAAGGGCTGACCGGCATTGTCTCCGATCACGCAGCTTGCCAGATTAATGATTCAGAGAAATCAGGTCAGTCTGTGACATAGCTGAATGGGCATAGCATACGTGCAGCATGCGTGAAAATGGCGCGAGCGCCCTGCCAGCTGTCGGCTTGCCGGCCGGTTCATCAAAAACAAAAAAGGCGCACTCCGTGGAGTGCGCCTGGTGCTCGGGTCGCCGCCTCGCCTCGGCGGCCCGGCATTCGCAGCAGCTGCGCTTACTTCTTCGCAGCGGTGACCTTCAGGCCGGTCGACTTGACGCTCTTGACGCCCTCGATGCCCTTGGCAACGGCAACGGCCTTGTCATGCTCGGCCTGGGTGGCAACCGCGCCGGTCAGGGTCACGATGCCGTTCTTGGTCTCGACCTTCACGTCGGTACCCGAGACATTGTCGGTCGCCAGCAGGTCGGCCTTGACCTTGGTGGTGATCCAGGTGTCGGTGACCGGCTTCTTGGACTCGTTCATGCCGGCAGCGTGGTCCTTGTGGTCGGCATGTTCCTGCGGTGCCGCAAATGCCTGCGACGCGCCGAGGGTCAGACCGAGCGACAGCGACAGAGCCAGCAGCTTGCGTGCATGCGTCATGTTCTTCATACCAAGCACCTCCTGTTGAATGTGGGCGCAGCTTGCGGTGGCGCTCGTCGAGCAGACGTGACCGTTGCATGCAGAGGTTGTGAACCCTGCGCACACGGGCAGGTGCAATACCATGCGGGCTCCCTCCGTCGTTGCGATGAACCGTTTTCAATGCCTAAACTGTTCAATCTGGCCGTCGTCGGCTATGGCTATGTCGGCCGCACCTTTCATGCACCGCTGATCGCAAGCACCCCCGGCCTGCAGTTGCACAGCGTGGTGTCGTCCAAGCCGCAACAGCCACAGGCCGACTTTCCCGGCGTCACCGTGGTGGCCGATCTGGACAGTGCGCTGGCCGATCCGGCACTGGATGCCGTGGTGCTGGCCACCCCGAACCACACCCATGCATCCTTCGCGCTGAAAGCCCTGGCCGCCGGCAAGCATGTGCTGGTGGACAAGCCGTTTGCATTGGATGCGGCGCAAGCGCAGCAGATGGTCGATGCCGCCGATGCGGCGGGATGCATCATCAGCGTGTTCCAGAATCGCCGCTGGGATGCGGACTTTCTCACCGTGCGCCGGCTGATCGAAGAAGGCCAGCTGGGCGAGGTGGTGGAATTTCATTCGCACTTCGACCGCTATCGCCCGCAGGTGCGCGACCGTTGGCGCGAGAGCGACAGCCCCGGTGCCGGACTGTGGTACGACCTGGGCCCGCATCTGCTCGATCAGGCAATGCAGTTGTTCGGTATGCCGCAGGGCATTGGCGCGGATCTGCAACGTCAGCGCGACCAGGCGCGCAGCGTGGATTATTTCCACGTCACCCTGCACTACCCTCGGCTGCGCGTGATTCTGCACGCGGGATCGCTGGTGGCCGATGGCAGCCTGCGCTTCGCCGTGCATGGCACGCGCGGCAGTTATCTCAAGCACGGCCTGGATACGCAGGAAGACCAGCTGCGCGCCGGCCGTCGCCCCGGCACGGTCGGCTGGGGCGTGGACCCGTTACCGGGCACGCTCACCCGCGTCGATGACGAAGGCCGCGTCCACACCCATCAGCCCGACAACCTGCCGGGCGACTATCGGCAGTGCTACGCCGCCTTTCGCGACGCGCTGGCAGGCACCGGCACAGCGCCGGTCAGCAGCAGCGATGCGGTGCAACTGATGCGGTTGGTGGACCTTGCGCAACGCAGCGCTGCGGACGGCCGAGTGCAGTGGCTGGATGCCGCGCGCGGTTGATCACGCTGCAACGGTTTTGCACTTCCAACAGCGCGCGCCGTAGTCCCGGCGCGCACCGTGGTTGCATCCAAGTCCTTACGCGTCCTTGCTACCGATAGTCGGCGCTGCCGGGGTGGTGGTCATCACCGCGTGGCCGCCGAATTGGTTGCGCATCGCTGCGAGCAGTTTGTCGGTAAACGAATCCTTGTCGCGCGAGCGCAGCCGTTCCATCAGCGACAACGTGATGACCGGTGCCGAGACTTCCAGATCAATCGCTTCGGCAACCGTCCAGCGGCCCTCGCCCGAATCGGCCACGAACGGCGCGATGCCGGCCATGGTCGGGTTATGCGTCAACGCATCGGCCGTCAGGTCCAGCAACCACGAACGCACCACGCTGCCATCGCGCCAGATTTCGGCAACCTGGTGCAGATCCAGCGCAAAATCGGCCTTGTGCTGCATCAGCGCGAAGCCTTCCGCATAGGCCTGCATCATTCCGTATTCGATGCCGTTGTGGACCATCTTGGTGAAGTGGCCTGCACCGCTCGGGCCAACCCGCCCCCAGCCCTTGTCCGGCGCCGGTGCGAGCGTTGCCAGGATCGGATGCAAGGCCGTCACCGCCGCTTCGTCGCCACCCACCATCAAGCTATAGCCTTCCTGCAGACCCCAGATGCCGCCGCTGGTGCCGCAATCGACAAAGGCAATGCCGCTGTCCTGCAGCAACGCCGCGCGCCGCTGCGAATCCTTGTAGTACGAATTGCCGCCATCGATGACGATGTCGCCGGCCTGCAGCAGGGGCAGCAGCTGCGCCAGCGTGTCATCGACGATCTTGCCGGCCGGGACCATCAGCCACACCACGCGCGGGCTCGGCAGTGCCGACACCAACGCTGCCAGCGCATCGGCGGTGACGATGCCCTTGGCTTGCGCGCTGGTGCGCGCGTTCGCGCCCGGATCGTAGCCATGCACGCGATGCCCGCCATTGACCAGGCGCTCGGCCATGTTGGCGCCCATGCGGCCCAGTCCCACCATACCCAGTTCCATAATCGCTCCTCATGATCTGATCAGTGCAGGGTGCCACGCTCGGCGTACGCTGGCGTGGCGGAATTCTCAATGGATTGTTCCGCGACGGTGGCGGCGCTGCACTGCTGCAGCTGCCAGTCGATCCATCGCCAGTACAAGGTGGTGCGCAGATTGTGCAAGGTCAGGTCGATGGCGTACGGCGTGCGCGGGTTACGGTCGAGCAGGCGTGCCACGTGGTAGCCGATCGGCTTGGTGCCCTTGGGGTGCACATAAACCCAAAAGCCTTGGTAGAACGGGTCGTCCAGCAGCGCCTGCAACTGCTGCAGCTGGGTCTGCTGCTGCGGGTCGAGCGTGGCGCGCAGCGCTGCATCACGCTCGTAAAGCAGACGCTCGAAGCGGCGCTTGCCTGGCCCGCGCAACTGTTTGGCCAGCTCCCAGATCTGCCGGTTGCGCGCGTCGTAGTACGCAAAGCCACCGTGCCGCGCCAGCGCCTGCGCGGCTGCATCGCTGACATCCACCACCACGAAATTCTCGGCCTGATTGTGGATGTCATCCAGATAGGACTTATCGAACACATGCGCGATGAAGCCTGGTGCGCCCACGAACGCCTGCCGCCCGAGCTGTGAGGTTTTCACCGCCTTGCCGTCGGCAAAGAAGTCGCCGGCATGCGCACCGAGCAGGATGCTGTCGGTATCGTGCAAGGTCAGGAACGTGCCGATCGACAATTCGCCAGGCGTAAATACGTCATCGAACCCGGCATCGCCGAACAATTCGCGCTGGGTGGCGAGCTGAGCCACTTGTCGGCCCACGCCGCACTCGGAACGCACCTGGCCGCGATAGAACGCATCCAGCGCCCGCGCATTGCTGCCGCGCGGCTGATATCCGCGACCGAAACTGCGAAAACCGCTCCAGCCCTGCGCCGCTGCGCCACGCCAGCCGAATCCGACCCAACCCAGCTGCAGCGCCGAGAAGCGGTAGCGCGGGTTGTTCTGCAATTGCGTGACCGCGCGGCGGGTGGCTGCACCGAGTTCGAACGCGTAGGCGCAGTGCGTGGCTGCATCGTCCAGCACAGCGGTGAGCGCTGCGCCGCGCTGGTGCGTGTTCCAATCGGCTGGAAGCGTCAGGTGCAGATCGCCGGAGGCCTGCGCCTGCGCAAGCGTGCCGCGCGTACACGGTTCACCACGCTTTAGTACAGGTTCGCTCACTGCGGCGCGTTGGATGGTCCAGCCCAGCCGTCGCAGCAGTGCTTCCAGGCACTCTGCGCTGGCAGCACGTGCGGTCTGGCTCGGTGCAGCATCGGCGACCTGCAGCAGCTGCCCCGCCAGCAAACCGCTTGCACATGCCAGCGCGGCAAGCCGGCGCAGGCGCGCATGCCGCGGCGGCATCGGCGCCGATGGTGCGCGCGATGACGAACTGCCATGCGCGTGGACAACACTCATCGATGGCATACGCAATGAATCGTCGGCACGACGCCACTCTCAAACGTAGCAAGCCCCGGCATGGCCGGGGCTTGCAGGACTCAACTCAGACCAATCGCCGCACCGAACTTCAGCGACGTTCGCAGACGCGCTCGACTTGGCGGTTGCCGTTGGCCTGCTGGCGATTGCCCTGAATGGTGCGGCCTGCCGCGCCACCCGCCACTGCACCTGCCACGGTCGCCAGCTTCTTGCCGTTACCGCCGCCAACCTGGTTGCCCAACAGGCCACCGATTGCAGCGCCGGCCAGCGTACCGCCGATGCGGTTCGGGTCGGTCGAGTTCTTTTGCACTTCGACATTGCGGCAGCGCACGCGGGTGCCGTCATTGAACCTGCGACCTTCGTCCGCTTCCGTATAGCGCTGCTGATGCGCGTAGTTTTGAGCCTGTGCGAAAGTGCTCGTCGCCATCAGGCCGATCAGGGACATACCCAGCAGGGAGGTGCGCATTTTCATCGTTGTTCTCCACGTTTCTCGCCCGCTCGGCGAGGCATGGGCGCACTCTGGCCGCTGGGTCGAGAACACAACGTGAAGCGCGCAGTCGCTATTCAGGCTTTGGAGCGGAGCGTGAACCGCGCCATCACGGCTGCGTGGCAGGCTCGGTTTGCGGCACCTTCGCCGGTGCCGGTGGGGGGTCTTGCGCTTCGACGGGCAACGGCGCAACCGGAGGCTGTGCAACCGTGGTGGGAGCCGCAGCAGGAGCTGCCGACGTCGTGGTGGTTGCGGCAGGCGCGGCCGCAGCTGCCGGCGCTGGTGTGGCTGCAGGTGCAGGTGCGGGCGCTGCACTCACCGCAGCAGGTGCCGCTTCGGTGACCTTGGGAAGATACGAATTCAGGCGTTCGAAAAAGCGCTTGTAGAAAGCCGCATCCTGCACCGTGGTGCTGGATACGCGCACCAGCGAATCGCCGCTGCTGCCGACCGGCAACGATAACGAGCCCAGCACGCCGACGCCCACGCTGGCCGAGGTGGAGCTCTTTTTCAGTGCGTAACGGTCCTGCAACGCACTGACGAAGACCTGCGCCTTGCCGCCGTCCTGGCTGGCGCAGGAAATGCGCAGATTGAGTTGTTCGCTCTGGTCTGCTTCCTTGAGCTGGAAGTTCTTGCTGCCTTCCACCGCGGCGGCATCTGCGCGTGTGACGGCGTAGCCCTGACTCAACAGCACACGCCGCGCCGCCTCGCAGGCTTGCGGCGAACTGGCCGCCACGCTGCGCGAATAGGTGTCATCGGAATTGAACGACTCGCGCATCAGCATCGTGTCGCCCTTGCTGCCGCCGCAGCCAGCCAGGGTTGCCAGCGCGCCAAGCAGTGCGCCGCGCGCGATCAGGGAAGAACAAGACATAGGGAGATTCCGGCATCCAAAACCGGCACAGAGCATAGCGGCAACCCGTGTGCGCGCGGCGTCGCGCTGCCGGGTCAGGGCAACGGCGGTTCATCCACTGGCAATTGCAGGTCTACCTGCAGGCGGCGGCCATCGGCGCCGATGCGCTCGGCACGCAGGTAGTGGTGCGCACGCACCACCGCCAGTGCCACCGGCGCCCGGCACGGTTCGCCCCACAGGCTCAACGCGAAGCCCTGCTGCTGCAGCCAGAGGGTGAGGCGGTCCCACAGCGCTTGTTCGCCACGCAGCATCAGGTCCAGATCGGCCGGGCCTTCGGGCACCGAGGTCGGCGACGCCAGCCAGCGCGCGTAGCTGCCATGCACCACGACCGGCAGGCCCTGTGCCTGCACCGCCTGCAGCAATTGCGCAGCCTGCTGCAGATCCAGCCGGGCACGACAATGCTGAAAAATCAGTGCGTATTCGTGGCTGCGATCGCTCTGTGTCTTGGCATGCGCCAGCGTTGCGGCCGGACGCCGATAGCACAGCACTCGCTCTTCGCGCAGGGTGAACAGGCTGGCCAGGATGCGGCCCAGATCCCAGGCCTGCGGAATCACGCGGCCGCCGACCACCACGTTCTGCACCATCGCCACGCCCACGCCGTCCGGCCGCATCTGCTTGCGCAGCGCATGGAAGACCGCGCGCATGCCGGTCAGATAGCTGGCGTAATCGCTGCTCGCATAAAGCTGCCCGGGCAGCACGTCGCCATGCCAGTGGCAGCCGAAATACGGCACGTTGGTCAGACACAGGTCGATCGGGGCCGCAGGCGCGATATCGGCCAGGCTGCCGACCACCACCGGCGCCGCCACCGCATGCCGCGCCAGACGCGTTCGTGCCAACTGCGCACGTGCCGCATCGATTTCCATGCCATGCGCGTTGCGGCCTTCCAGCGCGGCCGCCAGCAAGGTGCTGCCAAAGCCGCAGAACGGGTCGAACACCTGCTCGCCCGGCCGGCTGAAATGGCGCACAAACGGGCGCATCTGATTGACCCAGCCACAATCGCGCCCGCTCAGCGGGTCGACCGCGCGCAGATCGTCGGGCAGCGCCCAGGCGGCCTCGTCCGGGGCCGGCATCCACCAGCTGCGCCGATCGAACTCATCCATCGGTGGGCTCCCACAGCACATCGGCCTCCGGATCCCAGCCCGCACAGAGACGGCCGTTGGCGAAGAACACCAGCTTGTACAGATCGCCGGTCGCGTGGCGCGCATGCATCGCGGCGTAGTCGGCGCTTTCGAAGACCACCTGCAAGCCCGTCTGATCGCGCAGCCGCACATTCCAGAAGTAATAGCCTTCGGTCAGGCCATCGGGTTGCCAGCGCGACCACCAGGGCTGCTGCATGCACTCCTCCAGCAGTGTGTCCACGCCGACGCGGTGCTCGCCGATGTAGCGCAGCGTGCCGTTGCTGCGATAGGCATCGTCCAACCGCGACAATTCCCGAAAGATCACCTGGCTGGCGCCGCAGCTGCGCGCCCACGCGATGTACTGCGCAACGGCGTCGGCATTGTCCACGCCACCGCGCTGCACGATGCAGACCAGTCGCAGCGGCAGCCGTGCTGCCAGCCGCCGTGCCGTCTGTACGAAGGTCGCCACATCGGCGATCGGCTCGTCGGGGCGGAAACGCATGATCGCGTCGTTGCGCTCCTGCAGCCGATGGTGACGCGACAGCTCGACCCACGACAGCCCGAACGCGACCAGCGCCTCGATCAAGCGCGCACCGTGCGCACGCGCCAGCCCGGCACCGTTGCTGTACAGCACGCGCTGCTCGACGCGCGGGCCATTGGGCGTGGTTGCCAGGGTCCGCAGCAAGGTCTGCAACCACGCCGCATCGTCGGTCATTTCCAGACCGGACAACGAATACGACAACGGCACATCGCGCAGCAACTGCAAGACAGCGCTCAGCTGCTGGAAATACGCAGGCCCGGGTCGCAACGTCGCTGCCGCACGACCGCCGCCGTGCTGCCGCAGATTTTCCGAACAGAACCCGCAGCGCGCCGAACACGGCCGCACCGAGGCATACGGGGTAAAGGTGATCGGCAACGCTGCGCGATAGGTGCGCGCGCCGATGCGCAGCGCATGCCAGCGGCTGGCCTCGTCCTGCAGCGGCACGCGCCGCTGCAGGTGGGGTGCTGCGGCGCGCAGGCGCGCCAACAGCGCCGAAGCAGGCAACAAGGAGATGTCGTCGATGGAAGCGTGCATGGCGAACCCTGCGCGCCGCGCGTCAGCGACGTGCGGCGTTGGCACGCGCGCGCACCTGCTCCAGCGTCCACTCCTGTTGCGACACGCCGTTTTCCCACACCGTCACCAGCGCGTCTTCGCTGTCGGGGTAGGCGTCCATCTCATCGAGCAAGGCGCTGCGGTAGCTGCCATCGTTGCGGTTGCGCAGCAAGGTCAGGCGGCCGCGCTTGCTCTGCTTGCCTTGGTCGGTGATCGGGTCCTTGTAGACATCGACCCACCGGCCGTCCACGCGCACCGCCGAGCACTTCAACGCAAACTTCTGCGTGTCGCGGTCCACCTTCTGCAGCAACGCACCGCCCATACCGAAGGCGACATTGTCGGCGGCGTAGCCGGCGGCGGTGATGCGCTCCAAAATCGCGCGTAGCGAGGTGGGATTGATGCCATCGCCCTGGATCACCCGCACATGGTTGAGCACCTTGTAGCCCTTGCCATTGACCTGATGGCCGAACGCTTCGTCCAGCAACAGCAGGCACTGCTCGACCACATCCACCGGGTCGCCCGAATCCGGACGAATCACCACCGTTGCGCCGGAGGCGATCACTTCCTCGCGCAAGGTGGTACCCCAATGCTCGGCAATGGCGCGGTAGATGTCGTAGCTGTCCGACACCACCGCCACGATCGAACCCGGACGCGCGAACTGCTTCAGCATGTTGCGATACGCATCCACCTCGCGCTCGCGGCCCCAGCTGGTGATGGTGCTGTGCTCGGCAGCGGGAATCGAATACCCGGCCACCGGCGTGTGGTAATGCGCACGCGCCAGCAGCAACGCCGACAAGGTGTCGGTGCCGAGAAAGTTCACCAGATGCGCGGCACCGCCCAACGCGGCCGAGCCAAGACTGGACACGCCACGCGCGCCAAAATCGTGCAGCTTGAAAGGCAACTGCCCTTCCGGATCGTCGCTGGTGCGCTCCAGGTAGCCGCGCACGATCTGCTTCACCTGCCAGCTCACCGTGGCCACCGTCACCGGGTACCACACGCGCAGCAACAAGGTTTCCAGATACGACGGCACCCAGAACGCCTTGGCGTCGGTGGACTCGATGGTCATCAACACGTTGTGCGTTGGCACCACGGCGCCCTCGGGCACCGCGCGGATGCGGATCGGCAACTGACCGCCAAGCCGGTCGACGATATCGCGCCAGCCGGCTTCGTTGAACGGCTCGCCATGCGCGGCCAGCAACGCTTTTGCATCGTCGATGTCGGCGTGCGTCACCGGCCGGTTGATCGCTTCCTTCAGGATCGACTGCAGGCCGAAGAACACGGTCTGCTCGTAAAGTCCGCCGCGTGATTCGACATAGAAAAACGACGCGTCGGTGCCGGGCGGATATTGCAGCCAGTGGCTGGCCTTGTAGCTATCGGTGTTGAGCAGCAGGTTATCGAGGTAATGCATGACGGAAGCTCCTTCGCGTCGAATGAACCGGCGGTCTGTCCGCCGGCGGGAGGTCACGGTTCAAGCGGTCACGGCATGTGCGGCCCTGGTGGTATCGCGGCAGCACGTCGTCGTTGCGCGCGTCAGCCACGACCCAGGAAGAATTCAAGAATATGCAGGTGGTCTTCGTACAGGCGCGGGCCCATCGCCATCACTTCGGCGATCGGAATCCAGCGCGCCTTGTCGGCATCGTCGCCGCCGCGCACCGCAGGCAACTCGCCGGCCGTAAACTCGAAATGGAACGCATGGGTAATGGTGCGTCCGCGCTGGCTGCGTTCGGGATGATCGAAGACCTGCTTGCCACGCAACGAGCCCTTGAGCACCGGCACCGGCAGCTTGAGCCGGGTTTCCTCGCGCAGCTCGCGCAGGCAGCAGTCCAGCAGTCCTTCCTCCTGGCCGACGAAACCGCCGGGCAATGCCCACAAGCCCTTGCCCGGTTCGGCGCGACGCCGCACCAGCAGCACGTGGCCCGAATGCACCACCACCGCGTCGGTGGTCACGAACGTCGGCGGATATGGCGCGTCTTTCCACGCGGCGCGGTATTGCTCGATGAACCGGTATTCGGCCACCAGCTGCGCGTAGCTGGGGGAATTGCGCCGGAACGCTTCCAGCATGTCGTAGACGGGCGCCGGCACATTGCCGCGCAGCATCAACAGGCCGCCGTGAAAACCGATGTCGCCGGCTTCGAACAGGTAGCGGCGCAATTCGGTGGCAGACAGCGTTGCGGTGTGTTGCACATCTTCCAGCGGCCACTGCGGAAACTCACGCAGGTAATAACTGCTGGCATCCTTGTCCATGCCGATCAGACCGATGTTCGCATCCAGCGAGCCGCCATCGGCCTGCACCGCTTCGGCAACCTGCCGCTGCACTTCGGCAATCCACAGGCTTTCGTTGTAGAGATGGTCGCGTAGCGGGCGCACGATCAGCCGCGCAGTTTCGTCCGGCAACGCGGATTCGATCATCACCGCACGTTCGGCGACGGTCCAAGGATTGCGAATGGTGCGCGGCGTGTCGGCCGAGCCGATCAGCACGATGAGCTTTTTCGCCTTGCCCAGCGCATGGCGGGCGACGGCGGCGTGGCCGTTATGAAAGGGCTCGAAACGCCCGATGAACACAAGATAATCGTACGGTGTTGCCATGAGAATCCCTCACGGTTGAGTGGTGGGCTGGCGGTCTGTCCGCCTGCCTAGTGCAAATGCTACGCCGATGCACGATGGCGTCAAGCGGCCACTTGCCTCTGCATCGGTGGTCGTCGCCGTGACGCAGCGGTCATCATCTCTGGCTAGACTCGGCGCTCTTGTTCTTCAAGGAATTTCCCTGCATGCCACGCTCCATCGCGCAGGTGCTGCGCCGCCTTCTCGCAATCGGTGCACTGTTGTGTATCGCCTTACCCGCGCTGGCTGTCACGCCGGCCGCGCCACTGCGGGTCATGTCGTTCAACGTGCGCGTGCCGGCCGATACCGATGGCGACAAACGCTGGCAGGTGCGTCGCGCTGCCATGGTCGCGTTGATCAAACAGACGCATCCGGACGTGTTCGGCACGCAGGAACTGGTGAGCGAACAGGCTGCCTTTCTGGCCGAACAGTTGCCCGACTACCGCTGGTTCGGCCAGGGCCGGCGCGGCGATGACAGCGACGAGCACATGGGCGTGTTCTACGACGCGCGTGTACTGAAGGTGGTGGAGTCGGGCAACTTCTGGCTGTCCGACACTCCCGAACGCGCCGGCAGCATTACCTGGGGCAATGTGCTGCCACGCATGGCCACCTGGGCGCTGTTCGAGCGACGCAGCGACAAACGCCGCTTTTATCTGTTCAACACGCACTTTCCGTATCGCGATGAGGACGAGCCCGCCCGCGAGCGCAGCGCGCGCCTGATCCTGTCGCGCATCGCGCAGTTGCCCGCCACTGTCCCGGTGGTGCTGACCGGCGACTTCAACAGCGATCCGGACAAAATCACCTACCCCACGCTGACCGCGGTACTTCGCGATGCACGTGCACAGGCCAGCAAGCGCAGCGGGCCGGAAAACACCTTCCAGGACTTCACCACGCACCCGACTCGGCGCATCGACTGGATCCTGTATCGCGGATTGCGTCCTACCCGCTTCGCGACCCTGGACGATCGTCCCGGTGGCATTCTGCCGTCGGACCATTACCCGGTGATGGCCGAGTTCGACTGGCCACGCTGAGGACAAGAGCGCGCAAGAGCCAGCGGCCGGCAGCCGGCGCGCGCGCCGGCGGTGACACGGTCCAGCCGATGCACGCAGCGCTGCGGTGATCAAGCCGGGTGAATTCCGGCGTTCGCGGCGCTGGCCTGTAGCCATTCCAGCAAGGCCTGCAGGGTGGCCGAGGGGGCGTCGCGCCAGATGATGGACAGCTCGCGCCGCGCCCAGGTTTCCTCCAGCGGTACCGCCGCCAGCTGCTGCCTGACACTGGAGCAAGCCAGCGCCGCGTGCGGCACGATGGCCACACCCACGCCGCGTGCCAGCATGCGGCACAGCGTTTCGATGCCCGGCACGCGTGCGCGGATGCGCAGCTGCACGCCGGCACGGGCCAGATGCGTCCGCAGGTGGCGCTGCAAGGCGTTGTCGGCCGATAACGCCAGCAACTGCATCGGCGCGATATCGGCCAGGCGCAGGCTGCCGGCGCCGGCAAGCCGATGGCCGGCAGCCACCGCGACCACCAGGCGATCCTGCCGAAACGGGCGCCGTTGCAGGCCGGTGAAGTCGGCATGCCCGGCCACCACGGCCAGGTCGGCACGTTCGTCGCGCACGGCATCGGCCGCCTCCTCGCTGCCCCATTCGGCCAGGGTCAGGTCCACCCGCGGATGGGCCAGCAGAAAATCCGCGACGCACTCGGGCAGCCATTCGGAGAGTGCGGCGGTGTTCGCGGCCAATCGCAGGGTGACCTGTCCACCAAGACCGTAATCGCCAAGCTCGCTGCGCATCGCCTGTTCCTGCCGTGCCAGCACCCGTGCATGACGCAGCAGGACCTGGCCGGCGGCGGTGAGCGTCACGCCCCGCCGGCCACGCTCGAACAGGGCCGCGCCGACCTGCAGCTCCAGCGCGCGAATACGCGCACTGGTGGCCGCCAGCGACAGCGCCACGCGGTCGGCGCCGGCGGTGATGCTGCCGGTATCGGCCACCGCAACAAAGATCCGCAAGTCGGTGAATTCCACCTGCATCTGCACCTCCAGCCTTCGGTGTGGCCGAAGTCTGCCTCAAACAAAGACAGCTTGCCGGGCACCGCCCCCGCGCCGATGCTGCTCCCCATGAATGAAGACGTCTCGCAGCTGGTCATGGTTGCCGCGGTATTCCTGTTGGCTGGCGCGGTCAAAGGCGTGGCCGGCATGGGGCTGCCAACGGTGGCAATGGGGTTGCTGGGGCTGTGGCTTCCGCCCAGCCAAGCCGCCGCGCTGCTGGTGCTGCCTTCGTTGGTGACGAATCTGCAGCAGGCCTGGGGGCCCGCTGCGACCGGGCTGTTGCGGCGTCTGTGGCCGGTGCTGGCGATGGTGGTGGCGGGCACCTGGTTGAGCGCCGGGTTGATGATTGGCGGTCATCCGCGTTACCTGCGCGGCGCACTTGGGGTCCTGCTGGTTGCCTATGCCCTGCTGGGGCTTGCCCGCCGGCAATGGACCCTGCCGCCACGTCACGAGCGCTGGGGCAGCCCGCTGATCGGCCTGGTCGGTGGCCTGCTCAATGGCGCCACCGGCGTGCTGGTCCTCCCGGTGGTGCCGTACCTCTCTGCACTGGGCCTGCCACGCGAGGTGTTGATCCGCGCACTGGCCGCGTGCTTCGGTACGGCAACGCTTGCGCTGGCCATCGCACTGGTCTGGCACGGTGGCGTGCCGCTCTCGGCCGGCCTCCCATCGCTGCTGGCGTTGCTGCCCACCGCGCTGGGAGTGTGGGCCGGTACGAAGCTGCGACGCCGCATCTCTCCCGAGGCATTCCGCCGGATATTTTTCGGCACCTTGCTGCTGCTCGGCCTGCAGGCCTGCTGGCAGGCCATCGCCTGAGACGCTGCCAGCGGCAACACTACTGTCCAAATGAAAACGCCACCGGCAAGCGGTGGCGCCCATGCATTGAATCGGCAGTCTGGCTCAGTCTGCCCAACGTCCCGGTGCGGTCGACTTCGGCAGCACCTGCGCCGACAACGGCTTGTCCTGCGACAGCAAGCCCAGCGCATCGGCCAGGATGGCCGCCGACTCATGCAGCAGCGGATCCGGACGCTTTTCGGCGGCCTTTTCGCGTGCAGTGTCCTTGACGATGTCGCGCTCGTTACCGGTCAGGCCGTCGTCGCTGTCTTCGGCAAGCGGATCCAGCGGCAGGCCGAGTTGCTTGCGAATCTGCTGGCGATCCTTGCGTTGCTGATCCTGCTTCTGTCGCTCGGCAACGCGCTCGGCCTCATTCAACGAAATGTACTTCTTGGCCTTTTCGTCGCGGAACTGCTTGACGTCTTCTTCCCACCACTGGAATTCCTTGTCGGTGGCGATGCGCGCAGTGTGCAGAGCCTGCAACTTGGGCAGCAGCGGTGCGAAGTTGCCGTACTGGGTGTGCGGCGCAGCGGCGATCCGCGTCCACGGCAATGCATTGTCGTAGGTGCTCTCACCGAACTCGGTGGCATCCACGCTGGCCGGGAAGGCGATATCCGGCACCACACCCTTGTGCTGGGTGCTCGAGCCGCTGACGCGGAAGAACTGCGCGATCGTCAACTTGACCTGCCCATACCGCTGTCCTTCGGCAGCAGGCCAACGGTCCAGGTCGACGATGTTCTGCACGGTGCCCTTGCCGAAGCTGGTTTCGCCGATCACCAGACCACGACCGTAGTCCTGGATGGCACCGGCAAAGATCTCCGATGCCGACGCCGAGCCGCGGTTGATCAAGACAGCCAGCGGGCCGTCCCAGGCGACCTTGGGGTCGCTGTCACCGTTGACGGTGACGCGGCCGCCGGATTCGCGGACCTGCACGACCGGCCCCTGCTCGATGAACAAGCCGGTCAGTTCGATCGCCTCGTCGAGCGACCCACCGCCGTTGTTGCGCAAGTCGAGCACCACGCCATCGACCTTGTCGGTCTTGAAGCCGGCCAGCAGCTTGGCGACGTCGCGCGTGGCCGAGGCGTAGTCGGTTGCGTTACGGCGACGGCCTTCGAAATCCTGGTAGAAGCCCGGCAGCTTGATGATGCCGATGCGGCGCTGCGGCTCGCTGCCGGTGGCCGGCAAGGTGATGGTTTCGCCCTTGGCAGCCTGCTCGGCCAGACGCACCTTCTGACGGGTCAGAGTCACCGTGCGGTGCTTGCCGTCGATGCCCGACTCGGCCGGGATGTACTCCAGGCGCACCTGGGTATCCTTGCTGCCGCGAATCTTGGCCACCACGTCATCGATGCGCCAGCCGATCACATCTTCGATCGCGCCATTCTTGGACTGCCCAACGCCGACGATGCGATCGCCCGGCTTGAGCGTGCCGTCCACCGCCGCCGGACCGCCCGGGATCACCTCGCGGATCACCACCATGTCGTCCTGCTTCTGCAGCTGCGCGCCAATGCCTTCCAGCGACAGTGACATCTGCTGGTTGAACGTTTCGGCAGTGCGCGGGGTGAAGTAATCGGTATGCGGGTCGACGGCATTGGTATAGGCGTTGACGAAGAACTGGAACACATCTTCGCCCTTGAGCTGCTTGACCGAATCGGCCAGTGCCACATACCGCTTGTCCAGCGTCTTGCGAATGTCGTCGGGCTTCTTGCCGGCCAGTTTCAGGCGCAGCCAATCGTTCATCACCGACTGGCGCCACAGCACGTCCAACTGCTTGTCGTCTGCAGCCCACGGCACGTCCTTGCGGTCGTACTCGAACTTGTCGTTCCCGCTGAAATCGAAGTCCTGCTTGAGCAGGTCGCGCGCGTACTTGACCCGTTGATCGACGCGCTTCTTGTAGACCGAGAACACCTGGAACGCCGGCTCCAGGTTGCCGCCTCGCAACGCGTCGCCCACGCCGGCCTGGAGCGGCGCGAAGCTGTCGATATCGGCCTGGGTGAAGAACTGTTTGCCGCCATCCAGCGTTTCCAGGTAGCGCTTGAACACGTCCTTGGACATCGCCTCGTCCAGCGTGCGCGGCCGGTAGGCATAGCGGCTGTCGGAGAGCAGGCCGTAGACGAGTTTGGTGGCCGTCGCCTGGTCGGGCGTGGCGGCGGCGGGCAGCGCAGTATCGGCGCGTGCAAGCAAGGCCATCGGAGTGGTCAACACCAGCGCCAGCAGGCCGGCCTTCATGCACGAAGAAACGTTGTAGGTCATCGAATGGCTCTCGGCACGAGGCCGACGAAAGAAGGGCGGTGAACGGATCAGACAGCATGACAGTGCCGAAAGTTGCTGGCGTTGTCATCCGCTGGCTGAATCAGCCTAGCGCCGGGCCTGTAGCGGATTGTGAACGAGACCGTACCTTGCGGCTGCGCGCCGCATGGGCCAGAGACGACACAGCCCCGCGCGATGCACGGGGCTGTCGTTGATTGGCATCGCGATGTGGCCGGCCGTAGCACGTCGCCACTGATCGATCAGTGGCCTACCGACACACGCAGGACCGGCCGCATCGACGCACCCGCACCGCGGGGCTG
Source organism: Xanthomonas sp. A1809 (assembly GCF_017746015.1). Lineage (NCBI taxonomy): Bacteria > Pseudomonadati > Pseudomonadota > Gammaproteobacteria > Lysobacterales > Lysobacteraceae > Xanthomonas > Xanthomonas sp. A1809. Next base: position 122,179 of record NZ_JAGHWZ010000010.1, on the reverse strand, counting down.
GTTCCGACATCGATCGCACGTCCGCCGCGGCAGTCGCCCGATTGCCTGTTACCGACTCAGGCGGCGACGCCAGCGCCTGCAGCCTGCCGATCGGCGTGGTACGACGAACGCACCATCGGGCCGGAGGCGACATGACTGAAGCCCAGCGCATTGCCGTAGTCTTCCAGCGCCTTGTATTCCTCCGGCGTCCAGTAACGCATCACCGGATGATGGTGCGGCGTGGGCTGCAGATACTGGCCGATGGTGATCATGTCCACATCGTGCGCGCGCAGGTCGCGTAGCGTGGCCTGCACCTGCTCCATCGTTTCGCCCAGGCCCAGCATGATGCCGGACTTGGTGGCGATGGACGGATGCTGCGCCTTGAAGCGCTGCAACAGCGTCAGCGACCATTGGTAGTCCGCGCCGGGGCGCACGTTCGGGTACAGGTCCGGCACGGTTTCGATATTGTGGTTGAACACGTCCGGCGGGCTCAGCGCCAGGATCTCCAGCGCGCGGTCCATGCGGCCCTTGCCGCGGAAATCCGGAGTCAGGATTTCGATACGCGTGTTGGGCGAACTGGCCCGGATGGCCGAAATGCAGTCGACGAAATGCTGGGCGCCACCGTCGCGCAGGTCGTCGCGGTCCACGCTGGTTACCACCACGTACTTCAGGCCCATGTCGGCCACGGTGGCGGCCAGGCTGGCCGGCTCGCTCGCGTCGGGCGGCTTCGGCCGGCCATGCGCCACGTCGCAGAACGAGCAGCGCCGCGTGCAGACCTCGCCCAGGATCATGAAGGTCGCGGTGCCGTGGCTGAAGCATTCGTGGATGTTCGGGCAGCTGGCTTCTTCGCACACCGTGACCAGGCGGTTTTCGCGCAACTTGGCCTTGAGGTTCTGTACCGCATTGCCGGAGGGAATCCGCACCCGGATCCACGAAGGTTTCCGCAGCACCGGCGCGTCGACGAACTGCACCGGCGAGCGGTTGATCTTGTCGCCACCGATCTGCTTGACGCCGGTCTGCAGCGGCGCAGGCGCGGCGGTGTCGCCGGAGACGACCTGCAAGGGAATGGAACGGGCGATAGGCTGGGTCATGACGATACGGGGCGCTCAGGCCGGAAGCGAAAGGTCGGGCAATGCGGAAGTGGGCTGCAGCACGAGGCCGAACTGGCGCGCCAGCTGGTCGAGCAGCACCGCCTTGACGGCGTCCATCCCGGAGGGGCCGCCCAAGTCTAGCACCGAGGTCACCTGCAGACCCTGGTAGCCACACGGGTTGATGCGGTGGAACGGTTCCAGGTCCATCGCCACGTTGAACGACAACCCGTGGAAGGTGCAGCCACGCCGCACGCGAATCCCGAGCGCGGCGATCTTGGCCCCGCCCACGTACACGCCAGGAGCACCGTCGCGGCGCTCGGCCACGATGTTCCACTCCTCCAGCGTATCGATCAGCGCCTGCTCGATCTTGCACACGTAATCGCGCACACCGATCTTCAGCCGGCGCAGATCCAGCAACGGGTAAACGACCAATTGGCCCGGGCCGTGATAGGTGACCTGCCCGCCGCGATCGACCTGCAGCACCGGAATCTCGCCCGGGGCCAGCACATGCTCGGGTTTGCCGGCCTGGCCCAACGTAAACACCGGCGCATGCTCGACCACCCAGACCTCATCGGCCGTGTGTTCGCCACGCGCATCGGTGAAACGCTGCATTGCACGCCACACAGGCGCGTAATTCTGCTGGCCGAGGTCGCGTAATTGCGCAGGCAGGCCAGCCGTAGAGCTGCTCACGGGCTCGGCCGCTACAGCGTCCACTTCACTTCCGGATGATCGCGCAGCGCCTGATGTGCGGCCTCGAACTGCTCGCGGCTTTCGGCACGGAAGCCAATCTTGACCGAGACATACTTTCCGCTGGAAGAATGCTTCCAGCTCACGCTCTCCTGCAGCAGCTCCACGCCGGTGGCAGCAAGCAGGCGCGGAAGCTCGGTTTCCAGTCCGCGCTCGGCCGTGCCCATGGCGCTGAGCTCGAAGGTGCCGGGAAACTGAAAACCGTGATCGGGGTTGTCGGTGCTGATATCCATCCGCCCATTATCGGGCCGACGATGGGCAAACCCAAGCCTCTGCAGCCGATCGCCGCGCCTGGTTGGTCTGTAGTGCCGCCATGCAATCGGCACCGAACTTTCCAAAAAACGTGACGCAACCACGCTGATGAACCGAGCGCAGCCATGGGTAGCTGGCAACGCGGTCGCAAGCCGAAGCGGCAGAGGCTGCAGTCGCGACCACGCACTTCACACGGCGCAACAGAAGACGCAGGCATTTTTCCGATTCCAGCTCTCCTCCCCCAGGTCCTCCATGCTCCGACCGCGCGCGTTGTCTGCTGCCTTGCTGCTTTCTCTCTCCGGGCTGTCGTTGCCGGCCCTGGCGGCGGATCAGTGCGATTCCAGCCGTCTTGGGCGCACGCCGCCTGCGGTGAACTTCCGTGTCGATAACGACTTGTTCGGCGGCGAGGATCAGGACCAGGGGTATTCCAACGGCGCGGTACTGACATTGGTGTCGCCGAACCTGGTCGATTACACCGACGATCCGTGCCTGCCGCGGACTGCGCGGTGGGTCAACAGCTATCTGGAGCGGCTGCACCCGGGCGAGTTCGACCAGCAGAACATGGTGTTTTCCATCGGCCAGGCGATCTTCACCCCGACCGATTACACCCGCCGCGACGTCATCCCGGACGACCGCCCCTATGCCGGCATCCTGCTGGCGAGCTTCGGCTACAACGCGCGTAACGATGCGCACCTGCGCACCACGCAGTTGCAGGTCGGCGTTGTCGGCCCGTGGGCGCTTGCGAAGGAAGCGCAGGATGCGATCCACGATGCGCTCGGGGACGAGAAATTCCAGGGCTGGGACAACCAACTGCACAACGAACCGCTGATCAACCTGGTGCACGAGCGCATGCATCGCTGGCCGGCCGATGCCAGCGGCAATGCCGGTGGGTTCGGCTGGGATTTCATTTCGCATTGGGGCGGCGCGGTCGGCAACATGGCCACGCACTTGAATGCAGGCGGCGAGGCGCGCTTCGGCTGGAAGCTGCCGGACGACTTCGGCAGCACCCCGACTCGCCCCGCGGGCGAAAACACCGCCCCCAGCCGGCTCGGGCGCGCCAGCGGCTGGTCCGGCCACCTGTTCGTCACCACCGACGCGCGCTGGGTGATCCGCGACATCACCCTGGACGGCAACACCTTCCGCAACAGCCACAGCGTGGACAAGCGCCCGTTCGTCGGCGATGTGGGCTACGGCCTGGCAGTGATGTACGGCCGCTGGAAATTCGCCCTCGCCCGCTACCACCGTACCCGCGAATTCGACACCCAGCGCGAAACGCCGGTGTATGGCAGTTTTACTATCAGTCGAATGCTTTGAGGGCGGCGAATCGAGAATGGGGAATGGGGAATCGCAAAAGCCAAGGCTGTGCCCTAGCTTTTAAACCATTCCCGATTCTCAATTCCCGATTCCAAAAAAATGCCGGCTTTCGCCGGCATTTTCTTCACTCCGATTCCCACCACATCCAGAACGCATCCCAGAGGCGCTTGAAGAATCCGCCCTCTTCGACCGCGTTGATGGCGACCAGGGGGGCCTGGGCGATGACCTTGCCGTCCAGGCTGACCTTCACGGTGCCAACCTGCTGCCCCTGCTTGATCGGTGCCTGCAGGTTCTTGGGCACTTCCATGCTGGGCTTGAGGTCGTTGTAGCGGCCGCGCTGCAGGCTGACCAGCAACGGCTGTGCCACGCCGAGCTGCACTTCATCCTGCTGACCCTTCCAGACCTTCTGCTTGGTGACGACCTTGCCGGGCGCATACAGGCTGTGGGTTTCGAAGAAGCGGAAGCCCCAGTTGAGCAGCGCCAGGCTATCGGTGGCGCGCTGTTCTTCGGAGCTGTCGCCCATCACCACCGCGATCAGGCGCTGATCGCCGCGCTTGGCCGAGCTCAGCAGGCAGTAGCCGGCTTCGGAGGTGTGGCCGGTCTTGATGCCGTCCACCGCCGGGTCGCGCCACAGCAGCCGGTTACGGTTGCTCTGCTTGATGGTGCCGACCTGGAATTCCTTGATCTTGTTGTAGGCGTAGGTCTCCGGGTAATCGCGCACCATCGCGCGGCCCAGCAGGGCCAGGTCGTAGGCGGTGGAGTGATGCCCTTCGGCGCTCAGTCCGTGCGCGTTGACGAAGTACGAATCCTTCATGCCGATCTTGGCGGCGTAGCTGTTCATCAGCGAGGCGAAGGCTTCTTCGCTGCCGGCCACGTGCTCGGCCAGCGCGATGGCGGCATCGTTGCCGGACTGGATCGCCATGCCCTTTTCCATGTCTTCCAGACGCGCCGTCTGGTTGACCGGGAAGCCGCTGTAGCTGCCGTCGGTGCCCGCGCCGCCTTCGCGCCAGGCGCGTTCGCTCATCATGACCTGGTCGTCGCGCTTGACCTTGCCGTTCTTGATCTCGGCGGCGACCACGTAGGAGGTCATCACCTTGGTGATGCTGGCCGGCGCCAGCTGCTGGTGGATGTTTTCACCGGCCAGCACCTGCCCGGTGGCGTAGTCCATCAGGATCCAGGACTTGGACACGGCCGGTGCGGGCGCCGGCGGCACCGGCAAGGCGGCCGGGGCGGCAGCCACGGCAGGAGTCGGCTGCGGCGCAGGTGTCTGGGCGCAGACCAGGCCGAAGGCGAACGTGGCCACGGCAGCGGCGGCGAAGCGGAATTTCATTGAAGAACGACTCCTGACGGGCCCGAAAGCCGGGCAATGCGAAATTGTAAGGCGCTGCGGCGATCAGGGCGACGCGTTGCGCGATGCGTGCGCTTGCGCAGTTCAGCGATGGCGGCCAGGCGTAAGGACGCTTGCGGTGCTCGAGGCGAACTGCCGCATGCGGCGACACGCACACGTGCGGCATTGCTTGCAGCACATTCGACGGGCGACGCCGGTGCGCAGGCGTGAGCTGGAGGCAGAGGACGCGAGGCTCCGACGTGCGCGACGTGCATATCGAAGCCGACCTTGGTCGCATCCGCCTCGCAGATGCGCAATGCAGATGCGCAATGTTTACCCGCCGATCGGGAGTGCTCAGCCGTTCCCGATAACGCCACTGCAGCCAGCGCGCAAGCGACGGATGCGCTCACGCTTGATCGGCATCGCAGTGGCCCACCCAGGCGCGTTAATTGGCCACGATCTGCGGGCGACCGAACCCGAGGCCGGCGATGCGCTGGGCAATCTCCGATGCATTTGCATGGTCGCGTGCATTCACGCGTAGCCGCCACAGCGTGCGCCCGCCACTGACGATGTCGCTGACGCTGGCGCCGGCAATCCCCGCCGAAGCCAGTTGCGACAGTGCGCGATTGGCGTTTTCGCGGCTGGCGAAACTGGCGACCTGCAGCAGGATGTCGCCGAGCGCAGCTTCGGCCACGCTGGGCGCCTTGGCGGGCGCTGGGTCGGCCTTGAGCGGGCGCGAGGCAGTGCTTTCGGACGGCTTGACCGCCGCAACCGCCACTGGCGCCGCCGCGGCGGGCACGGCGGCAGACGCTGACGCGGCCGGTCGCGGGGCCGCAGCGGCCGGCTTGCCGGTGGCCACACGCACGCCCTGCGCCTTCATCCAGGCATCGAAGTTGTCGGCATTGCCGGGCTGGCGCGAATCGGCGACGCGGTAGCGCCAACGCTCGCCGGCCGGAATGACCGGTGCACCGGCAGTGGGTGCAGCGGCAGTTGTAGCAACCGCGGTGGCGGTACCGGTGGCGACCGCACGCGGCGGCACGGTGCGGGTGGGCAAGCGCTGCACCAGGCCATCGATCTGACTGGCGCCGGCAGCCGGCCGCGCCGCGGCAACGGCGGTATTCACCGGTGTCTGGCCACTGCGGCGCTTGGCGAGCAGATTGCCGTTGTCGGCTTCGGTCAGGCCGCGGACTTCGACATTGCCGGTGCCCTTGCCCGTGATGCCCAACTTCACCGCCGCGGCGTAGCTCAGATCGATCACCCGGCCGTCGTGGAAGGGGCCGCGGTCGTTGACGCGCACCACCACCGACTGGCCGGTGTCGGTGTTGGTCACCAGCGCAAAGCTGGGCAGCGGCAAGGTCTTGTGCGCGGCGGTGAAGGCGTACATGTCGTAGACCTCCTTGTTGGAGGTCAGCCGGCCATGGAACTTGTTGCCGTAGTACGAGGCGGTGCCGCGTTCGACATAGTCGCCGGGGTTGTCCATCACCACATAGCGCTTGCCCAGCACTTCGTACGGCGAACGATTGCCCACCGCCGAGCGCGGCTCGTTGGTCACCAGCGGCTCGGGGATGCAGGCCACATTGGGCACATGATCAGGCGTGGAATCTTTCACGCCGGGCTTGTACAAGCCGCCGGCGGTGTAGTCGCCGCGCGTGGACGGATCTTCCTTGGCGGGCGCATACGGCGAGGTGGACGGGCAACCGGTGGCGACATACGCCGGGCCCTTGCCTTCGACCTTCACACCCTTGATCGCGCCGCTGCCGGTGCCGCCGGCGGTCTTCTTCGGTGCACTGCTACAGGCCGCCAGGCCGAGCATCAGCGCCATCGGGATCAGCCACTTGGGGCCTGCAATGCTGTTCATGCCGGGGGTAACTCCTTGCCGGCGATGGCCTCGGACAGCTGGAACACGGCCATCGCATACATCTTGGAAATGTTGTAGCGGGTGATCGCGTAAAAGTTCTGGAAGCCCAGCCAGTACTGCTTGCCGTTGGCGTCGTCCAGGCTGATCGGGGTGGCGGTGCTGCCGGCCACCACCGGCGCGCTCGGGTGATAGCCGCGCGCCGACAGGTCGGACAGCGTGTACACCGGCGACCAGTCGGTGGGATTGAATTCTTCGTGCCCGGCGGCCAGCGTGGCCGGTACCGCGACCTGCCCGCCACGCACCCAGCCGCCCTTCTTGACGAAGTAATTGGCGATCGAGGCGAATACGTCGTTGTAGTCGGTGAACAGATTACGCTTGCCGTCGGCATCGCCATCCACGCCGAACTGGCGATAGCTGGACGGCATGAACTGGCCCATGCCCATTGCGCCGGCATAGCTGCCGATCAGGGTGCTGACGTCCAGTTGCTCTTCCTTGCCGAGCGCGAACAACTGGGCGAGTTCATCGCGGAAAAACAGTTCGCGGCGCACTTCGCGTTCGAGCTTGGCCGGGTCGCCGCTGCGCGGATAGCGGAACGCCAGCGTGTACAGCGCGTCCAGCACGCGGTATTTGCCGGCGTTGCTGCCGTAGCTGGTTTCCACCCCGATGATGGCTACGATCACCTGCGCCGGCACACCGGTGGCGGCTTCGACCTTGCTCAGCTCGGCGCGGTGTTCGGCGAGAAACTGGCGGCCGCCATCGATGCGCGCCTGGGTGATGAACATCGGCCGGTATTCGTTCCACGGCTTGACCCGTTCGGCCGGGCGCGACATCGCAGTGACAATGGCGTCCTTGAATTGCGCCTGCGCCAGCACCGCTTCGATCTGCGCGGCATCGATGCCGTACCTGGCCGAGGTGTCGCGCACGAAGTTGGCGCGGGCGATCTCGAACGGCACCGGGGTCAGGTCGACTGGCGGAAGCGCAGGCGCCTCGGCGGCGGCGCTGGCCGGCGGTGCTGATGCCGATGGCGCAAGCGGCGGCTTGGCCGGCGGCGCGCTGGCAGCCGGTGGCGGCGACGGAGGACTGGGCTGGGTCGCGCAGGCGACAAGGCCAAGGGTGAGCAGGCAGGTCAGGGTGCGTCGAATCATCGGCCGAGGGTAACAGACATCAGATGAACTTCTGGCAATAAGGCCATGAAAACGAAGAACTTTGGCCAATGTCAAGGCTCTCCGCAGCATGCCACCTCCGCCAGAGCGAACCGGCCAGTGGTCCGCGGTGGGCGCTGAAGGGCGCTTCAAAGGTCTGCGGCTGGCGGTGGTGGCAGCACCGCGGCTCGTGCAACCCGGATGAGGCCGCTAATGTCGCGTGGCCCTGCCGATCTATAGGGCCAAGCCCGGCGTCGGCCCCCTTCTTCGGGGCACAGGCTGCATTCTGGCAACCGGCCTGCGCTGCCGCGCAGGAGCATTCGTCAGCGACACGACCGGCGAAGGTCGCGCCGCACCGCTTATAGATCTGGAAACTGCGAAGCGCCCGGGCAGGTAGGCACTGCACCGTCGAGCTGGACTGCGGTGGTCACCACGTTGCTGCCGCTCGGCGTCAACGCGCTATTGCTCAGACCGATCCGCGCATTGCCGGTGGTATTGCCGAGGTTGTCGGACGCCACGTTCGCCAGCACCAGATCGAGCGGAGCGCTCGCATCGGCGCCCTGCAGGACCCATCCCTTGCCGCCGCGCCCGTCGACGCTGCGCAAGCCATCGACCACGATCCTGCGAAAGGTCGGGACGTTGCCGCCGCGGGCGCTGCCGTAGAACGGATTGATCACCAGCGGGTTGCTCACTCCGTACAGGCAGGTGTTGCGGTAGGTCACCAGGTCGACCGCCCCTGCCTTGGCCAGGCTGGTCTTGATGCGCAGGCCATTGTTGTCGGTGCTGCGATTGCCGTTGGCATCGGTGGATACGATGACGTTGTTGTCGACCAGCACGTTGCTGACACCGGACATCAATTCGCTACCGATCGAGATGCCGTGGGTGCCATAGAAGCGCGAATTCAGCACGCTGATGTTGGCCGACCTGGACGCAATGGTCTTGATCGCCACGCCATCATCGCCGCTCATCACGTCGCTGTCCTGGATGGTGGCATTGAGCACACTGTCCAGGTCCAGCGCGTCGGTATTGGGACTGGTGGCCGGCGACTTCACGCGCACGCCCCAAATGGTCAGGCCGTCGACGATATGCGCAAAGAAATGGAAGTACGGTGCATTGACCAGGTTGATGTCGTAGAGCGTGAAAGCGCTGGCGTTCTGCAACTTGACCAGGTCCGGGCTGTTCTGCACCTGGCCGGCGCCTTTGGCGGCCTCGCCGAACTCCCACCAGGTGGTGGTCTTGCCCAGCATGGGCAGATCGCCGCGGCCATCGATGGTGCCCTGGTGGCCATTGCGGCGCACCCCCATCACGCCGGATCGAGCGCCCTTGATGGCGATCAACGGCTGGCAGCCTCCGCTTCTGGCGCCTGCCGTGCCGCAACCGTTGCCGTAGTCGGCCGGGTTGCGCGAGCCGTACACGGTGACGCCTTGATCGACGACCAGTGTCACGCCAGCGGGGATCGACAACGGGCCAGTCAGGAAGGCGTCGCCGCTGCCGGTGGTCAACAGCACGCTACCGTGCTTGCTGGCGCAATCGGTCAGCGCGGCCTGGATGGCCTGGGTATCGGGCGGCGCGCTTTCCAATGCCGGGTCGAATTGGCGATCGCTGGCGGTCCGGCCGGCACGCAGCAGCTTGCAGGTGGCCGGAACGACCGGCTCGGACAGCGGACGGGAATCGCCAGTGGCGAAATCGATGGCGGCGGCATGACCGGCCAGCGCCAGACAGGCACCGCCGATGGCAGTGGCGAGCAGTTTCATCGGGGAGATCACTCGAATGCGAAGGAATGTGTCGCCTGCACGTCGCGATCGACGCAGTGGCGCCAGCGTGCGGACTCTACAAGCGCCCGGCGCAGCTGGCGGCAGCGATTGCGAATCGGCCACCGTGGCACCGAACCAGTCGCCCAGGGAGCCGGTTTTTACAGGCTCCCGCAAAACTCCAGACGCCGACGCGACTTCAAGGTCGCCGGATCAAGAGCCCTCAGCAGAGTGGCGATCCTCCGTCTGAGCGCCGACTGCCATCGCCGTCGATGCCGACTGAAGCAGCCATGGCGATGCACTGCATCTGCCCGGCGGCGAGCGGCCGACGATCACCTGCGCTGGTGCTGCACAGGACTGCGCTCTTAGGTGCCTTGCACGCGCGATGGCATGGGTCTCGTTGAGCCTTCATTCCAGTCACCACACGCGGCCGGCTTGACCAGTTTATCCAAAGGTGCCAGTGAATTTAATTCACATAGTTTTCAGTGGCAAATAATAACCCGGCCCACCACTCCATTTAATCGAATTATATTAGATAAAAATCCCAGTCATATACATCCATATCCGACCCACACACTTTCGTGACTTTCTCCGCAATTCCATCTTATCCATTAACTTCACCATAGACAAAATGCGCGACGCTCAGGCAACAATTAAATGCGCCACTCGCAATACCCCCCGCAGCCTGCAACAGGCTGCCCTCCTCCAACCGAAATCAAATTTAAATGACCATGTATTCGAACGCTCGTGATTTCAGGAAAGCCGCATGCTGTGCCTTGCTCGCATTGGCAGCGGGAGTCGCCACGACGGCCAGCGCGCAGCAGGCCGTTCCCATTTTTGCGACAAATAAAAACCCCGGCGTAAAAGCAATTTTCGTACAGAACGTCAAAGTTCGCAGCGGATGGAGCTGCACCCCGGTACCTTCGAACGGCAGGACCACAACCCTTGCCTCGGTTCTTGTCGGCTCCACATTTCAAGTAGGTGGATTCAGCACGACCGACTGCAGACTCGGCACTGCGCTGCGAACCCTGAACCAGCCGACTTTCACAGTCGGCAACGTGTTTCAAGTCTTTATCGACGTTAACGGCAGCATCCGGGTTTCCCAATAAGGCCGCAACGCTCAGCCACTGACACGCGCGGCAGCCCTTCCTGCCAGGGGCTGCCGCGTCGCCAGCAAAAGGGACAATGTTCAAGGCGCACCTGCCGTACGAGCATATTTCCGGCACGGCTCAGTAACCGTGCACCGGGCGATGCGACTTTACTGCCATGACCAGGCCCAGGCCGGCCAGCAACGACACCGCCGAGGTGCCGCCGTAACTCATCAGCGGCATCGGCACGCCCACCACCGGTAGCAGGCCGGAGATCATGCCGCCGTTGACCAGCACGTAGACGAAGAACGCCAGGCCGGTGGCGCCGGCAACCAGGCGCGAATAGGTGTCGCGCGCCTGCGAGGCGATCCACAGGCAGCGGCCGATGACGATCAGGTACAGGGTCAGCACGGTGGCGACACCGATCCAGCCGAATTCTTCGCTGAGCACGGAAAACGCAAAGTCGGTGGTCTGTTCGGGAATGAAGTTCAGGTGCGATTGCGAGCCCAGACCCCAGCCCTTGCCGTTCAACCCGCCCGAACCGATCGCGATCTTTGACTGGATGATGTTCCAGCCCGCGCCAAGCGCGTCGTTTTCGGGGTTGAGGAACATCATGATGCGGTCCTTCTGGTACGGCCGCAGCAGCCAGAACCACGCCACCGGCGCAGCCGCGGACACACCGCCCACACCAACGGCCACCCACCACCACGGCAGGCCGGCCAGCAACAGCACGAACACGCCGCTGGCAGCAATCAACACGCCGGTGCCGAAGTCCGGCTGCAACATGATCAGCGCGGTGGGCACGCCGATAATCACGCCAGTCACCAGCACGGTGGCAATGCGCGGCGGCAGCGGCATGCGGTGCAGATACCAGGCCGCCATCATCGGCAGGCTGATCTTGAGCAGTTCTGCCGGCTGCAGGTAGAACACTTTCAGGTCCAGCCACTGCCGGCCGTACTTACCGGTGCCCAGCGCGAAGACCGCCAGCAGCGGCAGCATCGACAAGCCGTACACCCACGGTGTCCAGGCGCGCAGGCGCAGCACCGACATGCGTGAAATGCCCCACATCGCCGCTGCCCCGATGATGAAGCGGATGCCCTGCGCCATCATCAGGTGCTCGCCATTGGCAGTGCCGCCGGCGCTCTTGAGCACCGACAGGCCGATGGCCATCAGCCCACCCAGCGCCAGGCACAGCACCCAGTCCAGGCTGCGCGTAAAGCGCGCAGCCATGTCCACCAACCAGCGCAGGATGTCGCTCAATGGTCGGTCTCCTGCACCGCGTCCGGCACATCCGGCACTACCGGTTGCGCGGGAGTGTTGGGGTCCAGCGCAACGGCGCTCTGGCCGATCACCACCGGCAGCTCGTCCAGCGTGGCAGCGGCGGCGTCGCCGGCTGCGCGCGCGTCGGTGACGCCGGCTTCGAACTGATTGACGCCCACGGCGGTCATGCCCAGCTCGCTGTCCAGCGGCTCCAGACCGGCGGGCATCTTGCCCAGCAGCCAGGCATCGAAGATCTTGCGTGCGATCGGCGCCGCCGAACTGGTGCCGAAACCGCCGCCTTCCACCGCCACCGCCACCGCGATGACCGGGTTGTCGGCCGGCGCGAAGCCGACGAACAGGCCGCGGTGACGCAGGTGCAACGGCAGGCTGCGCGGGTCCACTGCCGCCACGCCCTTGCGGCTGACAACCTGCGCGGTGCCGGTCTTGCCCGCCATCTGGTACGGCGCGCCCGGGGTGATCGCATAGCCGGTGCCGCCGGGCCGCATGGTGTCCATCATGCCTTCGCGCACCACCTGCAGATGCGCCGGGTTCTGGCTGAGCGGCTTGCCGGGCGGCTGGATCATCGGCTCCCAGGGATGATCGAAACCGGTGCGTTCTTCCAGCACCAGGTGCGGGCGCAGCAGCAGGCCACTGGCGATCGCCGAGACGCCGCGCACCAGCTGCAGCGGCGTGACCTTCCAGTCGCCCTGGCCGATGGCGATGTTGACCGTGTCGCCGGGATACCAGCGCTCCTTGCGCGTCTTGTACTTGTAGGCCGGCGACGGCAGGATGCCGCCGATTTCGCCCAGCAGGTCCACCCCGGTAGGCTGGCCGAAGCCGTACTCGGACATGTAGTGGTCGAAGCGCTCGATGCCCATATCCACCGCCAGGCGGTAGTAGTAGGTATTGACCGACTGGGCGATCGACTTGCGCAGGTCGGTCCAGCCATGCCCGCCGCGGTGCGAATCGCCCCAACCGCGGCTGACGCCGGGCAGGTAGAACATGCCGGTGGACAGCACCCGGTCTTCCGGCCGTCGCAGGCCGCTGTCCAAACCGGCCAACGCGATCAGCGGCTTGAGCGTGGAGCCCGGCGCCACGCCGCCCAGCACCAGCCGGTTGAACTGCGGCCGGGACGGGTTGTCGTTGAGCATCTTGAAATCGGTGTGCGAGATGCCGTTGACGAACAGGTTGGGGTCGTAGCTGGGCAAGCTGACCATGCCCAGGATCTCGCCGGTGCGCGGGTCCATCGCAATGGCCGCCCCTTCGTGCTCGCCGAAGGCGGCCACCATCGCGCGCTGCAGGTCGGCGTCTACCGACAGGCGCAGATCCGCACCCGACTGCGGGGCGACCCGGCCGACGGTGCGGATGGCCCGCCCCTGCACATTGGTTTCGACCTGCTCGTAACCGACCTGCCCGCGCAGATCCTGCTCGTAGTAGCGCTCCAGCCCGGATTTGCCCATATGGGTGAGCGCAGCATTGCCCTCGCCCAGCACTGCCAGGTCTTTTTCGTCGATCCGGCCCACATAACCGATGATGTGCGCGAACAACGGGCCGTAGGGATAACGCCGGGTCAGATACGGCTCCAGCTCCACGCCGGGGAAGCGCCAGCGCTCCACCGCGAACCGTGCCATCTCTTCATCGCTCATGCGCAGCTTGAGCGTCACCGGCAGGAAGCTGCGGCGTGCGCGGCGCTCGCGGTTGAAGCGCTCCAGATCCTCCGGCGCGATCGGGATCACCTTGCCCAACGCGTCCAGCATGGCGTTCATGTCGGCGACCTTGTCGGGGGTCACGTCCAGACGGAAGGCCGGCACGTTTTCGGCCAGCAGCCGGCCGGTGCGGTCGTAGATCATGCCGCGCCCGGGCACCACCGGTTTGGGCTTGATGCGGTTGGCCTCCGAACGGGTGGCGTAGACCTCGTGGTCGAGCACCTGCAACTTGAAATACCAGCCGCCCAGGCCGACCAGGCAGATCACCACCATCACAAAGCCCAGCACCGCGCGACGGCGGAACTGTTCGGCCTCCGCATGCGGATTCTTGGGATGACGGCGCCCGTGCATGGCTTACTTCTTGCCCCGCTTGCCCAGCCGCACCGCATCCAGCACCACGAACAGCGGCGGCCACAGCGCCATGCCCAGCAGCGGCGCCCACCAGTAGCTCCACGGCAGGGTCGGCTCGCCCACCGCCAGATGCACCGCCGAAGACACGATGCGGTCGTTGAGCAGTAGCCCGCCGATGGCCAGCGCCTGTTGCGAGACCGGGAAAAAACGCATGCGCGCGCGGAAGCGCTGCAGGATGAAGGTCATGATCACCAGCCGCAGCGCCTGTTCGCCGAGCAGCCCGCCATACAGCAGATCAGCCAGCACGCCGGCCACGAAGGCCAGGCCCAGCCCAACCCGGTCCGGCTCCTCGATCACCCAATACGCCAGCACCAGCGCCAGCCAGTACGGCCGCAGCGGCTGCACCACCATCGGCAACGGCAGCAGGCCCAGGACCAGCGCAATGAAGATGCTCGCCGGCAGGATCCAGGTGTTGCGCATGCGGGTCATTGGTCCGTCTCCTGCGGAGAAGAACGGGATTGGGGATTGGGGATTGGGGATTGGTTAGAAGCGGCCGCCTGTGCTGGTGCGGCGTTGCCGTTGCCGTTGCCGTTGCCCCTTCCAGCGTCTCCACTCCCTGAAGCCTGTGAGCCCTGCGATGACGCTGCGCGGGAACCGCGGGTCTGGAGTTCAGGGCCGTTCGACCCAGGAGGACTGGCCGGCAGGCTGGCGTGGCCGCTGGATGCTGACGCTGATGCGCGGGCCGACTGGACACCAGGCGCGGCAGGTGTCGACACGGACTGTGTGCGCGGCGCGGGAACAGTGCCGGTGCCCGATGCCGCAGCGGCCGTCGGACGCGCGGTATCAATCATTACGTTGGAAATCCCGCCCACCGGCGTGCGTGGCGTGGCAGCCACCGGCGCGCTGGCGGCTGCCGCGCCGCCGTTGCTGTTGTCGCTGTTGCGAATCCCAACTCCCGAATCCCCAATCCCGGCCCCCGGCACCAACCGCAACGGCTTGCCGGCACGCAGCAGCAACACATCGCGGCCGCGATCGAGCTTGGCGGCCGGGGTCAGTTCGCCGACCAGGAAGGCGTGGGTATCGTCGGGATGCAGTTCGGAGACCTTGCCGACCGGGAAGCCGGCCGGGAAGCGGCCGCCCAACCCCGAGGTGACGATTTCATCGCCCACCTGCACGCCGGCACTGAGCGGGATGTCGCGCAGTTCCAGGCGGTCGCCGCGCCCGTAGACGATCAGCCGCACGCCATTGCGCGCCACGCTGACCGGCACGGCGTGGTCGGGGTCGGTGAGCAGCAACACGGTGGAATGCAGCGGGGTGACTTCGATTACCTGTCCCATCAGGCCGCCGGCATCGATCACCGCCTGGCCCAGCACCACCCCTTCGCGGCTACCGGCGTCCAGCAGCAGGCGTTGGCGCGTCGGATCCAGATCGATGTTCAGGATCGGCGCCAGTTGCACGTCCAGACCGCGGCGCTCGGCCACGTTGAGCAGTTCGCG
The DNA here is from genome assembly GCF_017746015.1 of Xanthomonas sp. A1809. Classification (NCBI taxonomy): domain Bacteria; kingdom Pseudomonadati; phylum Pseudomonadota; class Gammaproteobacteria; order Lysobacterales; family Lysobacteraceae; genus Xanthomonas; species Xanthomonas sp. A1809. The sequence continues at coordinate 106,817 of NZ_JAGHWZ010000010.1, read as the reverse complement.
CAGTTGCGCGTTGTCCAGGGCTGCGGTCTGCAACCGGGTCAGGCGCGCATTGGCGACCAATAGCTGATTGCGCAGATCCCGGGTCTCCTCCACCAGTTGCGCATGCGTTGCGGCGTTGTCGCGCACCTGCGAGCCGATGCGCCCCGGCAGCCCGGCCACCGCCCAGATCGGCTGGATCAGCAGATTGGCCTGCATGCGCACCTGGCTCAGCCAGCCACCGCGGCTATCGAGCGCGATCAGCACCACCGCCAGCACCAGATAAACCAGCAGCCGCAGCGTGGAGGTGACTTCGCCCGGACGGGAGGCGACGGGAGGACCGGCGTAGGAGGGCACTGTCAGGGCCGGGAATGGGGAATCGGAAATGGGGAATCGGGAAGCAGTCGGCTGCCTCCGAGACGATTGAGGCGAAAACTCACAGGGGCGGGATCGCGTCGCAACCGCTCAGGGCCGCAGGCGGGGAATGCTTTCATGATTCCCCATTCCCGATTCCCCATTCCCAGCTCCATTACTCCGGCGCGAAGAACTCGTTGCCGTGCATGTCCACCAGCTCCAGCGCACGGCCGCCGCCGCGGGCCACGCAGGTGAGCGGATCGTCGGCCACCTGCACGTGCAGGCCGGTTTCTTCGGAGATCAGGCGGTCCAGGTCGCGCAGCAGCGCGCCGCCACCGGTAAGGACGATACCGCGCTCGGCCACGTCGGCACACAGTTCCGGCGGGGTCTGCTCCAGCGCCAGCTTCACCGCCGAGACGATGCCCGACAGCGGCTCGTGCAGCGCTTCGAGCACTTCGTTGGAGTTGATCTTGATCATCTTCGGCACGCCCTCGGCGAGGTTGCGGCCGGAGATTTCCATCTCCTGCACCTCGTCCTGCGGGTAGGCGCAGCCGATCTGCAGCTTGATGCGCTCGGCGGTGGCTTCACCGATCAGCATGCCGTGGTTACGGCGCACGTAATTGGTGATCGACTCATCGAAACGGTCGCCGCCCACGCGTACCGATTGCGAGTACACGATGCCGTTGAGCGAGATCACCGCCACTTCGGTGGTGCCGCCGCCGATGTCGATGACCATCGAACCGCGCGCCTCGGTCACCGGCATGCCGGCGCCGATCGCTGCGGCCATCGGCTCTTCGATCAGATAGACATCGCGCGCACCGGCCTCTTCCGCAGATTCCTTGATGGCGCGGCGCTCGACCTGCGTGGAGCCAGCCGGCACGCACACCAGCACGCGCGGGCTGGGGCGCAGGAAGCGCGATTTGTGCACCTTCTTGATGAAGTGCTTCAGCATCGCCTCGGTGTAGGTGAAGTCGGCGATGACGCCGTCCTTCATCGGGCGAATCGTGGTGATGTGGCCGGGGGTACGGCCGAGCATCTGCTTGGCCTCCGCGCCGACGGCAGCGACCGAGCGCGTGCCGCCGATTGCGCGATCCTGCCGCACCGCAACCACCGACGGCTCGTTCAGCACGATGCCCTGTCCGCGCACGTAGATCAGCGTATTGGCCGTGCCCAAATCGATGGACAGGTCGTTGGAGAACATGCCGCGGAGTTTCTTGAACATCGAGGGAGTCGTTCCTGGGTGAGTCGCATGCCCGCCGCCAGACTGGCGAAAATTTGGGCAGAAAACGAAGTCGGCTAGCCTAGCAATCCCCCCCGGGGTGAGCAAGGAAAAATCGGCGATTTCGCCCCCGTTTTCATGTGGCGGTCACGCCGGCCATGGCATGCGGTTGTGGCCCTGATCGGCCGCAGCCGTTACCCTTTGCGCCGCGGCGCACGCGCCGTCCCGCTGCCATGCCCGGCAATTGGCGGGTTTTCCCAACGCAAAGGCCCGACTCGATGTCCGCACTGATCTGTGGTTCCCTCGCCTACGACACCATCATGGTGTTTCCGGACCAGTTCAAGAACCACATCCTGCCGGACAAGGTGCATATCCTGAATGTGTCGTTCCTGGTGCCGCGCATGCGCCGCGAATTCGGCGGCTGCGCCGGCAACATCGCCTACAACCTGCATCTGCTCGGCGGCGCGCCGATCCCGATGGGCACCGTCGGCCAGGATTTCGGCCCGTACCGCGAACACTTCGAAACGCTGGGCATCGACCTGTCGCGGGTGAAGATCATCGACGACCTGTTCACCCCGCAGGCGTTCATCACCACCGACCACGACAACAACCAGATCACCGCCTTCCATCCGGGCGCGATGATGCGCAGCTACGAAAACCACGTGAAGGATGTGCCGGGCGTGACCCTGGGCCTGGTCGGCCCGGACGGGCGCGAAGGCATGATCCAGAACGCGGAAGAGTTCGCTGCCGGCGGCATCCCTTTCATCTTCGACCCCGGCCAGGCGATGCCGCTGTTCAACGGCCCGGAGCTGCGCCAGTTCATCGAACAGGCCCAGTACGTGGTGGTCAACGACTACGAGTCGAACCTGTTGCAGGAACGCACCGGCTGGGACGAAAAAGACATCGTCTCGCGTGTGCAGGCCTATATCACCACGCAGGGCCCGAAGGGCGCACTGGTGCATACGCCGGAAAAGACCTACGACATTCCGCCGGCGCACGAGCGCCGCGTGGTCGACCCGACCGGCTGCGGCGATGCGTTCCGCGCCGGGCTGATCTACGGCATCCAGGGCGGCTACGACTGGTTGACCATCGGCCGCATGGGCAACCTGATGGGCGCGCTGAAAGTGGAACACCCGGGCACCCAGAACCAGCGCTTCGACTTCGCCGAGTTCAACGACCAGTTCAAGCAGCAGTTCGGCTACGCGTTGTAGCCGAGAGTGGGGATTTGGGAGTCGGGAGTTATAAAAGCTGGGTCCTGGCGCCTCGAGGCCACGAGGAACCGCGCGATGGCGCGGTTTTTTCGTTTTGGCCCAGGCGAAAAGGCAGCCGCCCCCAGCCGAGCCGCTTTTGCCAATCCCGAATCCCGAATCCGCATCCCCGGCGTTTGCTGCACCGCGGTTTGAGCCTCGCCCCGGTTTATGCGTCACTGCCGCTCTGGCCCCGGGTAGGGACCGAGGAAGCGCCACGTGTCGGAAGTGACTGTCGCCAACCTCCTGCAGGCCACGGCCGGGCCCTCGTCCGATGCCCAGGCCGAATCGGCGCTGCTGGCGCGGATGCGCCGCTTCCGCCAGATCGAACCGCTGCCGCCGGCGCTGGCGCGCTCGTGGCAGCGCTGCCTGGACGAGTATGGGCTGAGTCCGGATGCCCCCCCGTTGCCGATGGTCCACGACGGTAGCGGGCTGCGCGAGCGCCAGCAGCGGCTCGAGGAAGTGCTGCGCATCGCCAAGGTGGAGATGGAGAACCTCTACGAGCAGATCGCCGGCGGTGGCTATGCCGTGGTGTTCGCCGACGCCGAGGCGACCTTGCTGCACAGCGTGCAGGACCCGGCACTGCTGCGCGAATTCCGCCAGACCGGGTTGTTTTGCGGCGCCAGCTGGGCCGAGCGCTACCAGGGCACCAACGGCATCGGCACCTGCGCGGTGGAGCGCAGCGCGCTCGGCGTGCACCGCGGCGAGCATTACCTGGCCCGGCATCTGCCGCTGTCGTGCAGCGGTGCGCCGATCCTCGACCCGCACGGGCAATTGCTGGCGGTGCTGGATGCGTCCACGCCGGACGCGCGCGACACCAAGCTGGTACAGCGCCACACCAGCGCGTTGGTGCGCATGTCGGCGGCACAGATCGCGCGTTCGTATTTCCTGGAGCAGTATCGGCACGCGTGGATCCTGCGCTTCCACAGCCGCCCGGAGTTCGCCGGCCTGTTGCACGAGGCGCTGATGGCGATCGGCGCCGACGGCTGCGTGCTGGCCGTCAACGAAGCGGCGCTGGAACAGCTCGGCAAGGGCGACCGCAGCCTGCTGGTCGGGCGCGACATCTCGCAGGTGATGCAGCTGGACTTCGACACCGTGGAGCAGCGTGCGCGCAACGCTGCCAGCACGCTCTGGTCGATCCGCTGCGCCTGCCACGGGCGCCGTTTCTTCGCCCTGGCGCAGCCGCCGCGCCGCAACGCGGTTGCTGGCGGCGCACACGCCACCCCCGCCGACGATGGCGAGGCCGCTTACGCACGCGAGCACGTCGGCTCCGATCCGCGCATGCGCCACAACCTGGACAACGCGCTGAAGCTGGTCGCGCATCGCGTGTCGATCCTGCTGTGCGGCGCCACCGGCACCGGCAAGGAGGAGTTCGCCAAGGCGGTGCACCGCGGCTCGCCATGGGCGGCGCGGCCGTTCGTGGCGGTGAACTGTGCGGCGATTCCCGAGGCGCTGATCGAGAGCGAACTGTTCGGCTACGCGCGCGGCGCGTTCACCGACGCCGCGCGCGAAGGCCGCCACGGCAAGCTGCTGCAGGCCAGCGGTGGCACCTTGTTCCTGGACGAAATCGGCGACATGCCGCTGCCGCTGCAGACGCGGCTGCTGCGCGTGCTCGAAGAACAGAGCGTGACCCCGCTGGGCAGCGACCGGGCAATGCCGCTGGAGCTGCACGTGATCAGCGCCAGCCACCGCGACCTGGCGCAGATGGTGGCCGCCGGCGAATTCCGCGAGGACCTGTACTACCGCCTCAACGGCGTGGTGCTGCATCTGCCGCCGCTACGCGAACGCAGCGACAAGGCCGAACTGATCCGCACCCTGTTGCGCGAGGAAAACAGCGAGCGCAGCGTGCGCATCAGCGAAGATGCGCTGCACAAGCTGCTCAGCTACGCCTGGCCGGGCAACCTGCGCCAATTGCGCAATGTGCTGCGCACGGCGGCCGTGCTGTGCAGTGACGAGGTGATTCGCCTGCCGAATCTGCCGCAGGAGATCGTCGACGCGGGCAGCGCACCTTGCCTGGTCGATGCGCGCGCGGTCGCGGCCGACGATATGCCCGGCCGCGTTGCATTGGATCAGGCCGAACGGCTGGTGCTGCAGCAACAACTCGAACGCCATCGCTGGAATGTCAGCCGCACCGCCGATGCCCTGGGCATCAGCCGTAACACCTTGTACCGCAAGTTGCGCAAGCACGGGCTGGAGACCGGGTGAATCGGGAATCGGGAATCGGGAATAGATAAAAGCAGCGCGCTGACGCTCTACGATTCCCGATTCCCGATTCCCGATTTCCCGCGATCAAAGCGCCCAGCGCACGCCGATCAGGTACTGCCGGGGCACCCCCGGTGCGAGAAATCGTGCCGGGCCGGTTTCCACTGGCGCATCCTGCGGGCGCGCGAGTCCGCCGTCGGGAAACACGTCTTCGGCCACGGCGGCATAGGTGGCGTAGCGGCGGTCGAAGACGTTGTCGATCCGGGCGAACAGCGACACCCGCGCGTTGATGGTCCAGCGCGCCTGCAGGTCGACCAGGGCATAGCCGGCGGTGCCGATGTCGATACGGTCGGGCGCGGCCTGGCCTTCTTCGGCATTGTCGACCTGGCCATCTTCGTTGCCGCTGGCCACCCGCCCGGAGACCGCACGCACGCCCACGCCCAGCGTCAGCGCATCGCGTTGCCACTCCACCCCGAGCTTGAGGTTGTGCCGCGGTAGCGCGGCGATCCGCAGTCCCGGCCGCAGCGCGATCACACGCTCGCCGGACAGCAATTGGCCGTCGCTGCGGTAAGTGGCATCCAGGTAGCTGTAGCCGGCCGACCACTGCCAATCGCCGCTGCGCAGATGCAGTGCCGCGTCCACGCCCTGATAGCGCGTGCGGCCGACATTGTCGAAGTAACCCAACTGCGTGTCCGGTGCGCGCAAGAACAGAATGTCGTCGCGATTGTCGGCGCGGTAGACCGACAGCGTGGCGTTGCGATCGGCCGACGGCGTCCAGCGCGCGCCCAGTTCGTAGGTGCGCGAGATGATCTGCTCCAGGCGCGGATCGGCCTGCAGACCGGTCGGCAACCGACATGGCTGAGTGGGATCGGCGCAGCCCAATTCGATGGCGGTCGGTGCACGGCTGTTCTGCGCGACCGAGCCGTAGAGCGTCACCGCCGACGCCAGCCGCCGGGTCAGCCCCAGCGACGGGTTGGCTTTGGCATAAACGAAGCGCTCGCGTGGGCGGTCGCCGTCGTCGGCGGTGGAAAGAACGTTGTCCACCACCACATGATTCCAGCGCACCGCGGCGGTGAGATGGGTGGCATCGTCCAGTGCCCAGGTGTCGGCCAGGAACACGCCCAATGTCTGCGTACTGCCGCGCACGCCGGAAAAGAACGCGCGGTCTGTCGCCGGATCTGCAACGACCGAGCGGTCGGGCTGCACCCACCCGTCGCGGGCGAATTGCCGATAACGCACATGGCCGCGATCGAAAGTGGCGCCGGTGGTGAGCGCATGCGCGCCCCATTGCATGCTCAGATTGAGCGCAACGCCCTGCGCGTGCTGACGCATCTGGGTGGTGTTGAGCGCGCCGGTGTGCAGCGTGTCGGCATCGGTGCGGGCGACGTCGCAATCGGCATCCAGTGCGCTGCCATCGGTGGCGTAACCGGAAGCGCACTCTTCGACGAATTCCTCGTAGTCCTGCCCGATGTCGCCATTGACGGTGTCGCGCCGCCCCATCTTCGAATAAGCCAGCGCGTGCAGCGCAGTGTCTGCATCGAAACGATGGTCCAACTGCACGCTTAATAGCGTATTGCGATTGCGGGTGAGATCGGGCGATGTGTAGACCGAGCGCCGATCGGCGCGATACAAGCCGGGCTCCGGACCTTCGTCGGTGTAGCGTGTATCGGGCAGCAGACCATTGCCGATCAGACGGCTGCGCCCGTGCAGCAGCGACAGGCTCCAATCGGTCTGCTCGCCTTGCTTGCCGACCTTGCCGAACACGGTGCCAAGCCGGCCTTCGGAGGCAGCGCGCCAGCCGTTTTCGTCGAAGCCGGTCAGCGCGACAAAGCCATGCCAGCCGTCGGCGCCGGCAACGCCGTAACTGGCATCCAGCCGCTTGCGCGCGCCGCTGCCGATGCTCGCTTCCCCCTGTAATCCGGGCGCGGTCAGCCCGGAGGCGGTAGACAGCACCACCGCGCCACCCAGCGTGTTCGGCCCGAACAGCGGGTTGGAACCCGGCATCAGCGTCACGGCGCTGATTGCCGCTTCGGGCAGCATGTCCCAGCTGACGATATCGGCGAACGGTTCGTTGAAGCGCACGCCATCCAGATACACCGACACCCCCTGCGAGGCGCCCGGCAGCGCCGACGCACGAAAGCCATGGAAGGTGAGATCGTTCTGGAACGCACTGCCCTGCACGTCGTTACCGTCCACGCCCACGAAGCGGCGCTGCAGCAGATCGCTCAGGTTGTTGCTGCGCCCACGCGACAGTTCGGCATTGCTTGCCGACTGCACCATGTACGGCAATTGCGCCGCATCGATGGTGGTGCCCGGGATCGGCGTGGCGGTCACCTCGATACGGTCCAACCAGGTGACTTGCGGCGCTTCCGCTGCAACGGCCACTGCGCTGCGTGCGAGCAAGGTCATGGCGCATGCGCCTGCCAATCCCCTGCGATGCAGCGTCGCTGTCCTGCATCTGCCTGCTGCCATGTGCGTCTCCTTCAATACACCACGATGGATTTGATGCCGCGTGCCGCACGCAGGTCCGCCAACGCCTGGTTGATGTCGTCCAGCGCCAGCGTGCGCGTGATCAGCGGCGCCAGTTGAATGTCGCCGTGCAGATAGCGTTCGACATAGCCAGGCAACTCGCTGCGGCCTTTGACGCCACCAAAGGCGCTGCCGCGCCACACCCGCCCGGTGACCAATTGAAACGGGCGCGTGCTGATTTCCTGCGTGTCCTCGGCCACGCCCAGGATGACGCTCTCGCCCCACCCCTTGTGGCAGCACTCCAGCGCGGCGCGCATCGCACCGACATCGCCGATGCATTCGAAGCTGTGGTCGGCGCCGCCATCGGTCAGGTCCACGATCACCTGCTGGATCGGCGCACCGTAGTCGCGCGGATCCAGGCAATCGGTGGCGCCCAGCGTGCGTGCCAGTGCGAATTTCGCAGGGTCGATGTCCACCGCGATGATGCGACCGGCCTGGGCCAGCACTGCGCCCTGTATCACCGACAATCCGATGCCGCCCAACCCGAACACCGCCACGCAATCTCCTGGCCGCACATGCGTGCTGTTGAGCACCGCACCGACGCCGGTGGTGACCGTGCAGCCGAGCAGGCAGGCCTGCTCCAGCGGCGCATCCGGATGGATGCGTGCGACCGCAATCTCCGGCAATACCGTGTATTCGGAAAACGTGCTGGTGCCCATGTGATGCAGGACCGGACGCCTGTGCAACGAGAACCGGCTGCTGCCATCGGGCATCAGGCCACGTTCCTGGCTGCTGCGAATCGCCTGGCACAGATTGGTACGGCCGGAACGGCAGAATTTGCACACGCCGCATTCGGGCATGTACAGCGGAATCACGTGATCGCCGGCCCGCACGCTGGTGACGCCGATCCCGACGTCTTCGACAACACCGGCGCCCTCCTGCCCCAGGATCGCCGGGAAGCTGCCGGCGTGGCCATGCGCCAACGCATGCGCATCGCCATGGCAAATGCCGGTAGCGACCAGGCGCACCAGCACCTCACCGGGACGCGGCGGCTGCAGGTCTACCTCTTCGATGGTCAACGGCTGGTGCGGACCCCAGGCCACCGCAGCGCGTGTCTTCATCCGGCCTCCCTGACGCGCGTCGGCCTGCCGGCCGCTCAGCGCGCGATGATCACGCCCCACGGCAGCTCGCCGACGGGGATCTGTTTGAGTTCGCGCAAGCTGGCGGTGTCGATCACGCTCACGCTGTTGGAACGCCCGTTGGCAACGTAGAGCTTGTCGCCGGCCGGCGTCAGCGCCGGATTCCACGGACGCTGCCCGACCGGGATCTCGGCCAGGGTGCGTGCGGTCTTGAGATCGATCACGCTGACCGTGCCGGCGCCCCCGTTGGAGGCATACAGCCGCGCGCCATCTCCCGACAGCGCCACGCCGGCGGTGCGCACGCCGCCCGGCAGGCTGGCGCGCCGCTGACGCGTCTGCAGGTCGATCACGTCCACCACGTTGGCGGTTTCCTGGGCGATGTACACGCTGTGCCCGTCGGGTGCGAACGCCATGCCGCGCGGATGCCCGCTGGTGGCCACCACGCCGCGCGATCGATGCGTGGCCAGCTCGATCATGTCCATGTCGTTGGAGCCTTCATTGCTGGTGAGCAACCACTTGCCATCCGGGGTGTAGGCGCAATGCTCCGGCGCCTGCCCGCGCGTGGCGATCACCTGCTGCACGACAAATTGCGCCGCGTCGATCAGCGTCACCTGATTCTGGCCTTCCACGCATACCGCGAACTGCTTGCCGTCCGGCGACAACGCGATGCCTTCGGCGTTCTCGCCGATGTCCACGCTGCGCAACACCGCATCTTTTTCGGTATCGAGTTCGACCAGCCGGTGATGCTCGGCATCGATCAGATACAGATGCCCTTGCGGGCCGGGCAATAGCTGCTGCAAGCGCTTGCCGAGCTGGCCCTGCGCGCTGAGCGTGCGCACCACGGTATCGGTGTGCGTATCGATTACCGAGACGGTACCACTGCGTTGATTGGGCACATACGCAAACACCGGCGGCGTTGCCGGCGCCGGTGCTGCAGTGCCCGTCGTCGCGGGTGCGGCGGTGGAGGCCGGCGAGGCAGCGTCACGCTGGCAGCCGGCCAGCAGCAGCGTGGTCAGCAGCGTTGCTGCAAGCATGCATGGCCAGCGAGCAGGCGCTGGCCTCATTGCGCCTTGCCTGCAGTCTTGTTGATCGAGTGGATGAAGGCGAGCAACTTTTCGGTATCGCCGGGCTTGAGCACCGGTGCGAACGGCGGCATCTGCCCGACGACCTTTTCGTGCCCGACGCGGGTCTTGCCGTGGGTGATCATGGCCGCGGTGCCTTCATTGATCAGCGTACGCAGGGTGTCGTCGTCGCTGCCGTACACCCAGATGTCGTTGGTCAGCGGCGGGCACATGCCACCGCCACCGGTACCGCCATGACAGGCATTACAGCCGGCCGAGAAATAGATCTTCTTGCCTTCGGCGACCAGTTCGGGCGTGACCTTGACCTCGGGTCCCTTGGGAATCGGCACGATCGTGGCAGGTGGTGCGACCGGCGTCGCTGGATCCGGGGCAGGCCCGGCCGCCACATTCGGCATCCCTGCGGCCGCAGGTGCAGGTGCAGACGCTGTGCTGTCGGCGGCTGGCGCAGGCGCCGGTGCGCCGGCGGCCGCCGGGGGCGCAGGCGGCGGCGCATCGGCGGCCGGGGCCGGTGGCGCGTCCTTGCCGCATGCCGCCAACACGACGCTGAACATCAACGCGCACAGCGGTGCGCAGACGGAACGATCGAGATAACGTGTAGTGGACGTGCGCATGAACGAACCTTTTTGATCGGAGGGAACGCCGCGCACTCCGGTGCGCGCGACGGGTGAGGCAATCATTTGGGTGCCGGGCGCGGGGCCTCGGCGAGCAGCGTGGCCAGCGCGGTGTCCCCACGTGCCTGCGCCAAATCCGCAGCGCTCTTGCCGTCGCGGTTGCGCGCAGACGGGTCGGCACCTGCGGCCAGCAGGCGTCGGGCAACCGCTTCGCGCCCGGCCGCGGCAGCCAGCATCAGCGCTGTGACACCGGCCTGATTGGCGTGGTTGACCTCGGCGCCGCGTGCCAGCACAGCCTCCACAATGGCCGGGTCGTCGCGCGCCACCGCAAACATCACCGGGGTGAACCCGGTGGGGTTGGCGCGCCGCACGGTCGCGCCCTTGTCCAGCAGCGCCTGCACCACTCCCACGTCGGCATAGGACACCGCAAGATCCAGCGCGCTCCAGCCGTCGCTGGACACGGTGTCCACCGGCGCGCGCTTGGCCAGCAACCTGCCGACACTGTCGGCGTCATTGGCCCAGGCGGCTTTCATCAGTGCGGTCCAGCCGCTGGCGTCGCGCGCCTCGATGCGTGCGCCGGCATCCAGCAGCAGGCCGACCAGGTCCGGCTCCTGGTTGCGGATGGCCTGGTGCAACGGCGGCTCGCCCAGCAGGTTCGCGTGATTGGCATCGGCGCCATGGCGCAGCAGCCATGCCGCACGCACGGCATCGCCCGCGTCCAGTGCATGCGCCAGTTCCTGGTTCGGGTCTGCACCGTCGGCGATGCGCAATTGCAGCTGCGCCAACTCTTGCGACGAGGCCGCCGGACTGGGTGCAGTGGATGCCGGTGTCGGCGTGACATACGGCCCGTGCGACGCCAGATCGCCGGCCACCACGCAGTCGCTACAGCGCACCAGCGGCACGTGATACCTGCGCAGGATTTGGTCGATCTTTGCCGCGCTCTGCTGCAGCGCCGTGTTCAACGCATCGCGCAGGTCTGCATTCTTGCGCGACACCGCCCAGGCCATCGAATACTCCAGCACCGCATCGTCGATGGTGTTCAAGGGCACCATTCCCAGACCGTTGCGCTGTGCGTAATACCCGGCCACCGGGCCCCAGGATTCGGCCGCATCCAGCGTGTTGGCGGCAACCCGTTCGACCAGCTTGCCGGGGTGTTCTTCCGGCGCAGTGGCCGAGTCGTAGAACAGGTATTGCACCTCACCGCTGATGCCATGCTCGTACAGCGCCTGACGCGCAGGCGAGCTCTGGAACACGCCCAGGCGCAGCTTCTTCAGCGCCGGGTCGTCCAGCGAAGCAGGCCGCACATTCAAGCCTTTGCGTGTGACCAATACATAGGTCGAGCGATAGAGCGGGCGCGTGACCACCCCTTGCTCGAAATCGCTGTTGAGATCCATCAGCACATCGCAACGGCCCGCGTTGATCGTGCTGCGTGCCAGCCCGCGCTGGTAGTAGGTGCGCCATTCGTATTCCAGGCGCCGGCCCATGGCAGCGGCTACGACCTGGGCAATCTTGTTCTGGAAGCCTTCGCCGGCCTTGTTGGACAACGGCATGTTGCCCGGGTCTGCGCACACGCGCAGCACGTGCGGGTCGGGCGCTGGCGGCGGTGTTGCCGGCGAGTTGGTTGATGCAGGTGCCGCAGCGGGCACCACATCCGAACGAGAAGCGCGAGCCGTCGGTGAAGACGGCTCGCGTGTGCAGCCTGCGGCGACGAGTCCGAGGCTGCACAGCACCAGCACCTGCTGCAGGTGCCGGGTGATGCCGCGCACGCCGGCAGCACGCTGCCGAGGTGCGCGTCCAACGCCTTGCGTGCAGATCATCGTGCCGTCTTCGCTGCGGCATTGGCGGTACCGCCACCTGCGGCCGCAGTGGCGGTCGCAGTGGCAGTCACGGTCTTGCCGGCGCCATCGATACGGAAGCTGTGGACCATGCCGCCGAGCGGGATCTTGTCAAAGCCCGCACCGAACGCCAGCCCTGCCGCACCCAGCGCGCCATACGGATCGGACGGATCCAGGCCCGCAGTGACCGGCAGGCCGATCCAGCCGCCGATACCGGAGAACACCGCCACGTATTGATGGCCGTTGGCCTTGTAGGCGATGGGGTTACCGATGATGCCGGACGGCAGCTTGGTCTCCCACAGCTTCTTGCCGGTGTCCTTGTCCACCGCGCGGAACCAACCATCCAGCGTGCCGTAGAACACCAGCCCGCCGTCAGTGACCAGGGTGCCGCTCCACACCGGGTACTTCTCCTTGATCTCCCACTTGGACTTGCCTTCCACCACGTCGAACGCCTTGACGATGCCCAGCGCGCCCGGCTCGTTCGGCTTCATCATCACGTTGGCGAACACATACGGCAGGCCCATCATGGTGTTGCCGCGCTCCTGCGGTTCCAGCTCCATGTGCCAGTTATTGGTGCCGCAGAAGAACACCGCCGCATTGGCCGGATCCACCGAGCACGGCTGCTGGTCCTTGCCGCCCATCGCCGACGGAAACGCCTGCACTTTCTTGCCGCGTTCCAGCGGAGAATGCGCAGCCACCTTGACCGGGCGACCGGTCTTCATGTCGATGCGTTCGGCCCAGTTGGCCGGCACGAACTTGTGCGCGCGCAGCAGCGTGCCATCGCGCCGATCGAGCACGTAGGCAAAGCCGTTACGATCGAACTGCACCACCGAGGGGACTTGCTTGCCGTCGATGGTCAGGTCGACCAGGATCGGCTCGTTGATGCCGTCGTAATCCCACTGGTCGAACGGGGTCTTCTGGTAGCCCCACACCGCCTCGCCGGTATCGATCTTGCGGGCGAACAGGGTCATCGACCACTTGTTGTCATGCTCGCCGTTGTTGCACTCCTCCTGCGAGGTCTTGCCGCAACGATACGACGGGCTCCACAGGCCGGGATTGCCGGTGCCGTAGTACACCAGCTTCAACTTCGGGTCGTAGCTGTACCAGCCCCACGCTGCACCGCCGCCGCGCTTCCATTCTTCGTTGGGAAAGGTCTTGACGCCCAGGTCGCCGAGTTGGCCATGCTGCGGATTGGCCTTGTTGAAATCCGGACCCAGGCAGATCGCCTTGTCGGTGCCGGCCGCATCGCAGGACCAGGCCTGCTTGCCATCGGCGAGGTTGTAGGCGGCCACGCGACCGAGCACGCCGAATTCGTTGCCGCTGATGCCGGCCACCACCTTGCCGTCGGCGATGATCGGCGCCATGGTGATGGTTTCGCCCTTGTCCGGGTGGGCGAGTTTTTGCTTCCACACTTCCTTGCCGGTCTTGGCATCGAGTGCGATCACATCGCCGCTGAGGCTGCCGAAGACCAGCTTGCCATCGGCATAGGAGGCGCCCCGGTTGACCGTGTCGCAGCACGCCACCGCCACCGACCGTTCGTCCTGTTGCGGGGTGTATTTCCACAACACCTTGCCGCCGTCGTCCTGCGCCGCCAGATCGATGGCGAAGACGTTGTTCGGATACGCACTGACCATGTACATGATGCTGCCGATCACCAGCGGCTGGCCTTCGTGGCCGCGCGTGGCGTCGGTTTTCATCTCCCACGACATCTTCAGATTCTTGACGTTGTCGCGATTGATCTCGGCCAGCGGGCTATGCCGGGTGAGTGCGAAGTCGCGCCCCACACCGCCCCAGTTGTCCGCATTGCTGGCATTGGCGGTGAACTCGCTATCGGTATCGACCGCGGCGGCAGGTGCAGCGGCGGGCGCAGCGGCAGGTGTTGCAGCCGTTGCCGGCGCCGCAGTTTCGGTCGGTGTGTCTTTCTTGCAGCCAGACAGAACGGCGCTCAGCGCAAGCATAAGCAGCGCAGTGCTGCATACGCTGCGACAGGAAGATTGGTGCATGTGCGTCTACCCCTCTCGTTTGAACAACCAGTCGGTTGAAACATCCCGCAGCGCAGGCGCTGTCACCGCCGTGGCGATGCGGACGTAGGAAACGTCGGGAGAGACCTGAGCAAACGTCATGCCAGCACACTGGTGCGCCGCACCACGTCGAGTCGGCAAGGGTTGGGGGCAATGACGGCGAGCTGGGCACTTGGCGCTGTCACGGTTTTGGCACAGTTTGCGCCGAACGTGCTGTGACACAGTGGTGCAGACGGTCGGGAAAGATGTTTCAGCAATGCCGGGCGTGTGCTGGACCCCGATCGCTGCGCCGCTGGTGCAGCGCGATGCGCTAAGGCAAGCAACACCGCGCGGTGGCGCCACGCATTTCTTCTTCCGCCGGGAGCAGGTGTCCGAAAGGCGGATGCGGATACGGCGAGCCCCCTTTGAGACGCGTCATGGCGTCGGCAGGCAGTTAACCATTCCGATGCCCGATCGGCTGCACGTTACCCGCGTTGCACAGGCACAACGCGCGCCTGGCCCTCCCATTGCGCGAGCAACTGCGTGCAATTGTGCAGGCGCCAGTCGGCGAAACCGGGCCAGGGATCGCCGGGTGTATTGACCAGCACAGTGCACGCACCGACGGCGCGGCCGCAGGCCAGGTCATTGTGATGATCGCCGACCATGACCAGCGCGCTGCCCTGCACCGACCAGCGCTGCGCGAAATAGTGCAGCCCGTCGGGCGCAGGTTTTGGGGCCGCCTCGTCGCGGCCGACGATGTCGTCCCAGGCGAACGCATCGTCCAGACCGATCGCCTGCAACGTGATCTTTGCCAGCTCGCGTGCGTTGCGGGTGAGCATGCCAAGCCGGCAACCGGCAGCATGCAGCGCGCGCACCAGCGCCACTGCGCCCGGCGCGGCGCGTGCGCCTTGGGCAAGCGCACGCTCGTGTTCGAGCAACCAGGCATGCTTGGTCGCCGCTTCGTCGGCCGGCAGCGCGGCCAGGTGGTGCAGGATGTCCGCCTCTGGCGGGATGTCCAGCGCGCGGCGGATCAAGGCGAAATCGTGCGCAGCCTCGGTCAGGGTGCCGTCCATGTCGAAGACCCAATGGCGGTAGTCGGACAACGTGGGAGCGCGCGCGGTGAGTGTCATGCTGTCCATCCGTGCAAAGACAAGAAAGTGATCGATTCGATGCGGCATGCGGCGGTGCGGCCAACTTGCAGGGCGCCATCAGCGACTTCGCCCAACGCGGTCGACATGGCGTCTGCACGCACCGCCAAGCCGGTGCGTGTGGCGCCCGCTCGGCATGTACTTGCGCGGACACTCCAACGCGCGCGCGCCTGCCACCGAACGAATGCGCGCCAGCTTTGCCGACCGCCCCGAGCGCGCAGTGCCGACGCGCTGCAGCGCCATCACACCGGGGTACCGCACAGTCG
Source organism: Xanthomonas sp. A1809 (assembly GCF_017746015.1). Taxonomy (NCBI): domain Bacteria; kingdom Pseudomonadati; phylum Pseudomonadota; class Gammaproteobacteria; order Lysobacterales; family Lysobacteraceae; genus Xanthomonas; species Xanthomonas sp. A1809. Next base: position 91,269 of record NZ_JAGHWZ010000010.1, on the reverse strand, counting down.
ATCAAGCCCGCTAGTGCTGCACCAGCCCGCACACACATTCGATGTACGCCGGCATGTCATCGCGAGCCGGCCTACTTCCACCCGGGCATCTGCGTGGTGTCCAGGCCGCCGACCTCGAACTCTGCGGTGCGCGTACCGCCGGCCTTGACCGGGAACGTGATGCTGATGCGCTTGGCGTTGCGTACGAGCTTCCACAACGCCTTGTCATCGTCGATGAACATGGCAATGGCTTCGTCGGTGTCCGGGCGGTGCGCCGCCATGGCACGCGGCGCGCCGCCATCGGCCGCCACCTGCACCTTGCAGCCACCGTAGCAATTGAAATCGCCGGCCTTGAGCACGAGGTAGCTGTGGCGCTTCCACTGCGGATGATCGCGAAACACCAGGCTGACCGGCTTGGGCCCGCTGCCATCCACATCCACACGTTGCTTGGCGTCGATCATCGCCGAGCGCTGCGTACCGCCCTTGGCCGGCACCTGCGAGTACTGCCACAGCGCCTGCATGCGGCGCAGCTCGCGCGCCTGCTCGCCCTTGGCCTTGATATCGGCATAGCCGGGTTCGATACGCGTGGCAGCCGCGGTGCCGGCATAACCTTCGATCAAGGCCGCACCATGCGCACGCGCCATGTCCCAGTTCTGCGCTTTCACCGCTTCGTCGTATTGCTTGGCGAGCGCATCGGCCTGGGCTTCCCTGGCCTGCGCCTGCGCGGTGGCCTGCGCCTGACGTTGCGCCTCGCGGTCAGTGCAGGCACTCAAGGCGGCAACGCACAAGGCCGCGCTCAGCAGATACTTCATCGTCGACTCCGAAAGGCATGGAAAACGACAGCCACGATAGCAGCCTGCCCGCGACAGCCGCGATCAAACCGCCGGCGACCGTAGGAGCGCACCTGGGCGCGATGGAGCATTCCCGGTAAAGCCGCCTCGCGCCCGGGTGCGCTCCTACGGCAGCGATGGAGGTGGCGGGAGGGCGTCTGCAACGCCCTCCGCTGCCCTTACGGCTGCGCCGGCGGTGCCGCCTTGGCCTTGGCGATCATCTCGGCCACCGATGCGGTGGTGATCGGGTGGTAGCTGGGCTTGGCCTTTTCGAAGGCCTGTTCGGCGAACGCGATGCCGTCGGGCGTCTTCAACAATTCGGCGTAGATCGGCAGCACCAGCTTGCGGCGGCCGACGCGTTCGATGAACTCGCCCGCGGCAGCGCGCGCATCGGTGTAGCCGCTGCGAATGGCCAGCGGATACCAGCGCATGGCGATCTCGCCATTCGGCGTGCCGGTGAAGTGGTACGCCTCATCCAGCTGCTTGAGCTGCTCGGGCTTGAGCGTGGCGCCCATGCCGCTGAGGAAGTGCACCCATTCCTGCGTGCCCCACTCGCTGGTGACCTGCTTGTTCGGCAAGGTGCCGCTGCCGCTCCAGGCGATGCGTGCGGTATCCACGATCGAAAAGCTGCGCGAGCGCGCCTTGGCGGCGAAGGCCGGAATGCCCGGCTGCTTCAGCCACGCATCCACTTCGGCTGCGCTGACCGTGTTGGGATGCTTGTCCAGCAGGTTCTTCTTCAGGTAATCGACGAACTGGTCGGTGGTGGCGCTCTGGAAGGCATGATCGTCGAACCAGCCGCGCAGGAACGGGTCGAATACCTCGCGGCCGAAACGCTGCTCCAGGAACTGCAGGAACCACGCGCCCTTGACGTAGGCAACCTGGCTCAAGGCCTCGTCAGGGTCGCGCTGGGCCAGCGGCGGCAACTCCAATACCTGGTCGGCCGGCGGCATGTCTTTGACTTCGGCCAGCAAATCGCCCTGGTCGATTTCGCGCTCCATCTCGGCCATCTCGTTGCCGTACAGCGCCTCGGTGATGCGGCCCTGCACGTAGGTGGTGAACCCTTCGTTGAGCCAGATGTCCTTCCAGCTGGCATTGGTCACCAGGTTGCCCGACCAGCTATGCGCCAGTTCGTGCGCGACCAGCGAGACCAGCGACTTGTCGCCGACGATTACGGTAGGCGTGGCGAAGGTCAGGCGCGGATTTTCCATGCCGCCGAACGGAAACGACGGCGGCAGCACCAGCATGTCGTAACGGCCCCAGCGATAAGGGCCATACAGTTTTTCGGCGGCACCGATCATCTTTTCGGTGTCTTCGAATTCCTTGGCGGCCTTGTCGGCCATGGCCGGCTCGGCCCACACGCCCGAGCGCGCAGAAATCGGCTTGAACACCACGTCGCCGGCGGCGATCGCCAGCAGGTAGGACGGAATCGGCTCGGGCATCTTGAAGCTGTAATCGCCGTCGCGTGCCGCCTTGGGGTCGTTGTCGGCGCTCATCAGCACCATCACGTCCGGGCGCGAGGTGACATGCGCGCTATAGGTGAAGCGCACGCTCGGGGTGTCCTGCATCGGCACCCAGCTGCGCGCGTGAATCGCCTGCGATTGGCTGAACATGAAAGGCAGTTGCTTGCCTTCGGTCATCGACGGCTCCAGCCACTGCAGGCCCGAGGCGGTGGGTGCGGTGTGATAGGTAATCACCACCTTGCCCGGCTGATTCGGCGCTTCGATGGTGAGTTTGCTACCGAAGGTCTTGTCGGCCGGTGCCAGGGCGAACTGCAGCGGCGACAGGCCGCCCTTGCCATCGTCCGCCTGTACCTGCGCAATGCTCAACTCGCGCGTATCCAGCACCAATTGTTTGGCGGCCTTGTCCTTCCACTCCAGCGTGTAGGTGGCAGTGCCGCCGATCTGCTTGGCATCGAAATCCAGCTTCAGGTCCAGCGCCAGGTCCTTGATGACCACCAGCTGCGGCTGGGCGTAGGAACTTTCGTCGTGGTTGCGGGCGTCTGCTTTCACGGGGGCCTTGGCAGTGGCGGCCGGCGCGGTGGGGGAGGCCGACGGCGTGGAGTCATTGGAACAGCCGGCCAGCGCGATGGACACGGCCAGGGACAGCGACAGGAACGGGAAGCGCATCGACGGCACCGCAGCAAGGAGAATGAGGCATTTTAACGCCCTGCGCCGCAGCCTGCCCGTGCCATCGGTGGCCATGCGCGCGATGGCCTGCCACGCGCTGTCGCAACCGGCTTGCCCAGGTCAGGCCACCGGATGGCCGCGCGGGGCGTCGTGCCCGTCGCGCACCAGACGCCGGCCGCCGGAGAACTTGGCGCGGTACATCGCCGCATCGGCGCGGCGATACAGTTCGGTGGCATCCAGCCCTTGTTCGCACACCGCACTGCCGGCGCTCACATGCAGCGGCGCCTCGTCGGCATCTTCGCGCTCGAGCATCGAGAGCCATTGGTTGAGCTTGAGCGTGGCGTCGTCTTCGCTGGCATGGATGCCGATCAGGAATTCGTCGCCGCCCCAACGCCCGACCCAGTCCTGCGCGCCCAACCAGCCGTACGCCGAGTTCACCAGACGCACCAGCACGCGGTCGCCAGCCAGATGGCCGAAGCGGTCGTTGATCTGCTTGAGGTTGTCCATGTCCAGCACGAACAGCACGAACGGCCAGCCTTCGCGCTGGGAGGCGATCACCGAATCGCGCATCGCCTGTTCGCAGCCGCGCCGGTTCAGCGCTTCTGTCAACGGGTCGAACAAGGCGTGTTTCTTGAGATCGCGCATGCCGGCATCGATGCCGCGCAGGCTGCGGTTGATGCCGCGCAACAGGCGGCCCAATTCATCGTCACCCTGTTCGGGAAGCGTAGGCAGGCGTTGATCGGCGTAATACGAATCCAGCGCATCGGCAGCGATGCGCAGCGGCGCCAGCAGCCGGTACAGCGCGACCAAGGTTAGCGCCGTGCCGGCCAGGGTGGCCAGCAATGCCACGATCACCACCGACCACAGCGGGCGCCCGTCCAGTTCGCTCTGCGCTGCCAACCAGGCGATCAACAACAGCAACGGCAGATGGATGCCCAGGAAGGTCACCGCCAGCAGTTTGGCGCTGAAGGAGCGGGGAAACACGCGCGAGAGCCCGGCGTACAAGCGCATCCAACACTCCGGCAAAAGAGCGTTTAGTGTCGCCGAGAGCGTGTGGAGCCAACGCGACGGAAGTCTCAGAACTTCGCTGGTGTATCCATGTGCGACACCGCTTCCACGCCACGCGCGATCCCGTGCACGCGGCGGGCGAGCGCCAGCGCACGCTACGCGCGCCGACGCCAACCAGGCTGAAACGACCTGCTTAGATCTTGTAGCCGGAGTGGATGGCCACGATGCCGCCGGTCAGGTTCTTGAAGTGGCAACGCGCAAACCCGGCCTCGCCCATCATGCCCTTGAGCGATTCCTGAGGCGGATGCTTGCGGATGCTTTCGGCTAGGTACTGGTAGCTATCGGCATCGCGCGCGAACAGCTGGCCCAGCTTGGGCAGGATCTTGAACGAGTGGAAGTCGTAGATCGGCTTGAACCACTCGGCGGTGACTTCGGAAAATTCCAGCACGCGCGCCTGGCCGCCGACCTTCAGTACGCGGTACATCTCGCGCAAGGCGGCGTCCTTGTCGGTGACGTTGCGCAGGCCGAAGGAAATGGTCACCAGGTCGAAACTCTGGTCCGGGAACGGCAGCGCTTCGGCATTGCATTGCACGTAGTCGAAACCGGACACCAGCCCGCGGTTGGTCAGCCGGTCGCGGCCCACCGACAGCATGCCGGCATTGATGTCGCCCAGCACCACCGCACCTTCATTGCCCACGCGCTCCTTGAGCAGCACGGCGATGTCGCCGGTACCGCCGGCCAGGTCCAGCACGCGGTCGCCTGGCTTCACCTGCGCGGTCGCCACGAAGTAGCGTTTCCATGCGCGGTGCACGCCCAGGCTCATCAGATCGTTCATCAGGTCGTAGTTACGCGCGACCGAGGTGAACACTTCGCCGACCAGCTTCTGCTTGTCCTTGGCAGCGACATCGCGAAAGCCGAAATGGGTGGTACCGGAGGTATAGGGGGATTCGCTCATGGCTGGATTATCGCACTGCTGACGCCGCCATGACCGCAACCGGACCACAATCGCGTTTTCACCTGCGACCGGCCCTGCGAGCACTCAGTGCGCGACAAGTACGTCCAGCGCGACTGGCAGCCCCACGAGCGGCCCACCCTGCCCGGGTCGGCCTCCACCCCCCTGCACCCTATCCGGCGGCGTATTCAGTACGGCCTGGTGGGCGCGGTGGTGGCGCTCACCGGAGGGCTGAGCAACGCCCTGGTCACCGCCAACCTGCCCTACCTGCAAGGCACGCTGGGCGCCTATGCCACCGAAATGGCGTGGCTGCCGGCCGCCTATGTGATGACCAACATGTCGGCTAACCTGCTGCTGGTGAAGTTTCGCCAGCAGTTCGGGTTGCGCCGGTTCACCGAAATCTTCCTGGCGCTGTACGCGCTCATCGCCTTCGCGCACCTGTTCGTGCACAGCCTGAGCTCGGCGATCACCGTGCGTGCCGCGCATGGGCTGGTGGGCGCGGCGCTCAGCTCGCTGGGTCTGTATTACGTGATCCAGGCGTTCCCGAGCAAATATCGGCTCAAGGCCGTGGTGCTGGGCCTGGGCATGACCCAGCTGGCGTTGCCGCTGGCGCGGGTGTTTTCCACCGACCTGCTGGAATTTGGCGAGTGGCAAGGCCTGTACCTGTTCGAGTGCGGGCTGGCGGTGTTCGCGCTGGCCTGCGTGCTGGCGCTCAAGTTACCGCCAAGCGACCGGTATCGCGTGTTCGAGCCGCTGGATTTCCTCACCTTCAGCCTGTTCGCCGCCGGCGCCGCCGGCCTGGCCGCGGTGCTCTCGCTCGGGCGCCTGCTGTGGTGGACCAGCACGCCGTGGCTGGGCGTGGTGCTGGCCGCGTCCATCGTGCTGCTGTGCACGGCGGCCTGGATCGAACACAACCGCCGCAATCCGATGATCAACACGCGCTGGCTGGCCAGTGCGGACATGTTGCGGCTGGGGCTGGCGATCCTGTTGATCCGCCTGGTGCTGTCGGAACAAAGCACCGGCGCCATCGGCTTCTTCCAGACGCTGGGCCTGGCCAACACGCAACTGCAGACCCTGTTTGCGCTGATGCTGCTGGGCGCGGTGGTCGGCGTGGCGGCCAGCGCGTGGCTGATCAACCCGGCGCGGGTTGCCGAACATCTGATCATCGCGGTGGCGGCCATCTGTGTGGGCTGCTTCATGGATGCCGATGCCACCAGCCTCACCCGCCCCGAACAGATGTATGTGAGCCAGTTCCTGCTCGCCTTCGGCAGCACGTTCTTCATCGGCCCGGCGATGGTGGCCGGCATCGGCCGGGTGATCGCGCAGCCGGGCAACCTGATCAGTTTCATCGTGCTGTTCGGCATGGCGCAGAACATGGGCGGCCTGCTCGGCAGCGCCCTGCTCGGCACCGTGCAGGTGGTGCGCGAGAAATACCATTCCAGCCAATTGGTGGAACATCTGGCGCTGACCGACCCGCAGGTGGCCGCGCGCGTACAGGCCTATGCAAGCCTGTATGGCCGCAGCATCGGCGACCCGGCACTGCGTCAGGCCCAAGGCGTGCGCACGCTGGGCACGGTCGCCACGCGCGAGGCCAATGTGCTGGCGTACAACGACGTGTTCCTGTTGATCGGCTGTATCGCCATCGCCACCGGCGTGTGGATCCTGTCCGTGCTGCTGTGGCGCCGCTATCTGCGCCCCTCGGTATCGCCCCCTCCTCCTCCTGCTCCCACTGCGCGCCCATGAAGACACCAGCAGATTCCTCCCCGCCTGCCGACCGGCAACGTCGTCGGCGTCGTCGTCTGGCCGGGGTCATCGGCTTCGGCGGGCTTGCCCTGATCGGCGTGGCGCTGGTGCTGTATGCCTGGCGCCTGCCGCCGTTCGTCAGTGCGATCGAACGCACCGAAAATGCGATGGTGCACGGTCAGATCACGGTGATTGCGCCGCAGGTGAGCGGCTATGTCACGCAGGTACCGGTGCAGGACTTTGCGCACGTCAAGCGCGGCCAGTTGCTGGCACGCATCGACGATCGCATCTATGCCCAGCAACTCGAACAGGCCAAGGCGCAAGTGCAGACCGCCCAGGCCAACCTCGCCAACTGGGATCAACAACGCCATAGCGCCGAAGCCACGATCGCCGAGCAGCGCGCGGCGCTGAGCAGCAACCAGGCACAACGCGAGCGCACCCGTTCGGCCTATGCACGGACGCAGCAGCTGGCCAGCCAGCAACTGGTCTCCGAGCAGGACCGCGACACCGCATTTGCCGCGCGCGCGCAAGCCGATGCCGGCGTGGCGCAGGCACGTGCCGCAGTGCAGGCCGCCGAAGAAAACGCCCGCAGCGTGACCGTCAACCGCGCCGCGTTGGAAGCCGCGCTCGCCAATGCGCAGGCCGCCGTGCAGCTGGCACAGATCAACCTGGACAACACGCGCATCCTGGCCCCGCGCGACGGCCAGCTCGGCCAGCTTGGCGTGCGCCAGGGCGCCTACGTCACCAACGGCACGCAGCTGATGTCGCTGGTGCCGGACACGCTGTGGATCGTGGCCAATTTCAAGGAAACCCAGATGGCCAGGATCCGCATCGGCCAGCGCGCCAGCTTCACCGTGGATGCGCTGGACAACGCGCGCCTGCATGGCCGCGTGCAAGACATTTCGCCGGCTGCCGGCTCCGAATTCAGCGTGCTGCCGGCCGATAACGCCACCGGCAACTTCGTCAAGATTGCCCAACGCATTCCGCTGCGCATCAGCGTCGATCCGGACCAGCCGTTGGCGCCGCGGCTGCGGCCGGGCATGTCGGTGGTGGTGGCCGTCGATACCGACAGCGCAGTCGACTAGGCACAAACCGGTATCCGCGCGTGGGCACCAGTGCCGGCGCAGGTCAGGCAGCCAGTACCCCACACCGGCATGACGTCGCAGCTCAACGGCGGCACTGCCGCTATCATGCAGTGATGCCCGCCATGCCCCTTCCTGCCCTGCACTGGCAGCACCTGCGGTTTGCGCAACTGAACACCACGCAGCTGTATGCGCTGCTGCGGCTGCGCACGGATGTGTTCGTGGTGGAGCAGCAATGCGCCTATCCGGAACTGGATGGCAAAGATACCGATCCGGCGGTGCTGCATCTGCTGGGCACCGCCAATGACGCCGCGTTGGCGGCTTACCTGCGCGTGCTGCCGCCGGGCTTGAGTTATTCCGAACCGAGCATCGGCCGTGTGGTCGTCGCCGCTGCATTTCGTGGCACTGGACTTGCGCATGCGCTGTTAGGCGAAGGCATCCGGTTGGTGCACACGCAGTGGCCGGGTCACGCGATCCAGCTCGGTGCGCAGGCGCACCTGCAATCGTTCTACGCGGCGCACGGGTTTGCACCTGCTTCCGCACCGTACCTGGAAGATGGTATTCCCCATCTCGACATGCTGCGCCCTGCCGGCGCGGCCCCTTTGGAGTTCGCATGATCACCACCCCCGACTACCGCGCATTGCTGGACACCGCCATTACCGAAGCACGCCAGGGCCTGGCCGAAGGCGGCATCCCGATCGGCGCGGCGCTATACCACAACGACGGGCGCCTGCTCGGCTGCGGCCATAACCGCCGCGTGCAGGAAAACGACCCCTCGGTACACGGCGAGACCGACGCATTTCGCAAGGCCGGCCGCCAGCGCCGCTACAAGGACACCATCATGGTCACCACGTTGGCGCCGTGCTGGTACTGCAGCGGGCTGGTTCGCCAGTTCAACATCGGCACGGTGGTGGTCGGGGAATCGGTCACATTCCAGGGCGGCATCGCGTGGTTGCGCGAGCACGGCGTCAACGTGATCGATCTGCAGAGCCAGGAATGCATCGACCTGCTTGGCGGCTATATTTCCGCCAACCCGGATGTGTGGAACGAAGATATTGGCGAGGATTGAGGTCAGCGTCACTGCAGGTGCGTAGCCGTACGCGGTGACAGATGGCAGGCAATGCCACTGCGCAGTGGCGCTGCTGTTTGGCTTGCGTCGCAGTGCTAGTCTGCACCAAGACCTGGCTTGTTCGCAGTGCCTTCTGCAAACAAAAGACCCGCCAATGGCGGGTCTTTTCTAAACCGTTCGCACGTCACCGTGCAGCACCGTCAGAGGATGTAGCGGCTCAGGTCCGGATCCTGCACCAGCTCACCCAGCTGCGCATCCACATAAGCTGCATCGACGGTCACGCTCTGCCCATCGCGATCGGGCGCTTCATAGCTCAACACATCCAGCAGACGCTCCAACACCGTGTGCAGGCGACGGGCGCCGATATTCTCCTGGCGCTCGTTGACCTGCGCGGCAATCTCGGCAAGCCGATCCACCGCGTCAGACGCAAACGTCAATGCCACGCCTTCGGTCTGCAGCAAGGCCTCGTACTGCTTGATCAAGGCGGCCTTGGGCTCGGTGAGGATGCGCACGAAATCGGCCTTGGTCAGCGCGGTCAGTTCCACGCGGATCGGGAAGCGGCCCTGCAGCTCCGGAATCAGATCGCTGGGCTTGGCCAGATGAAACGCGCCGGATGCAATGAACAGGATGTGGTCGGTCTTGACTGTGCCGTACTTGGTGGACACGTTGGAGCCTTCCACCAGCGGCAACAGATCGCGCTGCACGCCTTCGCGGCTGACATCGCCGCCGCTGGAGCCGGCTTCGCCGCGCTTGGCCACCTTGTCGATCTCATCGATGAACACGATGCCATGCTGCTCGCACGCCTCGATGGCCGCAGTGCGCACGTCGTCTTCGTTGACCAGCTTGCCGGCTTCTTCCTCGATCAACAGCGGGCGCGCCGCCTTGATGGTGAGCTTGCGCTTCTGCGACTTGCCGCTGCCCAGATTGGAGAACATCTGCCGCAATTGCTGGCCCATTTCCTCCATGCCCGGCGGGGTCATGATGTCCATGCTGGCGTTCACCGCCACGTCCAGTTCGATCTCGCGCTCGTCCAGCTCGCCGTTGCGCAGCATGCGACGGAACTTGATGCGGGTTTCGTTGTCCTGCGACGAGGGCTCGTTGCGCGCCGCTTCCGGATCAAACCCAATCCCGGCCGCGCGACGTGGCAGCAATGCGTCCAGGATGCGGTCTTCGGCACGCTCTTCGGCCTGATTGCGCACGCGCACCTTGGCCTGCTCGCGATACAGCTTGACGGACGTATCGGCCAGGTCGCGGATGATCTGCTCCACATCCTTGCCCACATACCCCACTTCGGTAAAGCGCGTGGCTTCGACCTTAACGAAGGGCGCATTGGCCAACGTCGCCAGGCGCCGCGCAATCTCGGTCTTGCCCACGCCAGTGGGGCCGATCATCAGGATGTTCTTGGGCATCACTTCGTTGCGCAGTTCTTCCGGCAACTGCATGCGGCGCCAGCGGTTACGCAGCGCGATGGCAACCGCGCGCTTGGCATCGTGCTGGCCAACGATATGACGGTCGAGCTCCTGCACGATTTCGCGCGGAGTCATGGTGGCGGTATCGGGATTTGGCATTAGGGATTTGAGATTCGTAAAAGCGGAATGGGAACGATCGATGGATATCCGGGCGGAGGGAAAGGAGCGCTTTTGCGAATCCCCAATCCCGAATCCCGAATCACAGCTCTTCGACCACCACGTTGCGATTGGTATAGATGCAGATATCGCCGGCAATATTGATCGCTTCGGTGGCGATGGTCTTGGCATCCAGCTCGGTGTGCGCCAGCAGCGCGCGTGCGGCCGACAAGGCGTACGAGCCGCCAGAACCGATGGCGATGATGCCGTCTTCCGGTTCGATCACATCGCCGGTGCCGCTGATGATCAGCGAAGTTTCCTTGTCGGCCACGGCCAGCAGCGCTTCGAGCTTGCCCAGCCGGCGCTCGGTGCGCCAATCCTTGGCCAGTTCCACTGCAGCGCGCGTCAGCTGGCCGTGCTTGTCGAGCTTGGCTTCGAACAATTCGAACAAGGTGAACGCATCGGCTGCCGCACCGGCGAAACCGGCCAGCACCTGGCCCTCGCGCCCCAGCCGACGCACCTTGCGTGCATTGCCCTTCATGACCGTATGGCCAAGGGTGACCTGGCCATCGCCGGCGACGGCGACATGCCCACCACGTCGAACCGAAATGATGGTGGTGGCGTGAACGATATTGGGGTTCTGGCTAGGGTCCATGGATCCTCCGAGGGTTTCCAAGGAGGTGGGGACGCCCATGCCGGGTTCAAGCACGCCGCGACCAGTCGCCGCAGGCAGGGATGGCGGCGCTCACTTGCGAGACAGCAACACGGTTGCACGCGACATGCAGACCGACCTGCGGCAATGAACCGCACGAATCGATGACGCCGGCTGCCGGCTGCTTACAGCTTGGCGCTCACTCTGCAGCTTTCTTGCGCCTGGCACGCGGATGCGCGGCATCGTAGACCTTGGCCAAGTGCTGGAAATCCAGATGCGTGTAGATCTGGGTGGTGGCGATGTCCGAATGGCCCAGCAACTCCTGCACGCCGCGCAGATCGCCGGACGATTCCAGGATATGGCTGGCGAAGCTGTGGCGCAGCATATGCGGGTGCACGTCCTTGAACATGCCCTGGCGCACGGCCAGCTGCTTGATGCGGATCTGCACTGCACGTTGCGAAAGCGCACCGCCGGCACGGCCAGGGAAGACGTGGCTGTCGGCGCTTGCACCACTGTCGCGTCGCCACTCGCGCAAGGCGGCGATCGCGTGCGAGCCCACCGGCACCAGGCGCTGCTTGCTGCCTTTGCCGAGCACCATCACCAGGCCGCTGTCCAGGTCCAGGTCGCGCCAGCGCAACGCGCACAACTCGCTCAGGCGCAGCCCGGACGAGTAGAACACTTCCAGCAGCGCGCGGTCGCGCAGGCCCAATGGCGCATCGGTCGGCACTTCCACCAGACGCACGGCTTCGTCGGCGTCCAGCACCTGCGGCAACTTGCGCGGCGCCTTGGGCGCACGCAGCGCCGCCGCCGGGCTGGCCGAAATGCGGCCATGCTTGAGCAACCAGGCGTAATAACTGCGGCATGCCGACAGGCGGCGCTGCAGGCTCTTTGCCGACAGCCCGCGTCGATGCTCTGCCGCAACGAATTGCCGCAAGTGCGCGCTGTCGAGCTGTGCAGTCTCGCCAGGCACTGCAGCGTCCTGCACGCCAGCTTCGGTCGCCTGCTCGGCCGCCCAGACGACCAGGGCTGCAAGGTCGCGCCGATACGCGTCCAGCGTGTGCGCCGATACTTGCCGCTCGACCTGCAGGTACGTCAGGAACTCGTCGACCGATGACACCTCAGCGCTCCCGATTGCGCGGGGTGACTGCCGTCATCTGCAACACGCGCGCGACGCGCGCGCCCTGCAGGTGCAGACAACGCAGAGACTCGACTGCCAACACCTCACTCTCCCTGCTGCAGAAGCAGCGCCACCACCAGCGCCCCATGTCGCCAACGCCTGTGTGCGCAGCCATGGGCCTCACACGTCGAAGCGCTGCAACGCCACGCTCAACGATTCGCCCATCATGCGCAGGAAGAGCGTGCCCATGCCGGGATAGAACCGGTTGGCATCGCTGCTCCCCACCGCGATCAGGCCGATGCCCGGCAGCGGCAGCAACGCGGTGGAGTGCACCTGCCCCGCTTGTGCGCCGTAAAGCAGCGTGTGTTTTTCAGCTTGCAGGCGGCCGCAGATGGGCTCGCCATCGTTGAGGCAATCGCGAAACGGCGCCAGCCGTGCATCGTCGATTGCGATGGTCTGCAGCCAGTCCGCATCCAGCGCATCGACGGGCTTTAGCAACACCAGCCGCACCAGTTCGCCGTTGAAATCTTCCGCCAGCGAGGCGGCCATCGCCTTGAGCGTGTCGGCCGCGCTGGTCTGGCGCATCAACGCAAGCGTGAGTTGATGCGTGCGCACTGCCAGCCGCTCGTTTTCCTGCGCATTGCTGCCGAGCTCGTGCAGGCGGCGCGAAAGTTCGCGGTTCTTGTCGCGTAGCACTTCCAGCTGGTAGGTGGCCAACGAAGCGGTGGGGCCGTCGTCGCGCGGCACCAGCAAGCTCACCGCCAGATCCGGGAACTGCTTGAGGAAGGTGGGGTGACGTCGCAACCAGGTGGCCACTTCGTGCGCGCCGAATTTGTCCGTGTTCTCGCTCATCGGTTCCATTCTCCATCGAAGACGAACACCGCCGGGCCGGACATGACCACCTGCTCCTGGTCGCCGGGCCAACGAATGCGTAACTCGCCACCGGGCAAGGACACCTGCACATCGCGCTCGACACGGCCGCGTTGCATCAACACCACCGCGGCCGCACAGGCGCCACTCCCACAGGCCAGCGTTTCGCCCACCCCGCGCTCGAACACGCGCAGGCGCACATGCGCGGGGTCGACCACCTGCACGAAACCCACATTGACCGAATCGGGAAACGCCGCGTTCTGCTGCAGCAGCGCGCCTACGCGTTCCACCGGTGCTGCATCGACGCGACCGACTTCGACCACCGCGTGCGGATTGCCCATCGACACCGCGCCAAAGCGCACGGTCTCGCCGTGCACCGGCAGCGCATATTCGTCGCGCGCATGTGCAAACCCGGCCAGCGGAATCTGGGCGGGCTCGAACTGCGGGACACCCATCGCCACCGCGTAGCGGTCGCCGTCGAGGCGCTCGACCGCGTGCGCGGACATTGGGCTGTCGATGATGAAGCGCTCGCCCTGGGCCGTGCCGTCGCGCACCAGCCACGCGGCGACACAGCGTGCGCCGTTGCCGCATTGGCGTGCGGGCGAGCCATCGGAATTCCAGATGCCGTAGGCCGCCACGGCACCTTGGCTGCGCGGTGCCTCGATGGTCAGGATCTGATCGCAGCCCACCCCGAAGTGGCGGTCGGCCAGCTGCGCCGCCAGTGCGGCATCCGGTGGCGGCGTACCGTCGCGCAGGTCCAGCACCACGAAGTCGTTGCCGGCGCCATGCATTTTGGTGAAACGCAGACGCCCGCTGCGACCGTCAGCGCTCATTGCCGCTGCTAGCGGGCTGGTCGGTGGTGGATGCGGGCTTGGTATCGCCATCCACCGGCGCAGGCGCAGGCGTGGACTCGTCCAGCGGTTGCGACGCATCCGCCGGCTGCGGCACCGGCTGGGCTTCCACCGGCACCGGCTTCTGCGGCATCACCAGCGGGCCCTTGTTGCCGCAAGCGGCAAGCAGGAGAAAGGTCGCACCAACCAGTGCGAGACGAACAGACGGTCGGGACATGATGCTCATGGGCCGAAGTATAGCCAGAACGCCGTTATGGCCGTGCGCTCGCCGGCGCGCCGCGTTCAGTGCGCACCTGGCAGCGAGCGCGGCGGTGGCTCGGGGCGCAACCACAGCCAGATCGCCACCACGGCCATGCTGCCGATCGACAGGCATTTGATCCAGAGCACCGGCACGCACCACAGCATGATCGCGGCGCAGACCGTCATGGTCAGCGTCGCCATCCACTTGGCCTTGCGGCTGACTGCCCGGTAGGTCTGCCATTCCACGATCGCCGGGCCGAAGCGCGGATGCGACAGCAGCCAGTTGTGCAGGCGCTCGGAGCCATGCGAGGCCGCCCAGGCAGAGATCAGGATGAAGACCGTCGTCGGCAGCCCCGGGACGAAGATCCCGACGATGCCGGTAACCAGGCTGGCGTAGGCCAGCAACCACCAGGCCCAGCGGAATCGAGTCGGTCGCGTCATGCGCAAATGATACGGCCAGCGCTGCGGTTTGGTGAGTCGGCCCTGCAGCGATGATTCTATCGCTGCAGAAGGGCGCGCTCTGCGCAGCGGGCGGCGTACAGCGCGCGCTGGCCGCCAGATCTGCCGCGTCGCCCCGCCGCGCTGCGGTCAGATACGCAGCCCCAGCCGCAGCGACGCCTGACTGCGATGCCCGGCTCGCTGCAGGGTGAGGCAGCGAACGCAGCGCGTCGATAAGGAAAAACGAAGGCGGTGAGGCGGAAAATGGAAGACGTGCAAGCCGCTCGCATCCCAGCGAGCAGCCAGCTCCCCCCAAGCCATCCGCTCTAACGAATCCCGAATCCCGACTTCCCAATCCCGCCCGTCCAGCTACTTCACGCCCAACTGATCCAGTACGAACGCATACGATTCGGCCAGCTCGCGGTAGCGGCGGAAGCGTCCGGATTTGCCGCCATGCCCGGCTTCCATATTGGTGCGGAACACGATCGGCTGGGTGCCGGTGTTGTCGTCACGCAGCTTGGCCACCCACTTGGCCGGCTCCCAGTACTGCACCTGCGAATCCCACAGGCCGGTGCCCACGAACAGCGCCGGGTACGCCTGCTTGCGCACGTTGTCGTACGGCGAGTACGACAGCATGTACTGGTAATCGTCCTGGGTTTCCGGGTTGCCCCACTCGTCGTATTCGTTGGTGGTGAGCGGAATGCTGGCGTCGAGCATGGTGGTGACCACATCGACGAACGGCACCTGCGCGACCATCACGCGATAGTCCTGCGGCGCCATATTGGCCACCGCGCCCATCAGCAGACCGCCCGCGCTCCCACCGGATGCGGCAACCCGGTCCTTGGCGGCGTAACCTAGCGCGACCAGACCGCGGGTGACATCGATAAAGTCATTGAAGGTGTTTTGCTTGTGCAGCAGCTTGCCGTCGTCGTACCACTGGCGCCCCATTTCCTGGCCGCCGCGGATGTGCGCGATGGCATACACCACACCGCGGTCCAGCAGGCTGATCGCCGGCAGATTGAATGCCGGGTCCATCGACATGCCGTAACTGCCGTACGCATACTGAAACAGCGCCGCGCTGCCATCCTTCTTGAAGCCCTTTTTGTACACCAGCGACACCGGCACCTTGACCCCGTCGCGTGCCGTCACCCACACGCGTTCGGTCACGTACTTGCTGGCGTCGTAGCCGATCACCGGTTGCTGCTTGAGCAACCGGCGCTCGCCGGTCTGGGTGTTGAGCTCGTAGGTGGTCGCCGGCGTGGTCAGCGAGGTGTAGCTATAACGCAGCCAGACGGTATCCGGCTCGGCGTTGACAGATAGACCCATCGAATACGCCGGTTCATCGGCCTTGACGTATTCATGGCTACCATCGCGCATGAGCAAGCGCACACGCTCCAGTCCGCCCGAACGCTCTTCGATGGCGGTGAATCCATCGAACAATTCGAAGTCTTCGATGTAGACGTTGTCGTCGTGCGCCACCCAGTCGGTCCACTGCGTGCGCGTGGTCGCATCGGTGGGCGCAGTGACCAACTTGAAGTTCCTGGCGTCGTCGGCATTGGTGCGAATCACCCAGCGGCCATCGAAATGCTCGGCGTGGTATTCCACATCGCGCTCGCGCTTGGCCAGCACCGTGAAGGTGTCCGGCTTGGCGGCCAGCGCATAGCGGGTTTCCGAAGAAACCGTGCTTTCCACCGCGATGGCGATGTACTTGTCGTCGCGCGTGCGGCCGATGCCCATGTAGAAGCTGTCGTCCTTCTCTTCGTACACCAGCACATCGTCTTTGGACGGCGTGCCGAGCACATGCTTTTTCACGCGCACGGTGAGCAGCGTTTCCGGGTCGTTTTCGACATAGAACAGCGTCTTGTTGTCGTCGGCCCACACCACATTGGCCGAGACGCCTTCCACGGTGTCCGGATAGAGTTCGCCGGTGTCCAGGTTCTTGAAGCGGATGGTGTATTGACGGCGGCCAACGGCATCGTCGGCCCAGGCGAGGATGCGGTTGTCCTGGCTCACTGCGGCATCGCCCACGCTGAAGTAGCCCTTGCCCTGCGCCATCTGGTTGACGTCTAGCAGGATCTGTTCCGGCGCCTCCATGCTGCCCTTGCGACGCGCCTGGATCGGATAATCCTTGCCGGTCTCGAACCGCGTGTAATACCAATAGCCGCGCTCGCGATACGGCACGCTGGCATCGTCCTGCTTGATGCGCCCGACGATCTCGGTGTACAGCGCTTCTTCCAACGGTTTCAGCGGCGCCATCACCTTGTCGGTGTAGGCATTCTCGGCGTCGAGATACGCCAGCACCGCCTTGTCTTCGCGCTTGTCGTCGCGCAACCAGTAATAGTCGTCGTTGCGGGTCGCACCGAACGGCGCCTTGACCACATGCGGGTGCTTGGCGACGTCTGGCGGCGACGGAAGGGCGGCGAAGGCAGGGGATGTGGTCATCAGGCTGGCGATCAGAAGAGTGAGGACGGCTTCATCAGATTGGGGTCCATTGGATGAACGCAATGCCATCCCGGCACCGGAGTGTGGAAGAGCCCCTTGTCGGGCGCCATGTGTCCTGGGTCATGCTGGTCTATCATCGAGCCAATGGATTCCACACTTCCGTACGCAGGCGGCTATAGCCGTCGCAGCCAGGACATCGCCCCGTTTCATGTCATGTCGCTGCTGGCGCGCGCCAATGCGCTCGAGCAGGCCGGCCACGACGTGATCCACCTGGAAATCGGCGAGCCCGACTTCACCACTGCCGCGCCGATCGTCGCTGCCGGCCAGGCGGCATTGGCAGCCGGCCACACCCGCTACACCGCCGCACGCGGGCTGCCGGCGCTGCGCGAGGCGATTGCCGGCTTCTATGCGCAACGCTACGCCTGCAACCTCGATCCGGAGCGGATTCTGGTGACACCCGGGGGGTCTGGCGCATTGCTGCTGGCCAGCAGCCTGCTGGTGGATCCGGGCAAGCATTGGTTGCTCGCCGACCCGGGCTACCCGTGCAACCGGCATTTTCTGCGCCTGGTCGAAGGCGCCGCGCAACTGGTCCCGGTCGGCCCGGACAGCGATTATCAGTTGACCCCTGCGCTGGTGGAGAGCGCCTGGAACGCCGACAGCGTGGGCGCCCTGGTGGCCTCACCGGCAAATCCCACCGGCAGCGTGCTGTCGCGCACGCAACTGGCTGCGCTTTCGCAGGCGCTGCATGCGCGCGGTGGCCATCTGGTGGTCGACGAGATCTATCACGGCCTGACCTACGGCCTGGACGCGCACAGCGTGCTGGAGGTGGACGATGGCGCGTTCGTGCTGAACAGTTTTTCCAAGTACTTCGGCATGACCGGCTGGCGGCTGGGCTGGCTGATCGCACCGCCCGACGCGGTGCCGGAATTGGAAAAGCTTGCGCAGAATCTCTACATCAGTGCCTCGACAATTGCCCAGCACGCCGCACTGGCCTGCTTCACGCCCGAGAGCATTGCCCTCTTCGAAGCGCGCCGCGCCGAGTTCCAGCAGCGTCGCTATTACCTGCTGCCGGCATTGCGCGCGCTGGGGTTGGAGATCGCAGTCGAACCGCAAGGCGCGTTTTATCTGTATGCGGACATCAGCCGGTTTTCAAATGATGCGCAGGCGTTTTGCGCGCATTTCTTGGAAACCGAACATGTTGCGTTCACGCCCGGCATCGATTTCGGCCACTACCGCGCCAATCACCATGTACGCATTGCCTACACGCAAAGCCTGCCGCGTCTGCAGCAGGCGGTAGAGCGGATTGCGCGTGGGTTGAAGCGGTTGTAGTGGGCTGCGTGACCCGCAGTGCGCTGCACGGACGTTTTGCGTAAGGCGCCGACGCCTTGCGCATTGCGTAGCGCGCGCGTTCTCCACTACGCACCCGCTGACCGCCAACGCCATCGGCAAGGCCAACATCGCGCACGCTCGGGCATGTTGACTCACGACAAAACCCTCTGACGACACGAGGCCGCTGCAAACTGCCAGCGGCCTCGTGTCGCGCGACGCATCATGCCGCATGTGGACGGCGCCTCAGTCGGCCAACCGCTCCCACAGGAAGCTGTACGCCAGCGCGGCCATATGCGCGGCCTGCGCGTTGTTGGCCGCACCGCCGTGGCCGCCTTCGATGTTCTCGTAGTAGGTCACGTCCTTGCCGGCCTCGATCATCTTGGCGGCCATCTTGCGCGCGTGGCCGGGGTGCACGCGATCGTCGCGCGTGGAGGTCAGGAAGATCACCGGCGGATAGGTCTTCTTCGCATCGAACAAGTGATATGGCGAGAAGGTCTGGATGAACTTCCAGTCGTCGGTGTCCGGGTTGCCGTATTCGGCCATCCACGAGGCGCCGGCCAGCAGGTGGCTGTAGCGCTTCATGTCCAGCAGCGGCACCTGCACCACCACCGCACCGAACAGCTCCGGATACTGGGTGAGCATGTTGCCGGTCATCAGGCCGCCATTGCTGCCGCCCTGCACGCCCAGATGCTTGGTCGAGGTGATCTTGCGCGCCACCAGATCCTTGGCCACCGCGGCCATATCTTCATACGCCTTGTGGCGGTTCTGCTTGAGCGCGGCCTGGTGCCAGCGCGGGCCGTATTCGCCACCGCCGCGGATATTGGCCACCACGTAGACGCCGCCCTTCTCCAGCCACGCGCGCCCCAGGCCACCGGAGTAATTGGGCGTCATTGAAATCTCGAAACCGCCGTAGCCGTACAGCAGGGTCGGCGCGCTGCCGTCGAGCTTCAAGGTCTTCGGGCGTACCAGGAAATACGGCACGCGGGTGCCGTCCTTGCTGGTGGCGAAGTGCTGCTCGATGGTGTCCTTGCCGGCATCGAAGAACGCCGGCATGGTCTTGAGCGGCTGCGGCGCAGAGCCCACCTCCACCCACGACAAGGTGGTGGGGGTCAGGTAATCGGTGACGGTGAGCCACAGCGCGTCGCTGTCGTCGCTATCCACCGCGCCGACATCCACCGTGCCGAAGCTCGGCGCACCGACGAACGCGCTCTTTTTCCAGCCATCACGCGAAGGCGTGATCACGCTCAGACGGTTCTTGACGTCTTCCAGCACGTTCAACACCAGATGCGACTTGGTCCACGCCATGCCGGCCAGCGAGGTGGTGTCGGTGGGTTCGAACAACACATCGAAGTTGCGCTTGCCGGCCATGAAATCGTCGAAACGCGTGGCCAGCAAGGTGCCGGGTTTGTAGGTCTTGCCACCCACCGTCCACGGCTCGCGCAGCTCCAGCGTCAGCCACTGGCGCTTGACCGACTTGCTGGCCGAATTGGGCACATCCACTTTGACCAGCTTGCCGTCGGCGCCCTTGAGATACAGCTCGTCGTTGTAAAAGGCCAGCGTGCGGCTGACGAAATCGCGCTCGAAACCGGGCGTGTCGTCATGCATGGCCGCGATGTACATATCGGTCGACTTGCCTTCGTACACCACGGTCGCAGCAGTCAGTGGCGTGCCGCGCTTCCACTGCTTGGCGATGCGCGGGTAGCCGGAGCTGGTCATGCTGCCGGCGCCGAAATCGGTGAACACGTAGACGGTGTCCCGGTCGATCCAGCCCAGCCCGCCCTTGGACTCGGGGCGGAAGAAACCGTCCTTGACCCATTGCTTGCTGCCCAGGTCGAACTCGCGCGTGACATCGGCATCGGCACCGCCGCGCGACAACGCGATCAGGCAGCGCTGGTAGTCCGGGCGCAGGCAGTCGGCACCGTGCCACACCCAGTTTTCGCCTTCGGCCTTGTTGAGCGCATCCAGGTCCAGCACCGTTTCCCACTTGGGCGAAGCCTTGCGGTACTCGTCCAGCGTGGTACGCCGCCACAGGCCGCGCTCGTGCTGCTTGTCCTTCCAGAAGTTGTAGTAGAACGCGCCGATCTTCTGCACGCCGGGAATCTTGGCGTCCGAATCCAGCACTTCGCGGATGCTGGTTTCCATCTGCTTGAACGCCGGCGTGCTGGCCAGCCGCGCCTCGGTCTTGGCGTTCTGGGTCTTGACCCAGTCCAGCGGCTTGGCGCCAGTGACATCTTCCAGCCAGGCGTAGGGATCGTTGGACACGGGGGGTTCCTCTGCAGAGACGGCGCCAGCGGTGATCAGGCCGGCAACCAGGCAGATCGAGGCGAACTTGGGCATGAATGTTTCCGGAAACACGAATGCCCGGAACGTAGCACAGCGCCCCGCCAGCCAACCCTGCCGAAGGTCAGGCTGCGCGCGCCTGTGTCGCCGTACGCGAAGCGCTGCGCCGGCGCTGGGCCTGCGGGCCACGCCGCCGGGGCGCAACACGGCGCGCGCCACGCGTTGCCAACGAAGGCAGGGCAAACCGGTGCAGGCTCCACCACGCCAGCATCGGCATGCCGACCAGCCACAGCGGCAACCAGCCGATCCACTCGCTGCTGCCTCGCGCGGCCGGCCAGACCAGCACCAGGGCCAGCCCGGCCAGGGCGATCTGCCGCACCGGGCGCAGCACGCGCGGGTCGGGACGTTCGGAACGGGAAGCAGGACGATGCGACATGGCGGCACTCCGTGGCAGGAAGGATCACAACAGGCGCGCAGGATTGCCGCAGCCCATCTCACAGGCTGCGACCTTGACGCGGGCATCCTGCGGGGCGCGATTGCGGGCGCCTGCCCAGGCGCGTCACCGGCCTCCACGCGTGCTGCTGACCCCTGCAACGTCGGCGCGCGGCACCGGCCCGACGCCGCGCGGCGCAGCCAGCGGGTCGATCGCGGCGCCAGCGCCTGATCGGCGCCCGCCAGCCGGCCCCAGCCGCCCGGCGTCTGCCGCGGATTGCCCGGCTGCCGATGCCAGACGGGACCGTTGACGCGAACTTGCCCCCTGCATGCGGTAGTGTGCTGCTCCGATTGCCTCTTTGTGATGTTGCGATGCGCCTGACCGTTACGATCGCCCTCGCTGTTCTGCTCGTCCTCGGCCTGCCCGTGGCACACGCCAAGGACACGTCCGCCACGGAGCCGGCAATCGACTTGTCCAAGATCATGGGCACCTGGTACGTGATTGCGCGCATGCCCAACGCGGTCGAGCGTGGCCACGTCACCAGCCGCGACGAATACACCCTGGTCGAAGACGGCAAGGTGGCGGTGCGCTATCTGTACCGCGACGGGTTCGGCGAACCGGAAAAGCAAGTCAATGCGCGCGCCTCGGTGGATGCCGACAGCGGCAACCGCGACTGGCGCGTGTGGTTCTACAAGGTCATCCCGGCCAAGCAGCGCATCCTGGAGATCGCCCCCGACGGCTCGTGGATGCTGATCTCCTACCCGGGCCGCGACCTGGCCTGGATCTTCTCGCGCAAGCCGGACATGAGCCGCGACCAGTACCGCATGCTGGTCAACAAGATGCGCGACGACTATTCCATCTATACCGACAAACTCAAGCGGGTACCGCAGCTGCGCGAACAGGTGGACCGCCTGGGCTTTGAAGTGCCGAACAAGCGCTAGCACGATCGGACGTCATCCGTTGGAGGTGTGGCTTGAAGGTTCAGTACTTGGAGATCGTTACCTGCAACACGGAGGAGGTCTGTGCCGCCTACGCGGTGCAGGGCGCCGAATTCGGCGAGCCGGTACCCGAGCTGGGTAACGCCCGCACCGCATACCTGGCCGGCGGCGGCATCGTCGGTGTACGCGCACCTCTGCGCGACTCGGAACGGCCCGTTGTTCGCCCCTACTGGCTCGTCGAAGACATCGAATCGGCTGTTTCGGCCATCGTGGAGGCAGGCGGCACGGTCGCAGTCCCACCGATGGAACTTCCCGGCCGGGGTCGATGTGCCATCTACCTGCTCGGCGGAAACGATCACGGCCTGTGGCAGCGCTAGCTCCTGCGATCGTGCCTGTCGCGCGGCCTGGCAATTCGTCCAAGGCGACGCCGCGTCGCGGCTCGGCTAACCGAGGTATCAGGCCCCATGACGGAGCAAACCACAACTGACAGCATCGGCCTGGTCGTTCGGGTCGGTACGCGCGTCCAGGTCACGCATCTCCGCCAGTCCACTGTCTGCCACCTGCCGCAACTGGAAAGAGACCGGCTTCTCTCGATGCTCGGCGAAACGTTCGAGGTTTACGAGGTGGATCGGTGGGGACAGGCCTGGGTAGAGCAGCAGTGGCATCAGGGTGAGGATTTGGTTGACTTCCACTGCCTGGGCTTGCAGCCGCAGCAGATGCTCGCGGTGCAAGATGGGGCCTGAGACGTCATAAGGCCGAATCCGCTTCGCACCTCGGCCACTTCAGGCCTTGGGCGCCATTGATCGCATCTGCGCCTACCAGGGCTGATGCAGCTTCCAGACGCGTGCACGTGCCTGCCGCAACTGCGGCCCTGCCGTATGCGTCAACTGTCTACCACGCTCAGTCGTAATTGCTCAGCGCCAGCGACAACAACGCCTTGGCCTGCTCGCGCAGCGACATGGGCTCGACAATTTCTGCGTCCGAGCCGTAGTGCAGCACGTCCATCAGCAGTTCGCGCGAGTTGCTGTAGGGCAACTTGAGCTCGTAGCGGCCATCGGGCAGAAAGCGGCCCTGCTGCTTGGAATGCCAATGTTCGTCGGCAACCCAGCGCGCGGCCTTGGAGCTGAACACGATGGTCGCCCACCCCTTGGGCGCCCCGGAAAAAATGCCGTAGCTGGCGGCAAGCTGCTCGTCCAGTTCGCTGTCGGGCACATCGCGCGGCGCCGCATCGAGCAGACGCGCGTGGTTGATGCGGTCCACCGCAAAGCTGCGCACGCCGTCGCGACCGTGATCCCACGCGTCCAGATACCAGTTGTCGCGGTAATGGGTAATGCGCTGTGGCGACACCGTCCGCTTGGTCGATTCGTCGGTGGAACGCGCACGGTAGTCGAAGCTCAGCTGCTTGCGCTCCAGCACGCCGGAGGCCACGGTGCGGAAGCTGGCTTCGTCCAGCTTGCGGCCGCGATGTGGAATGACCCGCACCCGATCCACTGGCCACTGCGAGACGCCGGCCTGGGCAGCCAGCAGTCCTTCGATGCGCTGCTGCAGCGGTGCCAGCATCGAAGACAACACTCCGCCGCCGGTGCGCGCGAGCAGCTGTTGCGAGGCCAGCAGCGCGTGCAGTTCTTCCGAACTCAGCCACAGGCCGGGCAATTCGAAGCGGTCGCTTTCG
Organism: Xanthomonas sp. A1809; assembly: GCF_017746015.1. NCBI lineage: Bacteria > Pseudomonadati > Pseudomonadota > Gammaproteobacteria > Lysobacterales > Lysobacteraceae > Xanthomonas > Xanthomonas sp. A1809. The sequence continues at coordinate 67,653 of NZ_JAGHWZ010000010.1, read as the reverse complement.
CCGGAGAGATAGCGAAAGCCCGATTCGCCGTCGCCTTCCACCGGTGCCATCAGCGCGTCGCGCAGAAACGCCAGATCGCGGTAGACAGTCGCGCGGGAACAGCTCAGCTCGTCCTGCAGCCGCGCCACCGTGACCGGGTAACGTGCCGATTTGAGCAAGCGATGCAGGGAGTTGATGCGTTCGTAGCGGTCCATGCGTCGATTATGTCCGAGTCTTTGCGTGGCGGGGTGAGCATCGCGATGTGACGGCTGGCAGACAGCGGCAAGCGCCCGGAGGATGTGCGATGCAGCGGCCTGGTCTGTTGGGTCGGTCCCACAGCCACTGCGTGCCGGGGTCGTGCGCGCGGTCGCGCAGGCCCCGGGTTGGCAGGCATCGCCGGTAGCGCTGACACGCGACCCGCGCGGGCCGCTGAGGCTCCTGCCACTTGGCTGGCCAGAAGTCCTGATGACATCGCCAGGCCGCCTGCCATGCGCACGCGCACCCGCGCAGGTCGCTGCGGTTCACGCCCGGCATTCGCCCCGAACCACCATTCATTCCCCTGACAACGACCTCGCAGGTCGCTCCAGCCACTGCGACCACATCGCCGACCGCTTCAAAAATCGCCTTTCATCGCCGCACCCGTCTGCAGGGCCGCTCCGGTCCATGCCGCCTTCGGCGTCCCAACCGGCAATGAAGCGGATATTCACTTGGCGATGACGTCACCGCACAGTCCGTTATCATGAAATCGCTTCCACCCCTCTCCCGCCTTCCAAAGCGAGCTGCCCATGTCCCGCCGTGTCCCGTTGTCTGCCCTGTTGCCGCTGTTGTTGATCACGCCCTCCGTCTGGGCCCAGGCAGTCGCACCGGCGCCGGCAGACCCGGCCGCCGTGGTGCTGCCGTCGCCCTGGAGCGGCAGCAGCGGCGAGCTCGGCTACGCAGCGGCGCATGGCAACAGCACCACCGACAGCCTCAACGGCCGCGTGCGCCTGCGCTACACCGACGGTGACTGGATCCATAGCCTGGATGCCACCGCGTTGCGCTCGAGTTCGGAATACACCAACACCAACGACGACGGCAGCACCACGCGCGAGCGCCAGACCACCGCCGAGCGTTACACCGGCAGCGTCGGCAGCGCACTGCAGCTGGGCGAACACCGCCAGCTCACGGCCACCGGCCGCTACGAACACGACGACTTCGCCACCTACGACCGTCTGGCCACCTTCGGTATCGGCTACGGCACGCGCCTGATCGACGCCGACCGCTTCTACCTGGATGCGCAGGTGGGACCGGGTGTGCGCCGCGCGCACAATAGCGACGAAGACCGTAACGAAACCGGGTTGATCGGCCGCGGCCTGTTCGACCTGAAGTACACCGTCACCGACAACACCGATCTGATCAACACGCTGCTGGTGGAATCGGGCGAGTACAACACCTATGCGCAAAACGACTTCGGCGTGCAGGTCAGCATGAACTCGCACTTTGCATTGAAGGCGGCGTGGCAGATGCGTCACAACAGCGACGTCAGCGACGGCGACAAGAAGACCGATACGCTGACCACGGTCAATCTGGTCTACACGTTCAAGTAAACAACCGCGAACGGTAGGAGCGGACCTGGCCGCGAGGGCGTTCCCGATAAAGCCTCTCGCGGCCAGGGCCGCTCCTACGAAGAGCGGGCGCTGCGTGGGGCGGCATTGCGTGTGTAGCGGCTAGGTCTGGAGCTTGCGCTTGGGCGCCGGCGTCGATGTCGGTCGCGTTACACGTTGACGCGACAGCGTGTTACAGCTCGGCCAGCAGCTGCGCGGCGCCCTTGTCGAACAGCCCTTGCGCAACGCGGCGGCCAAGCGCTTCAGTATCTTCGGCGCTGCCGTGCGCATCGGCGTGGATCAGGCGGCCGTCGCTGGCGCTGCCCACCATGCCCTGCAGGAACAGGCCCTGCCCTTCCCAGCGCGCGAAGGCGGCTACCGGCACATGGCAACTACCGTGCAGGGCGCGGTTCATAGCGCGCTCGGCTTCCACGCAGGCACGCGTGCGGCCGGCATCCAGCACCGCCAGCAGACTGTGGATGCGTGCATCGTCGCCACGGCATTCCACCGCCACCGCGCCCTGCGCAGGTGCCGGCAACCATTCCGGCGCCTCCAGCCGCGCGCTGATGCGTGCTTCCAACCCAAGCCGCTGCAGGCCGGCGCAGGCCAGCACGATGGCGTCGTAGCCGCCGTTGTCGAGCTTGGCCAGCCGCGTGTTGACGTTGCCGCGCAGGTCGATCAATTCCAGATCCGGGCGCGCGGCACGCAACTGGGCCTGGCGGCGCAGCGAGGAGGTGCCCACGCGCGCGCCCAGCGGCAGCGCCTGCAGGCTGGCGTAGAGATTGGACACCAGCGCATCGGCCGGGTCGCCGCGTTCCAGGATGGCCGGCAGCACGAACGGGGCGTCCAGTTCCATCGGCACGTCCTTGAGCGAATGCACCGCGCAATCGGCTTCGCCGCGCAACATCGCCAACTCCAGCTCCTTCAGGAACAGGCCCTTGCCGCCAATGGCGGCGAGCGATCGGTCCAGCACTTCGTCGCCGCGGGTGCTCATCGGCACCAGCACCACCTCCAGGCCGGGATGGTGCTGACGCAGCGCGGCGGCGACATGTTCGCTCTGCCAGAGGGCAAGCGGGCTTTTGCGGGTGGCGATACGGAGCGTGGTCATGCCGGCATTATCGCGGAGCCGGCACCGAACTCACAGTTGGCGTAGTTGATCGCGCAGGCTGGCCACGCAGCGACGACTCACTTCCAGGGTCTGCGGCACGTTGCGCAGCACCGCGTGGACCTGGCCATCGCCGCTGCGGCGCAGTTCCACCAGTTCATCGCGGGCCACCAGGCAATTGCGATGGATGCGCACCAGGCGGTCGGCAAATTCGTCTTCCAGCGATTTCAGCGACTCTTCGATCAAGTCCTCGCCGCGCGTGTGATGGACGATGACGTACTTCTCTTCGGCCTGCAGATAGCGAATGTCGCCGATGGCGATCAGCCGCAGGCTGCCGCGCAGGCGCGCGCACAGATGGGTGCGCAGCGGCCTGGACGCGGTGCCGGGCACGCGGCCGGCCAGGAAGGTGGCAACTTTCTCCAGTGCAGATGCCAGCCGTTCCGGGCGCACCGGTTTCATCAGGTAATCCAGCGCGGCCGCGTCGAACGCCGACAAGGCATGCTGGTCGTAGGCGGTGCAGAACACCACCGCCGGCGGCGGCTGGCTCTGCCGCAGCAGCCGCGCGGTTTCCAGGCCGTCCACGCCGGGCATGGCGATATCCAGCAGCACCAGGTCCGGGCGCAGCTGTTCGCACTGCTGCAGCACTTGCTGGCCGTTTTCGGCCTCGCCGATCACCTCGACCTGCGGATGCTCGCCCAGCAGCATGCGCAGGCGCTCGCGCGCCAGTGGCTCGTCATCGGCGATCAGCACCCGCACTTGCGTGGCCGTCATGGACTCCCCCTCGCTGCAGTGACTTTCCCCTCACGGCAGCGGCAATGTGATCTCACAGGCATAGTAGCCTTCAGCCCAGCTGGCCGCCATCCGTGCCCCGGCGCCGAACTGGAACGCCAACCGGTGCGAGATGCTGGCCTGGGCATGCCCGGCGCCGGCCAGCAGCGGCAACTGGGTGCCGGGCTGCGGCGCCGGGTTGACGATGCGGATCTGCAGCTGGTTGCCGCGCTGACGCAGCGACAGGTACAGCGTACCGCCTTCGGGCATGCGCGAAACGCCATGCAGTACCGCATTTTCGACCAGCGGCTGCAGCACCAGGCGCGGCATCGGCAGCTCCCACGGCAACGGTTCCTGGCGGTGCCAGCGCACTTGCAGGCGCTCGCCCAGGCGCAGCGATTCGATTGCCAGATAGCGTTCGGCCAGTTCGCATTCGGCACGCAAGGTGGAGACGCCCTCGCCGGCGCCGAGGGCGGCGCGGAACAGATCCGACAGGTCCAGCACCGCCTGTTCGGCCACCACCGGATCGCGCCGCAGCAGGCTGACGATGAGGTTCATGCTGTTGAACAGGAAGTGCGGGCGAATGCGCGCCTGCAGGGCATCCGCCTCGGCGCGTGCATTGGCCTGCACCTGCGCCTCCCAGCGGTCGCTGACATAGAAGTAGCGCAGCGCCAGCGCAGTGATCAGCACCACCGTGGCCGCACTGCCGAGCGTGAACCGCCAGAAGCCGACCTGCGCGCCCAGCGGGACCTGCCCGAGCACCGCATACAGGCCGTGCACGATGCCGGCACCGAGCATCGCCACCACGGCAGCGATCAGCAAGGCGCTCAGCCCGCCCAGCCGTGGCGGCAATCGCGACAAGGTGGGCCGTAACACGCACAGCAGCACGGTGACCGCCAACGCCAGCCACAGCGCCAGGCCGCTGGCGGAGAGGAACCGCGACAATGTGATGTTGCGCGCGCCGGCGTCGGGGACCAAGGTCACCACCAGCACCACCAACTCGGCCAGGCCCAGCATCGCGCCCAACCGCGGCAGCCGGCACAGGTCCGGCATCCAGGCGATCTGCGGTGCGCGCTGGGCCATGGGCTCAGGCAGCGGTGAAGCGTGCCTGCATCCAGTTGCGCAAGGCCTCGATCTCTTCCAGGCAGACCTGGTGACCCATCGGGTAGGTGTGCCAATCCAGTGCGAAACCCAGCGTGCGCAAGGTCTGCATGCTGGCCTGGCCGGCCGCGAACGGCACCACCGGGTCGGCCGTGCCATGCGCCATGAACAGCGGTTGGCGCAGGGCGGCCGGCTGCAACTGGCTGGCGGCCGCGGCCGGATCCGGCAGATAGGTGGACATGGCGATCAGCCCGGCCAGCGGCACGCTGCGCTGCAGGCCAACGGCCAGGGTCACGGCGCCGCCTTGCGAGAAGCCGGCCAGCAGGATGCGCTTCGGCGCGATGCCGCGGCTCTGCTCATGGGCGATCAAGGCCTCGACCTGGGTGACCGATTCGGCGATGCCGGCCTTGTCGGCGCGCTGGGCGAAATCCATGCCGACGATGTCGTACCAGCCGCGCATGCGCACGCCATTATTGATGGTGATCGGGCGGATCGGCGCATGCGGGAACACGAAGCGCAGCGCGGGCCACTGCGGGCGTACCAGCTCGGGCACCATCGGGGCGAAGTCGCTGCCATCGGCGCCCAGGCCATGCAGCCACAGCACGCTCCATTGCGGGTTCGGTCCGGTCTCGCGTTCGATCACTTCCAGCATCATCCAGCTCCGCTTGCGGGCTGGGCATTATGCCTTGCGCGAGGGGTGGGCCAGATCAACCGGCGCCAGAGGCTTGAGGCCCGCCGATCGCCACGGGCCTCTGCAGGCGACCGCGCCACAGCGCCGGCCAATGAGGCCGGCGCCGACGCACACTCAGATCAGCGACGGTTCCAGCGCAGCGGCGCGGCGCAGCTCGGAGGCACGCACCAGCACCTTGGGCGGGTCGAGTTCTTCGGGGATGCAGAAAATGCCGGCGCGGCGTAGCGCCATGCCGGTGCGACGCAGCGAGGTCAGCGCCACCACCGGAATCGACAACGCCATGCCGACGATCACAGGCCCCATCCAGGCGGCCAGCGCGGGCGAGACCGCGTAGGCCACCGCGCCCATGAACAGGCCGAACACGGTCAGACCGCCATAGCTGCGAAACAGCGCCGGCCACGACAGCTTGCCGTCGTCGCGCACCTGCGCATCCCAGCCCGAATCCTTGCCCGCCAGGACCTCGAACACACCGCGCGACTGCAGGTACATCACCACCGGCGCCATCAGGGCGGCCAGCACGGTCTCCAGCAGGATGCTCACCGCAGCGCGGAAGGCACCACCGCAGGCGCGCAGTTCGCGCGGGTTGAGCAGCAACGCGATGTAGCCGAGCAGCTTGGGCGCCAGCAACACGAACATGGTGCAGATGAAGATCCAGATCGCATTGCCCTGGCTGCTGCCGTGCCAGTAACGGGCGGGCGAGAACGGCAGGTCGCCGGCCAGATCGATACCGCCGCCGGCCAGCGGAATGCCGATGCCGATCAGCATCAACAGACCCCACATCGGCGCGGTGAAGTAATGCCCGATGCCGATCAGCATGTGCATGCGGCTGATCCAGTGCAGGCCTTTGGCGCTCACCACCTTGGCGTGCTGCAGGTTGCCCTGGCACCAGCGGCGGTCGCGGATCAGCAGGTCGGTCAGCGTGGGCGGGCCTTCTTCGTAGCTGCCCTGCAGGTACGGCACCATGTGCATGGCCCAGCCGCCGCGCCGCATCAGCGCCGCTTCGACGAAGTCGTGGCTGAGCACATGCCCGCCGAACGGCTTGCGCCCGCGCAGCGACGGCAGGCCGGCGTGATCGGCGAAGGCCTGGGTGCGGATGATGGCGTTATGGCCCCAGTAATTGCTCTCGGCGCCGTGCCACCAGGCCACGCCGAAGGCGATGATCGGCCCGTACACGCGCCCGCCGAACTGCTGCATGCGGGCGAACAGGGTCTGCCCGTTGACCACTGCCGGCAAGGTCTGGATCAGGCCCACGTCCGGGTTGTTTTCCATGCCGGCGACCAGCCGCACGATGGTGTCGCCGGTCATCACGCTATCGGCGTCCAGGATCAGCATCTGCGGGTAGCTGCCGCCGAAGCGACGCACCCAGTCGGCCACATTGCCGGCCTTGCGCGCGGCGTTGTCGGCGCGGCGGCGGTAGAAGATGCGGCCATGCCCGTCGACGCGATCGCAAAGTTCGTTATAGACCAGCTCCTCGGCGCGGCCGATGTGCTCGCGGGTGGTGTCGCTGAGCACGAAGAAATCGAAATGCTCCAACTGGCCGGTCTCGGCGACCGATTCGTAGATGGCCTGCAGGCCGGCCAACAGCCGGCGCGGGTCTTCGTTGTAGGTGGGCATCAGCAACGCGGTGCGCGAACGCAGCGTGGGCAGGGGTTGCTCCGGGTCGATGCCGAGCTTGCGGCCGGCGCGCGCCACCACGGTGACGAAACCAGCCACCGCGCTGGCGAAGGACATGGCGATCCAGGCGAACAGCAACACGAACAGGCCGAGCAGGCAGCCTTCCAGCACGCTGATGCCGTCGGGCCACAGCACGCTGAGCATCACCCACACGGCGATGGCGGTGGTGGCGAAGGTGCCGCCGATCAAATAGAAGCGGCGCACGCCGATGCCGGGCGGCGAAGTGCGCTGGTGGCGCACCTGCAGGCTGCCTTCGCGCAGGTTCTGTTCGGGCATCGCCAGCGGTGCTTCCGGCGGCAGCGTGGGCGTGCCGGCATCGAGGGCGGAAACGGGGGGCATTGCAGTCGTTGTCGGGGAAGGAGTCACGGTGCCATCCATCAGGGCTGCCCGTCGCGCGAGGACGACAGTGCGGGCTGACACGGGAGGTCCATCCCCGCCATGCAGTGCGATGTTGCCTGGCACGCGGCCGAGCGGGCGAGCCCGACGGTGTACGACCAAGACGCTCTGAAACCACTCCGATGCACAAGTTCTCCTGGCTGCAATCTCACCTCGCAGCTCATCCTAAAGAATCGACCGTTAAAGGAACGAACGCCGCGTACGGTCTTCGCCCTCCCCCACGAGGACCGCGCGGCAGACTACGCCGCACCGACCGAACGCAACCCCAACAGATTGCAGCCTAGCGCAGACCCTGTCACGGACCGCTGGCCGGGCCATCCTGCCGGAGAGGTGCAATTGGTGTGCCATGGCGTGCAATCGGTTGCGGCGACGGGGCGCTGGCGTTGCGTTGTGCCGATGCGGTCAGAGGTTGGGGCAAGCGATTGGTTGGTCGCTCTGCATCGCTCAAGGCGCTCTGGAATTCCAGGCATTGCGGTGGTCGAACGTTCTCAAGGCCTGCGGCAACAGCTTGATTGGTCGAGTATGCGGCGTCCTCGCCGCACCAGACAGTTGCGCGATGCCCGGGAAAGCGGCTCATCGCACGTGGTTTGTTTGCTGATGCAACCGCTTGATCGAGGCATCAATGACGTCTGCGAGCGCTCGGCGATCCTCAGGCCCGGCGTGTCGCGTGCGCAGTGCCCTCGCCGCTCGCCGGACACGCCGTGAATGCATCTGGGGCGCGATGCGGCATCCATGCCGCCAGCAGCGAGGGCGTTACACAGAACGTTCGCCGCTTGCTGACCGACAACAGCAAGCACAAACCGCATGGCAGGCAAGGCTTATTCAAACGCGGCATATCGATATGGCACATGCGCCATCGCGCAAGGGCAGCCGCCCTGGTCCTCACGCAATGACGTTGTGAGCCGTCTTACTTGCGTGCCGCCGCGCTGGCGTCGCGGGTAGCGCGGAACTCCGAATCCTGGCTCCAGTTCGGCCACTGGCGCGAGTCGGCCAGCTGCTGGCCCAATGCATACAGCACGCCCAGGTCGCGGGCGGCGCCGGCGAAGGTCCAATCCGGCTTCCATTCGTCGCCTTGCTGGTGATAGCGCTTGGCGGTGTAGTCGTCGGCGGCCGCCTTTCCCGCCGCCACGCCGCCCACTTCCCAATCCTGGCCGGCTGCATACGACAGCGCCGGCACGCCGCGCTTGGCGAACGAGAAATGATCGGAACGGAAGAAATACCCGGCCTGCGGCTTGGGATCGGGCGTGTAACGCAGCTTGGATTGCGCGGCCACGCTCTTCAGTTGATCGAGCAGCTCGAGCTTTGCCGTGCCGTAGATGCCGAAGTCGCGCGAGGGCACGAACGGATTCATGCCGTCCATGTTGATCACCGCCACCGTGGTGTCCAGCGGGTACAGCGGCTTGGAGGCGTAGAACTCCGAGCCCAGCAGGCCCTTTTCTTCGGCGGTGACCGCCAGGAAGACCACCGAGCGCTCAGGCGTTGGCCCCTGGGCGAAACCACGCGCCAGCTCCAGCAGCGCGGCGGTGCCGCTGGCATTGTCCAGTGCCCCGTTGAAGATGGTGTCGCCGCGTGCATCCGGCTTGCCCACGCCGATATGGTCCCAGTGCGCGCTGTAGATCAGCGTCTCGTCCGGATGTTTGCTGCCTTCCAGCCGCGCCACCACGTTGTGCGAGGTGATCACATCGGATTTGACCTGGTAGCTGGCGCTCAAACGTTGGTCCTTGAGCTCGACCGGCTTGAACCCGCGCGTCTGCGCCTGCTTCTTCAAGGTCTCGAAATCCAGCCCGGCGTGCTTGAACAGCTCGGTGGCCAGATCGCGCTGGATCCAGCCTTCCAGCGTGGGATGCGCGCTGCGCGGGTTGTCGCGCACCACGTCGAACATGGTGTTGGTGTTGGAGCTGGCCACCGTGTCCCAGCCATACGAGGCAGGCGCGGTTTCGTGCACCACCAGCACGCCGAGTGCGCCCTGGCGCGCGCCTTCTTCGTACTTGTAGGTCCAGCGGCCGTAGTAGGTCATGCCGGTGCCGTCGAAGTCGCCCTTGCCGGTTTCGAAATCCGGGTCGTTGATCAGCACCACCGCGATCTTGCCCTTCAGGTCCACACCCTTGAAATCGTCCCAGTTGCGCTCGGGCGCCTTGACGCCGTAGCCGACGAACACCAGCGGCGCGTTGGCGATCTCCACTTTGGATGAGCCATCCAGCGCGGCACGGATGGCGATTTGCTTGCCTTGGGTCAGCGTTTGCGGCTTGCCCGCGTTCTGCACCGCAATGGTCGGCGTGCCGACGATATCGGCGCGCCGCAACGGCACCGCCTGGGTCCAGCCGCGCTTGCCGTTGGCCAGGTCGCCGCCCGGCTGCAGGCCGGCTTCGGCGAACTGCTCGCTCAGGTAGGCAATGGTCTTTTCTTCGCCGGCAGTGGCCGGGCCGCGGCCTTCATAGGCGTCGGAGGCCAGTTCCTTGACGTCGCGCGAGATGCGCGCGCCATCGAAACTCGGCGTGGCCGCCATCAGTGCGGTCGAGACCGCCATCGCCAGAAGTCCTACGGCAACTCGCTTCATTGCACACCCCGCATCATGGATAGCCCTGGAGTGTAGCCAGCATCGCGTGCAGGCCGATACCTGCGGCTGCGCCGAAGCCTGCGATGCGGGTGCGATGAGTACTGCACAAGCTTCGTGTCTGCATCCACGGCCAAGAGCTCTGGCCTGTTTCAGCGCCGCGCTGGCGCCTAGAACAGATCGATGCTGCCCACTGGTTGCGCAACCTGCTGCAATTGCCCACCGGCAATCAGCTCGGCATAGACCGCCGCGCGATTGCGGCCGTTCTGCTTGGCCCAGTACAGCGCCTTGTCGGCTTCGTCCAGCATTTCGCTGATCAGCCGACCGTGCGTCAGTTCGACGATGCCGGTGCTGAGCGTGACCTGCCCCACCTGCGGGAACAGGTGCTCGGCCACCGCCAGCCGGAATCGCTCGAACAGACTCACGGCCGTGTCGCGGTCCACGCCGCGCAACACGATCACGAACTCTTCGCCGCCGAAGCGGAACAGCAGGTCGTCCTGGCGAAAGGCACGCTGCATCAGCTGTGCGACCAGCAGCAGTACCTCATCGCCATACAGATGCCCGAAGGTGTCGTTGACGCGCTTGAAGTGATCGATGTCCACGATGCCCAGCCACACGCCCTGCTCTGCGGCGGAGTCGGCACCACCGGCAAACAGCCGCAGGATCACATCGTCGAAGGTCTTGCGGTTGCGCAGGCCGGTCAGCGCATCGCGCTGGGCGTCGTCGAGCAGGCTGCGGTAGTTCTGGAAGAAGCGCGCAAAGCCCTGCAGCATCGCTTGCTCGGCAACGCCGGGAATACGCGTCCCGCCCACCCGCAGGCAGGTCCGGATGCCGCGCGCTTCCATCATCGGGTAGACCAGCAGGGCGCGGCCGTCTTCGTGCAGCTGCACCACATCGCCCGGCCCATGCACCTCGGCCAGCTGGATGCGCGTGCGCGCATCGTGGATCTCCGCCACCGTCAACGCCAGCCGGCCATCGTCGCGCAGGCGCGTTTCGGCGATGCTGTTGCTGTCCGGGGCGATGCGCAGCAGCGAAAGTTCTTCGGCCGCGCAGACTTCGCGCACGGTGCGCAACAGGCTCAGATCGAGCAGGTCCGCATCGCGGATGGCGGTCAGGTCCACCATCCGTTCCAGCAACGGTGCGTTGGTCACGGCTGCGCCCTCCGGCGGGCGGACACGAACCCGTCATGCCGGGCTTGGCACGCAGGTACACATCTCGGGCTGAAACCCACTGGCATCACAGCGACGACCGGCAATGAGGATGCCGAATCATCGGCGTCGCCCGCCGGAACTTGAATTCGCTCGCAGCCGCGCTCAGCGCACGGACAACCCGGGATGACGCGCTGCAGGCGTGCCAGGCGCATTCCATCTCAACGTGAATAACACGCTCTAAGGCAGTGCCGATTCCAGCGCGTCTTCGCCCAAGGCATGCCGCTGCATCAGGCGGCGGCTGCCGGCATTCAGGCCTTTCACCTGCACGTCCAGCCCGTGATGACGCAAACGCTGCACCACCTTGTCCAGTGCCGCCACCGCGGTGATGTCCCAGAAGTGCGCGCGGCCGACATCGATCACCACTGCGCGGCCGGGCACCTCGCGTGCGTCGAAGGCGTCGATGAACACATCGGCCGAGGCGAAGAACACCTGCCCGCGCACGCTGTAGGTGCGCACGCCGTCCGTGCCATCGTGATGCGCGATCTGCAGCAGCCCGGCCACCTTGAAGGTGAAGAACACCCCGCTCAGCAGCACGCCGACCGCCACACCTGCCGCCAGGTTGTGAGTGAACAACGTGACCGCCACGGTGGCCAGCATCACCACGCTGGAGGTGCGCGGGTGGGTCACCACGGTGCGCATCGAGCGCCAGTCGAAGGTCTCTGCCGACACCATCACCATGATCGCCACCAGCGCCACCACCGGCACCTGCGACACCCACGGCTTGAGCAGCACCATCAGGATCAGCAGGAACACGCCGGCAAACAACGTGGACAGCCGGCCGCGGCCGCCGTATTTCACGTTGCCCACGGTCTGCCCGATCATGCCGCAGCCGGCGATGCCGCCGAACAGGCTGGCCGCCGCGTTGGCGATGCCCAGGCCGGTGCATTCGCGGTTCTTGTTGCTGGGCGTGTCGGTGAGCTCATCGACCACGCGCGCGGTCATCATCGACTCGAGCAGGCCCACCATGGCAATGGCCAGTGCCGGCAGCGCGATGATGCGCAGCGTCTCCAGCGTCAACGGCACCGCCGGCCATTGCAGGAACGGTAGCGCGTTGGGCAGCTTGCCCAGATCGGCCACCGTCTTGAGCGGCAGATGCAGCGCGGTACCGGCCACGCTGAGCAGCAGGATGCACAGCAGGGGCGAGGGAATCGCCGACAGCCCCGGCAGGCGCAGACGCGGCAGGCCGTAGATGATGGCCAGGCCTGCGCCCAGCATGACCCAGGTGGTCAGGTTGGCCCCGAGCAGATGCGGCAGTTGCGCTGCGAAGATGAGCACGGCCAGCGCGTTGACGAAACCGGTGCGCACCGAACTGCTGACAAAGCGCATCAGCACGCCCAGGCGCAACAACCCGAACAGAATCTGCACCATGCCAGCGAGCAGGCCGGCGGCCAGCAGATAGGGCAACCCGTGCGCGGCCACCAGCGGTGCAGCCACCAGCGCCACCGAGCCGGCCGCAGCCGAAATCATTGCCGGCCGCCCCCCGCAAAACGCGATCACGATGCCGATCACGAAGGATGCGAACAGGCCCACCTGCGGATCCACCCCGGCGACGAACGCGAATGCAATCACTTCGGGAATCAGCGCAAATGTGGCGACCGCACCGGCCATGAGTTCGCGCGCGGGGGAGGCGCGCCATTGCGCCATTTCGGCACGCAACAAGGACATTGAGGGACACTCCGGGGGACAAAAAGGACAGCCTGCGGACAGCACGCAGCAGCGATAGTGTGCGGGAAAGCGACCTCGCCCGCAGCTTGCGTGTGATCGGTGCGCCACTGCGCTCTTCTGTGGCAGCGGTCACGCCACACGGCGCAGCCGAAGACCAAGATGCCCCCCTCACCGCACTCGGCCGTCGAGTTCGGTCATCCAGGGAGACCATCATGTCCATTTTCAGGACTGCAAGTACGCTCGCATTGGCAACGATGTTAGCGCTCACAGCCGCACCGGCTTTCAGCTATTCGGTCAGCAACAACAAGATCGTCGACGACAACGGCAACGTGGTTCAGCTCAAGGGCGTCAACGTGTTCGGCTTCGAGACCGGCAACCATGTCATGCATGGCCTGTGGGCACGCAACTGGAAGGAGATGATCAACCAGATGCAGGGCCTGGGCTTCAACGCGGTGCGCCTGCCGTTTTGCCCGGCCACGCTGCGTAGCGGCCAGATGCCCAGCAGCATCGACTACAGCCGCAACGCCGATCTGCAGGGCCTGACCTCGCTGCAGATCCTCGACAAGGTGATCAACGAATTCAACGCACGCGGCATGTATGTGCTGCTGGATCACCACACGCCCGATTGCGCGGCGATTTCCGAGCTGTGGTACACCAGTTCATATTCCGAAGCGCAATGGCTGGACGATCTGCGCTTTGTCGCCAACCGCTACAAGAACGTGCCGAGGGTGATCGGCGTGGATCTGAAGAACGAGCCGCACGGCGCCGCGACCTGGGGCACGGGCAACGCCGCCACCGACTGGAACAAGGCCGCCGAGCGCGGTTCTGCCGCCGTGCTTGCGGTGGCGCCGAAGTGGATCATTGCGGTGGAAGGCATCACCGACAACCCGGTGTGTTCGACCAATGGCGGCATCTTCTGGGGTGGCAGCCTGCAGCCGCTGGCCTGCACCCCATTGAACATTCCGGCCAACCGACTGTTGCTGGCACCGCATGTGTACGGCCCGGACGTGTTCGTGCAGTCGTACTTCAACGACAGCAACTTCCCCAACAACATGCCTGCGATCTGGGACCGCCATTTCGGCCAGTTTGCCGGCAATCACGCACTGCTGCTGGGCGAATTCGGCGGCAAGTACGGCGAAGGCGATGCGCGCGACAAAGTCTGGCAGGACGCGCTGGTGAAGTACCTGCGTGGCAAGGGCATCAACGAAGGGTTCTATTGGTCGTGGAACCCCAATAGCGGCGATACCGGCGGCATCCTGCGCGACGACTGGATCAGCGTGCGCGAAGACAAGATGACCTTGTTGCGGACGCTGTGGGGAACGGTAAGCAACAGCACACCGACGCCAACGCCGACCCCCACGCCGACACCGACGCCAACCCCGACGCCAAGCGCGGGCTTCAGTACCAAGGTGATCCCGGACAGTAGGTGGAACGGAGGCTACTGCAACCGCGTGCAGGTCACCAATACCGGCACCGCCAGCGGCAACTGGTCGATCTCGCTGACAGTCACCGGCACCGTCAACAACGCCTGGAACGTTACCTGGTCACAGAGCGGCACCACACTCCAGGCCAGCGGCGTGGACTTCAACCGCACGCTGGCGCCCGGCGCCACTGCCGAGTTCGGCTTCTGCGCTGCAGGTTGATGCAATGCGGCGGACACGCAGTGCGTGTCCGCCGTTGCATCGATGGACCAATGCTGATGCTTCCGTAGCAGCGCGCGGGCGCGAGGAACGTTACCGATACGTCTTGTCGCGGCCGGTGCGCTCCTACATTGCATTGGCACGTTGTTGCATCGCCTGAGCGGACGCTGCCGCAGTTAGTATTCAACCTGCATGTGAATCAGCCGCTATCCATGATGTAGCGCCGTGCGCGCGTTCTGGATGTCGTTGTCATGCCTGTTGTTTCCCTCTTGCGTCGTTCTGTTGCCAATCTCCCGCTCACCCGAAAGTTCGTCCTGTTGTGCACGCTATTGACCGTGGGCGTGATCCTGCTGGCGATGGCCGCCGCGCGCCTGCAATATCTGGATCTGGTGGAGGCGCGCAAGCTCAGCGTCAAGACCGAGGTGGAGATGGGCCTGACGGTGATGCAGCACTATGCCGACAAGGTCAAAGCCGGCGAGCTGAGCCTGGAGCAAGCCAAGGAAGCCGCGCGCACCACGCTGGCCGACATGCGCACCAACGACGGGGTGGATTACTTCTTCATCGTCGACCCGCAGATGCGCATCCTGATGCATCCCAAGCGCCCGGTCGGCACCGACATGACCGACTACAAGAGCGATGCCGGGCAATACGTGTATCGCGACATCAAGACCGCCATCGATAGCGGCGACGGCTTCAGCTATTACGACGCGCCCAAGCCGGGCAAGAAGGAACAGCTACCGAAGATCAGCTATGCCAAGACCTTTCCGGCCTGGAACTGGGTGCTGGTGATGGGCGTGTATGCCGAAGACATCCAAGTGCAGGCGTGGGGTTTCACGCGCACCCTGACCTTGATCGGCGGCGCCCTGGTGGCGCTGGTGATCGGGCTGTGCTGGCTGATCGCCTCGGCCATGGCCGCGCCGCTGCGCGCTGCCTCGCGCACTGCCGAAGCCATCGCCTCGGGCCGCTTCGACAACGACATCCGCGTGGAATCGCGCGATGAAACCGGCCAGCTGATGCACAGCATGCAGCAGATGCAGACCCAGCTGCAGCGCTTCAACGGCGAGATGCAGACCATGATCCGCCTGCAGCAGGGCGAGAACATCGCGCACCGCATTCCGGAAGATTTCCCCGGCGATTACGGCACGCTGGCGCACGGCGTCAACACGGTGGTATTCGAACATCTAGATGCCATCAACGAAGCGATGGACGTGATGAGCGACTACGGCCGTGGCGATCTGCGCCGCGACATGCGTCGCCTGCCCGGCCAGCGCGCAGCCTTGCATCAGGCGCTGGATACGGTGAAAGAGAATCTGTCTGCAATCAACAGCGACATCGCGCGCCTGGCCGATGCAGCTGCGCGCGGCGATTTCTCCGCACGTGGCGACCAATCGCATTACCAGTTCGCGTTTGCGGAAATGGTGCAGGCGCTGAACCGGCTGATGCAGCAGGCCGACGCCGGGTTGGACGATGTGGGCCGCATCATGGCCGCGATCGCCGACGGCGACCTGTCGCAGCGCGTGGAGTCGCATTACGAAGGCGCGTTCGGTCGCCTGGCCGATGCAGCCAACCGCACCGCCATCCAATTGACCAGCATCGTGCAGGGCATCCAGCACTCGGCCGAGATGATCAATACCGCGGCAGGCGAGATCGCCAGCGGCAATGCCGACCTGTCCACGCGCACCGAGCATCAGGCAGCGAACCTGGAAGAAACCGCCGCTTCGATGGAAGAACTCACCTCCACCGTGCGCCAGAACGCCGAAAACGCGCGCCAGGCCAACCAACTGGTGAAGGGCACCGGCGATGTGGCCGAGAGCGGCGGCCGCGTGGTGCAGGAAGTGGTGAGCACCATGCAGGCGATCACGCAATCGTCGGCGCGTATTTCCGACATCATCGGGGTGATCGACGGCATCGCCTTCCAGACCAACATCCTGGCGCTGAATGCGGCCGTGGAAGCAGCGCGCGCAGGCGAGCAAGGCCGTGGCTTTGCCGTGGTCGCCACCGAAGTGCGCGCCCTGGCGCAGCGCTCGGCCGGTGCTGCCAAGGAAATCAAGCAGCTGATTTCCGATTCGGTGGAAAAAGTGGCGCAGGGTTCGGAGCTGGTGCAACAGGCCGGCAGCACCATGACCGAGGTGGTCAGCTCGGTGAAGCGCGTGACCGACATCATGGCCGAGATCACCGCGGCCAGCACCGAACAAAGCGCCGGCATCGAACAGGTCAGCACCACGGTGATGCAGCTGGACGAAATGACCCAGCAAAACGCCGCACTGGTGGAAGAAGCCACCGCGGCCGCGCGCAGCATGGAAGACCAGGCAGCAGACCTGACCCGCGCCGTGGCGGTGTTCCGGCTGACATCGGATGCCGGAACACCGCCGGTACGTGGCGCAACGAACGCGCTTGCCGCTACGAAGCCGGCGGCCGCCAAGCACGCTGTGCACGAGCACAGGCGACGTGCGTGAGCGATATCGCCTGCCACGCACACGAGCGCTCGCGCCTGTGCGGCAGGCGATGTCGGTGGCATGTGCAGCAATCACGGCGACTGATGGTTTGGGATCGGCACAAGAAGACCGCCATCTGCCGTGCGTCCGCATCAGGGTTCGCCGCAATCGTGGGCCGACCCCACCACGCCAGCCTGCGCGAAGCGATGGTGGGGTGCTGTAAAGCGACTGACCGGGCACCTGAGCATCAACCGCGGCGCGCAACGTGCCGGGGTCGGTCTCGACGCGCTCTATCGAGCGTTCCCCAGGCACGGACGCGTATCGTTGCCTTTTTGCGACGCGGGCGCGGCGTCTTCCCGGCGAGGCTGTCCCACGCGATAGCCCGTTGGCGTGTGCCATCGGTGTGCTCTGCGTCGTCCCACTCGCTTGACGCCGCCGGCAACCGTTGGCTGCCGCGCCGATCCGATGCCCACCGTCACGCAGTCAGGCACTGGCTATTTGCGGTTTGCGGTTTGCGTTTTGCGGTTTGGGTTTGCACCTAACAGCAGAAGTACGCAGTTTCCGGCAGTGCGCATGAGCTGCCCCGCACCCACACCACGCCACGCCTAAGATCGAGGCGCTTGCCCATCTGGCTGCCGCGCGCGCTTGGCTGCATACATCGCCTCGTCAGCGGCATGCATCAAACTGGACGCCTCGGCCTGTGCGCCGTGTTGCCAGGCCACACCGATGCTGGGCTGGATCGGCAGATGCTCATCGCCAAACGTGGCGCCTTCTGCGGCAAGCGTGCGGATACGCTCTGCCACCGCGGCGCATTCGGCCTGCGCATCCTGCAACCCGTCCAGCAACACGACGAATTCGTCGCCGGCCAGGCGCGCCACCAGATAGCGCTCGCCCGCCGCGCGTTGCAAGCAGCTGCCGAACGCCACCAGCACCGCATCGCCGGCACGGTGGCCGTAGACATCATTGATGCGCTTGAAGCCGTCCAGATCCAGGAACATCACCGCCACCGAGCATTGCTGCTGTTGCGCCTGCGCAACCGCCACCTGCAACGCTTCGGACCATGCGTGCCGGTTCGGCAGGCCGGTCAAGGCATCGCGGGTGGCGCGCTCGTGCATCAGGCGGTGCAGGGTCTTGTGCGCAGTGACATCGTGCGCCATCAGGAAAAAGCCCTGCGTGGGCGTGGCAGTCTGCGTTTCGGGCACCAGGGTGACTTCCACATCGCGCGGCGTGCTGCCGCCCAGGACATGTTCGAAACTGGCGCGCTGCCCGGCCACCACCTGTGCCAGCGCAGCGCGCGCGGCGGTGCTGAGGTCTTCGCCCAGGACTTCGGTAATGTGGCGACCGACCAGGCTGGCAGGCTCCACGCCCAGCCAGTGGCGATGCGCTTCATTGGCGAACAGGTAGCGCTGCCCGGCATCGAACTGGGCCACCAGGGTGGGCGTGGCGTCGCTGATCGCGCGCAGGCGCGCTTCGCTTTCGGCCAGCCGCTCGGCGGCCACGTGGCGCTCGGTCACGTCCTGGATCTGCGAAACGAAATGCACCGGCGCACCGCTGCTATCGCGCACCAGCGACACCGACAGCTGCGCCCAGATCACCGCGCCGTGCTGGCTGATGTAGCGCTTGGCCAGGCTGTAACTGTCGCGTTTTCCGTCGATCAGGTCCTGGACCAATTGCAGGTCCATCTGCAGATCGTCGGGATGGGTGATCTGCTGGAAGGTGGTGCGCAGCAATTGCTCGCGCGAATAGCCCAGGATGCCGCACAGCGCCGGATTGACGTCGCGCCACTCACCTTCCAGCGACACGATGGCCATGCCTTGTGGCGCTGTTTCGAATGCACCGGTGAACCGTTCGGCGGCCAGCTGCGCGGCGGCTTGCGCCTGCAGTTCGGCGGTGACGTCGATGGCCATCGCCAGATACCCGGCCAGGCCCTGCTGCGCATCGTGGATCACGTTGAAACACAGGCGCACGCGACGCAGATCGCCGTCCTTGCGTACCAGCGTCCAGAGTTCTTCGGCCAGCACATCGCCAGCCGCGGCCGCAGCCAGTTTCAGGTACGAAGGGGGCGACAACGCCAGCGTCGCCATGTGCCGCTCCAGTTCGGCCGGCAGATGGAACTGCGCCGGGCAGGTGCCCAGCACCTCCTCGGCCCGGTAACCGAGCAGGCGCTCGGCGCCGGGATTGAAGAGTTCCAGACGGCCCTGCGGGTCGAATGCCATGATGGCCACGTCCTGCGAGGCGTCCACCAGAGCCTGCAGGCGCGCGCGTTCGCCGGCCAGTGCGGCCGAGGCATCCTTGAGCTGGGTGATGTCGTGCATCACGCACACCGCGCCCAACGCCGTGCCCTTGTCGCCGACCACCGGGTCCGCATTGCAGAGCACGCTGCGCGGCGGCTGGTTGGTGGCGCGAATGACCAATTCGGCATTGCGTACGTGTTCGCCACGCCAGGCACGCAGCAGCGGGATTTCCTCGGTGGGCAGCAGGCTGTTGCCATCGGCGGTGTACAGATCGAAATGCAGCGCCCATTGTTCAGGTGGCAGCAGGCGCGGATCGGTGCCATGCCATTGCCGGGCGGCGTGATTGAACTCGCGCAGCAAGCCGTCGGTGCCGCACGCCACCACGCCGTCGGGCATGGCTTCCAGCAACATGCTCAAGGTCTGCCGCTGCGCCTGCGCGTCCAGCCGGTCGCGCCGCGCTTCCAGCTGTTTGGCGGCCTGGCGGGCGAGACGGATCAGGGCCTGTTTCTGGCTGTCCTCGAGCATGCGCGGCTGGGTGCTGAGCGTGCACAAGGTGCCGTAGGCGTAGCCTTCGCGCCCGATCAACGGCACCCCGACATACGAGCGCACGCCGGGGGCAGCGATCACCAGTGGGTTGTTGACGAAGCGCGGGTCGGCTTCGGCATCGGGCACTTCCATCAACTCGGTGCCCATGATCGCGTGGGCGCAAAACGAGGCGCTGCGCGGGGTGCCTTCCAGATCGGTGCCGCAACGCGCCTTGAACCACTGGCGGTCGGCATCCAGCAGCGACACCAGCGCCATCGTGGCGCCGCTGACGTGTGCAGCCAGCCAGGCGATATCGTCGAATTCGGCCTCGGCCTCGGTGTCCAGCACGCCCAGCCGGCGCACCGCCTCCACGCGCAGGGCGTCATCGACGGGCATCGGCACGGGCGGCAACAGGACGGTCATGGCGTGATCGGCAGGCGGCGTCTGGTCAGGATAGGTCGCCCCAGGTAACGGCGAGGCGACGAGCAACTTGAGTCGTGGCGCTGGCGCTCGCCTGGCCGTCGTGCCGTGGCAATGCGCCGCGCGAGCGACGCGCCGGCGCCCGGCTCCTGCCCGGCACCGAACGCGGTGAGCCGCCAGGCCGGCCCCTGCCGATCCGCATTTGCCCCGCCGCCAAGCAGCCACTACCCTCGGCCGATTGCCCTGTCCTGGAGTGTCACATGCTGCGTCCGCTGTCCCTGTTGATCGCCGGTGTGCTTGGCGTCGCTGCCGGTTCCATCGCCCCCGCCGTTGCTGCCGCCCCGGCCAGCCTGTCCAAGAGCGCGGCCAGCAGCGCCATTCCCGATATCGCCTATACCCGCTTCACCCTGCCCAACGGCCTGACCGTGGTGGTGCACGAAGACCACAAGGCGCCGGTGGTGGCGGTGAGCATCTGGTACCACATCGGCTCCGGCGACGAGCCGGCCGGCAAGACCGGCTTTGCCCACCTGTTCGAGCACCTGATGTTCTCCGGCTCGGAAAACAACAAGGGCAGCTTCTTCGCGCCGCTGGAAAAGGTCGGCACCACCGACATGAACGGCACCACCTGGTTCGACCGCACCAACTATTTCGAGACCGTGCCGACCACCGCGCTGGATACCGCACTGTGGCTGGAATCGGACCGCATGGGCCACCTGCTCGGTGCGATCGGCCAGCAGGAACTCGATACCCAGCGCGGCGTGGTGCAGAACGAAAAGCGCCAGGGCGAGAACCGCCCGTATGGCCGCGTGGACCAGAACATCCTGTCCAACCTATTCCCGGCCAACCATCCCTACCAGCACGACACCATCGGCTCGATGGAAGACCTGGACGCGGCCTCGCTGGCCGACGTCAAACAATGGTTCAACGACAACTACGGCGCCGCCAACACCACCCTGGTACTGGCCGGCGACATCACCGTGGCGCAGGCGCGCGCCAAGGCCTTGCAGTACTTCGGCGATATCCCGTCCGGCAAGCCGGTGGCGCGCCAGCAGCCGTGGGTGACCCCGCTGGCGGCGCAGAAGCGCGGCGTGCAGCACGACCATGTCTCGCAGCCGCGCATCTACCGCACCTGGGCCGCACCGCAACTGGGCACCGACGACCTCATCCAGCTGGATCTGGCCACCACCGTGCTCGGCGGCGGCAAGACCTCGCGGCTGTATCAGCGCCTGGTCTATCAGGACAATCTGGTGGACGACGTCTCCGCCTCGGTGCAGCCGTTCGCGCTGTCCAGCCAGGTACAGATCCAGGCCGACGTGAAGGACGGCGTGGACCCGGCCAAGGTCGAGGCAATCATCGACGAAGAACTCAAGAAGTTCATCGCCCAGGGCCCCACCGCCGACGAACTGCAGCGCGCGCAGGTGGCCTACCGCGCCGGCTTCGTGCGCGGGCTGGAAAAGGTCGGCGGCTTCACCGGCAAGGCGGTGATCCTGGCCGAGGGCCAGGTCTATCGCGGCGACCCCGGCGCCTACAAGAAAGATCTGCAGCGCGCCCAGGCCGCCACCGCCGACAGCGTCAAGCAGGCCTCGGCCACCTGGTTCGGCAAGGGCGATTACCTGCTGACCGTGCTGCCGGCCGGCAAGGACTTCGACCCGGCCGCCGAAGACAAGGCGGTGGTGGCACGTGGCGAAGAACCCGGCAAGCCGGCGCCCAAGCTGCCGGCCGCGGGCACGTTCAAGGTCACCGCCTCCACGCTGGACCGCAGCAAGGGCGTGCCGCAGACCGATCGATTCCCGGACCTGAGCTTTCCGAAGCTGCAGCGCGGCAAGTTGAAGAACGGCATCGAGGTGATCCTGGCCGAACGCCACACCATCCCGGTCACCCAGGTGGAGTTGCTGTTCGACGCCGGCTACGCCGCCGACCAGGGCCACAAGCTCGGCACCGCCAGCTTCAGTGCCGCGCTGATGAACGAGAGCACCACCGCGCTGGATTCGGTGGAAGTGGCGCAGCGCCGCCAGCGCCTGGGCGCGATCACGGCGGTCGGCTGCGATCTGGACAGCTGCAGCGCTTCGCTGGATGCGCTCAACGACCAGCTGCAGCCCTCGCTGCAGCTGTTCTCCGACATCGTGCGCAACCCGGCATTCAAGGCCGCCGACATCGAACGCGTCCGCGGCCAGTGGCTGTCCGGCATTGCCCAGGAAAAAACCCAGCCCAACAGCCTGGCGCTGCGTGCGTTGCCGCCGTTGCTGTTCGGCAACCAGCACCCGTACGGCATCCCGCTCACCGGCAGTGGCACCGAGGCGGCGATCAAGAGCCTCAAAGCGCAGGATCTGCAGAATTTCCACAGCCAGTGGCTGCGCCCGGACAACCTGCGCATCCTGGTGGCCGGCGATACCACGCTGGCGCAGATCATTCCCCAGCTCGATGCCGCCTTCGGCGACTGGAAGGCGCCTGCCACGCCGTTGCCGAAGAAGAACCTGGCCAACGTCGCCGCGCAGCCCAAGCCGCGCGTGTACCTGATCAACCGCCCGGATGCGCCGCAGTCGGTGATTCTGGCCGGCCTGCTCGCACCGTCGACCAAGGCGCCGGACAACCTGGCGATCGGCGTGGCCAACGGCGCCTTCGGCGGCACCTTCACCTCGCGCCTGAACATGAACCTGCGCGAGAACAAGCGCTGGGCCTATGGCGCCGGCACCCGCATGATGGACGCGCAGGGCCAGCGGCCATATCTGTTCTCGGCACCGGTGCAGACCGACAAGACCGCCGAATCGGCCAACGAGATCTTCAAGGAAGCCACCGCCATCATCGGCGACAAGCCGCTGACCAGCGAGGAAATCGAGAAGATCAAGAACCAGCGCATCCGCGCCCTGCCCGGCAGCTTCGAAACCACCGGTGCGGTGCTCGGTGCGATCGAAGGCATCGTGCAGTTCGACCGCCCCGACGACTACGTGCAGACGCTCAAGCCGCGCCTGGAAGCGATCGACCAGCCGGCCGCGCAAAAGGCCATCAAGGAAATCATCAAGCCGGAGGCGATGACCTGGGTGATCGTCGGCGACCTGAAGAAGATCGAAGCCCCGGTGCGTGCACTCAAGCTGGGCCAAGTGCAGGTGCTGGACGTGGACGGCAAGCCGGTCAAGCGCTGATCGCACCTGCCGCACCGGCTGCGCTGCTGCATGCAGCGTGGCCGGTGCCGGCAGGGGGTATGTGTGATGCAGCGTGTGGTTGTCCGCCGCGTCAGTCGCTGCCCGAACGAGCGTCGCCACCGCGGGTGTTCCCGCGTGGCTGTGGCGCGACAGCACCAGGGGCACATGCACCGCTGCCCTGAGATCGCGGCCTGCAGGCGTGCTCGACAGCAGCAGGGATACGGCAGAGTGCCTGTCATGCGCTGTGCTGTTGAAGCAGCAATCGCATTGGCTCGCCACTGCCGGGTGGGCCCGTCTGCCGCTGTGCAATCTTGCTGCAGACGGCCCGGGCGAAACCTCGCCAGAGCGGGCGGTACACCCAGCACATGTCGAACACCTCGCCTGTAGCGAGTGCGCCATGGCAGCCCTGCCCGCTCGGCACGCAACCACGACACGTGCGGTCGTTGTCGGCATGCGGTGTTGGTGTCTCACGCTGCGCGCTCCGCGGGGCGGCATCCACGCCACGTTACCGGCGCTGCCGGTATGCTTGCGGCTTTCGCGTTCGCGCTTGCCTGGCTTATTCGATGAAAGACATGCCCGTGGCTGACGAATCCTCTCGCCAACACGTCCTGGATGGCTATCGCATCGTCGACAGCCTGCCGGAGGACACCTATCAAGACGTCGTGCAGGTTGCCGCGTCCCTGTGCGACACACCGATCGCGCTGATGTCGCTGGTGGACCGCGACCGCCAATGGTTCAAGGCGCGGCTGGGGCTGGGCCTGCAGCAGACCGAACGTAGCCAGGCAGTGTGCGACCACGCCATCCGCAGCCCCGATCAGTTGATGGAAGTACCCGACTTGCGCAAGGACAGCCGGTTTGCCGATATCTCGGTGGTCACCGGCGACACCGGCGCGCGGTTCTATGCCGGCATGCCGCTGGTCACCGAAGAAGGCGTTGCACTGGGCACGGTCTGCGTGCTCGACACCGAGCCACGCACGCTCACCGAGTTGCAGCGCACCGGCCTGCAGGCGCTTGCACGGGTGGCCATGCGCCTGCTCGACGAGCGCAAGCGCGAGCTGCAACTCGAGCGCGATGCCATCCTGCAGCCGGTCGTCCCGGTCGCCAGCCAGGCCGTTGCCGACACGGGTTATCACCTGGTGATTCTGGAAGTGCAGGAATTGGCCGCACTGGCCGAGCGCCAGAGCGAACGTCTGCTCGGGCGCAACCTGCAGCAGCTCGACCAGGCCTTCGCGGCATTGGTGCAGGGGCCAGGCAACAGCATCGACCGCGTCACCGACAGTGCGGAATTCATCGCCGTGCTGCGCGGCCCCGACGCCGAGCGCACCTTGCAGAGCCTGCGCGAGATCGCCCAGCAACAACATGCGCTGGGCCTGACCGTCTTGTTGGGCCAAGCGCAATCCACTGCCCCGGACGAGCCGATCGGCCAGGTGTTTCTACGTGCCGAGGTCGCGCTGAGCGCAGAAAAGGACCGTTACCGGCAGAGTCTGGCCTGAGGCCTGCGAACCGGCCTGCTGCGTCGCAGACGTACCCTCACCCCAGCGCGCACTGCTTCAACTGGCGATCGGCGTACCACAGCGCGCGGCGGGCCAGGTCGTAGGCGCTGTCGGCCTGACGCGGCAACATCTGTGCGGCCATCACCGGGTCGGCGCCGTTGTTCAAGGCGTGCTCGGCGCGTTCCAGATCCGACAGGTGCGTGCGTACCGGCGACAACAGCGATGTGCGCCTGGAGGCATCGCAACGCGCACTGCGCTGTTCCAGCGCCGCCAATGCCTCGCGGATGCGACGGCTGGCTTCACCCTTGAGGTCGGGCAGCGTTTCATGCGCAATCGGCGCCGATTTATAGGCATCGCCCGTCGCCTCGCTGCCCATCTCGGCCTGATTGCCGGCAAGCGCGGGATTGAAGCGCACATCCGGCGGCGGCCGCGCCTTGGCGACCTGGGTCTGCGGCCCGTTGAGCATGTCGTTGAACTTCTTCATGCCGCGATTCATTTCCTGCACCGCCACATCGCCCAGGGTGCCATCGCTCTTCCAGTCCTTGGCGAAGCGGGTTTGCTGGTACTGCACCGGGTTGACCCGCTCCATGATCTTGCGCGCCTTGGCCTGCGCGCGTTCGTCGGCCATCCCCGGCGGCACCGCACTGCCGGTCTGCGCCATGGGGTCCACCTGCGCCATGCGCAGGCGCCCGTCACGGGTATACAGCTGGGCCGACATCGAATCGCTGGCAGGGGCAGTGGCGGCGGCCGGCTGCCGCGGCGGTGGCGGCGTGTGCGTGGCCGGCGGCGTCGCACGCGCGGCCGATGCGACGCGCGGTTTGCGCTCGGGCTCCTGCGGCGGTTGCTGCGGTGCCGGCGGCGTCTGTTGCGGCCGCGGCACGAAATACACCTGCAACGTGTCCTCGTGTTGCGTGGTTTCGCGCGGCGGCGGCATGTACAGCAACAGGCAGGCAAGAAAGAACAGGATGGCGCCCGTGCATGCGACAGCGGCGACATGCGGGACAAGCGCTTCCTTCCTGCGGGTAATCACAATGCGGGAGACCGATGAGATGAGAGTGCCGATGCCGCACACGGCGAACCCTGGTGTGCGACGCGCAAATCTAGCCGGCGCCGCGCCGGCGCGCGTTTGGAATTCGTTGTTTGGCCAGGCAGGGCCAGCCGCCATTCACATTGCGCCGCAGGTTGCGCAAGCGAATTGCCAGTGCGCCACGGGCCAAACAGCGGGCGCGCCGCTGTCGACACCAGCATCCGAAAACAGGCAAGGCACATCGCCGGCCATGCGATGCGCAGGCCAACCGCCAGCACCGCGAAAAACTGCGCACCCGGCGACGCCCAACCGCGCAGTGCATCTGCCCGAACGCTGTTGCACCGGTACGCCAGCGCTCCCACCGAAGACGCATCGCCGTCCGCTCATTGGCAAGCCAACGACAGGCGCACGCATGTGTCGGCCAGTGCGGGCTGGTGCTGAGTGACCGCAATCCGTCGGCAGGCCTTACCCGATCCGCCCGCCGCTTTCCCGGCCGCGGCGCGGCGCAGCTCAAGCCTCGTCGGCGCGGTACAGACGCTGGCAGACCTCGCAGAAAAACGCGCGACGCCCGGCCTTGCCCAGATGCTTGCGGTACTGCAGCGGCGCGCCGTCGCGCGGGCAACTGGTCTTGGTGTGCACCTGATAATGCTTCTTCAGCACGAAGGCTTTTTTCCAGGTGTAGAAGTCGAAACTGTAGTCGCGTGCCTGGGTGACCAGTTCGCCCAGCTTGCGCGCCGGTAGCGCGCCCACGGTGCTTTCCGGATGCACGCGGATACGATGCAGCACCTCGTTCTTGATGATGTTGCCCACGCCGGCAAAAATGGTCTGGTCGAGCAGTGCATCGGCCGCCAGCAGTGCCGGCGCGGCGCGTAATTTGCGGCGTGCCTGCGCGGGGTCCCAGAGCGGGTTCATCACATCCGCCGTCCAGTCGTAGACCTCGTCCAGCGGGCGCTCGATGAACTGCACCGAGCAGGCATAAAAGTTCAGCCGCTGGCCATTGGAAAATTCCAGGCACAAGCGCGGCACCGCATTGGGCTTGTCTTCGTTGATGCGGTAGCTGCCGAACAGCAGGAAATGGATGCGCACGCTGAAGTGCGCAAATTCGATCAGGAAGTGTTTGCCCCAGCTGCGCAGTGCCAGCACTTTTTGCTGGTCCAGACGGGCGATGTCCTGCTTGCTATTGCCGGACACGCGCACGATCTTGCGACCGACAAACGCTTGGGTATCTTCGCGCAGGATGACAAGTGAGGGACCTTCTGGCATGCGCCCAGTATCGAAGCGCTGCGTGATTCGCCCGTGATCGCGATGCACACGACATCCTGACGCACGCGCATGCATAGAGTGCTGCCACCCTCCGCTTGCCTGCCATGCCAGCTCGTCCATCCGGTGCCATTGCACGTGTGCGTTGTGGTTGCGCGGGCTGGTCGATTCCTGCCGCCGACCGTGCACAGTTCGGCGAGGGCGCCAGCGTGTTGCAGCGCTACGCCACGCGTTTTGACGCGGTGGAAATCAATTCCTCGTTCTATCGCCCGCATCGCGCCAGCACCTACGCACGATGGGCCGACAGCGTACCGGAGGACTTTCGTTTTTCGGTCAAGCTGCCGCGCAGCATCAGCCACGACGCGCGCCTGCACGGCACCGGGCCGCTGCTGGATGCCTTCCTGGCGCAGGCCGGCGCGTTGGGAACACGACTGGGCTGCCTGCTGCTGCAACTGCCGCCCAGCGCGGCCTTCGATGCCGCGGTGGCCTCGCGGTTTTTCGCGATGCTGCGCCGGCGCTGGGACGGCGGCGTGGTCTGCGAACCACGCCACGCCAGTTGGTTCGCCGCACCTGCGCAGGCGCTGCTGGCACGCCATCGCATTGCACGCTGCGCCGCCGACCCGGCGCCGGTGCCCGCGGCCTCCCTCCCGAGCCCGGCTGCTGCGCCGCTTTACTGGCGCTGGCATGGCGCCCCGCGTGTCTACTACAGCAGCTACGCGCACACCGCACTGCAGGCACTGGCCGCCACGGTGCGCGCCAGCCACCCGGATAGCACGCCGCCACCGCCCGAACGCTGGGTGATCTTCGACAACACCGCAGCCGGGTGCGCCACCTCCAATGCGCTGGAATTACAGCGCCTGCTGAAGAACGAGCGCTAGCGCAAGCGGGCAGGTGGCGGTCTTCCGGCACGTCACTGGCGCGCATCTTGCAGCAGCCAGACTGCAGGGATGCCGGCGCGCCACCATTCAAGCTGCCTGAGTGCCGCGCCGATATGCCTGGACAGACGCACGTTGCGGCACCACGCCGATCAGCTTGCTGAATCCAGTCGTCCCCGTGCGAAGCCTGTCGGCGTGCCGGCACCCCGCTCGGTCCCGCCCGCCACATCGGTCGTTTACCATGCCCTACGCCACTGCCCGTTCTGGAGATGTCATGAGTTCTGCCGCGCCCCCGTGCTGCACGTCGCTGCTTGGCCTGTCGCTGAGCATGTTTGTTGCGCCGGGCACGCTGACCGCCGCGCCGCTGGACCCTCCGGTCGTCAATGCGCCGGCGCCCACGCCACCCACGCCCGACCTGGCCTACCCGGAACTGTTCCAGGCCGTGCAGCGCGGTGAGCTGTTCGACGACCAGAAGCACTTTGTCGACTTCCTGCCGCTGCGTGACCCGGCGCTGATCAATGCCGACTATCTGGCGCAGCACGATCACCCCGGTTTCGACCTGCGCAAGTTCGTGGATGCCAATTTCGAAGAATCGCCGCCGGTGCAGACCGACGCGATCCGCCAGGACACCGCGCTGCGCGAGCACATCGACCTGCTGTGGCCCAAGCTGGTGCGCAGCCAGAACCACGTGCCGCCGCACAGCAGCCTGCTGGCGCTGCCGCATCCGTATGTGGTGCCGGGCGGGCGCTTCCGCGAGGTGTATTACTGGGATTCCTACTTCACCATGCTGGGCCTGGTGAAGAGCGGCGAAACCACGCTCAGCCGCCAGATGCTGGACAACTTCGCCTACCTGATCGACACCTACGGGCATATTCCCAACGGCAACCGCACCTACTACCTCAGCCGCTCGCAGCCGCCGTTCTTCTCCTACATGGTGGAGCTGCAGGCCGGCGTGGAAGGCGAGGCGGTGTATCAGCGCTACCTGCCGCAGTTGCAGAAGGAATACGCCTACTGGATGCAGGGCAGCGATGACCTGCAGCCCGGCCAGGCCGCGCGCCACGTGGTGCGCCTGGCCGACGGCAGCGTGCTCAACCGCTATTGGGACGAGCGCGACACCCCGCGCCCGGAGGCCTGGCTGCACGACACCCGTACCGCCGCAGAAGTGAAAGACCGCCCGGCCGCCGAGGTCTACCGCGACCTGCGTGCCGGCGCCGAAAGTGGCTGGGACTACACCAGCCGCTGGCTGGCCGACGGCCAGAACCTGCGCACCATCCGCACCACGGCCATCCTCCCGATCGACCTCAACAGCCTGCTCTACCACCTCGAGCGCACGCTGGCGCAGGCCTGCGCGCAAGCCGGCGCAGAGTGCACCCGCGATTACGCCGCACTTGCACAACAGCGCAAGCAGGCCATCGACGCGCATCTGTGGAATGCCGCCGGCTACTACGCCGACTACGACTGGCAGACGCGCACGCTGAGCAACCAGGTCACCGCCGCCGCGCTGTACCCGCTGTTCGCCGGCCTGGCCTCGGACGATCACGCCAAGCGCACCGCCAGCACCGTGCGTAAAACGCTGCTGCGCCCCGGCGGCCTGGCGACCACCGCAGTGAAGACCGGCCAGCAATGGGACGAACCCAACGGCTGGGCGCCGCTGCAATGGGTGGCCGTGGATGGCCTGCGGCGCTACGGCGAAGACGCGCTGGCACGCACCATTGGCGAACGTTTTCTGGCCCAGGTACAGGCGCTGTTCGCACGCGAGCACAAGCTGGTCGAAAAGTACGGCCTGGAGACCGATGCGGCCGGCGGCGGCGGTGGCGAATACGCCTTGCAGGACGGCTTCGGCTGGACCAACGGCGTCACCTTGATGCTGCTGAACCTGTATCCGGGCAAGGATGCCAAAACCGCACCCGCCAAGCGCGTGCGCAAGCCCGAGGCGGCCGCGCGCTGAGGATGGTGCCGCTGCCGCGCAGTGCGTGGCAGCGGCAGGGTCGGATCATTGGCGTCGGGTCTCGGACGGTGCACGTTACCGATGCGCAGCACCGCCGTCGCGGCGACATGACGCGCTCTGCCTTTGCTGGCAACACGTTGCGAGCAGTCGTGCGATGAGGCATTGCCCGCACGAACCGTGGCAGACGGGCCACCATGGCGATCCTGCGCACCGGCGACGCGCTCTGATGGTGTGCGCAGCCGCGTGGAGCGCAGCTCTTCGATCCGCACCTGGTTCGCCCGCAAGCGTAGAGCGCGATTGCTGATCGCCACATTGCCGCTGTCATCGCGTGCGGCGATGCGCAGCACTTATGCTCCCGGCGCCGGCCCGCGACTGCACCGCAGAGGGCCGCGTATCATGCGCACTCTTTCACTCCAGGACGGACCCATGGCCGTACGCACGCTCAACGAATTTCTCGCCCATTCCAAGGAAAAGGACGTCAGCCCCGATCCGTTCGAACTGGAAAACCCGCATCTGCTGGAAGTGCGCCTCGACGGCATGGTGTGGTCCAAGGCCGGCGCCATGGTGGCGCGCACCGGCAACGTCAAGTTCACCCGCGAGGGACTGCTGGAACAGGGCCTGGGCAATCTGCTGAAAAAAGCCGTGAGCGGCGAAGGCATGCAGTTGATGAAGGCCGAAGGCCAGGGCCGCGTGTATCTGGCCGATGTCGGCAAGATGATCACGCTGCTGCGCTTGAACGGCGAGGCGATCTTCGTCAACGGCAACGACGTGCTGGCGTTCGAATCCGGCATCGAGCACAAGATCACCATGATGCGCAAAGTGGCCGGCATGCTCTCCGGTGGGCTGTTCAACGTGCGCCTGAGCGGCCACGGCATCGTGGCGATCACCTCGCACTACGAGCCGCTGACCTTGCCGGTCACCGCCGCCAGCGGTCCGGTGTTCACCGACCCCAACGCCACCGTCGCCTGGTCCGGCACGCTGACCCCCGAGCTGGTCACCGACGTCTCGATCGGCACGCTGTTCGGCCGCGGCTCGGGCGAAAGCCTGCAGATGCGTTTTGCCGGCGAAGGCTGGGTGGTGGTGCAGCCGTACGAAGAAGCGAGCTTCCAGGCCAAGGGCTGACCAGGCCGCCCGACAGCAGTAAGCACTGCACATTGCCCGGTTGCACGCCATGCACCCGGGCAGTTTCCCGGCCAACCCCGTAGGAGCGCCCCTGGGCGCGAGGGCCTTCCCGGTCACGCCATAGCGCGCCCAGCAGCGCTCCCACGGTTTACGGGCGCTGATGCGTCACACCCAGCCACGCTTGCGAAACCACGCCAGCGGCACCACTACGCTCAGCGCGATGATGCCCAGCGCCCAGAAGTAATGGTCGTGCCCCTTGAGTTCGGGCATGTAAGAAAAGTTCATGCCCCAGATGCCGACCAGCACGGTGGGCGGAATGCCGACGACCGACGCCACCGCCATCACCTTCATCACGTTGTTCTGGTCCATGTTGATCATGCCCAGCACGCTGTCGAGCAGGAACTCGATGCGGTCGTCCATGTGCTGCTGGAATTCGCTCAAGGTGGTCAGGTCCTTGTGCAGCAGGGTGATGCGTTTGGCTGCATCGGCCCCGAACCAGTCCGGGGCGGCGCCATCCAGATAGGTGACCAGGCGCAGCATGCCTTGCCCTGCGTTGTGCAGGCCGCCAAGCTGGCGGCCCATGTCGCCGACCTGGTGCAACATGCGCTCCAGGCCCTTGGTCTTGTGTGGGCTGTCGAATACCAGCCGCGTGGTTTCGGTGACCGCCGCTTCCAGTCCCTCAAGCCGATCCGCCAGACGCCCGACCAGTTGATCGAACATGCGTAGCAGCAAATCGTCAGAGCTGTGGCAGGGCTCGTGTTCCAGCCGCGTCGTCAGGGCCTCCAATGAGCCGATGCGCTGCTCGCGCAAGGTCACCAGCATGGTCGGCGACAGCGCAAACCCCAAAGGCGCCGTGGGGCCGTCCTCGTCCTGGAAACGCGGCACATTGAGAAACAACACATCGCCCTGGCGACGCACCCGGCTGCTGAATTCGATCTCGCCGATCGCCGCACGATCAGGCAAGGCAAACCCCACTTTCTCAGCGGCTTGCGCCAGCTCCTGCGGGCTTGGCTGGCACAGGTCGACCCAGCAACCTGGGGTGTGCTGGGTTCCGGCAATCGGGTGGATCGTGATCATGCATCGACGGTGAGGTGAAAGAGTCCAAGCATCCTCCGCGTCCACCATGGCGTCAACGCCGGCACATGCTCATCGGCGACGGCGACGACGGCCGTCCCTGGTCACACCTGCAATTCGCCGTGCGGCTTCTGCAAGGCAGCGAAAGCGTTCGCCAAATCGCACATCGATTCTGCTGTGCGCGGTATGCAGTTTCTGGCTGTCTTACATTTTCCGCTCACGCATTCCAGGAGTACGCGCATGAAGATCTCCGGCTCGGCGTCTGGCGGGCTACACGAGCCTGTCGGTCATGTGGATCCGCGACAGGCCCCAGCGGTGTGCGACGACATCCAAATCGGCGTCCATTCCCAGCTTCGCGAGCTGCCCCGCCTGCGCCGAAGCGCATCAGCCAAGGGGCGATCGCCGGCGTTCGTCGCAGACAGCAGCCATCTCGATACGCTGTTCGGCAGCACCCAGCCTGCGCGCGGAAAGCATCTGAAAGACGGTACCCACCGGACGCCGATCCAGGCTCAGGAAATAACGGAGGCTCCCGAGCACGTCAAGATCAATCCAACACGCCTGTTCGTCTCGACCGGTCCGGCACTGAAGACGCTGCATCGTCTCGATCCAGCCAAGCTATCCAACGATCTCGGGCTGAGCGAGGACGCCATCGATCGCATCAGGAGCACCCCGACGTTCCGCGGACAGACTGCAACCGACGTCCCGCCCAGTACGCCACTGGCTCAGCGCCTGCGCCTGGACGATCTGCGCGACAAGAAGGTGGAGTACAAATGGAACATCGCCAGCAATGGTAGCTTGGTCATCGGCGAAGGGCATCCTGGCGTGGTCCTGGACGAGCCGATGACAAGCAAGGACGCGCGCAAGAAGAAACAGCCATACGCGCAAGGCCATGTCACCCTCGTGGGCGGCCAACCATGGAACAAGACCCCCTGGCAGGAAAATCGCCGCATACCGGAAGCGCGCATCAGCGGTACCCTGTACTACAACACGGACGGCGAGCTCTGCATCGATAACGATTCGGGGCGATTCAGCGAATATGCCGACCGAACGTCAGACCATCTCGAAAACGTTGCCAAGCTCTTTCAGCACTACGGTCTGCCGGTCACGCCGGAATGGAAAGCAAAGAAACAGATTCCGTTGCAGCGTGTGCCCGCCGGGGCGGCCATCGCGTCACCGAGCCCGGCAGAGAAAGGCGAAGCGGCGCATCCTGACCCAAGCGGTGAATGATCCACCGGCCACGCGCATCGCCATGATGGCTCGCAGCGTGCGGTCACCGCCGCACGCTGCACACGCGATGAGTTCGCACCGATCGCTCAACGCTGCCGGTTCCCGCGGCGTTTGACTGCATAGCCAATGGTCAGGAGCAGGAACCACACCGGGCTGGCCAGCAATGCCTGACGCGTGTCGTCCTGCAGGGTGAGCAGCACGATGACGAAGCCGAAGAATGCCAGGCAGACGTAGCACATCAGCACGCCGCCGGGCATCTTGAACGCCGAGGCGGCGTGCTGCTCCGGGCGCTTGCGGCGGTAGGCGATGTAGGCGCACAGGATCAGCGACCACACGAACATGAAAAGCACCGCCGACAACGTGGTGACCAGCGTAAACGCAGTGACCAGGTTGGGAATCAGATACACCAGCATCGCGCCCAGCAGCAGGCACAGGCAGGAAAACAGCAGGCCGCGCGCCGGCACCGCCGCGCGCGACAGCTTGGCAAAGCCTTTGGGCGCATGCTGTTCTTCGGCCAGGCCGTAGAGCATGCGGCTGGTGGAAAAGATGCCGCTATTGGCCGAGGAGGTGGCCGAGGTCAGCACCACGAAGTTGATCAAACTCGCTGCCGCCGGCACGCCGGCCAGCACGAACAACTCCACGAACGGGCTCTTGTCGGCCACCACCTGTCGCCACGGCGTCACCGCCATGATGGCGATCAGCGCAAGCACATAGAAAATCAAGATGCGCACCGGGATCGAGTTGATCGCCTTGGGCAGATTGCGGCGCGGATCGGCGGTTTCTGCAGCAGTGGTGCCGACCAGCTCGATACCGACGAAGGCGAACACCGCAATCTGGAAGCCGGCAAAGAACCCGCCGATGCCCATGGGGAACATGCCGCCGTCGTTCCACAGATTCGACAGCGAGGCCACGTTGCCCGACGGCGAACGGAAGCCCCAGGCCACCAGCCCGGCGCCGGTGATAATCAATGTGGCAATGGCGATGATCTTGATCAGCGCAAACCAGAATTCCATCTCGCCGAACAATTTCACCGTGACCAGATTCAGGCTCAGCAGCAACAACACGCACAAGATCGCGGGAATCCACGGCGCCAATCCCGGAAACCAGAACTGCGCATAGGCCGCAATGGCAATGACATCGGCAATGGCGGTGATGATCCAGCAAAACCAGTACGTCCACCCGCAGAAAAACCCGGCCCACGGCCCGAGTAGGTCGGTGGAAAAATCGATGAACGACTTGTATTCCAGGTTGGAGAGCAGCAGTTCGCCCATTGCGCGCATCACGAAGAACAGCATCGCGCCGATGATGAGATAGACGAACAGGATCGACGGCCCGGCCAGACTGATCGTCTTGCCAGAGCCCATGAACAGGCCGGTACCGATCGCCCCGCCGATGGCGATCAACTGCAGGTGGCGATTGGACAGGCTGCGTTGCAGATGATCGGGCGCGGACGGGTCAGACATGGGCACGGCACCGGCAAGTGAACAAGCCGTCAAAAATACGAGATCGCGCCGACGCATACCAGGGGTTTGCGCCGCGGCAACCGCAAGGGCATGGATGCGCCGGCGCATGGTGGGCAGCTCGCCCCATCATGGTGCGTCGGTGGTGGCGTGTAGACACCCACTGTCGAGACAAGCACCGAACGCGTGGGCGCTGTGCGCATCGGGCACCCGGGTACCCAGTCGCTGCGCATCGGACAGCCGGCTCGCGCCCGCCTGATTCGCCAACTCGTGCCGGTCGGAACTGCGCTGACGGATCGCTTGCCGCAATGCCCGTTGTCGCGAGGTCATCGCCGGGGCAGCAAGGCAGTGCACGGCATTGATGACGACGCCAACAGCACCACATGCAATAGATCAAGCCTGCAGCCGCGCCTCAGATCACAACATGGCGCCGCTAGCGCTGCCCCATTGCAGCGCAGCCGCACGCGGCATGCACTTGCCATGCTCCCGCCCGCTTTCCCGACCGCACGCGTGACAAGCAACGTCGAGCGCACAAGACGGAGGACGAGCACGCAGAGACACGACGCCAGGCGAAAAATGGCCAACAGGAAGCAGGGCCAAACGCGACACTGACCTACTCTTCGTTGGCGCTACTATCAAGAGAACAAAACGCGGTATAGGCGTGGACGCCCGTGTCTTGAAAGACACGCGCCGACAAGTGGGACCGGCATGCGACGTGCTGTCACGGTGACGGCAGGTAGAGCTCATACCAGCGCAGTCGCACCGTCAGTACTCAACCACCCGTAAGGCCGCCGCCTACCCGCCCCGGCAGCGCTCCGTCGTCCTCCTGCTCCGGATCGCCGACCTCATCGTTCAGGCCACCGCGTTGCGGCGGCTGTTCTTCCAGCGGCGTGTCTTCTTCGTTGGTATCGGGATCGGGCGTGCCATGTGCCAGAACAGCGGCGTCGGCGTTGGTCATGGTGCGCGCGGTGCGTGGATTCAGATGCATGAGCAGCTCCGATGGAATTCGACAGGAGCGTTAACGCTAGGCTGCATCGCGCTACTCCGCCGTGAGCCTGCAATGAGCTTGCGTGACATGCTGTTGACGTGGCGCAGCCGACATGGCGCGAATGATCACACTCGACATCGCACGGCGCACAAGGCCCTCTTGCGCGGTCGCGCATCCACAACCGCAGACGGCCACGTCCAAGCCGGTAAGCAAGCCTGACCTGGCGCGCATGCGACGCCTTGCAGCGCAGGCCGCCGCAGCCACCGCTATCATGCCCAGACCTCGCCGAGACCATGCCATGCGCCATCGCATCTGCCTTGCATTGTTGTTGAGCTGCGGCACGGCGCACGCCGCCACACCGGCGTCGCGCCTGGATGCGGTGCTGCAATCGGGGGTGCTGCGCGTATGCACCACCGGCGACTACCGTCCCTATTCGTTGCTGCGCGGCGACGGGCAGTTCGAAGGCAGCGACATCGACCTGGTGCAGTCGCTGGCCGCCAGCCTGGACGCACGCGTGCGCCTGGTGCGCACCAGCTGGCCGCAACTGATGCCGGACTTGCTGGCCGACCGCTGCGATATCGCGGTCGGCGGGATCTCCGTCACCTTGCAGCGGCAACGCCAGGCCAGCTTTAGCGCGGTACTGGATGTGGACGGCAAGATTCCACTGGTGCGCTGCGCCGACCAGGCGCGCTACCGCAGTCTGGAACAGCTCAACCGGCCGGAGGTGCGCCTCATCGAACCACCGGGCGGCACCAACGAGGCTTTCGCGCACCGCCAGTTACCGCAGGCCACGTTGCGGCTGTTCGCCGACAACACCACCATCTTTCAGGAACTGCTGGCGCATCGCGCAGACGTCATGATCACCGACGCCTCCGAAGCGCTGTATCAGCAGGCAAGGCTGCCAGGCCTGTGCGCCATCGCACCGGAGCAACCGCTGCAATACAGCGAAAAAGCCTTCCTTCTCCCGCGCGACGACCACGCCTGGAAAGCCTATGTGGACCAATGGCTGCACCTGAGCAAGGCCAGCGGCGACTATCAACGCATCGTTGAAGGCTGGCGGCAGCCGCGCTGAATGAGCCGGGATTAGGGATTCGAAAAGCAGCAAAGCTGCACGTCAAGTCGACTAACGCTGTTACAAATCCCCAATCCCGACTCCCCAATCCCCGCCGTCAAACAATCTTGGTTCGCCGCCACCAACGCGACACCTGTTCCTCGCGCACCAGGGTGAACAGACCGGCGCCCAGGATCAGCGCGATGCCCACGGCCATCGGCCAGTCCAGATGATCGTGAAACAGCAGGTAGCCGAAGGCGATGGCCCATAGCATCTGGCTGTATTGGGTCGGTGCGACAAGGCTGACCGGGGCCATGCGCGTGGCGTACATCATGCAGATGGCAGCCAGCCCGGCGAGCAAGCCGTAGCCGGCCAACAAGCCCCACTGGGACAGCGTGGGCCAGACGAAGCTCGGCAACATCATGATCCCGCCCATCACCAACGGGCCAATCACGCCAGCGCCGTACAAGGTCAATCGCTTCTCGCTATGGCCGGCCATGCGCAAGGCGATCACCGAGATGGCGCCGACCAGGCCACACACGATGGCCGCCACATGCCCATGGGTGAGATGGCGAAATCCCGGGCGCAGCACGATCAACACGCCGATGAACCCGACGATCACCGCCGACCATCGCCGCCAATGCACTTCTTCCTTGAGGAAGATCACCGACAGCACGGTGACGAAGATCGGCATCAGGAAGATCAGCGCGAATGCTTCGGCCATTGGCAAGGTGGTGAAGGCGATCACCGAGGTGAGGTTGCCGATGGCGCCGGTGAGCGCACGCAGCAGCCACAGTGCCGGCTGCTTGGCCATCACCAGCTCGCGCAACTGGTCGTTTGGCTTTTTCAGGAACGGCACCGCCAGCAACATCAGCAGCGCGCCGAGAAACAGCACTTCATAGACCGGCAGCGTGCCCTCGAGCAGCTTCACGAACGCATCGCTGATCGAATAGGCCGCATAGCAGGCGAACCCCAACAACACACCTTTCAGCATTGCCCACACTCCACGGTTGACGCCGATCCGACGAGGTGTCGATACGGACTGCATGCAGTATGCGTTGCAGCGTGTGTCAGCGAAACGGCGCGGGCAGTCGACCTCGGTGGCGAGCGCATGGTGGCGGCCCGGCAGCAGATGCCTGGCCGCAACAGGTCGGTTACGATGCCGCTCCCTTCCTTGCAGCGGTGCGGCACGTGCCGCATGCCGCACACAGAGCTGTCAGCCGTGCCCCACTACTCCGGCCCCCTACTCGTTCTCGCCGATGCCCAAGCCCTGCTTGCCGCGCGCGGCAGTGGTCTGACTCACTGGACCGGCTCGCTCGACCTGGGCCGCAGTACCGATACCGCCCAGCTCGATGCACAGACCTGGCAATGGCGCGGCCAGGGCTACCCGTATCCGGGCAAACTCAAGGAGCGCACGCTGTACTTCTGGGATGGCGAGGATTTCGCGCCGATCTCGCGCTACAGCGGCGCATTGATCAAGCTGGTGCCTACCGAATGGGGCGCGCCCACGTTCGAGATCGATGGCATCAAGATGCTGCCGTCCGCGCAGCTGTCCCCGTTTGAGGATGCGCGGCGCAAGGTGGCGTTGGTGGATCCGCGCGGCAAGATCGTGCTGGACACCTGCGGCGGCCTGGGCTACTTCGCCGCCTGCTGCCTGGAGGCCGGGGTCGCGCAGCTGCTCTCGTTCGAAAAGAATGCCGACGTGCTGTGGCTGCGCACGCTCAACCCGTGGTCGCCGGATCCGGAGGGCGCCGCTGCCGGCGGGCGCCTGCAGCTGACCCATGCCGATAGCGCGCAGCACATCGCCACGCTGGCCGACGATTCGGTCGATGCCATCCTGCATGACCCGCCCCGCTTCGGCATTGCGGGCGAGCTGTATTCGCAGGTTTTCTACGGTCAGCTGGCACGCGTGTTGCGCCGAGGCGGGCGGCTGTTTCATTACACCGGCGCGCCGAACAAGCTCACCAGTGGGCGCGATGTGCCCAACGAAGTGAGCAAGCGCCTGGCCAAGGCCGGCTTCACCACGCAACTTGCCCTGGATGGCGTGCTGGCGAGCTTGCCTGCACGGCGCTGAGTGGTGCCTCCACGCCATTGACGCTGGCGATACGGCCCGCGCGATCATCGCGTGGCGAATGCAAGACAGCGTGCACTCGCGGCACGCATGCGCACTGCATGATCACGCGAGGCCGGCATGACGGTTACCGCGGCGGTTGCAGCGTGCCGCCGGCGGGATCTGCGATACTGCCGCGCCCTCGACACGGACGTTGCATGCGCGCCCATTTGATCATTGCCCTGCTGGCCTGGCTATTGCCGGTCACTGCGACACCAACACACGCGCAGACGGCATCGGCAAGCGCAGCATCACAGCCGATGTCGGAAGTGACCACGCGCTATCCGGTGACCACCGCAACGGTGGGCGGGCGTGTGATCCGCCTGGGCGAGCACCAGGGCAAGTGCGCGGTGTCGCGCGACGGCGACGTCGTGGTACTGAGCATCGGCGCACCTTGCTACTTCAGCACCGATCGCCAACATGCCGCGCAGGTCCATCGCTTCCATGGCAGCGACGTCGTGCTGGTACAGCACGCGCATCCAACGTCGCGACCAGACTGGGATGTGGCCGTCTACGGGCCCATCTGCGCCTTCGAAGCGCAGGCGGTACGCGAGATCGGCGGCGTGCTGGAACCCAGCGGTGTCGCCGGTTCCTGGCATTGCGACCCGACCGCCGGCGCCGACCAGAAGCAGTTCGTCTACAGCTACGACACCTGGCCCAGGCACGGTGCGCGGCGACCTGCGCGCAAGCAAAAAGCGCATTGATGGTTGCGCGAGCGCCGCGGGGCGATGCGAATCCGGCCTGCTTTTGGTCAGCGCTGTTTGCCCGACACGCCGTTTGCGCCGCGTACCAGCATTTGCACGCTGCAGACGATTGCCTGCCGCCGCGCCTTAACCGCTGGGTGTCGGATGGCAGCGACGTCGCATGATCGGCGGCCACGCACACGCCGGGTCATGCAGCACGAAGACTGCAATCGCCGCCAACCGTGCCATCACCGCACGTGACTGCGCGCGCGCCAACTTGCATATGCAAACCCGCCGACGATCAGCAACGGTACGCAGCTCAGCAGCGCATCCCAGCCAACAGCAATCCAGAAGCGATGCGGGTCGCTGTCGACCAGAAAGATCCGTGCCGGCCGGCCACGAATAACGCTGACATAGCGCCCTTCGAGGATTGCCTCGAACAATCGCCACAGACGTCCGCAACATGCGATCACCGCGATACCAACCACGCCGCGCACGAGCCAGTCGATCAGGCGTGAACTCTTGCGTTCAGAGGCCGGCAGCGGTGATGGACGAGGTGTTTTCAAGCCTGAATTTCTATCCACATGGCAGCGAAGTTTACGCGCCCCCACTCAGAGCGACCAACCAATGCGAAGTCGTCAGGTGGGCTTGGCCGTCATTCGTCACCGGCTGCGGCGCTCTTGCACTGCTATTTTCGCCAGGCACAGGATTCCAATGCAGGACCTGCGCCAGTCGGGAATGCAGCGCTGAGTCGCAGCCCGCACACCACTGGCGTGCACGCGCGTTCGCTACCGGCGCAATCGTCAGCTACCCAGGCCGAAGATCAGGCTGCGATGCGTTGCGACGCCGGCCATCGCGCCGCCGGCTGCCGCCAACACCACCGATGCGGCCGGGTTTGCGATATCGCCACAGGCAAATACGCCCGGCGCCGTCGTTGCCTGCATGGCGTCCACAGCGAGAAGGCGACCGAAAGGCCCCTCGCTGGTGGCACATCCAAGCTGCCTCACCAACGGGCTGATCTCGGTCTGGGTGGTGATGAACACCCCGTCCAACGCGAACCTCTGGCCGTCGTGCAGCACCAGCTCCAGCGCATCGCCCTCGCCTTGCAGCGCCGCCACTGCGCCGGTCACCACATGCACCGCGCGCGTCTCCAGTTGCGCCCGCTGGGATTCGTCCGGCACCAGCGTGTCGTTCAAGAACAGCCAAGTAGGGCCCCAATCCGGCAGCATGGCGGCTTGATGCGCAGCAAGCGCAGAGGTCGCGATCACACCGATGCGCCCCTGCTGCAGTTCGTAGCCATGGCAATACGGACACACGAACACCTGCCTGCCCCAACGTTCGGCCAGACCGGCCAGCGCAGGGAGACGATCGACCACCCCCATGGCCAGAATCAGCCGGCGGGTGGCATGCACGCTGCCATCGGCAAAGACGACCTCGAACGCATCCGCCTGCCCGCGGACCTGGACCACCTCGCCGTCAGCCCACTGCACGCTGGCATACGACAGCACCTGCGCACGCGCCTCATCGGCGATGCGCGCGGGCGATGCGCCATCGCGGCCCAGCAAGCCATGCGAGGTTTCGGCAAAACGATTGCGCCGCCGGCCGCTGTCCACCAGCAAGACGCGGCGTCGCGCCCGCGCCAACTGCAAGGCGGCTGACAGCCCTGCATAACTGCCGCCAATGATGATCACCTCGTGCTGCATGGTCGCTCCTGGGTGCCGACACCGATTAATGCATCTTTCGATGTTACATTAATCGACGACGACAGACACCACGGGTATCGCGCCGCGCATCCAGTGACCCGATTCAGCGCTGCCGCGTGCGCTTGCCCGTCGCGTTGCCGCCAGATGGCGCCCTCGCGCTGCACAAGGCATCGAACTCGCTCGCCAGTGCGGCAAGCGTCACCGTGCCCAGGCGCTGCAACAGCAGCGCTTCGGCGTGGGCCAGCGCATCGGCGATTGCCGCATTGACCACACGCTCCACCCCACATTGCGGATTCGGGTGATCGGCACCGATCGCGAACAGGTGCGGGCCGCCAACCGCGCGATGCACATCCAGCAGCGTCACCTGCGCAAGATCGCAGCCGATCTGCCAACCGCCGTTGTGCCCGCGGCTGGATTGCACATAGCCGGCACTGCGCAGCCCGGCCATGGTCCGGCGCACCACCACCGCATTGGTCGACAGCATGCTGGCGATCTGCTCGGAGGTCATCGGCTGCGGGCTTCTGGCCATGTGGAGCAACACGTGCAACATGCGGGAAAGGCGGCTATCGGTGCGCATGCGGTCCTGGGTCGTTCGATCGGTTCACGGCAACCAGCGGTCGCCATCGGCCGGCAGATTGTGCCGCAGCATCGCCTCGATGTCGCAGCGCGGGTGCGTGCACCAGGATCAGCACACCGCCCATTGATCGCGCCCAGCGGTCTTGGCGGCGTACAGCGCAAGATCGGCCTGGCTCAGCAACACATCCAGCCCGGTGTCGGCGACGATGCGCACCGCGCCCATGCAAAAGCGCACCGGTTGGTCGGGCGGCAGGCCGGCGATGTCGATCGCTGCCACCGCGCTGCGCAGGCGCGTAAACACCGCGGGAATCTCCTCTTCGCCACAGCCCGGCAGCACCAGCAGGAATTCTTCGCCGCCCAGGCGGCCCAGGCGATCCTGCGCGCGCAAGGCGAGCCGGGACGCATTGGCCAGTGCCTTGAGCACCGCATCGCCGGTGGCGTGCCCATACACGTCATTGATCTGCTTGAAGTGATCCAGATCGATCAATGCCAGCATGCCCGGCGTGTGCGAGCGCAAGGCCTGCTCGATCTGCTGCTGCGCCTCGGTGCGAATGGCGCGCCGGTTGGGCAGGCCGGTGAGTTCATCGCGCATCGCCAGCCGCGACAACTGGCGGCGGTGCCGTGCGCCGAAGGCCAGCACCACCAGTGCACCGAGCAGCAACAGGCAGGCCGCGCACAACGCGATCCACAGCGTCCGCTGGCCCGCTTCGCGCGCCTGCAGTGCCAGCTGCGCGGTCTCGCTGCGGCGGCGCAGCTCGGCCGTTTCGGCACCGCGACGTGCGTCTTCGTAGCGCGCCTGCAACCGCAACATCACCGTATCGCGCTGGCGGTCCAGGCTCTGCGCGCGCAGCGCGTTGGCGCGTTGCAGTTCCTGGTAGGCCTCTGCATGGCGGCCGCGGAATGCCAGCGCCTGGGCGATCGCGTCCACCAGTTGCGCACGACGGTTCAAGGTCAGGTTGGGATCGTCCGCGGCCTTGGCGGCGACGATTTCGGCGTCCAGGCCCTCAGCCTTCAACGCGATCAAGGCCTGCAGCAAGACGGCATGACACGCCGCAACGCGCCCGATATTGCCTTGCTGCTGCATCAACGGCAGGGCTTCGCGCGCCATCGTCAATGCAGAAGCGGCATCGCCGGTTTCGATCAGGGCTTCGCTGGCGCTGGTCAGCGCCGCAGCCACGCCGGCCTGGTCGCGCAGTTCGCGGCTGAGCGCCAAGGCGCGCCTGAAATGCAGCAGCGCCGCTTCGGGTTGCCTGGTTGCCAAGGCAGTGCCGAACTCGTATTCGATCAGACTGCGCTGGAAGCGCGCCGGCTGGTCGTGCAGGCGTGAAAGCGCACGCTGCAGATAGTCTTCGGTTTCGCTGTCTTCGGCGGGCCGACCACCGACGCGGCTGGCCAATGCGCCCAGTTGCGTCAACGCATCCAGCTCCAGCCCCAGGAGTTTTTCGCGCGCCGCACATTGATAGCTGGCCTGCGCCGCACTCCAGGATTCATCGCTGCTGCCGGAGGCGAGCATGCTCCACATGTCGACCGCCTCGACTTCGCACAGCAGATCGTTGCGGCCCAGCGCGCTGGCCCGTTGGCGCAGCGCTTCCAGCCGCGCCACCATGACGCGATTGGGGTTTTCGCGCACGTCGCTGAGCGCCTGCACGATATCCAGCCACAGCTGCGCCTGCGAGGTGCTGCCGTGCAGCTGGTCGAGCTTTCCGCGCGCCTGCGTCAGCGCCACCTGGCGGCGTTCGCTGTCTTCCAGCGAAATAAGCACGCGCGCCTGCGCCAGCAAGGCCCAGAACTCGGCCT
Organism: Xanthomonas sp. A1809; assembly: GCF_017746015.1. Taxonomy (NCBI): domain Bacteria; kingdom Pseudomonadati; phylum Pseudomonadota; class Gammaproteobacteria; order Lysobacterales; family Lysobacteraceae; genus Xanthomonas; species Xanthomonas sp. A1809. Next base: position 24,138 of record NZ_JAGHWZ010000010.1, on the reverse strand, counting down.
CCACGTCGTGGTCGCCGCTAGCCCGCTGCAGTGCGCCCTGTGCGATCTGCAAGGCGACCACCGGGTCGTCGATGGTCGCCGCTTCGATCGTCTTCCACGGCTGAGGCTGCGCCGACGCCATGCCACTGCCCAGCAGCAAGGCAAACGCGGCGAGCCCATGTCGCCACCGGACCACGCACATGCTCATCGCGTCATCACGTCGAGGACGGGCCGCAACGTGCGCACGCCAAGCCGATACCATCTGCGCATACGTGGCGGCTTGCTGGTTGCTGCGGCATTTCAAGCACTCCCACGGTTGGATGGCGATGGAATCCAGCGGAATTTCAGGCCAAACGCCCATTTCCCGAGGTGATGCGGCTGTCATGATGACCAACGCACACGACAGCGCACGTGATCGACGCGCAAGCGGTCGCGTTCGTTATCGGCCCAGGCGGGCCACTCTTGAATCCGGATGACGGGAGAGCGCAGCACATCGCATGGGCGCGCAGACGGCAGCCAGACCCGCACGTCGCCTGGCTATCGCGCGATGCGCCTGAGGCACGGCGACACGCAGTCCACCCCATCTGCTCGATCGCCTGCCATCGCGATGCGACGAGACGGCAACCCCACGCGCCGGTGGGTGAAGCTCCCCCGGCGCGGCCGCGTAAACTGCCGCACGGCAGCTGCCGCCCCTCGATCTTCCGGAGACGCCGTGATCTCACACCTGCCCCGCGCGCTCACCCTGCTCGCCATCGCCTTGCTGTCGGCCTGCGCCACACAGGCCCCGCGTGCCCCGCAACGCTCGCCCGATGCGGTCAAGGCCGATATCGCGCAGCGCCTGCCGGCAACATTGCCCGACCGCGCCGGCTGGGCCAGCGATGTGTATGTGGCGCTGTCCTCGCAGGGGTTGGACACCAGCGCCGAGCACATCTGCGCAGTGCTGGCGGTGACCGAGCAGGAATCGACTTACCAGGCCAATCCGGTCGTGCCCAACCTGGGCAACATCTCGCGTGCCGAGATCGACCGCCGCGCCAGCGCGCATCACATTCCAGGCTTCATGGTCGATGCCGCCCTGCGTCTGAGTTCGCCGGATGGGCGCAGCTATGCCACGCGCATCGCTGCCGCGCGCACCGAACAGGAACTGAGCCGCATCTTCGAAGACTTCACCGGCAGCGTGCCGCTGGGCGCGCGGCTGTTCGACGGGTTCAACCCGGTGCACACCGCCGGGCCGATGCAGGTGAGCATCGCCTTCGCCGAGCAGCATGCGCAGCGCTACCCCTACCCGCCCGGCGATTCGATCCGCCACGAAGTCTTCAGCCGCCGTGGCGGGCTGTGGTTCGGTACCCAGCATCTGCTGGGCTATCCCGCCAACTACGACGCGCTGCTGTACCGCTTCGCCGATTTCAACGCCGGCTGGTACGCCAGCCGCAATGCCGCCTTCCAGGCCGCGCTGAGCAGGGCCAGCGGCATCGCGCTAGCCCTGGACGGCGACCTGCTCACGCCGGGCGCCAGCCTGGATGCGCCCGGCAGCACCGAGCGCGCCGCACGCAGCCTGGTCAGCCAGTTGGCGATGAGCGACCGCCAGCTCCGCCGCGCACTGGAGGCCGGCAACACCGCAGATTTCGCCGACTCCGACCTGTATCGCCAGGTGTTCGCGTTGGCAGAGCGCAGCGCCGGCAAGCCGCTGCCGCGTGCCGTGTTGCCCGGCATCACCCTGGAAAGCCCAAAGATCACCCGCACGCTCACCACCGCCTGGTTTGCGCAGCGGGTGAACGAACGCTGGAAGCGCTGCATGAGCAAGTAGACGAGCGGGCCGCCGCGCTGCCGGCGCTACGCTCTGTCGCCTCATTCGGTGCTCAGGCGATTGGTCAACACATCGCCGACAACCGGGCCGTCTTCCACCTTGCCATCGCTGCCGCGTTGATACCTGATGCCGGCCCGACACGCGGCAGGGTCCATCTCCCATACCCAGCCAACCAGGGCACGCCCTGTGCCTGGTGGCGAGCGTAGCGGCATGTTCATGCGCAGGCCATCGTCCTGGCCGCGATCCAGCGTGCACATGACGGTGCCGGCGCCGTCGTCTTCAGCGTCCGGGTCGATCTCGTCTACATGGGTGATGGTGGCGATGATCGCCTCGGCATTCACCTGTTGCTGCAACACGTGTGGAAGATCGGCAAGCGGTGGCGCGGCGCGCCCGCCGGATGGCTCCGGGACGAACGCATCGGTCAACCCCACCTTGCGGAAGTAGTACTCGCTGCGTCCGAGTGTTTTCGAGCCCTCCATGGCCGTTGCCATGTCTGCCAGTTCGTCGGTACGCAGCAGGAACATCTCCGTACCCGAGCGCATGACCAGCAGTTGTGCATCGTTGGCATCGCTACCGCTCGAATCGCGGCGCAAGCGGATGTCCAGGGTGAGGTAGCGATCGCCCATTTCGGTCTGCGTCACCTCAAAGCGCCCCGAATACGCACGCACATCGGTACGGGCATGGCTGCGATGATCGATCTTCCAGAACAGCAGGCGATATTGCCCGTCGGGTTCCAGTGACAGCATGCGATGCCAATCGATATAGGACGACAGGTACAGGCCGTGCAGGTCGCCGCTCGCCTGTGGGTGCTGGAAGATGCCCTCGAACACAGGGCGCTGCTCTGCAGGCAATGCATCGGCAACGGTCGCGGGCGCGTCGGCCACGGGTGCGGGGGCATCGACAGCGTCGCGCAGCCGGGTGTGCAGCGCCAACGCATCGACCTTGTCGACCCGCAGCATCTGCATCGAGAGCAGCAGTTGGTCGATCTGGTAGACCTCGCCCGCAGCGAGTGGGCCGCACTCCTTGCGCGCGGCGGCAAGCCGGGCCGATGGAATCAGGGAATCGCAGAACGCCGCATCGCAGAGGGACTGGTTGAAGAAGTCCTCGAGGTTCCAGCTCAGATCGCCGGTGGCTTTGGAGACCGGATCCACATAGACCACGTCTTCGTCGGTGGCAGTGAGCTTGCGGTAGTACAGCAGTGCGCCGAAGGGCGTGAGCGCGATCGGAATACGCTGTACTGCGTCAGGTGGCGAGACGATCCAGCGATCCAGCACCGGCTGCCAGTGCCGGGGGTCGATCAGCGCCAATTGCATGCGTCCATAATGCCCCAGCCCTTTTTTACGCCATAGCTCGAGCAGACTGGCAGGCAGCACTGGCGCATATGCGGCAATCAGATCCATGGCGGCAGGCTGCGTCCTGCCTGGCGGATGCGCCTTGAGGAAGCGGGACAGTGCCAAGCGGCGAAACCAGGACATCAGACGGCCTCCAGTCAACATTGCGTGCGTGCAACACCCCATATCGTGCCGCATGGCCATGCTGGGGCACGGGAGAAGCGTAGTTCATCGCGCAAGGGCACGTCGTCGGTGGCTGATCGCGCAGCGGCGCACGTGCGGGCCGTGGGTGTCTTCGCCCACGATGGCGATGGCGATGGAGATCGACCCCGCGCCGCCACGCAGCGGTGGTGCAGGGCCTGGGTGATCCGCTGGGCAACCGCTCGATTGCCGGCCCGCTTTCTCGGCCACGCGGCGTCCGTTGCGAGCCGGGTGCGGCTCGCAACGGACGCCACCACGCGGGCACGACTTCTGGCAGAGGCGCCCAGCCCACGTGGCGGGTAGCATCGGACGGTCGCGCCGACCGCATTGCGCGCTCCTTTCATCCCGGAGAATCTTCATGCCCACCACCCCGTTGCCGCTGCGGCACCTGTGCCTTGCCGTCGCCCTGGCCGCTCTGCCGGCACTTGCCGGCGCGCAAGCCCCTGCCGTCACCGAGGCCGACTACGCGCGCGCCGAACGGCTGATCAGCTATGCCGCACAGCCACTGGTGGACCACGCCCTCACCCGCATCGACTGGCTGGATGCCACGCACGTGGCGTATGTCGATCACGATGCCAAGGGCAACCGGCTGCTGCAGCTGGACACCAGCACCGGCAAGACCGCACCGCTCTTCAAACAGGCTGCGCTGGTTGCTTCGCTCAACAAGCTATTGAAGACCGGCGACAAGCCGCTCAAGGCCAACACCTTCGCACCGGTGGTCAAGGTCACCGCCGATGGTCGCTACCGCCTCAACGTGCGCGACACCGCCGTGGTCTGCGATGCGCGTGCGCGTTGCAGCAAGCTGTACGCCAAGGACAAACCGGAACCGGGCGTGCTGTCGCCGGACAAGCGCAGCGAAGCCTTCATACGCGACTGGAACCTGTGGATACGCGATCTTGCCAGCGGCCAGGAAACCCAGCTCACCCGCGATGGCGTGGAAAACTTCGGTTACGCCACCGATAACGCCGGCTGGCAGCACACCGACAATGCCATCTTGGCGTGGTCGCCGGACTCCCGCAAGATCGCCACCTTCCAGCAGGACCAGCGCAAGACCGGCGACATGTACCTGGTCAGCACCAAGCTGGGACATCCGGAACTGCAGGCGTGGAAATATCCGCTGGCCGGCGACAAGGACGTGACCATGATCGAGCGCGTCATCATCGACGTGCCCACCCGCAGCGTGCTGCGCCTGAAAACACCGCCGGATCAACATCGCTCCACGCTCTGCGACGACGTGAGTTGCTCGCCTGGCCTGTGGGACGATGTGAAGTGGGCACCGGACAGCAAGACGCTGGCATTCGCCTCCACCTCGCGCTTCCACAAGCAGACCTGGTTGCGTATCGCCGATGCCAGCACCGGCGCGGTGCGCACCGCCTTCGACGACACCGTCAAGACCTATTACGAAAGCGGCCAGGTCGCCGCCAACTGGGCGTATCTGCCGGCCAGCAACGAGGCGGTGTGGTTCTCCGAACGCAGCGACTGGGGCCAGCTGTATCTCTACGATCTGGCCACCGGCAAACCCAAGCGCGCCATCACCACCGGCGAAGGCAACGTCACCGAATTGCTGCGCGTGGACCCGGTCACGCGCACCGCATGGTTTGTCGGCGTCGGCCGCAGCGCAGGCGTGGACCCGTACTACCAGCAGCTGTGGAAAGTCAGCCTGGATGGCGGCGATCCGGTGTTGCTCACGCCGGAACCGGCCAATCACAGCATCGCGCTGTCGCCCGACGGTGCACGTTTTGTCGACACCTATTCCACCTCGGTCACGCCGCCGGTCACGTTGCTGCGCGAAGCCGGCGACGGCCGCACCGTCAGCACCCTTGCGACAGCCGATATCACCCGTCTCAAAGCCGCGGGCTGGGTGCCGCCCGAGCCCATCACGGTGAAGGCACGCGATGGCAAGACCACGTTGTACGGTTTGATGTTCAAGCCCGCCAATTTCGACCCGACCCGCAAGTATCCGGTCATCGATTACGTCTACCCGGGCCCGCAGACCGGCTCCGTACGCGGGCGTAGTTTCCTCGCCGGCCATGGCGACAACCAGTCGCTGGCCGAACTGGGCTTTATCGTCATTGCCATCGATGGCATGGGCACGCCGTGGCGCTCCAAGACCTTCCACGACACCTGGTACGCCGACATGGGCGACAACACCTTGCCCGATCAGGTCGCCGGCTTGAAGGAGCTGGGTCAACGTTATGCCTGGATCGATCTGGATCGCGTCGGCATCTGGGGCCATTCCGGCGGCGGCAACGCCTCGACCGGCGCGATGCTGCGTTATCCGGATTTCTTCAAGGTGGCCTGGTCGGAAAGCGGCAACCACGACAATCGCGGCTACGAAGACGATTGGGCCGAGAAGTATCACGGCGAGCACATCGTCAACACCGACGGTACCTCCAATTACGACGACCAGGCCAACGCCAATCACGCCAGCAAGCTCAAGGGCCGGCTGATGCTGGTGCACGGTACGCTGGACGACAACGTGCCGCCGTACCTCACCTTGTTGGTGGCCGATGCCTTGATCAAGGCCAACAAGAACTTCGACATGCTGATGCTGCCCAACGCCAAGCACGGCTACGGCGATCTCACCCCGTACGTCACCCGCCGTCGCTGGGATTACTTCGTGCAGTACCTGCTCGGTGCGACCCCGCCGGCGCAGTATCAGATGCAGCCGATGCCGGCCAATTGAGCGGCGTACAGGCGGTACGGTGGCCGCTGCTGCGCCATGTCCGCAGCTAACGCGTCATCGCGCCTAGGCGCCGCACCACATGTGTCATCCGGTTAGACCCGGATGACACGGCGGCCACTCGCTTGGCCGTACTGCCACCCAAGTGCTTCCTCAAAAACGCCAGCACGCGCGTGTCGTACCCGCGTCGATGCGGCTCGATGAAGAACCCGTGGCCCTCGTTGGGGAAGTACAGCGATTACGCGGGCATCCTTGAGTGCGCACTCCATCCGTTGGGTGTGTTCGACCGGCGCGCTCGTCCTTGCCACCGGCCATAAGAAGCACCGGCATCTTGATCGGATTGGCCGGTGTCAGCGGCGAACGTGCTGCCAGGGGGCTGCGCGCGCCGGGCGCGCAACGGTTCAGTGCGCAACAGGTTGCCGCTGGCCCAGCAAGCCCAGACGCCGGAACCACATCTCCAGCGGCACCGTCACCAGCGGCGGCAACGCCGCCAGCAGACTCAAGGCCCATGCCCACCACGGCCAGCGCAGCCGCAGTGCGGCAATCATGCTGACCGCGACATAGAACAGGAACGCCGCGCCATGCAGGCGCCCGAATACCCAGACCACGAGCTCGGTGCTCTGCAGCCCATACTTCAGAAACATGCCGACCAACAATCCGGCCCAGGTCAGCCCTTCGAAAAATGCAGCCAACGCAAACAGACGGCCGATCGGCGACAACGCAGAAGACACACGCATACACCACTCCAGACGGACAGGGATTGCCGCGACGCGATGGCGGCGGCGACGCCCGCTGGCAAGGCCAGTCTACAGTCCAACCCAACGACACTGAGGTTAAATGGCCAGGCAAGCGCATGCGCCTTGCGACCGATGCGCGTGATACGTGCCCAGTGCCCACATGCGTTTGGCACCGCCGCCGCACATCCCGGCGATAATGCCGGCTCCGTCGTCCTCAAGCCTCGCACCATGCGCATCGCACTGCTGTTGTTCCTGCTGGTCGCCTTATTGCCCGCCACGGCGCTGGCGCTGAAGGTGCGCGATGGCGATCTGCTGTTCGTCACTGCGGCGCACACTGGCCTCAGCGGCGCCATCGACGATGCAACTTCCACCCAGGGGCAACCCAGCTTCGACCATGTCGCGCTGGTGGCGCATGCAGGCGACGTTGCGGTGGTGCTGCATGCCGACGAATACGGTTCGCGCGAGCAACCACTGCAGGCATTCATCGATGAGGCCACCGCCAAGCAGCGGCAGATCTTCGTGTATCGGCTCACCCCCGAACATCGTCCTGCCATCCCCGATGCCATTGCCCAGGCACGGCGCATGCTTGGCAAGCCCTACAACGACACTTACGTGCAGGACGACAACCGCTATTACTGCTCGGATTTCATCGAGCGCGCCTTCCGCGCGCATCACGTGTTCGCCCTGCAACCGATGAACTTCAAGAACCTGCAGACCGGCAAGATTTCGCCATACTGGATCGATTTCTACCGCAGCAAGGGCATGCCTGTGCCGCAGGACATGCCGGGCACCAATCCGAACGATATGGCCACGACGGCGGCGTTGACCTCGATGGGTCGGCTGAACTAAACGCCGCGTGCCGATGTCCCCAGACGATTCCGGGGTGACCCTGCAGGAGACTGCTTTGAAGAATGCGATGTTGGCAGGATTAGGGATCGCGCTGTTGGTCGGCTGCGGCAAGGCACCAGCGCCGACGCCGGCTAAAGCAGCAACGCCGCAGGCAGCGGTCGCAGTGCGCACGCCTGCCCATGCCCCGGGCAGCCAGCGTGGCGAGGGCCACCCTTATGAGCTGGCCGATACGCAGGTCTGGGACGTACCGGATCCAGTCTCGGGGCGTCGCTATCAGGTCTTCGTCGCCCTGCCACGCGCTTATGCGGAAAATCCGCAGCGGCGTTACCCGGTGCTGTACGCCACCGACGGCGACTACGCGTTTGCGCTGGTCAAACAGATCGCACGTCGCTTGAATGGCGAAGGCCCGGCCATCGAGGATTTCATCCTGGTTGGGCTGTCCTACGCCGTCGGCGAGGAACCCATGCCCAGCCGCAGGCGCGACTATACGCCGACGCCGGAAGACGGCCCTAACGCGGCGCCGGTGGCGACCCACGGCAAGAGCGCTGCCTATATCCGCTACCTGCGCGAGCAGGTCTTGCCGTTTGTGGCCAACCACTACCGAACCGACGAACAGCGGCGCCTGTATCTGGGGCATTCGTACGGCGGCCTGCTCGGCACGGACATCCTGCTCAGCAGCCCGGAGATGTTTTCTGGCTATATCCTCGGGAGCCCGTCGTACTGGTATGGCGAACATGCCATGGTGGCGCAGGAAAAGACCTTTGCAGCCACGCATCGCGATCTGCCGGCGCAGGTGTACATGTACGTCGGTGAGTACGAGCAAGTGCGTTATCACCAGACCTACGACATGGTCATCGATACCCAGAACATGGCGCGTGCGTTGCGTGCGCGTGGCTATCCGTCGTTGCATCTCACGCTTGAGGTTCTCAACGATGAGGACCACCTGAGCATCGGGCCGCGCGGCATCACCCACGGCTTGAAGGTGTTGCTCGGGAGCAAGGCTGCCGATCGGAGCGAGCGCTGACGCAAGGCATGGCCTCGGGATATTCAAGTGCCCAAGGCAATGGCATGCACCGCAGCGGTCAGCCACGGACACCACCGGTTGCTGCGCCAGCGGTTTGCGCATGGCAGCGGCCGGCATGCGAGCACAACCGATGCGTAGCGTGCACAACATCTTGCCAACTCCCACACACGCCACGCCCTAGTCTGCGCAGATCGATGACAGCGTGCCACGCGCAGGCATTCCGCCTGCGATGGTCGAGCACATGCAGAGGTGCACATGGCTTTGATCCACTCCATCCTGATGGGCGTCGTCGCCGGCATGCGGTCGATGACGCCGCTGGCGGCCGTCGCCAATGCTGCACGCACCGGCAAGCTGCCTGCCGACAATGGTGCGCCGGCACTGCTCGCCAACCCACTGGCATCGGCCGGCATGTTGGCATTGGCTGGCGGCGAGCTGGCCGGCGACAAGATGAAGACCGCGCCCGACCGCATCGTGCTGCCCGGCATGATTGCGCGCATCGCCACCGGTGTGATCGTCGGCACTGCATTGGCGCCGCGCGAACAACGCGGCATCGCCGCGCTGCTCGGTGCGACGACGGCCGTTGCCGCCGCTTATCTCACCTTCAATGCACGCATGCGTGCGATCGAGCGCTACGGCCAAACCAGCACCGGCGTGGTCGAAGATGCGATCACGGTGGGTGCGGCGACGCTGATCATGCGCGATGCGGCCAAGCGATAACGCATCTCCACGGATTCACGCATGATGCTCGCAGGCCTGCCACAGATTGCGCAGGCCGTGCTCGCATAGCGCTCAGTCGCCGTCATCGACCCAGCCAGCTATTCCTGTAACGGACTGCGCGACAGACCACGCTCACGCCGGGCGATAGATCGCACACAGCTTGTTTCCATCAGGGTCGCGCACGTACGCCAACCACGTCGGCCCCATGCTGCTCTCACGCAAACCGGGCGGTCTTTCGATGGAAATGCCGCCGGCAGCGACCGCGCTGTCATGAAAGTGCTGCACTTGTTCCGGCGAGTCGCACTTGAAGCCAACCGTTGCACCGTTACCCGGGCTGGCGGCTTCGTCGTTGATCGGCTCGCTCACACAAAAAGTGCTGCCTGCATGCCGGTAGAACAGGCGCGTGTGCCCGCTTGCTGCCTGATTGACGAACGACGCAGGCGCACCGAAGACACCTCCTAGCACTGCATCGTAGAACGCTCGCGCACGCGCGATATCGTTCGTTCCTACCATGACATGATTGAGCATGACGTCGCCTGTTGATCGCGCGGGTGCGCAGCATACGCCACCATACCCGCTGTGCCATGTCGACCATGCGAATCAGTCGCCACGCCCATGAGGCGCATCCAGATCCAGTAGCGGCCCCATCGGGACGATACCGGTGGGGTTGATGGTGTCGTGGCTCTGGTAGTAATGCCCCTTGATGTGCTGGAAGTTCACGGTGTCGGCAATCCCCGGCATCTGGTAGAGCTCGCGCAGGAATCCAGACAGCTGCGGGTAGTCGGCAATGCGCCGGAGATTGCATTTGAAGTGCCCCACGTACACCGCATCGAACCGCACCAGTGTGGTGAACAGGCGCCAGTCGGCTTCGGTGAGCCGGTCGCCGCAGAGATAGCGTTGTGCGCTCAGGCGCGCCTCCAGCCAGTCCAGGCTTTCGAACAACGGCAACACCGCTTCGTCATAGGCCGCCTGGGTAGTCGCAAAGCCCGCCTTGTAGACCCCGTTGTTGACGGTGTCGTAGACACGCGCGTTCACAGCATCGATCTGCTCGCGCAGCGGCTCCGGATAAAAATCACCGTCTGCAGCGCCAATCGCGTCGAAGGCGCTATTGAACATGCGGATGATGTCTGCCGACTCGTTGCTGACCACGGTCTTGCGCTCGCGGTCCCACAACACCGGCACCGTGACCCGGCCCGAGTAATGCGGGTCGGCCTTGAGATACACCTCGTACAGATATTGCGCGTGATTCTCGGTGTCGCCGACCACGCCTGGCCCATCGGCGAAGGTCCAGCCGTTTTCGCGCATCAGCCAGTGCACGATGGACACGTCGATCATCGACTCCAGCCCTTTCAGGCGCCGGAAGATCAGCGTGCGGTGCGCCCATGGGCAGGCGAGCGACACATACAGGTGATAACGCCCCGAAGCCGCCTGGAACCCGCCCTGGCCATGCGGCCCGGCGCTGCCATCGCGCGTGACCCAATTGCGAAACTGCGACTGCGAGCGCTCGAACCGCCCCTCGCTCTTGCTGGTGTCATACCACCTGTCCTGCCATTTGCCATCGACCAACAGACCCATCGTGCTTTCTCCCGCCGCAACACTCACAGGCGACCGTAGCCCAGCGATGTTGCAGGCTGCGTGAGCAGCGCGATGGTGCGCGAGCGTGGCACGCGATCACCATGGAATAATGCAGGCAGGCGCGTCACCCGGTGCGTGCGCCTGGCGGCCGGCAAGACGCACCTATCTTGCAATCACCGCCGTTCCCGATGGCACCATGTAGCACGCCTGCGCTTTCTTGCAGGCCTCGGCATTGAGCTCGGCGATCTGGCTGGCCAGGTACTGCTCCGGCGTCAGCCCCATGCGGTTGCGGTACGCGTTGTCGGCGTCGGCCTTGGCCTCTTGCTCCTGCTCGCGCTGCCGTTCTGCGGTGGTCGCCTCCACCAGGGTCTTGACCCGCTGTTGCTGCGCGGCAGTCAGATTCATCTGTTGCAACACATCCGGATTCGGACGTGCGCGGCCCAAGGTGATGTTCTGGATCTGGATCGGCAGGCCTTGTTCCTTGACCAAGGCACTGACGTTTTGCGTCACCGAATCGTCGATCTTCCTGGCGGTGTCCGGGTCGCTCATCATCTTGGTCATGTCGTAGCGCTTGACCTGGTCGCGCACGATGGACGCGTACTGGCTGGCCACGTTGTTCTTGAACCAATCCTGCCCAAACCTGGACAACAGCAGCGCCGGCGCAGTAATCCTGTATTGGATCTGGGTGGAGAAGTCCAACAGGATGTTGTCGCTGGAGGAAAAATCGTCGAATGCCACCTGCACGGTTTGCGGCGTGACATCCACATAGCTGGCCGACGTGGTCAGCCAGGTGTAAGTGCGCCCGGGATCGCGCACATCGTCCAGGCGGATGCCGCCCTTGCCGAAGAACAAGGGCTTATCCACCAACACGGCCTGCTGCCCCGGATCGGGCGACACAACGGTGCACGCACACAGCAAGCCGGCCAGCCCGATGGCCAGCATGGAAGTCTTCATCGATGTCCCCTTGAATGCCCCGGGCGCCAATTCGCGCCGGTGTGGCGGAAGATTACCCAAACACCCGGCCAGTCGCATCCTGCGGGCAGCTGAGGGACGTTCACCCACAGCTCGTCGCTCAAGGAGCGCCCGAGGCCGCCAGCCGAGCGCGCGGCAACAGACTGGCTGACCCGCTCAGCCGCCCGTATTGGCGCCAGCCACCCACAATCGGCGAAAATGTCCACCTGCCGACGTCCCGGCCAGCGGCCAAGCGCAGCGGCGCCCTGCCCGCCTGCTCCTGTCATCGTCTTCGCCTGCTGGCTGCCGGCCATCGTGCCTGCGTTGCCAGCCGCCCATTCCGGATCTGCCTTGAACACCAACGTCCCACCCGTGCCCAACGACGAGCTGCCCCTGACCGACCGCCTGCGCGCGGCCCTGGACGTGCTGGAGGCCATCGACGCCGACCGCAGCGTACTGGACACCCTGCCCGAAGCCGACCGCGTGCGGCTGCATCAAGTGGTTGCCAAGGTCTATCACCCCGAGCCGAAGGCGCGGCGGCAGTTGCTCAAGCAGCGCGAGCGCGAGCGCCATCAGGAAAAGGTGCGCAAGGCCGAAGCGCTGCTGGAACAACGCGGTATCCGCGCACTACGACGCAAACCGGTATTCAGCACGCCAAACTATTTCCCGCCGCATGCCGCCGGCCTGCACGATGCCCACAACGGCGAAAACGCCACTGCCGCGGCGGAGCCCACGCATTCGCCCGAGCTGCGCCATTGCTATGTCTGCAAGCAGAAGTTCACCGAGCTGCATCATTTCTACGACCAGATGTGCCCCACCTGTGCGGAGTTGAATTTCTTCAAGCGCACCGAAACCGCCGACCTGCGCGGGCGCGTCGCCCTGCTGACCGGCGGGCGCGTCAAGATCGGCTACCAGGCGGGGTTGAAGTTGCTGCGCGCCGGGGCAGAGTTGATCGTCACCACGCGCTTCCCGCGCGATTCGGCCGCGCGCTATGCGCAGGAACCGGACTTCGCGCAGTGGGGTCATCGCCTGCAGGTGTTCGGCTTGGACCTGCGCCATACCCCCAGCGTGGAAGCGTTCTGCAATGAACTGCTGGCCACGCGCGAGCGGCTGGACTTCATCATCAACAACGCCTGCCAGACCGTGCGTCGCCCGCCGCAGTTCTACGCCCACATGATGGCCGGCGAAACCGCCGCATTGCACGAACTGCCGGAGACCGTGCGGAATCTTGTCGGTCATTACGAAGGCCTGCGCACCCCGGAGTTGCTCCGCGATGCCTCGGCCACCGCGTTACCCGCGGTGCATGGCCGTGGGCTCGACAGCGCCGACGGCCTCACCCGTGCCGCCGAACTCTCGCAGATCGCGTTGCTGGACGACGAGCTGGTAGGCCAGCAGCATCTGTTTCCTGATGGGCGACTGGATCAGGACCTGCAGCAGGTCGATCTGCGCGGCCGCAATTCCTGGCGCCTGCTGATGGCCGAAGTGCCGTCGGTGGAGCTGTTGGAAACGCAGCTGGTCAACGCCATCGCACCCTTCATCATCAATGCGCGTCTCAAGCCGCTGATGCTGCGCACGCCCGAACGCGACAAGCACATCGTCAACGTCTCGGCGATGGAAGGCCAGTTCTATCGCAACTTCAAGACCACGCGCCACCCGCACACCAACATGGCCAAGGCCGCGTTGAACATGATGACGCGCACCTCGGCGGCCGATTACCAGAACGACGGCATCCATATGAACAGTGTGGACACTGGCTGGGTCACCGACGAAGACCCGGCAGAGATCGCCGCGCTCAAGGTGCAGCAGGAACGCTTCCACCCACCGCTGGATATCGTCGACGGCGCCGCGCGTATCGTCGACCCGATCATCCACGGCTTCAACACCGGCGAACATGTGTGGGGGCAGTTCTTGAAGGATTACGCGCCAACCGATTGGTGAGGCGCGATGACGGGGCCTGGCGATCCATACCGGCACGCGTATTCCTCACCACCAGCAAAAACGGTGTTCGGTTGACGCTGTCGGCATCCGGCGCTATTGGCGCGATGCGCAGTGACACAGACTGCAAGTGCGTGCAAGAAACGTGTCGACCATATCGTCAGCACATCCTTGCAGAGGCGGCAGACAGCATCAACGACTCGTCTTCCATCTAGCCACGTCTGTCGTCAGGGATGCCATTCCTGCTTTTTTGCCCGCGTGCTGCAATCACGCAGGCCAACGTCTCGTCATTGGCCTGCATCATCGCTGGCCACATCCTGAGCTGATGCAACGCGAGAGATTATTTGCAGTCTTTGGAGACGGGCGCCACATCGACAGGAGTTACCTGTCCATCAACGGCAACCCGTTTGACCGCCAAGGTGCAGACCGAGTTGCGAAAGTCCAGGTCCAACGCAACCTCGTAATCGGCACCCGCCTCCGGAACAAAGGTGGATGCCAGCAACGGCCCGCATGTCCAACCGCTTTTGAAGCCCGGCGTGCTGGTCCAATGCGCCGGCGAACTGGCACCGGCTTCCACCACCACCGGCTTGCCAGCTTCGATCGCATATTCCTTGTAGAACGGCTTGGAACCGATCATCTTGCGCTCGTGCAGGTTGCGCGTATTCTGGGTCTCCGGGATGCCGATCGCCTGGTTCTTCACCGATCCCATCAGCGAGCCGAACGCGCTCCCCAACGAACCGGACGCACGCACCTTCTCGCCATACGTGGCGGTACACACAGCGTCCTTGTACAACACGATTCCCACGCCGTTCTGACCAAACATCCGGATGCGCGCACCCGTGCCATCGATCCGCGCAGGCGCTTGTTCGGCAGCCAGTACGGGGGCGACACACGCAGCCGCCAAGGACACAACGAGCAATCGAATCATCACGTTCAACACAGCCTCCACAGTTCCATCGAACCTTCTGGTGAGCGTGGATTAACGGCAGGTTGCGTGAAGTCTTGAACTCCGGTGCAAGTGCCACGCCCAAAGTGAGGCACATATCACCGAAGGCATCACATCTGCCTGGCCGAGCGATGCGCTTTTGCCCGCGATGTGGCCGCAACGCTCTGCATCCTTCGACACAGAAACCGGCCATGTTCGCACCGTCTCCAGACAGCCCTCGCTGTTGAGCGGCATCTGACGATGTAAAGCGGGGACAGAGGTGTTCCGAACAGCCGGGCGCGCCTGCATTGGCATCTACGCAAGAAGGAAGAAGCTTCCTTCCAGTGGCAGAGCAGATGAACCCGCGCCTTGTGCAGTTTTTGCCGCGCGGTGCTTGGCCGACTCACGCTGCAATCGTCCCGGCAGGCGTCGCGGGCTCTGCGCTATCGCCGATCCGCATCCTTGATGGCTTGCGCGCGCGCAAGCGTGTTGGTCAAGGCCAAAACCTCCGGCAATTCGTGCCGAAAGGCATCTACCTGCCCGGCTGGCACGACACCTTCGAAGTTTGACTGGTCGAAGATGGGGCGGCCTTCCATGTAGAACCCATCGCGGCCCTGCACGACGAAGTGGAAGCACGATTGCCACCGCGGATCAGGGCGCGCCGACAATTCCACACTGACTTTACTGTGCGCGCGCCCGGTGTCGCCCGAGGTGACGGTCACGGTGCGCGCCGTGATCTGGTTCCCGATATTCATGCAGGCAATGATCGGCGCTAGGCCGTCGCCGCGCTGTGATCCACGAGGCTGCGGATTCTTTCAAGAGCACGCAACCACGCACCCTTCACGTCATCACGACACACCGTTGAAGACGCGATTTCCAGCAGGTAAAGCCAATGCCTGTTAGCGGCCTTGCACAGAGCTAGCGACAACTCACATGGGCACCAGAGGCGGACTTAAGTGCACTCGCAAAATGCTGCAGGCCGGCGAAGTCGTTGATCGGTTGTCGCGAGCCGCTACGATGGTGCGTATTGTCGCGGCCCCCAGCAAGGACGTTGCCCATGTCACAGCACGCGATCGAGGACGTGATCGAACGCGCCATCCATCTGGTCGATCGCAGTACGCAAAACGCCGCGCACCAGGCCGCGCTCATCCACGCCTTGCTCCACCTGCAGGCACGCTACGACACCGGCCTGACCTGGCTGCGCATGCATGAGGTGCTGCTGCGCCACGGCGTGCTGATGCGCACGCCGGTGGAGGCCATCGACGATGCGGCGCTGCGCGCCCAAGCGAGGGCTGCCGAGACATCGTGCTGGTTGGAGAGCGATCGTGGCACGGGCTATCTACACCTGGAAGAAAACGCATCCGTGCTCTACCAGCAAACGGGAACCGGCCACGCCATGCCGGTTTCCGCCTTGTTCCGTGCCGTGCTGACGCTTGCCGATCAGGCCGACGATGGCGAGTTGTTCACCAACTTCTATGGCCTGCTGGTCAACGGCTGGCTCGACGCCACATTCACCGCCGAGGACGGCCTGGCGTCGTCGCTGGACGGTCTTGTCGCCTGCGATGACCTGCAGGCAATCCGTGGCATTGCCGCGCGGCGTGGACTCAAGCGCCGGCGCGGCGTATCGGAAGATCTCGCGCTGCCTCACCTCAGCGAGAGCCAGGAGCCTGGCGAGATCGAGCAAAACGCCGGCTTGCGCTTCTTCCTGCAGCCCAAGCGCGCGCCCACTGCCTTGCTGGCCGCACGCAACAGGACCCTGCGCCAGCTCGCACGCGTGCAGGAACTGATCCCGATGCTGGTGGAGCAGCGCCTGAGCGCCGCGCTGCAGCAGGCGGGTTGGTCGGCGGTTGCCGTGCAACCCGAGCATCCATGGTGCTGGACCCGCGACCGCGACGGCAGCCGCCAGTGCCTGTGGGCCACCCACGACGCGACGTGTGGGGAGTTGATTGTCCAGGCAGGCCTGCAGCACGCCCGGCTGCTGGACTGGCAGCAACGTTCGGCAACCACCCAACTGCACGACCTGCACATATACGATCGCGCCGCACCGCTGCTCGGCAAGCATGCGCTCAACCCCAAGGACATCGGCACGTATGGCGGCTTAAGACTGGACCCGGCTCACAGCGATGCGCAGCTGGGCAACGCCTTCGACCGTCTGGCCGCTGCCCTCCCTGCCCTGGACGTGTACTACTTCGATGTGATCGCGCAGCAGTTGTCTGGGCCATTCTTCGATCGCGACCTCGAGATGGTCATGCGCACGATGGAGGAACGCCACAGCACCGGGGCAATCGCCCAGGATGTGCTGCTTGCCAGTCCCGACAGCACATTACTGGCGTTTGTGTTCCACCATCTGGAACATGGGGACGACGTCGCTGCGGCAGCGGTGGTTGAGCGCGTGCGCGCACGCCATGCCGCGCGTACGCGTCTGAATGCCTGGCATCGCGCGTATTTGAGCCCATTCCTGCAGCGATGGGACCGGGAGCAGCGCGATATGCCGATGCCGCCAGTGCAGCACGTCCTCCTGCTCAATCACCTGCGCGCATGTGAATCCGTCTGAACATGGTCGCCGCCATGGCCGCGCTGGCACCGTTCGAATCGGTGACCTCGGCCATGGCTCAGCCCTCCTGCGTCGCCTTTTGAAACTCGATACGCCCGTGATCGCCCGAATATTTTCTCTTGACCAGGATGCGGTCGGCCGGTGTGATGCAGCTATTTTCCAGCGAATTGGCTACATGGGCTTCATCAACGAAGAACTCTTCGTAAGGCAACGGCAGTACGGATGTCTCACCGCCCTGATCGAACGTGAGCAACAAACTGTCCTCGCGCTCGAAGCACAGCCGACTCCAGGCAACATCGGCCAGTTTCCCGGCTTCGACAACAGCCGATTCCTTACCTGCAAGCAGTGCCGCAACATTCTGCGAAAACTGCTTTTTTGAAATCGGGGGCTTGGTCATGCCGCATCCTGCAAGCGTGGCAACGGCAACGGCGGCCGCGAACGAAAGGTAACGACGGAAGATGGCCAATGGCATGGGGGCGCGGCTCCTTGCTGCGGGCTGGTAGACAGGTGGACCAGGATCAAGCGCTGCACGGCGCTCCATCAGCGCGCAGCCTGGCCCCACCTGGTGCATTGCGGCTACGGTCGCATCTTGCCGCTGAGCCGGATCAACAGGACAGTCTCAGCGCATCCACCACTCAGCCGGCAGCGAGGGCGGTGGCAAACGGGTCGTCGCCGGCATCTTCGTTCCAGACGTGCTCCGCGATGCTGGCGACTTCCTTGGCAGCGTCGTGGCCGAAGATCTTCGCAATGAGCGCCAGCGCCATGTCCGTTCCAGCGGACACGCCTGAGGACGTGAATAGATGTCCATCCTCCACCCAGCGCGCACGCTTCACCCACTCCGCCTTCGGGCCCTGCGACGTCACCCAGGCGAAGGCGCGCTTGTTGGTGGTGGCGCGCCGCCCATCCAGCAGGCCGGCGCGCGCAAGCAATGCGGCGCCAGTACAGATGCTGGCCACATGCGGGGCCGTGTGCGCCAGGCGCGCAATGCCAGCAACCAACGCGGCGTTGTCCACCTCGCGGCGCGTGCCCATGCCGCCCGGCACCATCAGGATGTCGACTGGGGGCGCCGAATCCAGCGCGTATTCCACCGCAACCGTTGGGCCGGCGCTACTGGCGACTGCGCCGACACGTTCGCCGAGCATCACGATCCTCACCTTGCCTTCAAGATTGCCGAACATATCCAGCGGCCCGAACACATCCAGCAGTTGGAAGCCCTCGAACACCAACATGCCTAGCGTCAGTTGCGCTGTAGCTGAGGCCACCTTGTCGCGCCGCGCGCTTGCCGGACGCGCATCGTTGGCCGTTGCGCCGGCGCAGATCATCGCAGCGCTGCCCAGCAGTGCGGTGCGTAGCACCAGACGGCGCGAATGGTTGGCATGGGTCTGCTCCCGTTCGATAGACATGGCAGTTCCTCTGTATGAGACCAACAGTGTGTTGGCGTCGCGCATGGATGAGCCCGCACTGCAGCGCGAGCGATTGCGGTGGTGCGCAGGCCACTGTATGCACCGCTGCGCAGTGCGGTGTGAGGACGCCCCGCATCAGCGTGGCGGCCGCCAGGCATGCTCCACGCGCATGCGTTGACGCGCGCAAGGCCTACTTCAACGGTCGCCTCTCCAGGCAGCGCCGCAGGACAGGCAAACAAGGCTCCTGATGATCGCCACAACCGGCTGCTTGCTGCGCTATCTCTCGCCCGGCCTCACCAAGCGCCTGGGTGCCGCCCCGAACATGCGCTTGAATGCATGGCTGAACGCGCTCGGCGACTGGTAACCGACCGTGAGCGACCCAACGCTGCGGCAAACCCTGCAGGCGCAGTCCGAGGCAAGCGGCCTGCCTGCCAAGGCCATCGCGCACGCCATCGCCGATGCGATCGATCAGCCAGAGGATGTCGAGGTCGGCAGCCTGGTGATTCGCCCTACGTCGCAAGCGTAGTGGGCGTCAATCCATTTACGCGCTGGCATGTCATTTTTTAGCAGCGCTTGAGGGTTTGAAGGCCAACCGGGCGCACTCAGCGCTGTAAGCATGCTCAGAGTCCCCGCCCTATGCGTGCACATGTGTCGGCTGGGATCTGCTGTAGCTGGGCAGCAGGACGCAATGCAACATCTCGTTAACCCCTACCAGCCGAATTTCTTGATTTCCCAGGAATCGATTCTAACGAAGACGGAATTTGCGCACCGTTACCCGCAAATGTGGCGCCAGTGACACATACGATTCCTAGACAAAAACTGCCATGCCAATGGCTGATCCCCAGATGCCGAAATTCGCTTGATCGGATGTGGGCGAACGGTCGCAGTGGTCCACGCTGACACTGAAGCAAAAGCATATCGGCCCGGCAAGCCGCGCCGTTGATCAATAAGTAGACAGAGTGCTGGAATGGCGGACTAGCCCCTGCACGTGGAGCTAATCCGCCAGATGACTACTTAACGAGATTTGTTACGAACCTTACAGTTCCGTTTTCTTCTACGACGGCGCCCAGCGGGCCGTTGCCATTATTGGCACCAGCACCGGTGCTGCTAAATTCAATCGGTACGTCCATCGCCCCAAGGGTTGCCTCAATGGCTTGAATCTTTGAGACGCTTGAGCGAGAGCTACTATCGCCTCCATGGATTGCTGCTTTAGCGGCATACCCCTGCGAACGAAGACTCTCAATATAGCTTTTAATTTCCCACTGCGCTCTGCGATTTTCGGGCATAACATGGAACACCCGCGCCTTGCCTGCATTCTGGGAGGGTTTTTCTCCCCCGACCGCAACCCCAACGCAAAGGTCCATCCCGTCAGTCATGCAGAGAACCCCAGGCTTAGAGGTCCCGGTTGAAGCTGTTACAGCAGGCTGGGTCGAGTAGCCAACGCCCTTGATCGGCTTATTTCGGTTCAATGCGAACTCCCGACCTGCTCCGGAGGATCTCTTTATCCGTGTAGATGCCAGGCGCACGGGAAACGCTTCTTCATGACTGCGATCCTTGAGCGGAGCGCTAGGATGGCTTCGCTCGGCCTGGTTCTGGCTGGCAGACAGTTGCTCAAACTGAGGGAAATTAGTTGGGTTATATGAGTAACGATTGATACTACTTGTCATGGAAATTACCTCTATCGATCCACAGAGAAATTCTTACAAAATACGCACTCGCCAGTGGACGTGGCCGCGAACTTATCTGCAATAATCCGAAAAACGCCGCAGATTAAACGAGCGAGTTAAAACAGATGAGACAATCGAACCACCCGAATCTCTTACCCTAGGACACCCACGCAGACGACATGTACTTGGTCTGCCCAGCACACCTTCAAACCTACCCGGTGACCCAGATCGTGCGTGGCATTTTGGTGATGCCGGTGATCATCAGCCAAGAAGATCCACAACGATCCCCACCCTGCTGGATGACGCGCATCAGGTACGGAAAGGTCCGGACGCAGCTAACGCGACGTCGCCAACATCTCGCATTCAAGAAGAAATTATCGTGACGGAAGCGAAGCCGGCACGCTATTGCACAGCGTCGCACGGGCTTGCATGAGTCGCTCGCTTAATTACTTCCCTGCCGTTTAAGCAGCGTATCGATCGAAACCCAAGGAGTAAGTGCGTCGTCGGCGATCTATCTGTCCGGCATCGGCCAGCGTGGCGGCAACCGACGCGTGCAAGGCTGCAGTGGCAGTCACCCAAGTGCGATCTCCCAACCCGACGGAAGCGATGCAAGCCCACGACCAGAAGTCGCCGCGTGGCATGACGTTCAGCGCGTCATTGATGGACCGGTTTGGCTGACGGGTTGCTGCGATTGCTCCAGCGCCTGCTGTTGTTCGCGCGCCTGGGTCTGGTTGATTGCCTGCAGGCGATCAAATGACTGGATCTCTGGCGTCTGCACGGCTTCCACGGTCGGCATGTGTGCGCGCTGGTGTGCCGGGTCGTTGATGGCACCTTGGACAATGAAGACTTGCTGGTAGTTGATGACAGCCGGCTGCATCGACAGACGGTACACGCCATCCTCCTGAAGCGGCTGGTTATCTGCGCCTCGGAATCCCTCAGCATTCTATGTGCGCTGCACATGCCGCACGATGTCAGACGATTCGCCAATGCGGATGGTGCCATCGTCCACAATTGGCCTTGGCTCGATGCCACCACTCCGTGTCTGGGCATCAACCGATAGACGCCCGCTCGCGGGTCTTCCATGTAGTCTTCGGATTGCTGGTAGTAACGCTTGTCCATCTCCATATGGACATGCTTGCCGGCGTTAGGGAGCCCCTTGTTGCTCTGCGTACCGAGCAACTGACCGTATTCCACGCTGTCTCCTACCGAAACACCGACTGGATCCAGATGCAAGATGCGCGCGACCAATTCGCCGCCTTTGCGATCGTAGATATCTACGGCACCAAACCGGCCGGCATCAACACGGGCTACATAGCCTGCAACAGGCGAAGGCACATCAACGGCGCGAACGTTGGCACCACTTGGCGGGATCCGGCTATCTTCAAGCAAGAAATCCTTGGTCAAGAGCATCTGATCCGCGCCCAGAGCGCTGGAAGATCCGCCGTCAGTTCTACGTGTCTCCAGCTCCTGAATTTCCCCGCCAATCACACCCTAAGACCGGGTACGCGGGTTTTCGACATTGACAGGAATGCCGTCCACCACTTGAGCACGCGCATTTGCCCCTGGATGATGGGTGACCAAACCTTCGAAATCTTCGACACGCTGATTGCCGAGCCTGGGGCTATGAAACTGCTGCAGCCTGTACGGCGCAGGTTGAACGACATTCCCGTCTTCACCTGCCATGACGTCTCTCCTTGATCATGCGATAACTTTTTAAATTATTTACACCGACGATACTGCTTCACTGATTCACCGTCGGAAATCACTAGATGCTCGCCCTTCAAAATGTACAAGTCATCAGTTCTTATATCTGGCGCAATATCCGACTTGGCGGAAACAACCCAGGCGTGCGGGCCGGTGGAAACAAGCTTGATTGCTACCGGAACCTCCTCGTGCTCGTACCCACGCAGCCGGGTCTTCTCGATGCGTATGGGTGAATCAGAATCAGGATTCAAGGGTAGCTTGCACGATTGTGGCCCCAGATCCCACATCCCCTGGAGTTCTGTGGGATATGCAATGGAGTGCCGCGCCTTGGTGGCTGACACCGCACTGCAGCTAGGCAATAGAAGGGAAACTGAAAGGAACGCAGTCAACATCCGCATACTTACCTCTACTCAGTAGTCATGGTCGGCGCGCAAGCCTGATAGAAGGCGCGCGACCACTATAGCTAAGCACTAATCAGGCAGAGACATCATTACGCAGCACGTGTCTTATGCCTCTGGACGGATTGTCTTGCATGCTGCGTGGGCAACATCTAGCACCGCGGCTACAGCGGCACCTCCACCGGTGGCAACACCTCCATCAACAGCTGCCCCGCGCTGGCGGTGATACGCAGCTTGGTGCCGATGGCAAAGCCCAGTTGTTCCAGCCATAGGCCGCTGAGGCGGACGTGCGGTACGTGCTGGTCGCCGGCGTGGTCGTGGGCGCCGGGGTAATGGGTGTAGCTGACGGTGCATTGGCGCGGGCGGCGGGCACGGCGGGCTGCGCGTAGCGTGCCGGGGCCTTGCGGAGAGACGTCCGGGTCGGGCGGCAGCATCGGTGGCAGCTTGGTGCGGTCGGGTTCCACCACGACCCACTGCACGCGCTTGGGCGGCGTGGGGCGCGCACGCGTGCGGGTGGGCCGTGCGCTGGCAGATGCCGTGGGTGGGCGGCGGCGTGTCATGGCACCTCCGGCTGGTGGTTGGTGGATGCGGCAACGCGCTGCTGCACCCCCCAGCACTGCGCGCGACCCGGCGGCGCAAGGTGTGCAGCAGCGCACCAAGCTGGCGACTCAGCGGATGCGCGGGATGGATGCTCGCCTGCTCAACAGCTGCGCGTGCGACGAGCCGGCGTAGCACCTCGGCTACATCTAACAGCAGGCGGTGAGCGGAAGCTGGCAATAGATCAACCGGCACAGATGCCGGCATGGATGGTGCGGTAGACATGGCAACGCCCTCCTGGAACAACCCAAGAACCGCCGCCAACGGCGACGGGATGTCGGGAGGTTCGAAACCGCACACAGCCGGCGGGCGTATTTCCCTTGCGGGTGTTGTATTAGCCGCCCTCCCGACGCAGGCATCGCGTCGGCTTGTACCTGCAGGATGCAGGCACAAAAAACCCACCGGTTTGACGGAGGTGGGTACCGCTGTGTGAGGAGTTTCGACGCTCCTTAGGCTGGAGATTGCAACGCACCAATCGCGATGTCAACCGAGGCCATCTGTGCTCAGAAGGCAGATCCGAAAAGTAGCGACACACGATCTGTGTGATCAGATATTTGAGGTCACAGGCCCGCTACGCTTGCACCGGATGCACTACGAAAGAAATTTCGCGCCGTCCCATCACTTCTACCTGGCTGTGTAGACCTGACACCTTTAATCTTGCCGTATCACCCAACGATGGTAGGTGTCATGGAAAGTAGCGATGTGGGACCGATCGTGCCCTTGACCTTCAAGGCATTAGAAGAACGCCTGCGCGCGCTACCAGAGTTTCCTGCCGACACTGCCAGCCCAAGCCGCCTCGTGCGCGGCGCCGCCATCGTTATGGCATTAGGAATCGCCCTGACCCTCGTTGCTTCGTTCTTAAGCTTTACCAATGTTCCTCCCCAGTTGCTAAAGAAGGCAGCAACGGCTGGCTTCTGGGTTGCGTTGATAGCGCTAGGCATCCTGATGATAATTAGCATCTATGGGATAGTCAGTGATCTACGTCGATGGACAGTAGATCAAGCAATGCGCACTGATCATCAGCTAGAGCAATTTATGCAGGAGGTGAGTTGGCTGAAGAAGTATCCGGCAGCAACCCTGCATGTCGACTCCCCGTAAACTTGA
>NZ_JAGHWZ010000009.1:0-385081 GCF_017746015.1 Xanthomonas sp. A1809 | reverse complement strand
TGAATTGCGGGGAGTCGACAGCCGCGCCGCTCTTGTCGCTCATTGTTGCGGTGCTCATCAAGCATTACTTGGAGGGCAAATCGCGCTTAGTGACATACATTGGTAACGTAGCAGCCTTTCCCAGCAACAACGCACCGCAGACGCACATGCATAGCGTCGTGCTTCAGAACGCTGGCAAAAAGTCGGCGGCTAATGTACGTGTCCCACACGGGGTGCCTCTGGCCAGCGTAAGCGTTAAAGTCAATCCCCCAATGCACTACAACTTTGAATTCAGTCCATCCGGAACTTTTCAGATTTTGATCCCGACCCTCGCGCCAAAAGAGCAGGTCACGATCTCGTATTTGTATGAGGAGCCAACCGTATGGAATCAAGTCTCATGGCCATCAAAGAGTGATGACGGACTCGCAGAGATTGTTCAGGCAATTCCGGCGCCGCGCCCCAACAAACTAGTGCGTTACTCCAGCGTCGTCCTCTCGATGGTAGGGCTTTCGTACATTCTTTATTGGGCGGTTCGTTATGCATTGCAAAGTGCCACCTAACAATTCATGCAAGCAGAAGCCGATTCTCGGCTCGGCTTAATTCAGGCGTTAGACCTGCAGACCAAACACCATGTCTTGGCGAAACAAGGAAATTTCCATCAACTGGTTGAAGGCAGTCATCTCCGTTGTGGCGGTTTCTGCTATCGCAGTGCGTATCGCTTTTCCTGAGATCAAGATTGACTTGGTTACGCTCGGTCTGATGATCGTAGCGGTGCTGCCGTGGCTGTCGGAACTGATCGAAAGTGCAAAATTCCCGGGCGGCTGGGAAGTCAAATTTAGAGACCTTCGAGAGGCTGGTGAAAAGGTAACGTCTTCCTCAGAGCCTCCTCCCACGGCTTCCCATCAGCCACCGCCCGTTACACAATCCCAGCCAAGCTACGTTTCGGTAGCAGATCAGGATCCAAATCTTGCGCTAGTCGGCCTACGCATCGAGATTGAGCAACGCATTCGGCAACTATCCAAGCGCCACGACCTGCCTATGAATTGGGGCTCGCTATCGAAGTTGATTCGCGAGCTAACACGTCGCGAGATAATTCCTTATGGCGTCGCTAGCGGCTTGGAAGACCTAGTCGCAGCCGGAAATCAGGCTGCGCACGGCGCAAGCGTCGATCCTCGGGTGGCTGATTGGGCAATTACCACCGGGCCGGAAATCTTGGCTGCGTTGGATGCGCTGCTGTAGGTCTAAGGAACCTCTGAACAACGTGCCACAAATGCGCAACCCTATTGGTTCGGAGTGAAGAGGCATCCATGCAATTGAAGTTCGGTGACGCTGAAGGCCTGGGCAAGCGCAAGCAGATCCGGCGCGAGATCTTCCTTGCGGAGATGGAGCGCATCGTTCCGTGGAAGCAACTGCTTGCCCCGGCCGAATCATACTATCCGTTGTCGGGACTGCCCGGTTGGCAGCCGTATGCGCTGGCTATGGACGTACAACCATTAGCGCCCCAACATGGCGCTAGGCGGCATCACCCTAGCAATGAAATTGGCGATGGCCACGTAGCTTCAGATTTGGCGAACGCTCAGAGCGGGGGGGCTTTTCCCACCCAGGTTTTGCGAGAGCAGGTGCTGGCATCTCTCGATATTTGGGTGGTGGATCATTTGGTAATCGGTGGCAGGAGCCTGCGATCCGGGCGGCAAGTGGAATGTGGCCTCTCCGTTGCCTTATTGCTTGGGTCGGCAAAGCGGTCGAGTTAAGCTCTTTCTGTCAGCTGAGACCACACCGCACGGAAGGGATGAAACGCATGCCATCAACGACGCCAAATCAGCCGACGGCCGGGAGCTTTTACATGGTCGAAGCAGACATGGAGAGCAACAGACCGCCCTGTGGGGTGAGGTTCGAGAATGTTCGCAACCTGCTTTCCCCTCCGCGGTTGATCCTGCGGCCGGAGGAAGGAGGATTTCCGACGCTCCGCGAAACACCTCAGCTGACCTACGACCCAAAGACAGGTCCAGTCCCGCGGGATCTAGAGCCGGGATTTAGTGGCTATTGGCTGGTTTCTGAGCGACTCCACGATGTCATGGTGTCGGTGGACTCCGACGCCTTTGCTTTTGCGGAGGTAGATTACCGCTTGGCCGACGGTGCCAGAGGTCCGCGCCACCTTTTGTGCGACGTTGTTCGCGAGCTTGATGCCTTGGACGAAGTTGCTTCGAAGCTACAAATTGAAGTAGACGACGACTACGTCAATGGCAAGTTCTACTCGGTGGGAGGGGGAGCCAGCTTGGCCTTTAGGCCGGAAGTCCTGGGTCAAGCACACGTCTTCCTTACGCCGTTCAGCTCATTCTTGATTTGCGACCAAGCCTTCAAAGATGCGGTCCATGACGCGGGGATTCCTGATGATGCTGGTGAAAGCGGCATCTCTTTTATCGACGCATCAGACGTCTAGCCGCATCTGGGCAACACATAAGGAGCAGGGAGCATGCCGCGCAGCAGCCCTATTTTTCATGATCATCATGGGTTCGAGCAGCAAACCCTTCGTTACAGCCGCATCTTGCGGGTGCTGTCGAACTCAGATCGCTTCGACATTGATTCACCTGAAAATTGATTCTTCATGCCGCATGACGAAGGGCATGCCCAGGCTATGGGCATCTTAAACTTGTGCCGCAATTCCGATTGTCAGACCTGGGAGCGTCAGAGCAGCGGACAGGACACCACCGTTGCACCATCTGCCCAGAAATGAGACTGCGGCGCTAAACTTTGCCGCAATGATCCCGGCGACATAAATCAATGACGGATACAACCGATGGAAACGACGACAGCCAATCAGCCCAAGGCTGGTGAGTTCTTTATCCTCGAAGCGGGCACGATCAACGGACCGGTGAACGGCGTTGTCTTTGAGAACGTCAAGAATTTGTTGTCACCCCCGCGCCTGATTCTGAGGCCTGAAGGCGGTGGTTTCCCTCCGTTGCGCGAAACGCCGCGTTTGGTCTATCACCCCAGCAAAGGCCCACCTCCTAAGGACTTGGAGCCTGGCTTCAGTGGATACTGGCTTGTATCCGAACGACTCTTTCAAGTCATGACCTCGGTCGATCCCACTGCGTTCGCTTTCGCAGAGGTGGACTATCGGTTGGCTGATGGTGCGAAAGGGCCACCCTACTTTCTCTGTGACGTGATCCAAGAGATTGACGCACTGGACGAAGAAGCGTCCAAGCTCTTCATTGACACAACCGAAGACTTCGTCAATGGCAAGTTTTACGATCTGACCGGCGGCGCCAGTGTAACGTTCGACCGCGTGCGTTTGGGTCCGGCGCATGTCTTCAAGACGCCTTACACCGGCCGGGTATTCTGCGATCAAGTCTTTAAGGATGCAGCCGCAGCGGCAGGTATCGAGACCGACACCGATGCTGATGGGCTTTGGTTTATCGATGCTTCGGACATCTAGCCGCGCAGCAATGGCTTCTAGGAAGGATCTGATCCATGCCACGCAACGGACCTATTTTCCAAGACCACCACGCCATTGAGCAACAAACGCTAGAGCGAAGCCAGCTACTTAAGGGGCTCTCGGACGCGGGATATTTTGATATTCATGCCCCTGAGAATCGCATTTTTCTGCCTGCAGATCCCGCGTTTGCTCAGACTTTGGGGACCACGCCGCATAGCGGTGGACCCATCTCTGATTACCAGAATGGGCTAATTGATCGCTTGGGGCGCCTTGAGCAAACCCCTGATGGCATCAAGGCCCTATCAGGTGACTTGGACGCACTTGGAAGAATTTCAGGTCGCGTAGAGACCCTCCGCGACACAGTGCGTGTGGGACTGATTAATGGCGATTTGCACACCAATGCGCCACTTGGCCTTCGCGCCGACGACATCCGTCCAGGCGTCCAGAATTTCTTTCGCGACGAAGTCGCCTACGGACAGGCCCATGTTGCGCAACTTCTGAGCCTGAAGGGTTACGTGCCAGGAGATCATGGTTGGGCTGTGGTCACCCACACCGAAGGCCGTGTGGTGGCCACACTCCAACATATCCAGAGCGTCCCCAATCCTCTGACCCGCGGTGGTGCAGTCGAACTCCAGCGGCATGGTTTGTCTCAGGCTATTTCAAACGCTTACCACGGTGGACGCTTGACCATATCGCCGGGGGGTGTTGCTGTTGTTGAGAACACCTTGGGCGAAGAAGCCGCCAGATCGCTGCGAATTCCTCGCGGTCAAAGCGGTGCCGCATCCATAGAAATGCTGCTGGGCAATGCGTCGGCTAGTACCTTGGTGCGCTCGGGTGGCTTGTTGGCGACAGGTGCTGATGCAGTGCTGACCGCGCGCCGTTCGGCCGAGCTGCTGGAACAAGGCAATGCCACGGCCGCGCAGTCTGAGGTTACCCATGCACTGGCCCGCAATGTCGGTGGCTGGGCCGGTGGTGCGTCCACGGCAGCAGCCTTGGGAGGAAGCGGCTTCGTGCCGGCTGCGTTGATGGTTGGCGACGCGCTGTTGATGAGCAAGGCGTTCGATAAAGGCGCCGATCTGCTGGACAACCGCGCCATCTACCACCAGACCGACAAAGCTGGCGTGGAGTGGCAGTTCAACGGTCGCAACTGGCAGCGCGACGCGGCCATCGAGCTCGCTCCGGATGGCCGGCGCACAAGCGGCGAGCAGCCCGTAGTCGCCAGCTATGAGAAATCCCAGGAACTGGGCGCGCTGGCCAACGCCAAGGCAGTGGAGTTGGCGCTGGGCAAAGCTCCTGCACCGCAGGACCCGTTCAACCTCCCTGCACGGGCCAGCGACCAAGTTGGACTAGACAACCAGAACTGGCATCGCAATCCCGAGAGCCAGGCATGGGAACGCCAAGTCAAAAACGCTGTGTCCGGTGCCAACGACCGAGGCAGCTACGAACACCAAACCGCCTCCCCCGAACGCGCGCAACAGCTCAACCAGGAAGCCCTGGGCCGCATCGAAACCAACATCGCCACCGGGCGCGAAGCCATCGCCGCCGCTTACCTGGAAAACCATGCTGCGCAGCGCGCCCGCGACTATGGAGTGGAAGTGCCGGCAGCCGTGGAAAGTGTCCTCGCCAAGCAAGGTCAGGTGCAGGGACACGACGGGCAGGTCTACCAGCGGAACGACGCTGGACAGTGGGCTGGGAAGGATGGGGTGGCTACTGGAAACCTGGCGGTGGAACTGGAGTTGACGAACCAGGTGCGCCAGCCGTCGGTGGAGCGTGCCCAGGAGACCCTGGCAGCGATCCAGGCGCTTCCCGCCCCTACGGCTGCGCAGATAGAGCACAACGAGCTGCTGCACCGTTACCGGGCCGCAGGCGTCGATTTGAACGTGAACCCTCAGACTCAGCAGGCAGTGGCGCTGGCCGCGCAGCGGACTAGGGACGCCAATGGCATCACCGGGCCGACCATGCAGCAGCTACAACGCAATGCGTCGGGGCAATACGGGTATGACAGCCCCATCGCGCACCTCCAGCGCGACAGCGATGGAATCACTCGTGTGGTGGCCGTGACCAGCAGCGAAGCCATCCGGCAGGCGTTGAGCGAGGCGCAAGGCAATCGACTACAGTCGCCAAGCCTAGGGCGCGCGCCTGAGGGAACGGCAGAGGCGGACACCTCGGCCTCCGAGTCGTCCAATCCGCAGCAGGTGCTGGATATCCAAGCGCACCTGCAAGCCTCTGTCGCGGCGCAGGCGCGGCAAGAACGCGAACAGCAAGATCGCCTCGCGCAAGAGCAGCACGCCGCGCAGGTGCGCGAGCACCTCCAACAGGCACAGCCGGAGCGCGAAGAGCGGGCGCAGAACGAACAAGCAATCCAGGCCCACGCCGTGCTGGAAGGTCAGCGCCAAGCCGAGCAGCAGCGGGAGTCAGAAGAGCGGCAAGTGCAGGAGCAGCAAGCACAGACCAGCCAGCAACGCGAACTGCAGGAGCGTGAGGAAAGGAATTTCCAGGAACGTCAGGCGCAGGAGCGCCAAGCCCAAGACAACCAGCAACGGGAGCAGCAAGAGCGCCAGGCTCAAGAAGCCACGCGGGTCGAAGTCCAGGAACGTCAGGCTCAGCAAGCGCAGCAGCAAGACCCCAGCCAGCACTCCTCGCAGCAAGCCGATCCTCAGCCGCACGCTCCGGATGCGGCGCTGGCTCAGCAAACGCCGCAGCCCGAGTTGCAGCAGGCAGACGCCTACCAGCAGCTAGAAGCGCATAACCAATGGGCAGGCGAACACCCGGCTCACACCACACCTGACCCACGGATGCAGGCGCCTGGTCCAGGCGACGCACAGCCGCATCAAGCACAAGAAGCGGCACGCGCGCTGGAAACGCATGCGTTGGAGAGTCGCGATGCTGCGCACCTCCATGGGCCTCCCTCTGGGGGCAGGGAATCCGGCGACGAACCTATGCAAAGCGTGCAGGCCGACGTGGTGCCGCCAGCACTGCATCCCCAGGTGCAAACGCAGCAAGCAGAGATGGAGCAAGCGTCGGTCCGTCAGCAAGACGTGGCGCGTGAGCAGGAGGCAGCGCCGGTTCGCGTCATATCCGCAACAACGCCTACGGCAGCAGAACCGTTGACTGCATCGCAATCCGCGGACTCCTCCACTTCTGAACGGCATGCGGAGACAGAGCAGGCCTGTTTCTCAGGTGGCTCGCTCGCTGAGCATGGGGTGGCTTTGCTGGCCCCAACAACTCTCGCGCAAACACACGGGCGATCGCTGGGGAATAGAGTAGAAAATCGCTTTCCCTCAGAGCCATCAGGCGCGGAAAACCAGCAAGCCCAATCGACCCCCGCGCGGGAACGCAGCGCCGCAGACCCGGGTGGCGCCCTGTTCCTGGAAGAGACCATGCGCTCGCTGCGTCAACTGCAACAGGAGATTGAGGCGGCGGATCGGGAAGACGAACGCTTCCACCAGGAATGGAGGGAGTATCGCGAGCGCGGAGAACCTTATCCCTTCGCTCAAAAGAGGGCGCTAGACCAGGAGGGTGGAAGCATGGATGCATTCAGCGCCCACCCACCAAGTCACCGCTCGCCTAGTGAAGCTGCTGAGCAAACCGATGCCTTTCCACCTCTAGCTCAGCGCTCGGTCGATCCGGGGGGAGGGGATGCGCCAAACGATTCTTCGCAGGCCGAGCGCAAATCGATCACGGGCGACCCTGACGTGGACGAAGTGCTCTATGCGCTCGACAGCAAGAACGAGTTGGCGATCGAGCAAGCGCTGAATCGGGTCGCCAACAGCGCAGCGACGCAGGCGCTCATCAAAAGAGGCAACGAGTTCCTTGAGGCTCAAGCCCAGCAGGAGGCCCAGGAGCTCGCCACCACACGTCAGGCGCTGGGGATGGATGTCTCAGCGGAAATCAACACCAGCCGCGGGCCGGTCATGGTGATGACGCTGCCGGAGTTTGCCAAGGGACCGATGCAGAGCGGTCCCCAAGGGGACGGCGGTGGGGGTGGAGACGGCGGTGGAGGCGGGGGAGGAGGTGGTGGTGGTGGAGGGGGCGGCGGTTAGTCAAAATCGCTTCCGTGACCAGCCGAGCTCAGGAAACCTCATGGATAGGCAAGACGCCGCCGCAATGGCGGAAATGATGGCCACGTTGAATGCATCGAACGCTTCGTTGCAAGAGACGGTCAAAGTGCTGACGACGCTGGTGGCATCCATGCAGCAGCGCGAACAACGGTTGCGCGAGGTGGTCGCCGAGCAACTCCATGTGCTCCAGAACGCCGCCAGCAATGCCGATGCCAAGGTCACTAGGGCATTGGACAACGCACTGCCGAGACTGACGCAGCTGACCAATCAGGCGTTGACGCAGACGCTGGAGCCAGCCGCCAAGCGATTCAACAAAGAAATGGCGACTGCGGATGAGACATTGCAGCAAGCCACGCGACGTTACGCGCAGGCCCAGCAGTCCTTGGAAACGCGGAGCACTCGGCGCATGTGGATCGCATCGGCCACGATGCTCTTGGCGGGCTTGCTAGCGCTGGGGGCGGTGGCCTATTCGGTTGGCATCGTTACCGAAAAGCGAACCGAACTCGCACAGCTTCGAGCGTCCATCGACTACCTGGATCGCGTGTCCCTTGCCGACCTAGCTCCATGTGGCGAAGACCGGCTCTGCGCCACCTTTGAGAAGAATGGGCCGCGTTACGGCAACCAGCGGCAATACAGAGCGATCAATCTGCGAGCAACATCAGATTCGCAATGATGTGAAGTCGTCATTACAGCCACTGGCTTGCGCGACAGGGGCGGTCGAAAAAGCCACCTCGCGTGCGGTCGCGCCTAAGCGGCTCATCGAACTCATTGGCCAAATCCGGCATTGCCCATGCCAACCGAGTCGACGCAATGCGTTGCACTGCAGTAAATGCAACGCACCCGCCGCTCACTTCAGGCAGTGATGCCCACCAAGCATGCGCGCAACGCGCGCAGCTCTCTTCGGGTCACAGATTCCAGTCGATCCGCATGCCCGCAATCAATGCGTTCTTCAGATCGTTGGTGCGGGTCGGTTCGTTGAACTGGTCGGGGTTGATCACGTAGTGCAGGTTCGGGGCGATGCGCAGGCGCTTGGTGACCTGGATGCCGTAGCTGAGCTCCATCATGATCTGGTTGTCGGCTGGGGTGCCGGTGCCGCCGGCGGAGGCGCGGGCCAGGCGCAGGTTTTCGATCGCTTCGTCGCTGTATTTCTGCTGGGTGATCACGAAAGCGATGTTGTCCTGCGGGCGGCTGGCGAAGGTACCTTTCTGCACCAGGCCGAGCTGGATGAAATGGTCTTCGATGGCTTGGCCGCCGGTGCTCTTGAGCATGGCGCCGAAGACGGTGAGGCCGCGCGTACCCGACGGGTCGGGGTTGGTCACCTGCTGTTCGAAGCGGGCGAACATGCCCGAGCGGCCTTGCTTGTTTTCATAGCCCAAGCCGCTCAGTACGGCCGGGTTGCCATTGCGGTCGCGCAGCGGGTCGGTGTAGTCGGAGTTGTCCTGCCAGCCGCCCAGTTCGTACATGGCGGCCATGCTGCCGTCGCCACCCTTGTTCTTGTAGCCGACGGCATAGGGCACGACCACGCCGGTGGTGTCGTTGGTGCTCCAGTTCAGGCCGTGCTGGCCGTCCTGTGCCTGGATGGGGTTGACCTCGTAGGCGCCGACATGCAGATAGACCTTCGGTGTGACCCAGGCGGTGGCATGCGCGGCCCAGCTGGAGACCGGCCAGTAAGTGAAGTTGCTGGTGCGGAACACGAAGGTGGGGTTGCCGCAGGCCGAGTTGCCCTGGAAGTACTGGCACAGGTCCGAGCCCAGGAAGTGGATGTTGGCCACGCTGCGGCCGGCTTCCAGTTCCAGACGGTCGTTGAAAAGTTTCTGCAGCAGGGTGAAGTTGGCCAGGCGCGTGCCCTGGCCGCCGTAGATTTCCTGCACCGAGGTGCTGTTGCCGATGCTGCTGTTGGCCAGGTTGGTGCCGTGGCGGTTGCTGACGTACAACTTCACCGTGGCGCCGTTCCAGCCGAACAGGCGGTCCATGTCGACATCGGTGCCGACCATCAACTGGCCGGCGTAGGCGTCGCCGCTTTTGCGGCCGCCGTCGATCATCGAGGCCGCTTCGCCGGTGTAGCCGAGCTTGAGCTTGAAGGCATCGGCGGCATCCTGCGCGTGGGCGAGCGGGGTCAGTGCCAAGGTCAGCGACAGGCACAGCAGGCGGGGGCGGGCACGGCGGGGGGCGAGAGCGGTCATGGCAGGACTCCGGACAAAAGGGCGTGGCCGTGGTGGCGAACGCGACAACATGTGGGTGGGCATGCCGCTGGCAGCGCACCTGGGTGCGCGCAGCGGTGAAGCAGGTCAGGGGCGCGCGGGAAAACGCGGGCGCGTCAGGTGCGGCGGCAGGTCCGTGCCGCCGGAGGTGCCTCAGGCAACGACGTCGGTCACCGGCTTCTTGAGCAGGCGCAGCGCGATGGCCGTGACCACCACACCGACCACCAGGGCCAGCACGTAGTTGAGCAGGTGGGTGACGGCGTTGGGGATCAGCAGCACGAAGATGCCGCCGTGGGGTGCCTTCAATTCGGCACCGGCGGTCATCGAGATGGCGCCGGCCACGGCCGAGCCGATCACCAGCGCCGGGATGGTGCGCAACGGGTCGCGCGCAGCGTACGGGATAGCGCCCTCGGTCACGAAGGCCAGCCCGAGCACGCCGGCGGCAGTGGCCGAGCCGCGCTCTTCCACGGTGAAGCGGTTGCGGAACACCCAGGTCGCCAGCGCGATGCCCAGCGGCGGGGTCATGCCGGCCACCATGGCAGCGGCCATCGGGGTGTAGACCTGGCTAGCGATCAGGCCGGTGGAGAACGCATAGGCCGCCTTGTTGACCGGTCCGCCCATGTCGAAAGCCATCATGCCGCCGAGCAACAGGCCCAGCAGCAAGGCGCTGCTGCCCTGCATGCCGCGCAGCCAGGCGGTGAGCCAGGCCAGCAGGTCGGCCACCGGCTGGCCGAACACGTACATCATCGCCAGCCCGACCAGCAGGGTGCCCAGCACCGGCAGGATCAGCACCGGCTTGAGGCCTTCCAGGTTGCGCGGCAGCTTGATATAGCGGTTGAGCGCCGCCACGCCGTAGCCGGCGATGAAGCCGGCAATGATCCCGCCGAGGAAACCGGCGTTGAGATTGGCCGCGACCAGGCCCCCGATCATGCCGGGCGCGATGCCCGGGCGATCGGCGATGGAGTAGGCGATGTAACCGGCCAGGGCCGGCACCATCAGGGTGAAGCCGGCCTTGGCGCCGATCTGGAACAGCGACCAGGCCAGCGTGCCCTGGTGCGCATCGTCGCCGGCGTAGATGCCGCCGAGGGCAAATGCCAAAGCAATCAGCAGGCCGCCGGCAGTGACGAACGGCAGCATGAACGAGACGCCGGTCATCAGGTGCTTGTAGGCGCCGGTGCGGCCGGTGCCCTTGTTCGCGGTGCCGCTGGCAGCGGTGCCGGTGGCAGGAGTCGCGCCGCCCTGCACGCTGGCGTCGGCCAGCGCCTTGTTGATCAGCGCCGGGCCATCGTTGATCGCCGGCTTGGTGCCGCTCTTGAACACGCGCTTGCCGCCGAAGCGGGCCAGGTCCACTTCGCGGTCGGCGGCAATGATGACGACGTCTGCTGCGCGGATTTCGTCGTCGGTGAGTGCGTCCTGCGCACCCACCGAGCCCTGGGTTTCCACCCGCATCTGGTAGCCGAGTTTCTTGGCGGCCTGCTGCAGGCCTTCGGCGGCCATGAAGGTGTGCGCGATGCCGGTAGGGCAGGAGGTGATGGCCACGATGCGCTTGTTGCCGCTAGCGGTGCCACCGGGATTGCCGGCGACGGCCGGGTCGGCGTGTGCGGCCAGCTTGCCGATCGCAGCGGCCGGGTCGTCCAGCACCGCGCCCAGGCTCAGGCGCACCAGTTGCGCATCGCCAAAGCGGGTGGTGTCGGCATCGGCGTCGCCGACCACCAGGACCTGGGCGGCACTGCTGGCGAGTTCGCCCGGCAAGGCGCCGAGCACGCCCTGGTCGCTGCGGATTTCGATCGTCACGCGACGGCCGGCGGCAGTGGCCGCGCGGCGCAGCGCTTCGGCCGCCAGGACGGCTTCGGTACTGCGTTCGCCAGCGGCGATGACCACGATGGAAGAGGACATGGCAAAACTCCTGCTGTGTTGCGGTCGCCGGTGTTGTCGGCGGGGGGAATTTCAAGCGTTATGCGTGGCGGTGACGCGCGCGATCTGCCGCGGTCTGCAACTGCCGGCCCGACGCCGCCTGGGTGCATGCATCGGCAGTGGCCAATGGCGGCTCATGACAGCATTTCGAT
This sequence comes from Xanthomonas sp. A1809, assembly GCF_017746015.1. Classification (NCBI taxonomy): domain Bacteria; kingdom Pseudomonadati; phylum Pseudomonadota; class Gammaproteobacteria; order Lysobacterales; family Lysobacteraceae; genus Xanthomonas; species Xanthomonas sp. A1809. The sequence goes on along the minus strand of NZ_JAGHWZ010000009.1, from coordinate 373,338 downwards.
CACGACCTCGGTTGCGGCGCGGCGCACGCCCTCTGGCGTAATCCGGCGCGCGTCGCCGCTTTCCAGCCGGCACATCGAAAACGCCGTGGCCAGCCGTGCGCACTGCTCCAGCGTGGTCGCGGCATCGAGCGAGGCGGCGGCCAGGCCGGCCACCATCGCATCGCCTGCGCCCACGCTGCTGCCGTGCGCCAGGCGTGGCGGGCGGGCGATCAGCCGCTGGTCGCGTTGCACGAACAGGGCGCCTTCGGTGCCCATCGAAATGACCACCAGCTGGATGCCGCGGGCGATCAGTTCGTGCGCGGCGGCGCTAAGTGCGCCGTGATCGTTCAACGGGCGGCCGGTCCAGGCTGCGAGTTCGTCGCGATTGGGCTTGACCGCGTACGGCAGCGCCTGGCGCGCGGCTTCCAGCGCTCTCACCAGCGGCATGCCGCTGGTGTCCAGCAGCACGCGCGCACCGGCCGCGCTGGCCTGGGCCTGCAATTGCGCCCAGCTGTCGTCCGGCAGCCCGGCCGGCAGGCTGCCCGACAGCACCACCGGCAGGCCGGGGCGCAGCAATGGGGCGAGATGGTCGGCCACGCCTTGCAGGTGCGCAGGCCCCAAGCGCAGGCCGGGCAGGTTGATGTCGGTGGTGTCGTTGCTGCGCGCGTCGACCAGCTTGAGATTGGTGCGGGTTTCGCCGGCCACGCGCTGGCAGTGATCGGCGATGCCGCGTTCGCGGAACAGCGCTTCGAACACGCCGGCGTTGCCGACCCCGAGCACGCCCAGCGCGGCAACCTGGCTGCCCCAGTCGGCCAGGCACGCGGCCACATTGATGCCCTTGCCGCCGGCATCGTTGCGCACGCTGCTGGCGCGGTGCACGGCGCCCGGCTGCAGGTGTTTGAGCTGGATGGTCTGGTCGATCGCCGGGTTCAGCGTGACGGTGATGGCCTGCAGGCTCATGCCTTGTCCTCGCGCTTGGCTTCCAATGCGCGCACCTGTTCGGCGGTTTCGCAGGCCAGCGCCTGTTCGGCGAGGTGTTGCAGCTGGCTCAACGCGGCGCCGCGCAGGCGTGCCTTGACCGCCGGGATGTCGTTGGGCGTCATCGACAATTCCTGCACGCCCAGGCCGGCCAGCAGGCTGGCGCCGAACGCATCGCCGGCCAGGCCGCCGCAGACGCCGACCCAGCGATCGTGCTTGCGCGCACCGTCAATGGTGCTGCGGATCATGCGCAGCACCGCCGGGTGCAGGCTGTCGGCTTCGGCGGCCAGTTCCGGATTCTGGCGGTCGATCGCCAGCACATACTGGGTGAGGTCGTTGGTGCCGATCGAGAAGAAGTCTGCGTGGCGCGCCAGCACGTCGGCCTGCGCGGCGGCGGCCGGCACTTCGATCATGATGCCGATCGGCACCTCCGGTGCGTCGAGGTCGGCGCGGAGGCGTGCGCAGATGGCGCGCAGCGCCACCAGTTCCGGCACCGAGGTGATCATGGGGAACATGATCGACAGCCGCGCCCCGTCCTTGGCGGCGCGATACAGCGCACGCAGTTGCGGCTCCAGCAGGTCGGGGCGACGCAGCAGCAGGCGCGCGCCGCGCACGCCCAGGAACGGGTTTTCTTCGTGCGGCAATTCCAGATGCGCCACTTGCTTGTCGCCGCCGATATCCAGCGCACGCACGATCAGCGGGCGGCCATCCAGCGCCTGCGCCATCGCCAGGTAGGTGGCATGTTGTTCGTCTTCGCTGGGCGTGCGGCCGCTTTCCAGGAACAGGAATTCGGTGCGCATCAGGCCAACGCCTTCGGCGCCCTGGGTCAGCGCCATCGCGACCTGGTCGGGCAGGTTGACGTTGGCGCCGATGTCGATGTGGTGGCCGTCGGTGGTTTCGGCCGGCAACGCGCGCTGCGCGGCTTCGCGCTCGCGGATGGCCTGCTGCTCGGCGATATGGGTGCGGGCCGCATCCAGATCCTGCTCGGACGGGTCGATGTACAGGCGCCCGCTGCTGCCGTCGATGATGGCGGTGACGCCGTCTTCGATCTCCAGCAGCTGGCCGCCGGCCGCGACCAGTGCCGGCAGGCCGAGCGTGCGCGACAGGATGGCGGTGTGCGAGGTCGGCCCGCCCTGCGCGGTGGCCAGGCCGAGCACGCGCGCGGTGTCCAGGTTGGCGGTGTCCGAAGGCGACAGGTCGCTGGCGAGCAGGATGCACGGTTGGTTGGGTAGGTCGGTGAGTCCGGCGCCGGCGGCGGCCGGGTCGAGCTGGGCCAGCACGCGGCGGCCGACATCGCGCAGATCGGCCGCGCGGCCGGCCAGTACCGGGTTGCCGAGGGCGGCCAGGCCGGAAGCGATCTGTTCCACCGCCTGGTGCCACGACCACGCCACGCCGTGACCTTCGACCATCAGCTGGCAGGTGCGGGTAATCAGGTCGGTGTCGTTGAGCAGTTCGGCCTGGGCCTTGAAGATGGCCGCGTCCGAGGCGCCGAGCCGGCGCTGGGTGTCGTCCTGGATTGCCGCCAGCTGCTGGCGGGTGCGGGTCAGCGCGTCGTGCAGCTGCGCGCCACCATCGCCCAGGCCGACCGGTTGATCGGCGACCTCGGTCTGCGCGGCGCGCAGGCGGTGCACGATGCCGATCGCCACGCCCGGGCTGGCGCCGATGCCGACGATGGCCGGCTGCGCCTGCGGCGGCGTCCAGCCGGCCACCGGGGCAGCGCGGCGTTGCGCGGCACGCTCGGCATCGGCCTTTTCCTGCGCGGTGAGGCTGTCCATGACGGCGCGCAGGCGCTTGAGCAGTTCCGCTGCGTCGCTGCCTTCGGCCGAGACGGTGATGCTGTCGCCGGCACGCAGGCCCAACTGCAGCAAGCCCACCAGGCTCTTGGCATCGGCGGCCTGGTCGCCGGCGCGCACCTGCGCACGGGCCGAGAAGCCGCGGGCGGTTTCGGCCCAGCGGGTGGCCGGGCGCGCATGCAGGCCGCTGGGGTAGGCGATGGTCCATTCGAATGTTTCGGCCAGATCGGTGGCCGGCGCGGCATTGGTCTCGGGCGCGCGGTCGCCGGTGAGCGCGGCGACGATCACGCCGGGGTCGTCGGTGCTGAACAGCGTTTCGAGCTGGGCCGGGTCCTGGATCAACCGGGTCAGCCGGCGCAGCAGGGTGATGTGGGTATCGGACTGCGCGGCGATGCCGACCACCAGCCGGGTGATCTGGCCGGGGTTCCATTCCACGCCATCGGTGAGCTGCAGCACCGCGATGCCGTCGCGGCGCACCAGGTGGCGGTCTTCGCCGACGCCGTGCGGGATCGCCAGGCCGTGGCCCAGGAAGGTATTGGCCAGGCCTTCGCGCCGCCGCATGCTGGCGTCGTAGCCCGGCGCGACGCAGCCGGCCGCGACCAGCAACTGGGCGGCCTGGGCGATGGCGTCGTCCTTGTCGCGGGCAGAAGCGCGCAGGCGCACAAGGTCGGGGGTGACGGGGGCGGGCGACGGAGAGGACAAGGCGGGCTCCGGATGAGGTCGGGCTGGGAAGTATAGTGGGAACGTTCCCACGATCCAGGTCAATGTGCGGTGCACAAAAACGCTGTAGTGCTTTCGGGTTAGCATCAAGACCGACACCGCGCCTGGGTCAGGGTGCGCAAAATGGAGCGGGAACGGTCCCAGTGAGTATCAGCATCAATGACGTGGCCCGCGTGGCCGGAGTGTCCAAGTCCACGGTGTCGCGCGCGCTGGGCAGCGGCCCGGTCAGCGAGGAAGTGCGTGCCAAGGTGGAAGCGGCGGTGCGCCAGACCGGCTATCGGCCCAACCTGATGGCGCGGCGATTGCGATCCCAGCAATCCGGCATCCTGGGGGTGATCGTGGCCGACATCCGCAACCCGTACTTCACGGCGCTGATCCGTGCGGTGGAAGAGGTCGCCTACCGGGCCGGTATGCGCGTGACGCTGTGCAATACCGATGAAGATCCCGAGCGAGAGGCGCTATACCTGGAGTTGATGCAGGAAGAACGCATCACCGGGCTGATTTTTGCGCCGACCCGGGTCACGGTGGGGCGCATGCACGAGCTGGCGCTGGATTACCCCACCGTGCTGGTGGATCGCGCCGGCCCCGGCAGCCGCTACGACAGTGTGGTGCTGGATAACGGCGCGGCCATGGCCGAGCTGGTGGCGCATCTGCAGGCGCAGGGCTACCGGCGCATCGGCGGGCTGTTCGGCAGCACCAGCACCACGGCGGCCGAGCGCCGCGATGGTTACCTGGCCGCGATGCGCGCGCAGGGGCTGCAGCCGGATTACCGCGAAGTGGCGCCCACCGCCGAGGCGGCGATTGCCGAGTTGGGTGCATGGCTGGCCAACGACCAGCGGCCCGAGGCCATCGTGACCAGTAACAGCCTGCTGCTGATGGGCGCACTGAAGGCTGCACGCACCGCCGGCTTGCGCCTGCCACAGGATCTGGCCCTGGCCGGGTTCGACAACGAGCGCTGGACCGATCTGGTCGAGCCGGGCATCACTGTCGTCGAGCAGCCGGTGGAAGACATGGGCCGGGCGGCGATGTCGCTGCTGCTGGAACGGCTAAGCAATCCGCAATTGCCGATCCGCCGCATGGTCATGACCGGACGTTGCGTGGTGCGTGGGTCGACTGCTGCGCGTATGCCGGGCGTGGTGTAGAGCGGTGGCGAGAGTCTGTTGGGTGTGGTGGGTTTGACGGGAATGCGTTCGCGCCCGAGTGCGCTCCTACGAGGATGGCCGCCCGCCGTGGATTTCGGACCTGCGCGATGCCGGCGAACCGGAGGTGTCACTTGCCGTGATTGTTCAGGCCCCTTGCGCCGATCACTGCAACCTGCCGACATCGCCGCCTCGTAGGAGCGCACCTGGGCGCGACGGGCGTTTTCGGTAGTGCGTTCGCGCTCCGGTGCGCTCCTACAAGGGGCGGATTCGCAATGGTTTCCACCGATGCCGCACAAAAAAAGCCCCGGCAGTGCCGGGGCTTTTTGTTTGCAACGACTGACTGACTCAGCGATCCGGGCGGTGGGTTCCGCCATCGTTCTGCACGGCCAGATATTCCTTGGACTGCTCGTCCAGCTTGTCGCCCAGCATGCGGCGCACCACCACGAAGAACAGCGGGATGAAGATCACGCCGAGCACGGTGGCGAACACCATGCCGCCGATCACGCCGGTACCGATGGAGTGACGCGAGTTGGCGCCGGCACCGGTGGAGATGGCCAGCGGCAACACGCCCAGGATGAACGCGAACGAGGTCATCAGGATCGGGCGGAAGCGCAGGTGCGCCGCTTCCAGCGTGGCCTCGCGCAGGGTCTTGCCCGCCGCACGCTGCTCCACTGCAAATTCCACGATCAGGATCGCGTTCTTGGCCGCCAGACCAATCACCGTGATCATGCCGATCTTGAAGTACAGATCGTTCGGCAGGCCGCGCAGCATCGAGAAGGTGATCGCGCCCAGCACGCCGATCGGCACCACCAGCAGCACCGCTACCGGGATCGACCAGCTCTCGTAAAGCGCGGCCAGGCACAGGAACACCACCACCACCGACAGCGCCAGCAGCAGCGTGGCCGCATTACCGGCGATGATTTCCTGGTAGGACATGCCGCTCCAGTCGAAACCGAAGCCCGGCGGCAGATCGTTGTTGACGATATCTTCCATCGCGCTCATCGCCTGGCCGGAACTGCCGCCCGGAGCCGGGTTGCCGACGATGTTCACGGCCGAATAGCCGTTGTAGCGGTTCAGGGCCGGCGAGGCGTAGTTCCACTCGGCCTTGACCACGTTGCTCAGCGGGATCATGGCCGGCTGACCGTCGGCACCGGTGGCCGTGGCGCTGGGGGTAAAGAAGTTGCGCAGCGACTCGGGGCCGGCGCGGAACTGATCGTCGGCACGCATGTTGACGCGCTTGATGCGGCCCTCGGCGAAGTAGTCGTTGACGTACACCGGCGCCAGCATCAGCTGGATCGAGCTATAGATATCGCTGACATCCAGGCCCATCGATTGCGCCTGCACGCGGTCCACGTGCAACTGCAGCTGCGGCGAGTTTTCCAGGCCGTTCGGACGCACGCCGACCAGGGTGTCCTGCTTCTCCGCCGCCTTGCCGAGCACGATGTTGCGCGCATTGATCAGCGCTTCCTGGCCGGCACCGGAACGGTCCTGCAGCCACATGTCGAAGCCGCCGAACTGCCCCAGGCCCTGCACGGTGGGCAGGTTGACCACGAAGATCTGCGCGCCCTTGATGCCGTAGAAGGCGCCATTGAGTTGCTGGATCAACTGCTCGGCAGTGACGTCGCGTTCTTCCCACGGCTTGAGCCGGATGAAGCCCATACCGACGTTTTCGCCCGAGCCCAGGAAGCTGAAGCCGGCGATCTGCAGCATGCCTTCCACGGCCGGCTGCTTCTCCAGCACCGCACGCATTTGCGCGAACGCCTCGTTGGTGCGGATCTTGGTCGCGCCCGGCGGCAGCTGCACGATGGCCACGGCAAAGCCCTGGTCTTCTTCCGGCAGGAAGCTGCCCGGCATGCGCGTGAACAGGAAGCCGCACAGCACCACCAGCGCCACGAACGCGATCATCCATGGCGGCGAGCGCTTGAGGGTATGGCCCACCACGCCGACATAGCGATGCGCCAGCTTGTCGTAGTACTTGTCGAAGGTGCGGTAGACCCAGTTCTTCTTGGTCGAGTGGGTCGACTTGAGGAACGCGCCGCACAGCGCCGGGGTGAAGCTCAACGCCAGGAACGCAGAGAAACCCATCGACATGGCGATGGTCAACGCGAACTGCTTGTAGATCGCACCCGAGGCGCCGGGCTGCAGCGAGGAGGGGATGAACACCGCTGCCAGCACCACGGTGATGGCCACCACCGCGCCGGTGATCTGGGTCATCGCCTTCTGGGTGGCCGCCTTGGGCTCCAGGTGCTCCTCGCTCATGATGCGTTCGACGTTCTCGATCACCACGATCGCATCGTCCACCACGATGCCGATCGCCAGCACCATCGCAAACAGCGTCAACTGGTTGATGGTGAAGCCGATCATGTACATGCCGAAGAACGTGCCCAGCAGCGCGACCGGAATCACCAGCGTGGGAATCACGGTGGCGCGGAAGTTCTGCAGGAACAGCAGCATCACCAGGAACACCAGCACAATGGCTTCCACCAGCGTGTGGATCACTTCCTCGATGGAGATGCGCACGAAGGTGGTCGATTCGTACGGCGCAAACCAGGTCACGCCTTGCGGGAAGGTCGGCTGCAGTTCGTCGAGCTTGGCGCCCACCGCCTCGGACACGTTCAATGCATTGGCACCCGGCAACAGCTGGATACCGAAGGCGCCGGTGGGCTTGCCGTTGTACTGGGTGTCGAAGCCGTAGTTGCTCGGCCCGACGGTGACGCGTGCGACGTCTTTCAAACGCACGGTGGCGCCATTGTTGTCGGTACGCAGGATGATGTTTTCGAACTGCTCGGGCGAGCTGAAGCGGCCTTCCGCCGACACCGTGGCAGTGAAGCTGATGCCTTCCGGGGTCGGGTCGGCGCCCACCGAACCGGCAGCGAACTGCACGTTCTGGTTACGCACCGCGGTCAGCACCTGGGTTGCCGACAGGTTGTAGCCCTGCAGTTTCTCCGGGTTCAACCAGATGTTCATCGCGTACTCGGCGCCGAACTGGTTGGTGCTGCCCACGCCGGGCACGCGCGAGATCTGCTCGAGCACGCGCGAACCGACGATGTCGTTGAGCGCGTCGCGGTCGATCGAGGGGTTGTCCGAGCGCAGTGCGGCCACCATCAGGAAGCCGGCGTTGGCCTTGGCCACCACCACGCCCTGCTGGGTCACTTCCGAGGGCAGGCGCGGCGTGGCCAGCGACACCTTGTTCTGCACCTGCACCTGCGCGATATCCGCGTCGGTGCCGGTTTCGAAGGTCAGGGTGATGGTCACGCGGCCGTTGGCGGCCGAGGACGAGTTGAAGTACAGCAGGTGGTCGATACCGGTGAGCTGCTGTTCGATGACCTGGGTCACCGCCTTTTCGGCGGTGTCGGCGCTGGCGCCGGGGAAGTTGGCGGTGACGGTGACCTGCGGCGGGGCGATCGTCGGGTACGACTCGATACCCAGATTCAGGATCGAGATCACGCCCGCAAGCGAGATCAGGATCGCCACCACCCACGCAAAGACCGGGTGTTCGATAAAAAACTTAGGCATGTCCGGGTTCCGTCACTGCTGCTTGGACTGGGAGTCGGCCGGCTGCGCGGCCGCATCCTGCGTGGGCTGTTGCTGGGCGGCCGGCGCCGCTGCATCGGCCTTGTCGGCGGACGGTGCGGCTTTCGCGTCGCCGCCCTGTGCCGCGCCGGGCGCCGCGCCCGCTGCGCCGGGCTGGCCGCCTTGTGCCGGCTTGTTCGGATCCCACGGCACGCCCTTGGCCGGCTGCCCTTCCTTGGCCTTCTGCACGCCATCGACGATAACCTGATCGCCCGGGGTCATGCCGCCGGTGACGATCCACTGGCCCTTCTGCTGGCCGTCGACGGTCAGGTTCTTGCGGACCACCTTGCCGTCCTTGCCCAGCACCAGGGCGTAGGGTCCGGTGGCATCGCGCTGCACCGCCTGCTGCGGCAGCAGGTAGGCATTGTTGCGCTGGCCCAGGCTGGCCTTGAAGGTCACGAACGCGCCTGGCAGCAGCGATTGTTCAGGGTTGGGCAGGGTGGCGCGCAGCGACACCGCACCGGTGCTCGGGTCCACCGTCACCGCAGACACGTCCAGCGTGCCGGGGTGCTGGTACTGCGTGCCGTTGCCCAGCTCCACATTGATGGACGACTTGCCGTCGCCGCTCAGCTGCACGTTGCCGCTGCTCTGCGCCTGACGTAGGGCGGCCAGTTCTTCGCTGCTCATGGCGAAGTTCACGTACAGCGGGTCGATCTGGTCCACGGTGGTGAGCAGGGTGGCTTCACCGGCACCGACCAGTGCGCCTTCGGTCACGCGCTGAATGCCGGCGCGGCCGGTAATCGGCGAGGTCACGGTGGCGAAGCCGAGCTGGATGCGCGCAGCTTCGACCGCGCCGCGCGCCTGCTGCACGTTGGCCCCGGACGAACGCTCGTTGGCTTCGGCGGTGTCGATGTCGGCGCGCGAGACGTACTGCTGCGGCGCCAGGCTACGCGCACGCGTCGCGGCGATCTTGGCGTTGGTATAGGTCGCTTCGGCGGCGGCCAGCTGGCCCTGCGCCTGCAGCAGCGTGGCCTTCAGCTGCGAGGGGTCGATCTGGAACAGCGGCTGGCCCTCTTTGACGTTGGCGCCTTCGGTGTACAGGCGCTTGAGCACCACGCCGTCCACGCGCGCGCGCACGTCCGCCGAACGGTACGCCGACAGGCGGCCGACCAGGTCGCGTTCCAGCGGCAGCGTCTGCGGCTTCATCTCCAGCACCGAGACTTCCGGCGGCGGCGGTGCCTGCTGTTGTTCGGGCTTGCTGCAGGCAGCCAGCGCCACGGTGATGGCACAGGCCAGGCCGAATGTGCGGAGCGGGGCAATCATCAGGGGAAACTCCGTTAGGGTCTTGAAGTGAGAAGCGAAGGTGGCGGCGACGTCGGCGCGGCAGGAGCCGGAGCAAACGCACGCAGGAAGGTGTCCACGGCGAACTGCGCCCATTGCTGCCTGGCGGGAAGGCCGGCGCGATGGGGGACTTGAAACCGTTGGCGGTCGAAATCCAGCCCGACGATCATGCTCAGCAGCAGTTCGGCCATGAAGTGCGGATCGTCATGCCGCAGTTGGCCGGCGTCGATCGCCTGTTCGAAGCGATGCGCCAGGCGCTGCTGCATGCCGACCACGCCGTCGTGGAAGATCTGCTGCGACTGGTCGGGAAACCGGTGCGACTCGGCCTCCACCAGACGGCAGGTCTGTAGCACATCGGGGTTGTTCAAACGGTCAAGATGGGCCAGCGCGAAGGCCAGCAGATCTGCGCGGAGATCGCCCGAGACCGTGCCTAGCGGCCCGGCCGCAAGGTGCACGTGGTCCTGCAGCACGTCGCGCAGCAGGTTTTCCTTGCAGCCGTAGTAGCTGTACAGGGTCTGCTTGGAACAGCCGGCCCGCTCGGCCACCGCGTCCATGCTCAGCCGCATGCCACGCTCGGCAAGCAGCGCATGCACGGCCGCATGGATGCGGCGGTCGCAGTCCGAACGCCGGGCAGCACGGTGGGAACGAGGGATCATGGCGGTAGACTATACCGTCCAGTTTAGTTTTCAAACAGGCTTGACGGCGACGGCGCCGTCTGCACAACGCCTTCTGTGCCAAGCCTTTGGCCGGACTTTGCCGGTTGTGGCGGTCCAGCCCCGCCTTCCCGCCGCTGCGTTCTCGTCGCTACATGGATGTCGTGCTCTGCATGCCGCCTAGGGCGATCGTGGGCCGCACATTTGCGCTATGCAGCAAGGCGTCGTCACCGCGCCCCGGTACAATTCAGGTTTTCCACCGAGCATTCCAGCTCTACTCATGACAGCCAAGAAAGCCGCTTCGAAATCGTCCACGACGTCGGTCAAACCGGTCGCCGAACGTGCCGTCCCCGTGCTTGCCACCGAACCGCAGGCGGTTACCCTCGAGCCGGTGTTTGCCGCGTTGCGCAAGCGCTACCCGGCCGCCCGTCAGGCCGAAGTCCAGGCGTTCGCCGCCGACTTCTACCGGCGCATGGAGGAAGACGAATTCCCGAACCATCCACCGGAGCAGTGGGCGGCGCTGGCGTCGGACATGCTGGAGTTCGCGCGCGCGCGCAAGGCCGGCACGGTCAACGTGCGGGTGTTCAACCCGACCTTGAAGGGCCACGGCTACGAGTCGCCGCATACCCTGCTGCAGATCGTCAACGACGATATGCCGTTTCTGGTGGATTCGGTCAGCATGACCCTGGCCGACCTGGGCATCGGCGTGCACGTGCTGGGCCACCCGGTGCTGCGCATCGCACGCGACAAGTCCGGCAAGCTCACCGCAGTGGGCGAGGGCAAGGGCGAATCGTTGATGGTGCTGGAGATCGACCGCCAGCCGCCGGAAGAAATGCCCAAGCTGGAAGCGGCCGTGCGCAAGGTGCTGGCCGAGGTGCGCGCCATCGTGCAGGACTGGTCGGCGATGCGCGAGCGCATGGTCATGCTGGCCGACGATCTGGCGACCCGCCGCCTGCCGATCGACGACATCAACCGGCACGAGGCGCAGGAGTTCCTGCGCTGGGCCGCGGCCGACCACTTCACCTTCTTCGGCTACCGCGAGTATCGGGTGGAGAAGCAGGGTGGCCAGGATGTGCTGGCACCGCTGGAAGAGACCGGCCTGGGCCTGCTGCGCGGTCGCGACACCTCGCCGGCGCGTCCGGTGACCACGCTGGCCGCGCATGGCCTGAATGCCTCGTCCAAGCTCAAGGATGCGTTGATCCTGACCAAGACCAATGCACGCTCGCGCGTGCATCGGGTCGGTTACATGGATTACATCGGCATCCTGGAATTCGACGCCAAGGGCCGCATCGTCGGCGAGCAGCGCTTCCTGGGCCTGTTCACGTCCAGCGCCTACAACCGCCGCCCCTGGGAAATTCCGCTGGTGCGTCAGCGCCACGAATACGTGATGAGCAAATCGGGGCTGACCCCGAGCAGCCATAGCGGCAAGGCCTTGCGCCACATCCTGGAAACGCTGCCGCGCGAGGAGCTGTTCCAGTCCAACGAAGAAGAGCTGTACCGCACCGCGATGGGTATTCTCGGGCTGCAGGAGCGTGTGCGTAGCCGCCTGTTCCTGCGCCGCGACAAGTACGGGCGTTTCATCTCGGCGCTGGTGTACATCCCGCGCGAACGCTTCAACACCGATGTGCGCCTGCGCATCGAAGCCTTGTTGAAGGATGCGCTGCACGGCGAATACATCGACTCCAGCGTGGTGCTGGGCGAATCGCCGCTGGCGCAGCTGCACCTGATCGTGCGCCCCAAGAGCGGCGAGGCGCTGGAGTTCAACACCACCGAACTCGAATCGCGGCTGGCGCACCTGCTGCGCAACTGGCGCGATGCCCTGCGCGAGGCGTTGGTTGCGCGGCATGGCGAGGCCAACGGCCTGCGCATGGCGGCCAACTTCGGTCGCGCACTGCCGGCCGGCTATATCGAAGATTCCTCGATCGAATCGGCGGTGTCCGACGTCGAGCATCTCGCCTCGCTGGATGGCCCGGACGATCTGCATCTGAGCCTGCAGGAAATCCGTCGCGACGACGGCATGCGTCTGGACGCGGGCGAAGGCCTGCGCCTGAAGCTGTACCGCCAGCTCGACGACATTCCGCTGTCCGATGCGATGCCGATGATGGAAAACATGGGCCTGCGCGTGATTTCCGAGCGGCCATATCGGTTGCAGGTCGGCGAAACGCCGGTCTATATCCAGGATTTCGAGGTCGAATCGACGTCCGGCAAGATCAATGCCGCACACGCCGATGCCAGCTTCGGCGAAGCGTTCGAGCGCATCTGGAACGGCGATGCCGAAAACGACGGCTTCAATCGCCTGATCCTGGCGGCCGGCCTGCACTGGCGCCAGGTGGCCTTGCTGCGCGGCTACTGCAAATACCTGCTACAGACGGCGGTGCCGTTCTCGCAGGCCTACGTCGAAGCCACCTTCACCCGCTATCCGTTGCTGGCGCGCCTGCTGGTGGAATTGTTCGAAGCACGCTTCGATCCATCCACCGGCAGCGAGACCAAGGCGCAGATCTTCGCCGGCCAGGAACGCCTGCGCGAAGAACTGTCTGCGTTGGCAGGCGGCGACGAGGCCACGCTCAAGGCGCTGGACGCCGTGCTGGAAGCACGTGGCGGCGATCGCAACGCGCAGCAGGACGCCACCCGCGCCACCTTGCTCAAGCTGATGGACCGCGTCTCCAGCCTGGACGAGGACCGCATCCTGCGCAGCTTCATCGATGTGATCGATGCGACCTTGCGCACCAATTACTACCAGACCGACAAGAACGGCAAGCACCCCCACTGCATCAGCTTCAAGCTGGATTCGGCGCGCGTGCCGGACCTGCCCAAGCCGCGTCCGTATCGCGAAATTTTCGTCTACGGCCCGCGCGTGGAAGGCGTGCATCTGCGCTTCGGCGCGGTGGCGCGTGGCGGCCTGCGCTGGTCTGACCGGCGCGAGGATTTCCGCACCGAAGTGCTGGGCCTGGTCAAGGCGCAGATGGTGAAAAACACCGTCATCGTGCCGGTCGGTGCCAAGGGCGGTTTCTACGTCAAGCGATCGCCGGTGGGCGGTGACCGCGATGCCATCCAGGCAGAAGGCATCGCCTGCTACAAGCTCTTTATCCAGGGCCTGCTCGACATCACCGACAACATCGTCGGCGGCAAGATCGTGCCTCCGCCGCAGGTGGTGCGTCACGATCAGGACGACCCGTACCTGGTCGTTGCGGCCGACAAGGGCACCGCCACGTTCTCCGATATCGCCAATGGTCTGGCGCTGGACCACGGCTTCTGGCTGGGCGACGCGTTCGCCTCCGGCGGCTCGGTTGGCTACGACCACAAGGGCATGGGCATCACTGCGCGCGGCGCGTGGGAATCGGTCAAGCGCCACTTCCGCGCCATGGGCCGCGATTGCCAGAGCCAGGACTTCAGCGTGGTCGGTATCGGCGACATGTCCGGCGACGTGTTCGGCAACGGCATGCTGCTTTCAAGGCATATCCGCCTGCTGGCCGCGTTCGATCACCGCCACATCTTCCTGGACCCGAACCCGGATGCGGCGGTTTCCTTTGCCGAGCGCGATCGCCTCTTCAAGTTGCCGCGTTCCAGCTGGGCCGATTACGACGCCAAGCTGATCAGCGCCGGTGGCGGCATCTATCCGCGTACGCTCAAATCCATCGACATCAGTGCACCGGTGCGCGAAGCGCTGGGCCTGGACGCCAACGTCAAGCAGCTCTCGCCCAACGAGCTGATGAACGCCATCCTCAAGGCGCCGGTGGACCTGTTCTGGAACGGCGGTATCGGCACCTACGTCAAGGCGGCCAGCGAATCGCACGCCGATGTGGGCGACCGCGCCAACAACGGCCTGCGCGTCAACGGTGGCGAGTTGCGCTGCAAGGTGGTGGGCGAGGGCGGCAACCTGGGCCTGACCCAGCTGGGTCGTATCGAAGCGGCGCAGACCGGCGTGCTGCTCAACACCGACTTCATCGACAACTCGGCCGGCGTGGACACCTCCGATCACGAGGTCAACATCAAGATCCTGCTCAACGACATGGTGCAGGCCAAGAAGCTCACCTATGACGCGCGCAACAAGCTGCTGGCGTCGATGACCGATGAAGTGGCCGATCTGGTGCTGTGGGACAACTACCGGCAGAACCAGGCCATCAGCCTGATGGAGCGCATGAGCGTCAAGCGGCTCGGCTCCAAGCAGCATTTCATCCGCACGCTGGAACTGCAGGGCCTGCTGGATCGGCAGATCGAGTTCCTGCCCTCCGATGCCGAGCTGTCGGCACGCAAGGCGCGCGGCCAGGGCCTGACCCGGCCGGAGCTGTCGGTGTTGTTGTCGTACTCCAAGCTGGTGGCGTTCCAGCAGCTGCTGGAATCGGACATTCCCGAAGACCCGTACCTGTCCAAGGAATTGCAGCGCTACTTCCCGCAGCCGCTGCAGAAGAAGTACGCCGATGCGATGGAGCGTCACCGCCTCAAGCGCGAGATCATCGCCACCGCGGTCACCAACACCACCATCAATCGCATGGGCGCCACCTTCCTGATGCGCATGCAGGAAGACACCGGTCGCAGCATCGGCGAGGTTGCCAAGGCCTATACCATCAGCCGCGAAACGCTGGATGCGCGCGCGCTGTGGACGCAGATCGATGCGCTGGACGGCAAGGTGCCCGAGTCGGTGCAGATCGACGCGCTGGAAGTGATCTGGCGCCTGCAACGCTCGTTCGTGCGCTGGTTGCTGCTGCGCCCCGGCCAGATGCCCGGCATCACCGCGGCGGTGGAGCGTTACCACGGCCCGTTCAACGACATTCGCGTGGCGTCGGGCGTGCTGTCGGACGCGCAGCGCCCGCAGTACGAAGCCAGCGTGCAGGAGTGGCAGGACAAGGGCCTGACCCCGGCACTGGCGCAGCAGTTGTCCGAGCTGCGGTATCTGGAACCGGCCTTCGACATCATCGAAACCGCACGCACCCGCAAGCTCAAGCCGGTGGACGTTTCCAAGGTGCATTTCCGCCTGGGCGAAGCGCTGCGGCTGCCGTGGCTGTTCGAACAGATCGACGCACTGGAGGTCAACGGCCGCTGGCATGCCGTGGCACGTGGCGTGTTGCGCGACGAGCTGGCCGCGCATCAGCGTGCGCTGGTGGGCCAGGTGCTGACCATGTCCGGCAGCAGTGCCGAGGACAAGGTCGCCAACTGGATGGCGCGCGACGATTCCAGCCTGCGCTTCACCCTGGCCATGCTCGCCGACGTCGCCGAGCAGAAGACCCTGGACTACCCGACCGTGTCGGTGGCAGTGCAGCGGTTGGGCCAACTGGCTGCGCACGGGGTGTAAGTGGCCTAGTGCCGCGGTGGCGGAGCGAACGCTTCGCTATCGTGGTGGTCGCGACAGCGCCGTGATTGAGTCGATGCAGAGGCCGCCTCCGGGCGGCCTCTTGCGTGCAGGGCATGGTGCACGGCGTACGCCCACGTGTCCTGAGTGCGGCGCCCGCTGGATGTCCAGGCGCTATGTTGTGCGGCTCAAGTACAGGGCCAACACAGGCCGCCCTGCAGGCGGGCCCGGCTTACGCCCGATGCCCGCTCATTTCCTGCCCGGCATGCTTGTCGAAGCGTACGTGCCACCAGGTGGCGCTGAGCGAAATCAGGCTGACGATGCAAAAGGCCAGCGAGAAATCGCTCTGATGCGGCGTTGCGTGGCCGCCGGCCAGCATCGCCAGGTTGAGGATCATCGCGCCGGCACACACACCAACCGAGAGCATCAGTTGCTGCAAGGTCGTATACAGGCTGCTGGCGCGGCTCATGCGCGCGGCCGGCACGTTCTCGTAGGCGATGGTGTTGTAGGCGGCAAATTGAAACGACATGAAGGCGCCGCAGCACAGCAGCAGGCCGAACATCAATGCCGGCGGCCAATCGGGGCGGAAGAACGCGCACACCATATAGCCCAGGCTGGCGAGTACGCCGTTGCCGATCAGGCTGTTGCGATAGCCGAAACGACGTAGCAATTGCGGGGTGATGCTGCGCATTAGCAGTGCGCCGAGCGCGGTGGCCAGGATCAACCGGCCGCTATGCGCGGCGCTCATGCCGAAGCCGATCTGGAACAGCAGCGGCAACAGAAACGGCTGCGCGCCCTGGGTGATGCGCATCAATGCACCGCCGATCACCGACAACCGGAACGAGGCGATGCGCAACAAGCTCAGGTCCAGCAGCGGAGCGGGGTGGTGACGTGCGTGCCAGAGATAGCCCAACCCAGCGCTGCCGCCGATCGCCAGCAGCCAGCTGGCTTCGCCGATGCCGTTTTGCTGGCTGACCATTTCCAGGCCGAACAGCAGGCAGCCCAGTGCGGTACCGCACAGCACGAAGCCGCGCAGATCGAAACGCGCCGGCGTCGATTCGGTGGGAATCTCCGGAATGAAACGCCGCACCAGCAGGAAACCGGCAATACCGATCGGCACGTTGATGTAGAAGATCCAGCGCCAGTCCAGGTACGAGACGAAAAAACCGCCCAGCGGGGGGCCGAGCATCGGGCCGATGAAGGCCGGCACCAGTGTCCAGGCCATGGCCGACACCAGGTGGCGTCGTTCCACCGTGCGCAGCAGGATCAGCCGGCCCAGCGGGGCCATCATGGCGCCGCCCGCACCTTGCAACACACGTGCGGCGACCATGGTGGGCAAGCTGTCGGCCAGCGAACACAGGATCGAGCCACCGACGAATACCCAGATGGAGGCGCCGAACACGCGGCGCAGGCCGAAGCGGTCGGCGATGGCGCCACTGGCCGGGATCAGCACCGCCAGCGCCAGCAGGTAGCTGGTCATCGCGATGCTCATGGCTGGTGCCGCTACGCCGAAATCGCGCGCCAGGGTCGGCAGCGCGGTGGCCAGCACGGTGGCATCCATCTGCTCCATGAAGATGGCGCACGCCAGGATCAGCGAGATGATGCGGTAATCGGGATAACGCGGCGGCGTAGCGCCTGCCTCGGACACGCTGGAGGACATCGGACTCTCGGTTGCGGGGCCGCGCCGCCTGCGCGGCAGACGACAGCAGGAGCGGCCCGCGTCGCACGGTGTTGTGCGGCGCAACATAGGTATTGTCTGCTGGTGTGGGGCGGGGTTCAAGCGCACGTGGGTAACAGTGCGTGCTTGTGGATGCAGACGCGGCGTCTTGGTGGCGGGTGTTGGCGTGATGCAAAACGTGGCGGCTAACGCGGCTGGCGCTGACGTGAGCGCGCGATGGCGATGTGGGATGCGCGAAGTGATACATCGTGGGGTGGTTGTCCCCGAGCTGCCCGCACCCCCATCCGGCGCGACGCGCCACCTTCTCCCAGAGGGAGAAGAATCAAGATGCGGCACGCGGACAGTGATCGCGGCTGGGGAACGCCCCTCTCCTGCGGGAGAGGGGTTGGGGTGAGGGTAAGGCGAAAGACAGCCCACCTGACATCGCGAATGGGCGGTTGCCTGACCTGCCCGAATCAGCGCTAGGCCGCAGGGCTGTCCCAAGCGTCCTTGATCTGCAGAATCTGCGGCAACGCGTCGTGGAAATGCTGCACCAGGCGCGGTTCCAGTTGCTTGCCTGCCATGCTGTCGAGCTTGCGCAGGGCGTCTTCCACCGTCCAGGGCGCCTTGTAGGCGCGTCGTCCGCAGAGCGCATCGAAGACGTCGGCCACCGCCACGATGCGTGCCGATTCGGGAATCGCCTCGCCCGACAAGCCTTGCGGATACCCGCTGCCGTCCCAGCATTCGTGATGATGCAGCGCGATTTCCGCTGCCAACTGAAACACCGGACCGCGGCCGTGGCGCAACAGGTCATGGCCGGCTTGCGGGTGCTGGCGCACCACCGAGCGTTCGTGTTCGTCCAGCGAATCGGGCTTTTGCAGGATGCTGCCTGGCACTGCGATCTTGCCGGCGTCGTGCAACGGGGCGGCGTCCTGCAGGGTCTGCGCCTGCTGCGGCGACCAGCCCACCGCCTCGGCCAGGACACGCGCATACACCGCCATGCGCCAGATATGCGCGCCGGTGTCGGCGTCCTGGCCCTGGCCGGCGGTGCCGAGCAGATGGATCGCCTCGCGGTATTGCTGGGCAAGGCGTGCGTTTTCGGCCAGCTTCAACTGGGTACCGATGCGTGCCTTGAGCAGCGCAGGCGAGTAGGGCTTGCTGACGTAATCGGCCGCGCCCGCTTCCAGCCCGAGGCGTTCGTCGTGTTCGCTGTTGCGCGAGGTCACGAACAGGATGGGGATGGCGTTGCTGGACGGCTGCTGCTTGAGCGCGCGCGCCACCGCATAGCCGTCCATGTCGGGCAATTCGACATCCAGCAGGATCAGCTTTGGGGCGTGGCGGCTGACCGCATCCAGGGCTTCGCCGCCGGATTTGGCGAATACCAGCGCGAAGTCATCGCGCAGCAGCTGGCGCAGGGTGGCCAGGTTGCTGGACTCGTCGTCGACACAGAGCAGGGGGCGGGACGGCATGGTGATCCTTGCCAGACGCTCGGGGAGCGATCAGTGCGGGTGGGTGGCCTGCCACTCGCGCAACGTGGCTTCGGCGCGGCGGAAGTCGAAATCTTCGACCGCGCGTTGCAGGGCTTCCTGCAGTGCGCGCGGCAAGCGTGGCGCACAGATCAACAGCGCATGGTCGATCTGGTCGGCATCGTCGCTGGCAAAGGCCGATGTCAGGATCTGCACGCTGTCTGCATCCAACGCAACGCCCTCCTCGTCGGCGGCAACGTCGCTGTCGCCATGCTGCAAGAATGCCCGGATCGCGTCGGCGGTGCGCTGCATGACGTCCTTCAACGCAATCAGCGATGCGGTGATGTCGTGTCCTTCCTCGATACGCGTCTCCAGATCGCCGGCTGCACCGGCCAGGGCCGGCAGCGCGAGCGAGCCGGCCGCGCCGCGCAGCTTGTGCGCCATCGCGCCGATGGCCGGCAGTTCGTTGCGACGCAGATGCTCGGCGGCTACCTCAGCCGGGTCCGGGTTGTCGCGCAGCAGCTTGATCAGATAGCGCGCATAGGGTTCGCGCTCGCGCCACAGGCTGCGCGCGCGTGCGGCGTCCAGCAGTTCCGGGTCGCTGTATTCCCATTCGGGACCGGCGTGCGCCTGCGCCTCGTGCGGAAGCGATGGAATACGCCGTGTGCCCGGCTGCAAGAAATGACGAATGGCAGTGACCAGTTCTTCGACGTTGAATGGCTTGGCGATAAAGCCGTTCATGCCTGCTTCCAGCGCTTTTTCCTGCTGCGGGCGGAACGCGCCGGCGGTCAGCGCGATCACCGGCAGGCTGGCCAGGGCCGGGATCTGGCGTAACCGGCGCGTGGCCTCGTAACCGTCCACCACCGGCATCTGCACATCCATCAGCACCAGGTGGAACAGGTTGGGCGCGCGTTTGAGCGTACTCACCGCCTGTTCGCCATCGTGGGCGACGGTGACCATGGCGCCTTCGCCCTCCAGAATGCGCTGGGCGACTTCGCAATTGATGTCGCTGTCGTCGACCAGCAGCAGGTGGGCGCCCTCCAGGCGTCGCGCAACGAATGTCGGCGTGGCAGGGCGGGTACCCGGGCGTTGCTCGAGCAGCTGTTCCACCAGCCGGTGCAGGGCCGCGCCGGTCACCGGCTTGGTCATCACCGCATCCAGATCCTGCTGCTCGGGATGCTGCTCCAGCAGGCGGCGCTCGTAGGCGGTGACCATCACGATGACCGGATGCGGGCCGGGCGTGGCGCGTGCACGAATCTCGCGCGCGATGGCCACCCCGTCGATATCGGGCATGCGCCAGTCGAGCAGGAAAATATCGTAGGGCTCTGCAGCGTGTTCGATGGCCTGCAGTGCGGCCTGTCCGCTGGCCACCGCATCCACGCGCCAGCCAAGTTCGGTGGCGATGCGCACCAGGTTGTTGAGCGCTGCATCGTGGTCGTCGGCGATCAGCACGCGCGGCATCGCTTCCGGCGGCAAGGCCGGCAACTCGCGCTGTGCCTGCGGTGGCGCGGATTTTTCCAGCGTCACCACAAAATAGAATTCGCTGCCGCGGCCGGGCACGCTTTCCACTTCCAGTTCGCCGCCCATCAATTCGACCAGGCGCCGGCTAATGGTCAAACCCAGGCCGCTGCCGCCGTAACGCCGACTGGTGGACGTGTCGGCCTGCAGGAACGGCGAGAAGATCACGCTCTGCTTTTCCTTGGAAATACCGATGCCCGTGTCGCGGACCGAAAACAGCAGCTTGAACTTGTTGGGGTCGCCGCTGGGGAAGCGGCGTACCGACAGCACCACTTCGCCCTGTTCGGTGAACTTGATCGCATTGCCGACCAGGTTGACCAACACCTGGTTGATGCGCAGCGCATCGCCCAGCAGCCAACGGCTGTCGCGTGGCAGGGGTTCGACGATCATTTCCACCGGTTTGGCGCTGAGCGAGGAGCGCATCAGGTCGGCGATGTTATCGAACAGCTGGTTCAGATCGAACGGCGCGCATTCCAGGTCGATACGCCCGGCCTCGATCTTGGAAAAGTCCAGGATGTCGTTGATGATCTCCAGCAACGTGCGCGCGGAACGATCGATCTTGGCGACCATGTCCTGCGCGGCGCCGGGCAGTTCGCTGCGCTGAAGCAGGTACAGCATGCCCAGGATGGCGTTCATCGGCGTGCGGATTTCGTGGCTCATGTTGGCCAGAAAATCGGATTTGGACTGGTTGGCGCTCTTGGCCGCATCCATCGCCAGGCGCAGCTGTTTTTCGTGCAGCTTCTGCTCGGTGAGATCCACCGCCACGCCGAGATAGCCGATCACCTGGTCGTGGTCGTCGCGCAGGGTGCTCAAGGTCAGCAGCACCGGCAGGCGGCGCCCGTCATGGCTCACGTAGGTCCACTCGCTGGTGTCGCTGCGACCCAGGCTGGTGAGCGCGGCGATCGCCTCCAGCGTATGCGCCACCGGCGTACCGGTCTGTTCGGCCAGCATGTGCGCGCGCTCCTGCAGTTCCTCGGGCTCGACGAACTGGCTGGCCTTGCGTCGTCCGATCACTTCTGCCGCGCTGTAGCCCAACAGTTTTTCGGCGGCCGGATTGAACAGCGTGACGAAGCCGCTGGAATCGATGGCGATAATGGCGTAGCCGGCGTGTGCCAGGATCGCGCGTTGCAGCACCGAGAACTTCACCAGCTCGCTGGTGCGTTCGGCGACCTGGTGTTCGAGCGAGGCATTGAGGTCGATGATGCGTTGATGCGAGCGCACGCGGTCGGAGATGTCGCGGAAGAAATGCGAATGGCCGCTGAGCGTGCCTTCGCTTTCGATGATCGGCGCCTTGCTGGCCAGCACATGCACCTGATGCCCGTCGCGATGGCGCATGGTCTGCGCCGCCGATGCGTTGCCCGCCAGTGCCGCGTCGGCATGGTCGACCTCAGGCATCGCATACGGCTGCGGCGACAGCAGCATGGTCAGGTCCTGATCGATCGCCTCGTCGGCCGTGTAACCGAACATCGCCTCGGCGGCCGGATTCCAGTGCGTGATACGGCCATCCGGGGTTTCGGCAACGATGGCTTCGCTGGAATGGCTGACCAGCGCGGCCAGTTCCATCTGCTTGCGCAGCACTTCCTCGCGGCGCAGCCCATTGCTGAAATACAGCACCAGCAGGGCGGCAAACAGGACCGCGGCGGCCATCACCAGCCCGCCGATCAACCAGGGCGAACTCTGGTTGAGCGATGCGACGAAGCCGGCGGTGGGGTGGGCGGTGATGACCCAGGTGCGGCCGTAGATCGGCAACAGCCGCACCACCGGCGGACGCAGCGCACTGTCGCTGGCTGGCGTGCCGCTGCGATAGAAATTGTGGGTGGGCTCATTGCGGTCGGACAGATCCAGCGCCACGTCGTCGCGCTCACCCAATGCGCTTCGCACCATCTGCTCGACGCTGAAAGGCGCATACACCCAGCCGCTGGTGGCGAGCATGCGCTGTTGCGGGGTCTGCAACGGCATGCCTTCCCGATAGACCGCCAGCAGCACCAAAAAGCCGCTTTCGCTGGGAACGCGGTAACCGGAGAGCGAGATCGGCGAGGTCATGACCGGCTCGCCGCTGCGTGCGGCCTGCAGGGCGGCGGCACGCCGGCGCGGCTCGGAGGCGATATCGATGCCGAGCGGGCGGTTGCCCGAGGATTCCGGCTCGAAATACAGCACCATGTAACGCTCGCCATCCCATGGCGCCAACGGCCGGCGATGGATGTCCGGCGCACCGTCGGCACGCGCGGCCTGCAGAAACGCGGCTTCGTCGGCCGGGGCGACCCGATGGATGTAGCCGTAACCCAGCACCCCGGGAAACTCGCGCGGATAATCCCGCGAGCGGCTATACAAGGTGAAGCGTTCTCGACTGATGATGTCGCTGCCCGCGCCGATCACCGCACCGCGTGCGCCGCGCAAGCCATGCTCGAAGGTGGACATGCGCTCGCTGATGTTGCGCGCCAGCGTACGCACTACGTAGTCGAAGCGTTGCTGGCGCTCGAGCTCGTTCTGCCGTTGCAGCCACACGCCGGTGACGATGGCGGCAACCAGGCCGGCGCTCAGAATCAGCAGTGCACCAAAGAATGCGCGACGCCCGTATGTCCTGCGCAAATCCCAGCGGCCCTTCGGCATGTTCGTTCCTTCGCCTTGCCTGTTACGTGCCCAGAGTGCTGGCCGACCTGCGTCGACCTCGTGGTGCCGCCCGATATCCGGCGGCTGTGTGCAGTCCCCCAAGCCTGCACGTCATTTTCGGATGGGCGATCGACGTTCCCGCATCAAAACGACAGCCAGATCGACAACGCGTGAAGAATCAGTCCGATCAGTCCACCGACCAACGTTCCATTGAACCGAATGTATTGCAGATCGCGTCCCACCCCCAATTCCAATTGTTCGACGAGGTGACGTTCGTCCCAACTTTTCATCGTCGACGCAATATGGTCGGTGACCGATGTGCGCAAGCGCGCGGTGAGTTTGTCGGCGGCCTGCAACATATGTTGATTGAGCGCTTCACGCAGCGAGGGATCCTGCGACAAGGCCCGGCCGAGTGATTGCATGGAACGCTCCACGTGCGCGGCCATCGACGATTGTTCGCGCGCCAGGTCATTGCGCAGTGCGTCGCGGATTTCGCCCCACAGTCCTTGCACGTAATCCTGCAGTGCCGGGTGTTCGATGGCGCGTTGCTTGAGTTCTTCCACGCGCACGGCCATCTCCGGCTCGTCGCGCAAGCGCGTGATGTAGCCCTGCAGCCACGCTTCGTAGTCGAGCCTGATTGGATGCTCGGGCGTTTTGAGGATGTCCTGCAGTTCTTCGATCGCCGCACGCGCCATGCGGTCGGCCAGGCTGTCGCCGATCTCTTCGATCGGCTTGACCCAATTCACGGTGCCGACCAGCTTGGGCCATTCGCGGCGCGCGTAACGCACGATCAATGCAGACGCGCGCGTCTTGACCTGCTCCTGGTCCAGCCATTCGCCCAGCCGCAGCAGCACTTCATCCAGCAGCTTCTGGTGGCGGCCGTCGGTGGTGAGCAGGGCCATCACATCGCCGATGGTGGCGGCGGCGTTCCATTTGCGCAGGCGGTCGACCACGAAGCCTTGAATCGCGCGGCGGACGGCTGCCTCGTCGAGCAGTTCCAGCGCCTGCAGCATCCAGCCGCGCGTCATCTGCGCCAGCATGCGTGCCTGCTCTGGTTTGGCCAGCCAATCGCCCAGCCGGCTGGCGGGATCGAATACCCGCAGTTTTTCCATCAACGCATCCGGGGCGAGGAACTGGTCGCGCACGAACACTGCCAACCCGTCGGCCAGCCGTTCCTTGCCGCGCGGCAGGATGGCGGTGTGCGGGATCGGCAGGCCCATCGGGTGGCGGAACAGCGCCACCACCGCGAACCAGTCGGCCAATGCGCCCACCGTGGCCGCTTCGCAGAAGGCCGACACCCAGGCCCAGATGCCGTGTTCGCCCATCAGGTGGCTGATGACGAAGCCGGCGAACATCGCCAGCAACAAGGCCACCGCCAACAGCTTCATGCGCTGCAACTGGGCACGACGAGGATCGATCGGACGGGGAGTGCTGAGACTGGGTTCCATCGGTGAAGTGTACCCAGTCGTTTGACCAGGGCATGTCCACGGCAGGTGGCGCCATCGCGTGTGCAGGTTGTGGCCGCGTCTTGCGTGCCTTGTGCTCCAGCTGCGCCTGGGTTGGGGCGACCCAGCGGCTGTTGCTGTCGCGGGAGCGCACCTGGGCGCGACGGGCTTTATCGGGAATGCCTGTCGCACACAGGTGCGCTCCTACGTGCTGCTGTCGACTGTCGGGTGCACTCAGCCGCGCAGGCGTTCCAGCTGCGCCTGCAGTGCGGTCACCTTCGATTGCAGCGCGGCATTCTCGTTTTCCAGCTCGGTGACGCGGCGCTGCAGGGCCTTGATGTCGCGGCGTTCGGCTTCGCCACCTTCGGCCTCGTCGGCCTTGGGTTTGCGCTTGGCATCGCGTACACGCTTGGCGGCCTGTTTGAGTTCGGCCTTGCCGGCCTGCGCGGCGGCGCGTTGTTCGTCCTCCGACAGCGTGGCCACCGCAGCGGCGGCGCTGATCGAAATCTCGCCCGCCTTGACCGCCTGCACCACTTCCGGCGCGGCCTGCTTGTGGATGCGTTCGATCATCACCACCTGGTTGCTGCTCAGGCGCGCTTCGCGGGCCAGCTCGGCACGGCTGACCGGGGTAGAGGTTTCGTCCCACGGCGGGCTGTCGGTGTCGTCGGCGGTGTGCGTGCCGCTCTGCTCCAGACTAGTGTCCGGCTGGTCGCCGGCCACCGCCGGCCCTTCGGCAGCGGCGTCGGCGTCGCGCTGGCTGCGTTGGCGTGCGGCCAGGATCTCGCGCTTGCGCAACGCCAGTACGCCACGCTGGAAGTCGGACACGCTGCGCCGGCCCAGGTGCTGTTCGATCATCCACAGGTGCACGTCCTGCATGGACTGGAAGCGCGGGTTCTGCACCGTCTGGAACGGCAGCCCGTGTTTCTGGCAGATACCGTAGCGGTTGTGGCCATCCACCAGCACATCGCCCCACAGCACCAAGGCATCGCGGCAGCCTTCGGCCAGCAGGCTGCGTTCCAGCGCCTCGTGCTCGTCGGGCGTCAGCGGGTCGATATAGGCCTTGAGTTCTTCTTTGACAACGATGTTCATACGGCAACTGCTGGGATGCGGGGCGGGCATTGTAGTGAGCCGGCCCCGGCTTTGCGCGCTTGACGGCTGCCTGCATGCGTGACACGCGGGGCCCGTCGCCGGCGTTGCGGTCGTTGCCTATGGCCAGCCGAGCCTAGTCCACCTGGCGCAGCATCTTGCCCAGCGTCTCCACCATCTGCCCGATCTGCTCCGGGGTGACGATCAGCGGCGGTGACAGTGCGATGACATCGCCGGTGACGCGCACCAGCAGGCCGCCCTCGTGGAAACAGCGCTCGAAGACCTCGTAACCGCGCGCGCCCGGGGCGCCGTCGCGTGGTGCCAACTCGATCGCGCCGATCAGGCCGATGTTGCGGATGTCGATCACATGCGGCGAGCCGCGCAGGCCGTGCAGTGCGTCTTCCCACTGCAGGCCAAGCGTGATCGCGCGGGTGAACAGCTCTTCCTCGGCATAGGTGTCCAGCGTGGCAATCGCCGCTGCACAGGCCAGCGGGTGGCCGGAATAGGTATAGCCGTGAAAGAGCTCGATCGCGTTTTGCGGCCCGTGCATGAAGGCATCAAAGATCGCATCGGCCACCAGCACCGCGCCCATCGGCACGGTGCCGCTGGTCAGGCCCTTGGCGGCGGTGATGATGTCCGGGGTGACGCCGAAGCGCTGCGCGGCGAATGCGTCGCCCACGCGGCCGAAACCGGTGATCACCTCGTCGAACACCAGCACGATGCCGTGGCGGTCGCAAATGGCGCGCAACCGCTGCAGGTAACCTTCCGGCGGCAGGATCACGCCGGCCGAACCGGACACCGGTTCGACGAACACTGCGGCGATGGTGGATGCATCGTGCAAGGTGATCAGCCGTTCCAGATCGTCGGCCAGCTCCGCGCCGTGTGCGGGCAATCCACGCGCATAGGCGTTGCGCTGCAGATCCAGCGTGTGCCGCAGATGATCGGTACCGGCCAGCAGCGGACCGAACCACTTGCGGTTGTTGGGCAGCCCGCCGATCGACATGCCGCCGAAGCCGACCCCGTGGTAAGCCTTTTCGCGGCCGATAAAACGGGTGCGCTGGCCTTCGCCGCGCAGCCGGTGGTAGGCCAGCACGATCTTCATCGCGCTATCCACCGCCTCCGAGCCGGAGTTGGTGAAGAACACATGGCCCAAGCCGGGCGGGGCGATTGCGGCCAGCCGCTGCGCCAGTACGAAGGGCAGCGGAGAGCCCATCTGGAAGGTCGGCGCGAAATCCAGCGTGCCGGCCTGTTCGCGAATGGCGGCCACGATGCGCTCGCGGCCATGTCCTGCATTGCAGCACCACAGGCCTGCCGTGCCGTCCAGAATCTGGCGGCCGTGGACATCGCGGTAATGCATGCCCTGCGCCGAGGCCAGCAGGCGAGGCCGTGACTTGAACTGGCGATTGGCGGTGAACGGCATCCAGAAGGCATCCAGCTGCGTCGGTGCCTGCAGCGCATCGGCGGCATCGCTGGGAAGGTGGAGGGGCATGGCAGGCTCCATCGTGCAGGATCGCCCGACTGTACGCAGCTGGCGCCTCGGCCGTCACCTGACAGGCCGGCAGGCGCACAGGAGTAGCAGGCGCATCGTGCGTATTCCGGTCGAGCGACACCAGGACCGGATGATGCCGGCACCCGCCACAGCGCTGCGCGTGCAGCCGGCGCGGGGACGGGTTTCGCGACGCGGTTGGCGAAGTGCAGACAGACTAGTCAATTAGTCGCAGCTGCGGCCGCTAACACCAAGGCACGCTTACGTGACATGGGTATGGGCGGCGCTTTGCAACACTGCAGGGCGCTGGCAAGCATTGCAAACAGGCAGGGATCGCCGATGATGCGCCAGACGACCGCCAGTTGGGCCTGGTCGGTGTCGCTGCCCATATCGCAACGCGTTATTTGATTGCAGCTATCAATCGTATTCGGAACGGCCGACAGGACGTCGCCATCGCCCGCCAGGCGTTGGTGGTAGTCCTGTCAGCCGTGTTTTCGCAGTTCATCGTTGGTTTTTTGGGGGAAATGAGAATGACGCAAGGGTCCACCGTGGCGACAGCCAGCGGCGCAGACGCCGGTTTACTGTCCAAGGAGCGCATCATTGCGCGGCCGGGGTTCAATCGTTGGTTGGTACCGCCGGCAGCACTGGCGATCCACCTGTGCATCGGCATGGCCTACGGCTTCAGCGTGTTCTGGCTGCCGTTGTCCAAGGCGCTGGGCATCACCGAGTCGATCGCATGCCCGGCCGATATGGGCCTGTTCGCACGCATGGTGGCCACCACCTGCGACTGGAAGATCAGCGAGCTGCAGTGGATGTACACGCTGTTCTTCGTGCTGCTGGGGTGCTCGGCAGCGATCTGGGGCGGCTGGCTGGAACGGGCCGGCCCGCGCAAGGCCGGCGTGGTCTCGGCGCTGTGCTGGTGCGGCGGGCTGGTGATCTCGGCAGTCGGCATCCACTTCCATCAGATCTGGATGCTGTGGCTGGGCTCGGGCGTGATCGGCGGCATCGGCCTGGGGTTGGGCTACATCTCGCCGGTGTCGACGCTGATCAAGTGGTTCCCGGACCGACGCGGTATGGCGACGGGCATGGCGATCATGGGCTTTGGCGGCGGCGCGATGATCGGCAGCCCCTTGGCCGATGCGCTGATGCGCCATTTCGCGACCCCCACCTCGGTGGGCGTAATGGAAACCTTCCTGGTGATGGCGGCGCTGTACTTCGTCTTCATGATGGCCGGCGCGTTCGGTTACCGCGTGCCGCCGAGCGGCTGGACCCCGGCCGGCTGGACCGCGCCGGTGGCCAGCAGCAACGCCATGATCACCGCCAACCACGTGCACGTGAAAAAGGTCTGGGGCATCCCGCAGTTCTGGTTGCTGTGGGGCGTGCTGTGCCTGAACGTCTCGGCCGGCATCGGCGTGATCGGCATGTCCTCGCCGATGTTGCAGGAAGTGTTCGGCGGCCGTCTGATCGGCGTGGATGTGGGCTTCGCCAGCCTGGATCCCACCCAGCTGGCCAGCATCGCGGCCATCGCGGCCGGCTTCACCGGTCTGCTCAGCCTGTTCAACATCGGCGGCCGGTTCTTCTGGGCCAGCATGTCCGACAAGCTCGGCCGCAAGAACACCTACACGCTGTTCTTCGTGCTGGGCATCTGCCTGTATGCAGCGGCGCCGTCGGCTGGCGGTATTGGCGGCATCGCGCTGTTTGCGGGCATCTTCTGCATCATCCTGTCGATGTACGGCGGCGGTTTCGCCACCATTCCGGCGTATCTGGCCGACCTGTTCGGTACCCAGATGGTCGGCGCCATCCACGGCCGGCTGCTGACTGCCTGGGCAACCGCCGGCATCCTGGGTCCGGTGGTGGTGGGTTACATGCGCGAGTACCAGCTGGCGCACGGCAGCCCGCCGTCACAGGTCTACAACACCACCATGTACATCCTTGCCGGCATGCTCGTGCTCGGCCTGATCTGCAATCTGTTGGTGCGCCCGGTGGCCGCACGTCACTTCATGACGCCCGACGAACTGGCACGCGAAAAGCAGCTGGCGCACGAAAAGGTCGACCGCACCGGGCACGGCACGATTCCACCGGAACAAATGGCGCGCATCGGTCATGGCGGCAACCCCGCGCTGGTCGCGTTTGCCTGGCTGGCGGTGGGTATCCCGATGCTGTTCGGTATCTGGGTCACGCTGCAAAAAGCCTTCGTGCTGTTCCATTGAGGTGAGATGACCAGTCCGTCTTCCCGCGCCGTGCGTCCGGGCAGTGTGGTACGCACGGTCCGTCGCCATCGCGGCGGCCGCAGCGCCACGGTGCAGGACATGGTGGCGGCCGAAATGCCGGTCGCCTTCATCTACAACGGCGTGCCGTTCGCGGTGATGATGGCCACGCCGGAGGACCTGGAGGATTTCGCACTTGGGTTCTCGTTGAGCGAAGGCATCGTCGATCACGCGCAGGACTTGCGCGTGATCGCGGTGGAGACGTTTTTGGAAGGCGCTTCGCTGCAAATAGAAATCCCGCCCGAGCGCGCAGCCGCGTTGGACCAACGGCGCCGCAATCTGGACGGGCGCAGCGGGTGCGGGGTGTGCGGCAACGAGTCCATCGAAGCGGTGCTGCGTGTGCCGCCGGTGCTGCACTCGTCGCTGCAGATCGACGTGGATGCCTTGGCGCATGCGCTGGATGCGCTGCATGCACGGCAGCCCATCGCCGCGCAGACCGGCGCCGTGCACGCGGCTGCTTGGGCCGATGCGCAGGGCAATGTGCAGCTGGTCCGCGAAGACGTGGGCCGGCATAACGCGTTGGATAAATTGATCGGTGCATTGGCGCGCGCGCGCATCGATGCATCGCACGGGTTCGCGGTGGTCACCAGCCGCGCC
Source organism: Xanthomonas sp. A1809 (assembly GCF_017746015.1). Lineage (NCBI taxonomy): Bacteria > Pseudomonadati > Pseudomonadota > Gammaproteobacteria > Lysobacterales > Lysobacteraceae > Xanthomonas > Xanthomonas sp. A1809. Next base: position 343,800 of record NZ_JAGHWZ010000009.1, on the reverse strand, counting down.
AGTTACGAAATGGCCATGAAAGCCGCGCAGGCCCGAATTCCGCTGCTCGCAGCGATTTCGGCGCCAACTGCGCTGGCGATCAGCCTGGCCGAGAGTGCGGGACTGACCCTGATCGGGTTTGCCCGCGATCACGATTGTGTCGTTTACAGCCATCCGCAGCGCCTGGATCTGGGCGTTGCGGTGGGAGAGCCCGCATGAGCAAGAAAACCATCAAGCAATACGACAATCCCGCGGGCGGCTGGGGCGCATTGCGCTCGGTGGCCAAGCACCTGATGGAACAGGACATCGCCGTGCAGGGCGCCAAGACGCTGCTGCACGCCAACCAGCCGGACGGTTTCGACTGCCCCGGTTGTGCCTGGCCGGATCGCGACCACACGTCCACGTTCGAATTCTGCGAAAACGGCGCCAAGGCCGTGGCGGCCGAGTCCACCGCACGTCGCGCCGGGCCGGAGCTGTTCGCTTCGCACACCGTCAGCCTGCTGTCGCAATACAGCGATTACTGGTTGGAAGGGCAGGGTCGCCTGACCCACCCGATGCGCTACGACGCTGCGACCGACCACTACGTGCCGGTGAGCTGGGACGATGCCTTTGCGCAGATCGCGCGGCATCTCAATGGCCTGGCAACGCCGGATGAGGCGATCTTCTACACCTCCGGGCGCACCAGCAACGAGGCAGCGTTCCTGTATCAGTTGTTCGTGCGCGAGTTCGGCACCAACAATTTCCCCGATTGCTCCAACATGTGCCATGAGCCCTCCGGCACCGCGCTGCGGTCGCAGATCGGCGTGGGCAAGGGCACGGTGTCGCTGCACGATTTCGAGCTGGCCGACGCCATCTTCATCTTCGGGCAGAACCCGGGCACCAATCATCCGCGCATGCTGGGCGAGTTGCGTCAGGCCTCCAAGCGCGGTGCGGCGATTGCGGCGTTCAACCCGCTGCGCGAGCGCGGGCTGGAAAAGTTCGCCGACCCGCAGGACAAGCTGGAGATGTTGCACAACGGCTCCACGCGCATCGCTTCGGATTATTTCCAGCTCAAGATCGGCGGCGACCTGGCTGCGGTGAAGGGCATCATCAAGCACGTGCTGGAGCGCGATGCGCAGGCGCAGCGCGATGGCACGCCGCGCTTGCTGGACCTGGAGTTCATCCAGGCGCACACCGCCAATTTCGAGGCGTTTGCTGCCGACGTGCACGCGGAGCGCTGGGACACCATCGTCGAAGAATCCGGGCTGGACGAAACCGCGCTGCGCAAGGCCGGCGAGATCTATCTCAATGCCGAGCGCGTGATTGCCTGCTGGGGCATGGGCATCACCCAGCACAAGCATTCGGTGGCGACCATCCACATGATCACCAACCTGCTGCTGCTGCGCGGCAACCTGGGCCGGCCCGGCGCGGGCGTCTGCCCGGTGCGCGGGCACAGCAACGTGCAGGGCGACCGCACGATGATGATCTATGAAAAGCCGCCGGCCGCGTTCCTGGACAAGCTGCAATCGGTGTTCGGTTTCGCGCCCCCGCGCGCAGACGGGTTCGATACCGTGGGTGCGATCGAGGCGATGCTGGATGGGCGGGGCAAGGTGTTCTTCGCGATGGGCGGCAATTTTGCTGCCGCCACGCCGGATACCGATGCCACGCACCGCGCGTTGCGCAACTGCGAATTGACCGTGCATGTCACCACCAAGCTCAATCGCAGCCACCTGGTGCATGGGCGCGATGCGTTGATCCTGCCGTGTCTTGGGCGCACCGAGATCGACATCCAGGATGCCGGCGCACAAGGCGTGACGGTGGAAGATTCGATGAGCATGGTGCACCTGTCGGCCGGCATCAATCCGCCGGCCTCGCCGGACCTGCTGTCGGAACCGGCGATCGTGGCGCGCATGGCCGAAGCCACGCTGGGCGCACGCAGCGCGATCCGCTGGCGCTGGCTGGTGGGCGATTACGACCGCGTGCGCGATCTCATCGCGCAGGTGTTTCCGGACTTTGCCGGGTTCAACGAACGCGTGCGTACGCCGGGTGGGTTCCGTTTGTCCAACACCGCCCGCGATCGCCAATGGGTGACGCCGGAACAACGTGCCGTGTTCAAGTCGCATGCGGTGCCCACCGACAATCCCATCCACCGCGCGCGCCGCAGCCACGCCGAGCAGATGGTGTTTACGCTGGCCACCACGCGTTCGCACGATCAGTACAACACCACCATCTATGGGTTGGACGACCGCTATCGCGGTGTGTTCGGCGAGCGCCGCGTGCTGTTCATCAATGGGGCGGATATCGCGGCGTTGAACATGAAGGCGGGCGATTGGGTGGACCTGGAAAGCCTGTGCGAGGACGGCGTGCGCCGCGAGGCGCGGCGTTTCCTGTTGGTGGACTACAACATCCCGCGTGGCTGCCTGGCCGCGTACTACCCGGAAACCAATGCGCTGGTGCCGTTGTCCAGTTTCGCCGACGAGGCGCGTACGCCGACCTCCAAGTCGATTCCGGTCATCGTGCTGCCGCACCGCGCCGAAACCGCCGATGCGGCGCCGCGCGATATCGGAGCAGTGCTTGTCCGCTGATCCACAGCTCACCTCACAGCTGTTGCATGCGCTTGCCGACGCGCCCGATGGCGTGTCGCTGGCCCGGCTATGCAAGCACCTGGGCGTGCGCATGAGCGTGCTGCTGCGCACGCTCGCCTGGTTGGGGACGGCGAACCTGGACGGCCAGCCGGGTCCGGATTGGGTGCGCGTGGAAGATCGCGGCGAGCGGCAGTTTGCAGTACTGACGCCGGTTGGTTTGGCCGAGCATGCGCAGCGATCAGCTGCGCAAACGTTGCAGGGCGGTTGAGCGAGCTTCCCGCTGCTTGATTGAAGCTCTGCAGACCGACCAATTCAACTGGTCCTTGCCGGCCCATCGTCGCGGGACCCTTGGCGGCATGGGTGCCCGCCACGGAGCCTACAAGTGCGTACCTGCGGCGTGTCCTGCGATGGTGGGCGCGCAAGGGCCTGCAGCAAACGCGAAGACCTCGCACCTTGCAGGCTGAGCAGTTGACGATCTCCGGCTACGCGTTGCCGGACACCTCTCCTCTGCGAACGCGTCTGCTCCAAGACGAGTCGGGCGCGATCCACAGCACCATCGGTCACGCCTGCAACTTTTTGCTCCCGCCTGGCCTGCGCAAAGCAGTGCCGCGATCTGCCAGAATCGGCCGTCTTGCTTCCCGGATGCCGATCAACCATGACTGCCGCTGCGCCGCTTGCCGCACCCACCAATTCACCTGCGCGCGTGCTGTTCGCCAGCCTGATCGGCACCACCATCGAGTTCTTCGATTTCTATATCTACGCCACCGCCGCAGTGCTGGTATTTCCCACGCTGTTCTTTCCCGCCGGCGATGGCAGTGCGGCGATGCTGCAGTCGTTGGCGACCTTTGCGGTCGCGTTTGTTGCGCGGCCGGTGGGCTCGGCGTTGTTCGGTCACTTCGGCGACCGGGTAGGGCGCAAGGCCACGCTGGTGGCAGCGCTGCTGACGATGGGTTTGTCCACCGTGGCCATCGGCCTGCTGCCCAGTTACGCGCAGATCGGCGTGTTTGCGCCTGCGTTGCTGGCGTTATGCCGCTTCGGCCAGGGGTTGGGCCTGGGCGGCGAGTGGGGCGGGGCGGTGCTGCTGGCCACCGAGAACGCGCCGCCGGGCAAGCGGGTGTGGTACGGCATGTTTCCGCAACTGGGCGCGCCGCTGGGGTTCTTGTTGTCCACCGGCACCTTTCTGGGCATGGGCGCAGTGCTGGACGATGCGCAGTTCATGCAGTGGGGATGGCGCGTGCCGTTTCTGGCCAGTGCATTGCTGGTCCTGACGGGGCTGTGGGTGCGCCTGAGCATCACCGAGACGCCCGATTTCCAGAAGACGCTGGACCGCAAGACGCGTGTCCGGCTGCCGCTGGGCACCGTGGTCGCGCAGCATTGGCCGGCGCTGATTGTCGGCACGCTGGGCGCGTTCGCCACCTTCGTGCTGTTTTATCTGATGACGGTGTTCGCGCTCGGCTATGGCACCAAGACGCTGGGCTACGACAAGGAACAATTCCTGTTGTTGCAGATGGCCGGCATCGTATTTTTTGCGCTCGGCATTCCGCTGTCGGCCAAGTTTGGCGACCGGCACGGCGCGCCGCTGGCGATGATGCTGGCCAGCATCGCCATCGTGGCATTCGGCCTGGCGTTTGCGCCGCTGTTTCAGGCCAGTCACCCGTTGCAGGTGCTGGCGTTCCTGTCGCTGGGATTTTTCTTCATGGGCCTGACCTATGGTCCCTGCGGCACGTTGCTGGCCGAGCTGTATCCCACCGAGGTGCGCTACACCGGCGCATCGCTGTCGTTCAATCTGGCCAGCATCCTGGGCGCGGCGCCGGCGCCCTACGTGGCCACGCAACTGGCGGCCAGTTACGGCGTGCAATCGGTAGGGTATTACCTGGGCGGGGCGGCCGTGCTGAGCCTGATGGCGCTGGTCGTGGCGCGGCGCTGGCGTCGCTGAGCGGCAGATCGCAACGGTTGATGGAGTCTGCGATCGTGCAGCAACGCGGCGGCCCACGATGACGCGATGGCGTGCGCGCTTCGGTGCGCTGCTGCAGAGCCGAGGCGTTGATCTGGCTGCTAGCCGAAGATCCGCTTGAGCGTGCGGCCCAGCCAGCCACCATGCTGATGTGTGCGCGAAAACCGGTCCAGGTGTGCGATCACCTGTGGTGCGTAGGCCTGATCGTCACCGCGAATATGGTTGAACAGCCAGCGTGAGAGCATGTTGCGCAGTTCGTCGCTGACGTCTTCGCCGGCCTGGAAGCGCAGGCGGTATTCGCCGACACGCTTGCCGAACACCGCATGCACGCGCTGGTGCGCCTGGCTGAAGGGATAGCCGGCTTCCTGCATCAGTTCTTCTTCGAAGGCGAAGTGCGAGAGCGTGTAATCGATCAGTTCGTCGATCACCTCCGCCACTGCCAGTTGCTGCAGACTGGTCTGCGCAACATGCAGCTGATTGATCATGTCCACAATGCGCCGGTGTTGATGATCGATGACCTCGATCCCGGTGTTGAGGTCGTCCTGCCAGACCAGCAGTGCCATCGAAGTACCTTGCCCAATGCGATGGGCATACGGTAAGCCGCGCGCGCCGGCAGTGCGTTGATCTGGATCAAGGCATGTCGGCAGGCGCGTCATCCGCACGCGTCGCTTGGGCCTGCAGGCGACGCTGGATCAGCTTGCCAGACGCACCTGGTTACGGCCGCCGGCCTTGGCCAGATACAGGTGCTTGTCCGCTTCGTTCAGCAGGTAATGCAGCGATTGGTCGCTTTCGCTGGCGATGCATACGCCGATGCTCACCGTCATGCTCAACGTCTCGTCTCCCACGCGCACGCGCAAGGCGCTGATGCGTTCGCGCAGGGTTTCGAAATAGCTGGTGGCATTGGCCGCATCCAGCCCGGGCACCAGCAGGCAGAACTCTTCGCCGCCGAAGCGTGCGACCAAGTCTTGCGGCCGCGCATGCCCGGACACCGAAGCGGCCACCGCACGCAACGCCTGGTCGCCGGCTTCGTGGCCCCAGGTGTCGTTGATGTGCTTGAAATGGTCGATATCCACCATCGCCGCGGTCACCGTCTGGTCCTGCAACAGCAGCTTGGGAATGACGCGCTGGCTCTGTTCCAGAAAGTAGCGCCGGTTGGGCAGGCCGGTGAGGAAGTCGCGGGTGGCCAGATCCTGCAGCGTGCCGATCAGTTCCAACTGGTCCACGTTTTGCGATACGCGGCAGAAGAATTCTTCGCGCGAGAAGGGTTTGCGCAGGAAGTCGTTGGCGCCGTTCTTCAGGAAACGCGGAATCAACGACGAATCGCTATTGCCGGAAATGCCGATCACCGCCACCTTGTCGCGCGAGCGGATCGCGCGCAGCCGGCGGGTGAATTCCACGCCATCCATCCCAGGCATTTCCTGGTCGACGATGGTCAGGCGGATGCCGGGGTCGCGTTCGATCGCGTCCAGCCCGGCGGCACCGTCGGCCGCCAGCACCACGCGGTAGCCGTACATCGACAGCAGCGCGCCGGCATAGGTGCGTGCCGACAGCGAGTCGTCCACCACCAGGGCGGCGATCCGGCGATTGCGCTCCAGGCGCTGCACCAGCCATGCCAGGTATTCGATGCTGCCCGGTGCATTTTTCAGCACGTAATCGATGATCTGCTGCTGCAGCACGCGCTGGCGCAAGTCTTCGTCGTACACGCCGCTGACCACCACGGTGGGCAGTTTGCGCGAGAGAAAGAATTCCACGACCTTGTCGCGGTCGCCGTCCACCAGTACCAGGCCGGTGAGGACCAGGAACCAGCCGTCCTCTTCGTCGAGCACGCGCGCGGCTTCGGCCAGGGTCGAGACGACCGTGACCGGGAGTTCCACGCGTTGCTCGATGGCTTCGCGCAGCATGCTGGTGAACGTGCGCGAGTTCTCCACCAACAGCACGCGCTGCGGCAGGACTGCACTTTCACTATTGCGATGTAGGGTACCTGGGGACATCGGCTGGCCGTCTGGATCGAACCGTCAGGTCAGCTAACGGCCCTGCTCGCCAAAACTTGAGCACCACGTTCCAAAGCGTGGCGCTCACCACAGCGCATCGCGCAGCCGATACCAGCTCATCGCCGCCACCAGCAGCGGGGTCCGTAGCCGCTGCCCGCCGGGGAACGGGCGGTGCGGAATGCGTTCGAACACGTCCAGACGCCGGCTCTGGCCGGCGATGGCCTCGGCAATGACCTGGCCGGCCAGGCCGGTGGCCGCCACGCCATGTCCGGAAAAGCCCTGTGCGAAGTACAGATTGGGCGCCAGCCGGCCCCAGTGCGGCGCACGGTTGCGCGAGATGTCCACGTAGCCGCCCCACAGCGTTTCCAGCGGTACGTCGTGCAGCTGCGGGAATACCGTATGCATGCGCTGGGTCATCAGGCGCTGCAAGCCCGCAGGCGGACGCGAGGAGTAACTGGCGCGCCCGCCGAACAGCAGGCGGTGATCGGCACTGAGCCGATAGTAATCCAGTGCCCAGTTGGTATCGGCCACCGCCATGTCGTTGGCGATCAGGGCGCGTGCACGCGCCTGGCCCAGCGGCGGCGTGGCGCCGACATAGGTGCCGACCGGCATGATGCGCTGCTCCAGCGTCGGGGCGATGCCGCGCAGCAGTGCATTGCCGGCGATCACACCGAACGCGGCAGTCACGTTGCCGTGGGCGGTATGCATCACCACGCGCGCGCCGGGCCGCTGCCTGGTCACGGCCGAGTCCTCGTAGATGCGCACGCCGGCGGCCAGCGCGGCCCGCGCCAGGCCCAGTGCATAGGCCAGCGGCTGCAGATGGCCGCTGGCAGGGTCGAACATGGCGCCCAGGTACAGCGGGCTGTCCAGCACCTGGCGGGTGCGTGCGCGGTCCCACCATTGCAGCGGGTAGTCGTAGCGTTCGGCCATGCGCACGATGCCGTGTTGCAGCGCCTGCACCTGACGCGGCTTCAGCGGCACATGCGCGTGGCCGTCGCGCCAGTCGCAGGCGATGGCATGGCGCGCGATGCGCTCCCGCAACAGGCGCATGCCGTCGCGCGAGAAATCGAACAACAGGCGAGCATCGTCGTTGCCGACCAGCGCTTCCAGCGTTTCCTGCTCGCACCCATAGCCAACGATGGCTTGGCCGCCATTGCGCCCGGACGCGCCCCAGCCCACACGCCGGGCTTCCAGCACGATGACGGCGTAACCGGCCTCGGCCAGCGCCAGCGCGGCGGCGAGGCCGGTATAGCCACCGCCGAGAATGCAGACGTCGGCGTGCTCGGCGCCTTGCAGGCGCGGTTGTTGGGGCAGGGCCGGCGTGCTGCGTGCATACCAGCTGTCCGGATACCGGTTGCCCGCTGAATCGCTGTGCGGCGGTGGCGCGTGGGGGGAAGCCATCACACGGTGCGCAGGTACCGCGCGTAATCCAGGTCGGGGACCTGCGCCTGGTAGTCGAGCAGCTCGCGTTGCTTCTGCTGGCCGAATACGTGCTGGAACTGCATGCCGAACTGCTCGGCGATGAAGTCGCTGCCGAGGAACGCATCCACCGCGCCTTGCCAGCTGCGCGGGGTGGACACCGACTGCGCGTACGCATTGCCGGTGACCGCCGCGGTGGGTTCGGCCGGCTGCCGCAGGCCGTCCAGCATCGCGGCCAGCACGGCTGCAGCGGCCAGATACGGGTTGGCATCGGCACCGGCAATGCGGTGTTCGATGCGGGTGTTGTGCGCATCGCTGTGCGGGATGCGCAGCGCCACGGTGCGGTTGTTGAAACCCCAGCTTGCATCCAGTGGCACGAACGCGTTGCTGACGAAGCGGCGATAGCTGTTGGCATGCGGGGCGAACATCAGGAGCGAGGCATCCGCATGCCGCTGCAGCCCGGCGATGGCGTGGCGTAGCGGCTGCGCAGGCGCGTCGGCGGCGCTGGCCAGCACGTTGTGCCCGGCGGCATCGAGCAGGCTCACATGCAGATGCAGGCCGCTGCCGGCCTGGCCGGGGAAAGGCTTGGCCATGAAGCTGGCCAGCTTGCCCTGCTGCTGCGCAATGGCTTTGATGGTGCGCTTGAGCAGAATTGCCTCGTCGCAGGCGGCCACCGCATCGGCACGGTGGTGCAGATTGATTTCGAACTGGCCGGGAGCGTACTCGGCCACGGCGGTGTCGGCCGGAATGCCTTGCTGTCTGCAAGCGGCGGTGACCGCATCGGTAAAACCACGCTGGTCGTCCAGATCCTGCAGCGAATACACCTGCGTGCTGTCGCTGCGTTCGCCGGTGATCGGGTCGCGCGGGGTCTGCGGGCGCCCCTGTGCATCGGCGATGGCGTCGAACAGGTAAAACTCCAGCTCCACTGCGATGACCGGGGTCAGGCCGAGTGCGCCAAACCCCTGCAACACGCGCTGCAACACCGCACGCGGGGCGACTTCGAACAGCGCGCCTTCGGGGGTATGCATCGCCAGCAGCAGTTGCGCCATCGGCCTTGGCGCCCAGGGCACCGGGCGTAGCGAGCCTTCGATCGGCCGGCAGATGCGGTCGGCGTCGCCGATCGCGTAGCCAAGCCCGGTTTCTTCCACCGTGTTGCCGGTAATGTCGGTGGCGATCAGCGACATCGGCAGGCACACGCCCTCGCGATACACCTTGCCCAGGGCCTCGGCGGTCACCCGCTTGCCGCGCAGCACGCCGTTGGTGTCGGGCAATAACAGATCGACAGACTCGCACCCGGCGATGCGAGAGAGGGTGTGGGCATCGGCAGCCGGCAGGGAGGCGATGGAGTTTTCGGAAGCCATGGGCAACACCTGCGAAGTCGCCACGCAGCGTAGCAAAGCGCGCGTGAGTAATCGCAAGCGCAGTGGCACGCTTGGCAATGCCGGCAATGGCGCGGTAACTTCGAGCGTATCGACGTTCCACCGAACGTATCGGATTTCGCGCATGGCAGTCGTTCCGCTGGTCGGCCTGCCGACCGATCGCATCCTGCAAGGGCCTCATCCGTTTCTGGCTGCCGGCGAGAAGTACATCCGCGCGGTGGTCGAGGCAGCCGCTGCGATGCCGGTGCTGTTGCCCAGCCTGCAGCCGGCATTGGATGCAGGCGCGTGGCTGGAGCGGCTGGATGGGTTGTTGTTGACCGGGGCGGTCAGCAATGTGGAGCCGCATCACTACAGCGACGAGCCCAGCTGGGAAGGCAACCCGCACGACCCGGCGCGCGATGCCACCAGCCTTGCGCTCATGCCGCAGGCGCTTGCGCGTGGCCTGCCGGTGCTGGCGATCTGCCGCGGGCTGCAGGAGGTCAATGTGGCACTGGGCGGGCGCCTGCATCAGCGCGTGCACGACGTGCCCGGCCTGGCCGACCACCGGGAAGACCGCGGCACACCGACAGACATGCAATATGGCCCGGCGCATGTGGTGCACCTGCATCCCGGCGGCTGGCTGGCGTGCATGAGCGATAGCGCCCAGGTCTGGGTCAATTCCCTGCACGGGCAGGGCATTGCCACGCTGGCTGAGGGGCTGCTGATCGAAGCCACCGCGCCGGACGGGCTGATCGAAGCGTTCCGCGGCTCCGGCCCGGGGTTTCTGCTGGCAGTGCAATGGCATCCGGAATGGCGTGTCACACAGCATCCGTTCTACCGTGCCATCTTTCAGGCCTTCGGCGATGCCTGTCGCCAATACGCCGCGCGACGCGGCAAGTGAGGTTGCATGTCCATCCGCACGCGTTCGCGCAAGACCCCGTCCAAGCAGCCGGAGAGCGCGCTGCGCCGCTGGCTGAAAGAGCGCAGCATCACCGAGGTGGAATGCCTGGTGCCGGACATTACCGGCAACGCGCGCGGCAAGATCATTCCCGCCGACAAGTTCTCGCATGACTACGGAACGCGCCTGCCGGAAGGCATCTTCGCCACCACCGTGACCGGCGATTTCCCCGACGATTATTACGCGCTCACCTCACCGTCGGATTCGGACATGCATCTGCGCCCGGATGCCAGCACCGTGCGCATGGTGCCGTGGGCAGCCGACCCCACCGCGCAGGTCATCCACGACTGCTATACCAAGGATGGCCAGCCGCACGAACTTGCCCCGCGCAACGTGCTGCGCCGCGTGCTGGACGCCTATGCCCAGGCCAAGCTGCAACCGGTGGTGGCACCGGAGCTGGAGTTCTTCCTGGTGCAGAAAAATACCGACCCCGACTTCCCGTTGCTGCCGCCGGCAGGGCGCTCCGGGCGGCCGGAAACGGCGCGGCAGTCGTACTCGATCGACGCGGTCAACGAGTTCGACCCCATCCTGGATTTGATGTACGACTACTGCGATGCGATGGAGCTGGACGTGGACACGCTGATCCACGAATCCGGCGCCGCGCAGTTGGAAGTCAACTTCACCCATGCCGACCCGATGTCGCGCGCGGACCAGGTGTTCCTGTTCAAGCGCACCATGCGCGAAGCCGCGCTGCGGCACGGTGTGTATGCCACGTTCCTGGCCAAACCAATGGAAACCGAGCCAGGCAGTGCGATGCATATCCACCAGAGCCTGTTGCATGCCGGCACCGGCAAGAACGTGTTCAGCGGCAAGCGCGAGGGCGGTTTCAGCGATACCTTCGCGCATTATCTGGGCGGCTTGCAGAAATACATTCCGATGGCGATGGGCCTGCTGGCGCCCAACGTCAATTCATACCGGCGGTTGATGTTCGGCGAGGTGTCGCCGAGCAATGTGCTGTGGGGCTTCGACAACCGCACCTGCGGGCTGCGCGTGCCCATCGATGCACCGCAGAACATGCGGGTGGAAAGCCGCTTTGCCGGCTCCGACGCCAACCCGTATCTGGCCATGGCAGCGACCTTGGCCTGCGGGTTATTGGGGATCGGCGAAAAGCTCGAACCGACCGCGCCGATCAGCAGCAATGGCAAGGAGCAGGGCTACGATTTGCCGCGCTCGCTGGGCGAGGCGCTGGATGAACTGGAAGGCTGCGAGGCGTTGCAGGAGATGTTGGGGCGGCGGTTCGTGCGTGCATACATCTCGGTGAAGCGGAAAGAGTACGAGACGTTTTTCCGGGTCATCAGTTCGTGGGAACGGGAGTTCTTGTTGTTGAATGTGTGAGGCGTTCTTGCATCTCACGCGCGTGCTGTGTTCCTTCTCCTCCCGGGAAAAGTGCCCGAAGGATGGATGAAGGCAACCTCGGCGGCAACGGAAGTTCTCGCGGCCAAGCTGCCTGCCGGGTGTGCAAGCGATTGGCCGGGCGTTCTGCAAAACCGTCCACGGTCCGGCAACAGGGCCTGGGTATGCTTGTAACCCCTCACGCGCGGAGCAGGTCGTGGATCCTTCGGTGCTCAAGGCGTTGCAGCGGCTCGACGCCGCCCATCATCTGCATCCGTTCAACGACAACGCGGCATTGGCGCACAAGGGCACGCGCATCCTGACGCGCGGTGAGGGCGTGTACGTGTGGGATGCCGATGGCAATCAGTTGCTGGATGCGTTCGGCGGACTGTGGTGCGTCAATGTCGGCTACGGGCGCAAGGAACTGGCGCAGGCAGCGGCGCGTCAGATGGAGCAGCTGGCCTACTACAACAGCTTCTTCCAGTGCACCACCGAACCCACCATCCAGCTGGCGGCCAAGCTGGCGGCGTTGGCGCCGGGCGATTTGAATCATGCGTTCTTCGCCAACTCCGGGTCCGAGGCCAACGACACCATCCTGCGCCTGGTGCGGCATTTCTGGGCCGTGCAGGGGCGGCTGCAAAAACGCATCTTCATCGGCCGCCACGATGGCTATCACGGCACCACCATGGCCGGCGCCAGCCTGGGCGGCATGAAGGGAATGCACCGGCAGGGCGGGTTGCCGATTGCCGATATCCATCACATCGCACCGCCGTATCACTTCGGCGATGGCGGGCAGATGGATCCGGAGGACTACGGGTTGCTGGCGGCACGTCGTCTGGAGGACAAGATTCTGGAACTCGGCCCCGAACATGTGGCTGCGTTCATCGGTGAGCCGATCATGGGCGCGATCGGCGTCTATATCCCACCGCGCAGTTACTGGCCGGAAATCGAGCGGATTTGTCGGCGCTACGACGTCCTGCTGGTCGCCGATGAAGTGATCTGCGGTTTCGGCCGCACCGGCGAGTGGTTCGGTGCGGAGTACTTCGGCTTCCAGCCTGACGTGATGACGCTGGCCAAAGGCATCACCTCCGGCTACATCCCGCTGGCGGCAGCCATGTTCAACGACCGCGTGGCCGGCGTGCTCAAGACCCAAGGCGGCGAGCTGGCGCACGGTGGTACCTATGCCGGGCATCCGGTGTGCGCGGCGGTGGCGCTGGAAAACCTGCGCCTGCTGCAGGACGAGGGCATTGTCGAGACCGCGCGCACGCAGGTTGCGCCGTACCTGGCGCAGCGCTGGGCCGCCCTGGGCGAGCACCGGTTGGTGGGCGAGGCACGCATCGCCGGGCTGGTCGGGGCGCTGGAGCTGGTGCCGGACAAGCAGCGCCGTGGTGCGTATTTCCCCGGGCGCGGGCGGGTAGGGGCGATGTGTCGCGATTTCGCGCTGCGCCGCGGGCTGATCCTGCGCGCGACCTACGATGCCATGCTGCTGTCGCCGCCGTTGATCATTACCCGGGAGCAGGTCGACGAACTGTTCGACAAGGCCTGGGCCGCGCTGGACGACACCGCGCACGCCTTGGGTCGATAGCTCCTGCACAAGTCGTCCCACCGCACGGCAGCGGGCAGTGACGAGGTCGGTGAGCACGCATGCGCGCAGCGGTGCCTTCGTGGCGGCTGCCGCGCTGGTCAGCCGGCAAGGTCGGTCCGTGCCGGTCCCGCTGCGCTGGGCAAACCCGGGCGTGGTGAGTAGGCTGGGAAGAGACCGGATTCGATACCGGCCGCCCCATCGCGCTGCCTGGAGACCCACATGACGCTGCGACTGCTCACCCTGACGCTGTCCATCACCCTGTTGTCCGGCTGTGGCGGCGCTGGCGCGCCCGGCAAGACCGACGCGCAGGCCAAGGTGCTCAACGTCTACAACTATTCCGATTACATCGCCGAGGACACCATTCCCGGGTTCGAAAAGAGCACCGGCATCAAGGTCACCTACGACGTCTTCGACAGCGACGAAATGGTGGAAACCAAGTTGCTGGCCGGCGGCAGCGATTACGATGTGGTGGTGCCCACGCTGAACTTCTTCGGCCGTCAGATCCAGGCCGGCGTCTTCCTGCCGCTGGACAAGAGCAAGATCCCCAATCTGGTCAATCTGGATCCGGACGTGATGCGCCGCATCGCCGCGCAGGACCCGAACAATGCCTATGGCGTGCCGTACATGATCGGCACCACCGGCATCGGCTACAACGTCGACAAGCTCAAGGCGATCTTCGGCAACACCGATGTCGCCAACAGCTGGGATCTGGTGTTCAAGCCGGAGAATCTGTCCAAACTCAAGGACTGCGGCGTGACCATCCTGGACACGCCTTCGGACATGATTCCGATCGCGCTCAATTATCTCGGGCTCGATCCGCACAGCACGGCGCCGGCCGAGATCGAAAAGGCCGCCGCGCTGATCAAGGCCATTCGCCCGTACGTGCAGAACTTCCACTCCAGCCAGTACGTGACCTCGCTGGCCAACGGCAATACCTGCCTGGCGGTGGGCTGGTCCGGCGACATCATCCAGGCGCGCGACCGTGCCGTGGAAGCCGGCAACAACATCAAGGTGGCTTACGCCATTCCGAAGGAAGGCGCGCCGCAGTGGTTCGACATGCTGGCCATTCCCAAGGATGCCAAGCACCCTGACAACGCCTACGCCTTCATCAATTATCTGTTGAAGCCGGACGTGGCCGCGGCCAACACCAACTTCATCCATTACGCCAACCCGGTGCGCACGGCCACGCCGTTGGTGGATGCGGCGATCCGCAACGACCCCACCATCTACCCGCCGCCGGAAGTGACGGCCAAGATGTTTACCTACGCGATCAATCCGCCGGACGTGGACCGGCTGTACACGCGGCTGTGGACCGAGATCAAGACCGGGCATTGACCGGCTGCGTCGGCGGCGGGTGCTGCGCCCGAGCGCAGTGCGGCCCCGTGCGACGGCTCCTCCCACGGGCCACGCGCATGGCGTGGGAATGGCACCGTCGGGACTTGGTGGGCCGGTTGTTGGCCGGTCGGGTCATCACGCAATCTGTACCGGGCAGTTCAAATAATTGTATGGTTGCGCCGCCATTGCCGACGCCGCCGAGACGGCCGCTGCGTGGCGCGCCTCGCCCATCACACAGGACGCATCCTTTTGAGCAACCACGACCATCAGTCCAATGACGGCCAGTCCTCGGCCACGGATGCGCAGGGCGCCGGCGCGCGCGACGAGCAGCAGGCGCCCAAGCCCTCGCCGTTGAAGAACCCCAAGGTGAAGTGGACGCTGATCCTGGTCGGGGTGCTGGTGCTGATCCTGCTCGTGGTGTGGCTGGCCTATTACCTGATCAAGGGCCGCTACATGCAGGACACCAACAACGCCTATCTGCAGGCCGATTCGGTGGCGGTGGCACCGCGCGTCAGCGGCTACGTGACCAAGGTGCTGGTGAGCGACAACCAGATCGTGGAAGCCGGCCAGCCGTTGCTGCAGATCGACGATCGCACCTACCAGGCCACCCTGCAGCAAGCCGAAGCCGCCATTGCCGCACGCCAGGCCGATATCGTCGCCGCCACCGCCAATGTCTCCGCGCAGGAATCGGCGCTGCTGCAGGCGCGCACCCAGGTCACCGCCGCTGCTGCCAGCCTTAAGTTCGCCCAGGCCGAAGTGAAGCGCTTCGCGCCGTTGGCCGCCTCCGGCGCAGACACCCACGAACATCAGGAAAGCCTGCAGCACGATCTGGCACGCGCACGTGCGCAGTACGACGCCGCGCAGGCGCAGGCCAAGGCCGGCGAGAGCCAGATCCAGGCCAGCCGCGCGCAACTGGAACAGGCACAGGCCGGCGTGAAACAGGCCACCGCCGATGCCGACCAGGCGCGGGTGGCGGTGGAAGACACCCGTCTGACCAGCCGTATCCACGGCCGGGTGGGCGACAAGACCGTGCAGGTGGGCCAGTTCCTCGGCGCCGGCACCCGCACCATGACCATCGTGCCGCAGCAATCGCTGTATCTGGTTGCCAATTTCAAGGAAACCCAGGTCGGCCTGATGCGTCCCGGCCAGCCGGCCGAGATCGAGGTCGATGCGCTGTCCGGAGTGAAGTTGCACGGCAAGGTCGAGAGCCTGTCGCCGGGCACCGGCTCGCAGTTCGCCTTGCTACCGCCGGAAAACGCCACCGGCAATTTCACCAAGGTGGTACAGCGTGTGCCGGTGCGCATCCGTGTGCTGGCCGGTGAAGAGGCGCGCAAGGTGCTGGTGCCGGGCATGTCGGTGGAGGTCACCGTGGACACGCGCTCGGCCAAGGACGCCAAGCAGCGTGCCGAAGAAGAATCCGACCGCGTGCAGGAGCAGGAGCGCGCGCGATGAGTGCAGCGGCCGCCACCGGCCCGCGTGCCGGCGGCAGCGCCCAGCGCGAGAAGGCCGAGCCGGGCGCCTGGCTGGCGGTGCTGGCCGGCACCATCGGCTCGTTCATGGCGACGCTGGATATTTCCATCGTCAATGCCGCGCTGCCCACCATCCAGGGCGAGGTCGGCGCCAGCGGTACAGAAGGCACCTGGATTTCCACCGCCTACCTGGTGGCCGAGATCATCATGATCCCGCTGACCGGCTGGTTCGTGCGCACGCTGGGCCTGCGCAATTTCCTGCTGATCTGCGCGGTGATGTTCACCGCGTTCTCGGTGGTGTGCGGGCTGTCGACGTCGCTTTCGATGATGATCATCGGCCGCGTCGGGCAGGGCCTGGCCGGCGGCGCCCTGATTCCGACCGCGCTGACCATCGTCGCCACGCGGTTGCCGCCCAGCCAGCAGACCATGGGCACCGCCTTGTTCGGCATGACCGTGATCATGGGCCCGGTGATCGGCCCGCTGCTCGGCGGCTGGCTGACCGAAAACGTCAGCTGGCACTACGCGTTCTTCATCAACGTGCCGATCTGCGTTGGCCTGGTTGCGCTGCTGCTGCTCGGCCTCAAGCACGAAAAGGGTGACTGGGCAGGCCTGCTCGACGCCGATTGGCTGGGCATCTACGGGTTGACCGCGGGTCTGGGCGGGCTGACCGTGGTGCTGGAAGAAGGCCAGCGCGAGCGCTGGTTCGAATCCAGCGAGATCAATACCCTGAGCCTGCTTGCGTTGAGCGGCTTCATCGCCCTGGTGATCAGCCAGTTCCGGCGGCGCCCTCCGGTGATCCGGCTGTCGCTGCTGCTGCAGCGCAGCTTCGGCGCGGTTTTCATCATGGTCATGGCGGTGGGCATGATCCTGTTCGGCGTCATGTACATGATTCCGCAGTTCCTGGCGGTGATCTCCGGCTACAACACCGAGCAGGCCGGGTACGTGCTGCTGCTGTCCGGCCTGCCGACCGTGCTGCTGATGCCGATGATGCCCAAGCTGCTGGAAACGGTGGACGTGCGCATCCTGGTCATTGCCGGGCTGATCTGCTTTGCCGCTGCCTGCTTCGTCAATCTGTCGCTGACTGCCGACACCGTGGGCACGCACTTTGTCGCCGGGCAGCTGCTGCAGGGCTGCGGCCTGGCGTTGGCGATGATGTCGCTCAACCAGGCGGCGATCTCGTCGATGCCGCCGGAACTGGCGGGCGATGCCTCGGGCCTGTTCAATGCCGGCCGCAACCTGGGCGGCTCGGTCGGGCTGGCGCTGATCTCCACCTTTCAGGAGCGCCGCATGACCTTCCACACCGAAACCATCGGCAGCTCGATCACCGCCAATGCCAGCCGTGCACAGGAGGCGCTGGCCGGCCTGACCGCACAGATGCAGGGCAGCGCCGGCGGCGAGGCGGCAGCCCGCTCGATCGCCCAGTTCGCCCGCGTCGTGCAGCAGCAGTCCCTGGTGATGACCTATAGCGACCTGTTCTGGATCTTTGGCGTGATCGTGGTCTGCACGATTCCGCTGGCCTTTTTGCTCAAGCCGTTACCCAAGGGGGCGCACCTTGCAATGCACTGATTCCATGCGCCTGATCCGCATGCCGCTGGCTGCGGCGGTGGGCACGCTGCTGCTTGGCGGCTGCATGCTCGGCCCCAACTACACCAAGCCGCCAGCGGTTGCCGACGCGGCGATGCAGGCACCCGCCCTGCATCGTGCCAGCGGCGCGGACGTGGTCGCCGCCGCACCGCTGAACCATTGGTGGGAGGAACTGCACGACCCGCTCCTGACCCAGTTGGTCACCCAGGCCTTGGCCGACAGCCCCAACCTGCGCGCGGCACAGGCGCGGCTGCGTGCCAACCGCGCGCTGGCCCAGCAACGCCGCGCCGAGCGCCTGCCCAAGCTCAACGCCAGCGCGGTGTATGCCTACGCCGAACCGCCGCAGACCATTGTCGACACGCTCGGCGGGCTGCAACAGGGTCAACCCGGCCAGCCGCCGGCGGCCGGCAACCAGGCGCTGAACCTGGAAGAGACGCAGATCTACAGCGCCGGCTTCGATGCGAGCTGGGAGCTGGATTTCTTCGGCCGCCGCCGTCGCGCCGCCGAAGGCGCGCTGGCGCAGGCACAGGCCTCCGAAGCCGAGCTGGCCGATGCGCAGGTGCAGCTGGCCGCCGAAGTCGGGCAGGTCTATCTCAATTACCGCGGCTTGCAGGCGCGCCTGGCCATTGCCGATACCAACCTGGACAAGATCCGCCAGTCGCTGCAGCTGGTGCAGCAACGTCGCGGGCAGGGCGCCGCCTCGGACCTGCAGGTCGAGCAGATCGCCACCCAGGTGCAGCAGCAGGAGGCGCAACGCCTGCCGCTGGAAATGCAGGCGCAGGAAGCGCAGGACCAGCTGGCCCTGATGGTCGGGCGCGAGCCCGGCGCGCTGGATGCCCAGCTCAGCACGCCGCAGCCCTTGCCGATGCTGCCGACACAGGTGCGCGTGGACGATGCCGGCGCGTTGATCCGCCGGCGCCCGGACGTGCGCAAGGCCGAGCGCGAGCTGGCCGCCTCCAGCGCGCAGATCGGCGAGGCGTTGAACGGCTACTTCCCGCAGGTGAGTCTGCTGGGCGGGCTGAGCTGGGTCGCCGGCTCGCCGAGCGATTTCAATTCCGACGCGCTGACCACATTGGCGGTGCCGATGCTGCGCTGGTCGATCTTCGATTTCGGCAAGACCCGCGCGCAGGTGGAGCAGGCGCGTGCCGGCAATGCGGGGCGTACGGCAGCGTACGAAGGGACCGTGCTGGCTGCCTTGCAGGATGCCAATTCGGCGTTGGCGCGCTTCGGTTCGGCACGCAAGCAGCTGGTGGTCGCACGCCAGGCCGAAGCCTCGGCCACGCGCTCGGCCGGGCTGATGCAGCAGCGTCGCGATGCCGGTGCCACCTCATCGATCGATCTGCTGGATGTGCAGCGCCAGCAGTTGTCGGCGCAGGACGCTGCCGCACAGGCGCAGGTGCAGTTGCTGGTGAATTACGTGGCCCTGCAGAAGAGTCTGGGGCTGGGCTGGAGCGCACCGGCGCAGGACGCGCGCTGAGAGCAGCCAGGGCAATCTGTGACGCGGCAGCCCATGCGCGGCCGCGTCCGGGTTTTGCCATCATGGTCGGCATTGGCCGTTGTGGCGCATGCAATGCGCAATCGAGAGGTTCAATGGCATCCCCCGAGGCCACCCCGCAGCCCCACCTCACCGCTGGCGACGGCGGCTACCTGAGCATCGACGCGGTCCGCAAGGAGTTCGACGGCTTCGTTGCGGTCGACGACGTCAGCCTGCAGATTCGCAAGGGCGAGATCTTCGCGTTGCTCGGTGGTTCCGGTAGCGGCAAATCCACGCTGCTGCGCTGCCTTGCCGGGTTCGAGCGGCCGACCAAGGGGCGCATCGTCCTGGATGGTCAACCGATCGACGCACTGCCGCCGTACGAGCGCCCGATCAACATGATGTTCCAGTCGTACGCGCTGTTTCCGCATATGAGTGTGGAGCAGAACATCGCCTTCGGGTTGAAGCAGGAAGGCTTGCCCAAGGCTGCGATCGCCAGCCGCGTCGGCGAGATGCTCGAACTGGTGCAGCTTGGCGCGCTGGCCAAGCGCAAGCCGCACCAGCTCTCCGGCGGGCAGCAGCAACGCGTGGCCCTGGCGCGCTCGCTGGCCAAGCGCCCCAAGCTGCTGTTGCTGGACGAACCGATGGGTGCGCTGGATAAAAAACTGCGCTCGCAGATGCAGCTGGAACTGGTCAACATCATCGAAACCTCCGGCGTGACCTGCGTCATGGTCACCCACGATCAGGAAGAGGCCATGACCATGGCCACCCGGATCGCGCTGATGGACCAGGGCTGGATCCAGCAGGTGGGCACGCCCGATGAAATCTACGAGCAGCCGGCCAACCGGTTTGCGGCCGAGTTCATCGGCTCGGTCAATCTGATCGATGCGCTCATCGCCGACGACGCGCCCGAGTACGTCACCTTGAAAACGCCGGCGTTCGATGCCTGCATCCGCATCGGCCACGGCATCACCGGCTTCGAAGGGCAGGCAGTGGCGTTCGCGCTGCGCCCGGAAAAGCTCGCCATCGGCAAGGACGAGCCGGCCCAGGCCTGCAACAAGGCCCAGGGCGTGATCGAAGACATCGCCTATTTCGGCAGCCACTCGGTCTACCACGTGCGCCTGCCCAGCGGGGTCAAGCTGATGGCCAATTTCGCCAATCGCCAGCGCTGGGCCAGCGAAGCGCTGACCTGGGGCGACACCGTGTGGGTCGGGTGGGGCGAAGACGACGGCGTGGTGCTCACCGCATGAGAGCGGCCAGCAAAACTACTGCGCAGCCGCCAGGGGGGCGCGGCCGGTGCTCGGAATCCTCATGTACCACTCGTACACTGCGGTTCCTGCGCGCCGTCCGCGCCCCCCTGGCGGCTGCTCGCTACGTTCTGCTAGCCACTCTTAGCCGTGGCTTGCCGGGCGCGCGCTGGGGCGTGATCGCCGCACCGTATCTATGGCTGCTGGTGTTCTTCGCGATTCCGTTTTTGATCGTGCTGAAGATTTCCTTCGCCGAGCGCGCCACCGCGATGCCGCCGTATACGCCGCTATTGGCGGTTGCTGCCGACGGTGCGGTGAGCCTCAAACTGCATCTGGGCAACTATCTGGCCTTGCTGCGCGACAGCCAGTACGTGGCTGCGTACCTGAGTTCGATCAAGATCGCGGCCATTTCCACGGCGCTTGCGTTGTTGATCGGTTATCCGATGGCGTATGTGATCGCGCGCCTGCCGCTGGCCACACGCAACGTGGCGATGATGCTGGTGGTGCTGCCGTCGTGGACCTCGTTTTTGATCCGCGTATACGCGTGGATCGGCATTCTCGATGGCAATGGCGTGCTCAATCAGGTGCTGTTGGCGCTGGGTGTGATCAAGCAGCCGTTGCAGTTGTTGTACACGCCGATCGCCGCCTATATCGGCATCGTGTACTGCTATCTGCCGTTCATGGTGTTGCCGCTGTACGCCAACCTGGTCAAGCACGATCAGCGCCTGCTCGAAGCGGCCTACGACCTGGGCGCGCGGCCATGGCAGGCGTTCGCGCGCATCACCTTGCCACTATCGCGCAACGGCATCGTGGCCGGCTGCATGCTGGTGATGATTCCGGCGGTGGGCGAGTTCGTCATCCCGGAAATGCTCGGCGGGCCGAACACCCTGATGATCGGGCGCGTGCTGTGGGGCGAGTTCTTCAATAACCGCGACTGGCCGGTGGCAGCGGCCGTGGCCACGGTGATGCTGTTGCTGCTGTTGCTGCCCATCGTGATCTTCCACCGCTACCAGCAGCGTGAGCTGGAAGGGCGGCTGACATGATGCGCGCTTCGCGCGGTGGGCGCCTGCTCGGCGGCAGCGTGCTCGCGCTGGGTTTCGGCTTCCTGTACCTGCCGATCCTGTTGTTGATGGTGTATTCGTTCAACGCCTCGCGCCTGGCAACGGTGTGGGGCGGGTTTTCGACCAAGTGGTACGGCGAATTGGTGCGCGACCGGCAATTGCTCGACGCAGCCTGGGTCAGCCTGGAGGTGGCGTTCTGGACGGCCTGCGCATCGACGGTGCTGGGCACGATGGCCGCCATGGCGATGGTGCGCCTGCGGCGGTTTCCCGGCAAAACCCTGTTCGGCGCATTGATCACCGCGCCGTTGGTGATGCCCGAAGTCATCATCGGTCTGTCGATCCTGCTGTTGCTGGTGTCGATGGGGGGCGTGCTCGGCATCGCGCCGCGCGGCGCAGTGGCGATCTGGGTGGCGCATGTCACCTTCACCGTCTCGTTCGTGACCGTGGTGATTTCTTCGCGGCTGCAGGAACTGGACCGCTCGCTGGAAGAAGCCGCGATGGATCTCGGTGCCACGCCGCTGAACGTGTTTTTCCAGATCACCTTGCCGATCATCGCGCCGGCCCTGGCGTCGGGCTGGCTGCTGGCCTTTACGCTGTCGCTGGACGATGTGGTGATCGCCAGTTTCCTGGCCGGGCCCAGTTCCACCACCTTGCCGATCAAGGTGTTTTCGTCGGTGCGGCTGGGCATCAGCCCCAAGATCAATGCGCTGGCCACGGTGATGGTGCTGGCGGTGTCGATTGCCGCGGTGATTGGCTGGTGGCTGCTGGCGCGCAGCGAAAAGCGCCGCATGCGCGATGCGCAGCTGGCGTTGCAACGCGAAGGTTGAGCGCTTCAGCAGGGGGGGGCGCGAAAGGTGCAGAGGCGTGCGAGGGCAGGTAAGCCTTCGGCAGCACTGCTTCGAAAACCGATGCGGCTGCATGCACCCAGTGTGGCTGGCGGCCGTGGCGCTTGCGAACACAGTGTTGCAGCAGTTTCAGGCGATTGTGACGCGCCCCGAACTTGCCGGCGTCTAGCATGACCGCCTCGCAACAGGAGACCGTCATGTCCTACGACACCGTCAACCCCGCCAACGGCCAGGTCGAGCACACCCAGCAGACCCTGGACGCCGCTGCCATCGAAGCGCGTCTGGCCGCTTCCGCCAAGGCATTTCCGGCCTGGGCCGCGTTGCCGCTGGCCGAGCGTGGCGCCTTGCTGCGCCGCATTGGCGAGGAGCTGACCAAGCGCCGCGAGGACCTGCAACGCATCATGACCGCCGAGATGGGCAAGCTGCGCGCCGAGGCCCTGGCCGAAGTCGACAAGTGCGCGCAGGCCTGCGCGTACTACGCCGAGCACGCCGCCGACTATCTGGCGCCGCGCGACATTCCCACCGAAGCGCAATCCAGCTATGTGCGCTACGAACCGCTGGGCTGCGTGTTCGCAGTGATGCCGTGGAATTTCCCGCTGTGGCAGGCGTTCCGGTTCCTGGCACCGAGCCTGATGGCCGGCAACGTGTCGCTGCTCAAGCACGCCAGCAACGTGCCGCGCTGCGCTGACGCCATGAAAGAGGTGCTGGACGCCGCCGGCATTCCGCCGGGCGTGTTCGATGTCCTGCATATCGATAACGACCAGGCTGCCGATGTCCTGCGTGATGCCCGCATTGCTGCGGTAACGCTGACCGGCAGCGAACGCGCCGGTCGCTCGCTGGCCGCCAATGCGGGCGACCAGCTCAAGAAGTGCGTGATGGAGCTCGGCGGCAGCGATGCCTTCGTGGTGCTGGAAGACGCCGATCTGGAGCACACCGTGCCATCGGCCGTGCAGTCACGTTTCGACAATAGTGGGCAGACCTGCATCGCCGCCAAGCGATTCATCGTGGTGGATGCGATCGCCGACCGGTTCATCGAGCGCTTCGTGGCAGCGGCAGCCAAGCGCATCGTGGGCGACCCGCAGCAGGACAGCACCACGCTGGCGCCAATGGCCCGTGCCGACTTGCGCGAGGAATTGCACAAGCAGGTGCAGGCCAGCGTGGCGAAGGGCGCCAAGGTCTTGCTGGGCGGCGAACCGGTCGCCGGCTCGCATGCCGGTTATCCGGCCACCATCCTCGACAACGTCGCCCCCGGCATGCCGGCATACGACGAAGAATTCTTCGGCCCGGTCGCTTCGATCATCCGGGTGGCCGACGAGGCCGAAGCGGTGCGCGTGGCCAATGACACCAGCTTCGGGCTGGGTGGCAGCGTGTGGACGGCCGACCCCAAGCGCGGCGAGCGCGTGGCGCAGCAGCTGCAGTGCGGCGCGGCGTTCGTCAACTCAGTGGTCAAGAGCGATGTGCGCTTGCCCTTCGGCGGCATCAAGCGCTCCGGCTTCGGCCGCGAACTGGCCGAGCACGGCATCCATGAGTTCATGAACGTCAAGACGATCTATGTGGCTTGATGGCGGGGAATCGGGAATCGGGAATCGGGATTTGGGATTGGAGATTCGCAAGAGCAGGCGCTCGCGACTTATGAGCACCCTGGCCTAGGTTGAAAATCAACAACCGGCCAACTGCTCAAACCAATCCCGAATGCCCAATCCCGAATCCCGGGCCGCGCAGCGGCCCTATAGCCACTTGGCGCGCTTGAACAGGCGATACAGCACCAGGCACGAGCCCACGACGCCGGCGACCAGCAATGGGTAGGCGTAGCGGGCATCGAGTTCGGGCATGTGGGCGAAGTTCATGCCGTACCAGCTGGTAATCAGGGTAGGGGCGGCCAACAGGGCGGCCCAGGCACCGAGGCGCTTGACGGTTTCGCCCTGAGCGAGCGTCACCATCGACAGGTTGACGCTGAGCGCCGTGCCCAGCATTTCACGCAAGGTGTCGATGGCATCGTTGATGCGCACCGCGTGATCGAGCACGTCGCGCAGGTAAATGCCGACTTCTTCGTGGATCAGGGAGCCGGGATTGCGCTTGAGGTGCGAGAGCACGTCCTGCAACGGCGCCACCACCAGCCGCATCTTGTTGAGTTCGCGCTTGAGCTCATACAGGCGCACCACCGTCTCGCGCTTGTAGTCGTCGGCGAAGATGTCTTTTTCCAGACGTTCCAGCGTGTCGCGGAACTCGTCCATGATCGGCAGGTAATTGTCGACCACGAAATCGAGCACGCCGTACAGGCAGAACGACGCGCCCATGTGCAGCATCGCCGGCTCGCGTTCGACCCGATGCCGCACCGGCGCGTACGACAGCGACGCGCCATGCCGTACCGTCAACAGGAAGCGCCTTCCCAGGAACGCGTGCGTCTCGCCATAGCGGATGCGCTCGTTGACCAGCTGCGCGGTGTTGACCACCACGAACAGCGAGTTGCCGTAACTCTCGGCCTTGGGGCGCTGATGCGCCTTGAGCGCGTCTTCGATCGCCAGATCGTGCAGGCCGAATTCGTCCTGCAACTTGCGCAGCACCGATTCCTGCGGCTCGTACAGCCCCACCCAGACGAAGCCATCCGGCCGCTGCAGCACGTCGCTGATGTGCTCCAGGCTGATGTCGTGGCGCTTGCCGTCGCCGTCGTAATAAGCGCAGGTGATGACGCAGGACGGATTATCGGGATGATGGCCGTTGCTGTTCATGAGCGCATCCTTCAATCAGCGCGTACGTGCGGGCAGGTCACGCGGTCGCAGGGCAATGGCAAGTGCGGTGTGGATCGGCAACAGCAGCATCACCCATTGCAGGTTGTCCTGCGCCTGGAAGGACAGCCAATGGATCACCAACGCGGCCAGCGCGCACGCCGCCACCACCCAGGACAGCACGTTGAACCAGCGGCCCGGCCGATGGCCCAGCTGCAGCCGTATGCCACCGAACCACAGCAGCACGCACAGCGGGTTGACCAGCAGCAGGTTGCGGTTGGCCCATGCCGATTGATGGGCAGTGAATCCCCACAGATACACCAGCAGGCCGCCGCCGATGGCGCACACCAGCCAGAACGGTAACGCCAGTCCAGCCAGCAGGCGCTGCCTGCGGCCCAAGGCCAGCACGCCTGCGGCCACGATGAGCCCGGTCAGCAACCACGGCCACCAGTGTCGCCGCTGTTCGGCGGGCTCGGGCGCGATGCGATGCGGCAGCAATACCTGCGTGGATTGCACCAACGGGCGACCGGCGCTGTTGTGCACCTGGGTCAGGCTGTCGGCCAGCCGCATCGGCACGAAGGCTTCTTCCCAGCGCGACAAGGGGCGATCGGCGTACGGTCCCAGGCCCAGGTCGAAGCCCAGCCACATCCACGGGGCAGGGGAGGCCAGGCGCACCGCTTCGCTGCGGAAGGTGTTGCCGCGCGAACGACCGGCCAGCTGCGACTTGAGCGCGCCGCCCATCGCACGGTCCAACGTGTCGCGCACCATGGTGGCGCAGTTGGCCATGAAGTAGTCGTAGTGATAGCGCGCGTTTTCCGGTTGGCTACGCACCGCCAAGCCCTCGGCCAGCGCGCGCGCCTGGTCTGGCGGCAGATCCAGCCACTGGATGCTGACACCGCGCCCGGCATCGCGATATTGCGACAGGTCTTCTTCCAGCGGCAGCGCGACCAGGTAATACATCATTTCGCCGCGCGCAAAACGCGGTACGAAGTCCGGCTCGCTCGGGTCGAAGAAGCCGAAGTTGTACGAGGTGGCCTGCTGCGTGCGCGGATCGACCACCACGACGGCATCGTGACCGAAACGTTCGAAAAACACTTCGCCCGGTTGCATGGTCACCACGCCGATCCGCGGCGCCGACTGGGACG
Source organism: Xanthomonas sp. A1809 (assembly GCF_017746015.1). Lineage (NCBI taxonomy): Bacteria > Pseudomonadati > Pseudomonadota > Gammaproteobacteria > Lysobacterales > Lysobacteraceae > Xanthomonas > Xanthomonas sp. A1809. The sequence goes on along the minus strand of NZ_JAGHWZ010000009.1, from coordinate 317,774 downwards.
CAGGGGCGGCTTCCGGGGCGGGCGCCTGCGCGAAGGACGCCGGCGTCACCAACAGCGACAGCAACGCCAGCAGCCAGCACGCAGCCCAACGCCGGGCACTGCAGCGCGCCGGCGCTGCAGCGGTCATGCCATGCGACAGGTTCAAGCGTCGTCCTGCGGATCTGGCGGCAGAATGGTGACGTGGAAGGCGTGCACGCGCCGCGCATCGGCCTTGGCCACGCGGAATGCAAAGCGCCCCAGCGTCAACTCTTCGCCGGTTTCGGGCAGGTGCCCGATCGCATCGGTGACCAGCCCACCCACGGTGTCGTACTCGTCGTCGGGGAACTCGGCGCCAAAGCGTTCGTTGAAGTCTTCGATCGGCGTCAGCGCATCGACCACATAGCGCCCATCGGCCTGGATCGCAATGAGCGAATTCTCTTCTTCGGCATCGTCGTGCTCGTCGTCGATCTCGCCGACGATCTGCTCGAGCACGTCCTCGATGGTGACCAGCCCGGCAACACCGCCGTATTCGTCCACCACGATCGCCATGTGGTTGCGCGAGAGGCGAAATTCCTTGAGCAGGACGTTGAGCTTCTTCGACTCAGGGATCAGCACCGCCGGGCGCAGCAGTTCGCGCACGTTGCCCGGGCCGTTGTCGGCCACCACGCCGCGCAACAGGTCCTTGGCCAGCAGGATGCCGAGCACTTCGTCCTTGTTCTCGCCGTGGACCGGGAAGCGCGAATGGCCCGATTCGACCACCTGCTTCATCAGGTCGATGAAACGCGCCTCCACCGGCAGCGAGACCATCTGCGAGCGCGAGATCATCACATCGCCCACGGTGAGCTCGGACACGGAGATCGCGCCTTCCATCATGCGCAAGGTGTCTGCGGCGATGAGACCGTCCTGTTCGGCGGTCCGCAGCAAGGCGACGAGTTCGTCGCGGGTGTGGGGTTCGCCGGAGAAGGCAGCGCTGAGGCGCTCGAGCCAGCTACGGCGTTTTTCCGGTGTTTCTGGGGATTGGCTACTGTCGTCTTCGGACATCGTGACGGGGAAGGGCACCCGGCAAACCAGGCGTTAGCCATCAGTCTAGCAGGAAGCCGGCAAGGCGCTGTGGATGCGCCGTTACCTGGCCGGTCTCAGGGCAGATCCAGGCTGTAGCCGCAGCCGACAACGGTCTTGCCCGGGTGCGATTTGACGTTGGTCACGCTCAGCACGACCGATTCGATCATGGCCTCGCCGGTCTTGGGATTAGTGGTGTCTTCGCTGACCAGCTCGCGCCCGTACATGACCTTCTCGGCGTTATCCACGCCCAGTTCCAGATCCAACTGCTTGGCGAGCGGGCGCGGGTCGGGCAGGTCCAGGATCGCCATGATGCTGGCGCCGGAAAACGCGATGTGATTGGTACTGTGGCCGAACACGCGAATGGGCGTGTTGAGCGTGTACTCGGTCATGAACAGGTTGGACTGGTCCAGCGGCGTCCAGCCCAGCGCCACCGCCTTGAGCGGGTCGGCCAGTACCGGCGCCAACGCGCTGAAATCGCCGATGCGCTGGCGGCATTCGATCAAGGCGGCAAGGTCCGGGCGCACCGGCGCGGTCTGCGCCCAGGCGCCGGGCGCGCTCAACAGCAGCAGGGCGCCGGCAATGCAAAAACGCATCAGTGTTCTCCTGCGTAAGGGTCGTCGATGCCGAGGTCGGCCAGGATCTCGCGCTCCAGTTGCTCCATCGCCTCGGCCTCCTTGTCGTCTTCGTGATCCCAGCCAAGCAAGTGCAAGGTGCCATGCACGGTCAGGTGCGCATAGTGCGCAGCCAGCAATTTGCCTTGCTCTGCGGCCTCGCGCGCCACCACCGGTGCGCAGATCACCAGATCGCCCAGCAGCGGCATCTTGATGCCCTTGGGCAGGCCTTCCGGCAGTTCGGCAGGGAAGCTCAGCACGTTGGTGGCGTAATCCTTGCCGCGGTAATGGTGATTGAGCGAGCAGCCTTCCTTCTCGTCGACCACGCGCACTGCCAGATCGGCCTCGCGGATGCGCCCCTTCAACGCCGCGGCCACCCACTTGCGAAAACTCACCGCCGACGGCAGGCCGGCGCGCGGCAGCGCATAGCTGACGGCAACGTCGAGGCGGACAGGGCCCTTGGTCATGGGAACACCAGCATTCAGATCAGACAGAGGTGACAGTATCGCCCGAGTAGCGTCTTGCGGCGATGCCTGCGTGTGCGTGCTTGGCCGGCCGGTCCGGGATCAGCGAACGCACTCGACCAGCACCATGACAAGCGCGCCACCGTTGGCAACATGATAAAACGCACTGCCCATCGGCCCGTTCTGGCAATGCGGATCGACCCGGTTGACTTCCAGGGCCGGCGCGAAACCTGGTGGCGATTGTGTCCAGATTGCGGCTTGGCCGCGCTCCAGCAGGCGACCTACCAGATAGCGCGTGTCGGCGCTTTCCTTGTCATCTTGAGCCACCGCGCAGCCGAAGCGGTCGTGCGCTTTGCCGGTAGAGGCAAGTAGCGCCCGCGCTCGCGTGCGGCAAGCAGCGCTTGTCGCTGCGCATCCTCATCAATCCCCGCACCGGCTGCAGCTTTCGCCACTGCCAGGTGTTCCAGTTCGGCCCGATCCAACAGGATGGTCGCTTGCCCAGCGGCCACCGAGACACAGGACGCGGCAAGGTGCTTCCGCAACATGACGTGCGTGGTCGTGTCGGCCTGCTGGCGTGCCTGCGCATGCGCAGGTTCATGGCAAGCCAGCGCCAACCAGACTCCCAACAGTAGGGCGCGGCCTTGCACGGTCAGTCGGCCGCAGGAGGCTGCAGCGCGTTATCGCGCTTGTCGTAGGCGGTGACAATGCGCTGCACCAATGGGTGACGCACCACGTCGCGCGCTTCGAAGAAGGTGAAACTGGTGCCTTCCACATCGCGCAGCACTTCGATCGCATCGCGCAGGCCGGATTTGACGTGCTTGGGCAGATCGATCTGGGTAAGGTCGCCGGTGACCACCGCCGTGGAGCCGAAGCCCAGGCGGGTCAGGAACATCTTCATCTGTTCGATGGTGGTGTTCTGCGCTTCATCCAGAATCACATATGCATCGTTGAGCGTGCGACCGCGCATATAGGCCAGCGGCGCGATTTCGATGACGTTGCGCTCCAGCAACTTGACCACTTTTTCCACGCCGAGCATTTCGTACAGCGCATCGTAGAGCGGGCGCAGGTACGGGTCGACCTTCTGGCTGAGATCGCCCGGAAGAAAGCCGAGTTTTTCGCCGGCTTCCACTGCCGGGCGCACCAGGATCAACCGCTGCACCCGCGACTCGTTGAGTGCTTCAACCGCGCTTGCTACCGCCAGGAAGGTCTTGCCGGTGCCGGCCGGGCCGATACCGAAATTGATGTCGTGGGTGGCGATCGCGTGCAGGTATTTGGCCTGGTTGGCGCCACGGCCACGCACGGTGCCGCGCTTGACCTTGATCGCCACATCCTGGGCCTGATATGCGCGCTCGGCCACATGCTCGAGGTTGGCATCGTTGAGCCGCAGGTGGATTGCGTGCGTGTCGAACCTGGTGATTGCGGCCTCGTCGTACAACGCGGTCAACAGCGACTGGGCGGCGGCGATGGCCGGCTCCGGTCCGGTCACCCGGAAGACGTTGCCACGGTTGGCGATCTCGACGCCAAGCTTGAGTTCGATCTGGCGAAGATGCGCATCGAACGGACCGGCAAGATTGGCCAGACGCTCGATGTCCTCGGGTTCCAGGGTGAAATCGCGATGTGCGGGTGCGTTCATGGTTGGATCGGACGGCGCACCTGGGTGCGCGTCGGTAGGGCGGGAGCGAAAGGGTAGCGCGCGGCATGTGATCCCACCAACACAGCGGGCGGCGCGGCACCTCGGCGACGCGCCGGTCCGCACAGGCATGCAGGTTTTCCACAACCGCTGTGGAGTCACGCATCACTAACCTGTGGATAAAGCTCGCCGCGCTTACTGGCGCAAGGTTTGCCGGGTTAGTGGTGAAAAAATCGCCAGTACCGACCGGGTTGTCCACACAGGATGTGGATCGAATTCGGCAAAGCCTGTGGGTAAGTAAGACGAAGCCTTGCGCTGCAAGGCGCTACGGATGTGTGGTGAAATTTTGACCATTTCCCGCGAGACGCTTCGGCGCGTGGTCGCCTTGCTTGAAGGGGCGCCGCATTGCGCAGCGCCCGCGCCATCACTGTGCGCTGTCGTCCAGTTGAATCCGGCCACGCAGCGAATTGCTCATCGCCTCGGTGATCAACACATCGACGAACTGTCCGATCAAACGCGGGTTGCCTGGGAAATTCACCGGGCGCATGTTCTCGCTCTTGCCGGTCAGTTCATTCGGGTCGCGCCGCGAGGGGCCTTCCACCAGCACGCGTTGCACGCTGCCCACCATCGATTGCGAAATGCTCGCCGCGTGCGCGTTGATTTGCGCCTGCAGACGCGCAAGACGCGCCTGCTTCACCGCCTCTGGCGTGTCGTCCTGCAGGTCCGATGCCGGGGTGCCGGGACGGCGCGAATACACGAACGAAAAGCTCTGGTCGAAGCCCACGTCCTCGATCAGCTTCATGGTCTTTTCGAAGTCCGCTTCGGTCTCGCCAGGGAAGCCGACGATGAAGTCCGAACTGATCGAGATGTCCGGGCGCACTGCGCGCAGCTTGCGGATCTTCGACTTGAATTCCAGCGCGGTGTAGCCACGCTTCATCGCCGACAGGATGCGGTCGCTGCCGGCCTGCACCGGCAGGTGCAGGTAGTTGGCCAGCTGCGGTACATCGCGGTAGGCATCCACCAGCGAATCGGAAAACTCCAGCGGATGCGACGTGGTGAAGCGGATACGGCCGATGCCGTCGATCTGCGCGATGGTGCGGATCAGCAGGCCCAGATCGGCGTACTGCGCGGCGTCGCCGGCATCGGCGCCATACGCACCGCGGTACGCGTTGACGTTCTGGCCGAGCAGGTTGATCTCGCGCACGCCTTGCGCCGCCAATTGCGCCACTTCCACCAGCACGTCCTCGAACGGCCGGCTGACTTCTTCGCCACGGGTGTAGGGCACCACGCAGAACGAGCAGTATTTGGAGCAGCCTTCCATGATCGAGACGAAGGCCGACGGACCTTCGGCACGCGGCTCGGGCAGACGGTCGAACTTCTCGATTTCCGGGAAGCTGATGTCCACCTGCGACTTGCCCGATTCGCGTCGCGCGCGAATCAGTTCCGGCAGCCGGTGCAGGGTCTGCGGGCCGAACACCAGGTCCACGTAGGGCGCACGCTTGACGATGGCTTCGCCTTCCTGCGACGCCACGCAGCCGCCGACGCCGATGATCACCGGCTTGCCGCCGGCCTTGAGCGCCTTCCAGCGACCCAGCTGGCTGAAGACCTTTTCCTGGGCTTTTTCGCGAATGGAACAGGTGTTGACCAGCACCACATCCGCTTCCTCGGGGTTGTCGGTCAGCTCCAGGCCTTCGGAAGCGGCAAGCACGTCGGCCATCTTGGCCGAGTCGTACTCGTTCATCTGGCATCCGTGGGTCTTGATATAGAGCTTGCCGCGTACCACGGCAGGCGCCGATGGGCGCGCGACGGGCAAGGGCAACAGGGCGGGTGCGTCCACGGCAGCTGCCGCGGACAGGTCGGAAACGGGTGTCCCGGGCATGGCGCTTATTCCAGGCGGGTAGAAGAGAGCCGCGCAGTTTACCCGCTTGCGCTGGCGCCGTCCGCGGCCGCACGCCCGGCGTCGACGGCTTCGGCGCGCGCCACTGCCGGGCGCGCGGCCATCCGGGCGATATAGGCGCGGGTCGGGGCGGGCGGGTCGATCAGGCCAAACTCCACCATCCACGCCAAGGCGCCGCCCCACAGCACATCGGCCGCACTGCAGCGCTCGCCCAGCAGGTAATCGCCCTTGGCCAGCTGCGCATCAACCACCTGCAGCACCGTGTCGGCGTCGGCATAAGGCGAGAGCGAGCGCGGCGGGGCGCTACGCTTGAGCGCAAGATCGATGATCGCCGGTTCGAAGGCCGAGCCGTAGAACGCAAGCCAGCGCAGGTAGGCGCCACGATCGGCATCGCCCGGCGCCGGTGACAGGCCGGCTTCCGGATATAGCTCGGCCAGGTACTGATAGATGGCGCCCTGCTCGGTGACCACGCTGGTGCCGTGGACGATGGTCGGTATCTTGCCCATCGGGTTGATCGCAAGGAATTCCGGCATGCGCTGCTGCTCCTTTTCCAGATCGATGGGCTGCAGGCTGTAGCGTGCGCCCAATTCTTCCAGCAAGACCAGGACCCCCCGCGAGCGAGAGCGGGGGTTGTGGAACAGGGTGACGTGGCGGTCGTCGGACATTGCGGTCTCCAGGGTGGCTGCGGTGGCGATGCGAGTGGGGATGGCGGGTATCGCGATCTTACGGACCACTTGCGGACAGTTTCTGTCCGCAATACGGTGGCGCGATGGCTTCCACCGCTGCTCGCCTGTTGCGTCTGCTTTCCCTGCTGCAAGGTGGCCGGAGTTGGTCCGGTGTGGCGCTGGCAGAACGTTTGGACATCCATCCGCGCAGCCTGCGGCGCGATATCGAGCGCCTGCGCGAAGCGGGTTATCTGGTGCATGCAGCGCCCGGCAGCGGCGGCGGCTACCGGCTGGGGCAGGGCGGTGCGGCATTGCCGCTGTTGTTGGAAGAAGACGAGGCGCTGACCGTGGCGGTCGCCTTGCGCGCCGCCGCGCCAGCGGTGCGCGGGATGGACGCCGCGGCGGCACGCGTGATGGCCAAGCTGGATCCCCTGCTGCCACGCCGCAGCGGCCAGCGCGCCAGTGCCGCGCATGCCGCCATGGCCAGCATGCCGGCTGCCGAAACGGAATCGCTGGTCGATGCGGGCCTGCTTGCCCAGTTGGCTGCCGCCTGCCGCGACCGGGCCACGCTGCGGCTGGACTATCGGCGCCATTGGGGTACGGCCATCACCCGCAGCGTCGAGCCGGCGCTGCTGGTGAACTACGGGCGGCGCTGGTACCTGTTGGTCTGGGACTGCGAACGCCAGGACTGGCGCAGCCTGCGCGCGGACCGGATCGATCAGGCGGTCGCCACCGGCGCGCGGTTCGCCCCCCGCGCATTGCCCGAAGAGCCGCTACAGCTATTGCGCAAGGCGATCGGCGAAGCGCCGTTTCCGTGCCGGGCGCGGGTGCGTCTGGCCGGCACGGTCGAGGCATTGGCAGCGCGCATCCCGCCCTGGCTGGGTGCCTTGCAGGCCGATGGTCCCGCACATTGCTGGCTGGGTCTTGGCGCCCCGAGCATGCCTGCGCTGGCGGCCAACCTGTTGTTGCTGGACCTGCCGTTCGACGCGATTGCGCCGGCCCAAGCCCGCCACACCTTGACGCAGGCGCTGGACACGTTGCGCACGCAGCTGGACCGGCTGCCCCAGTGAGGCGGCCAACAGGCCATCGCGCGTGGTCGTCAGGTGGGCGGCGGCGAACGCGTCATCGGGAGTGCAGGATGGGGACTGGAGGATTTCGAGCACCGGTCCCGCACGCCTGGCCGCGGCGCGGGCGCCTTGCGCGCTGCTCCAGACGCTGGCCGACACTTGGCAAGCCCTGGGCAAGCTGGGACACTCCGCGCATGAAGGGGATGTCAAGATTGCTGGGGCTGATGCTCGTCACGTTGTCGGCTGCGCCGGTCAGCGCCGGCACGCTGTACAAGTGCGTCGGCGCTGACGGTATCACCAGTTACCTGAGCAAGCGCCAGAGCGGCTCCACCTGCAGCGTCATCAGCAGCTATACCCCCGATCGTGCGGCCCGCCGCCTGCCGTCATCTCCCTCGGCCGGGCGTCTGGCCGTCAGCCCCGCGCCCCGCATGGCCAATGTCGACAGCGGCGCGCCGGCCACCATTATCAGCCAGCCAGTCAGCCAGCCGCCGCGGCACGCTGCCGAGGTCGCTTCGGCGCCGGCTCCGCGTGCCTTGCCGGAGTCGTCCGTCTCGGTCGTCACACCGCCAGCGGCAGCAGCAACCAATCCGCGCCGGGTCGTCAGCGGGCAGGTGTACTCATATATGAAGGACGGCGTGCGCCACTACACCAGCGCCCGGCCGCGCCAGGTCGCCAGCATCGAAGGCCTGCGCACCATCCATTACAGCTTTATCGAAACCTGCTACGCCTGCGGTGCCAAGCCCGGGGTCAATTTTGGTGCGATCCGGCTCAACACCAACGCCTATCAGCAGGAAATCGCAGCGGCGGCGCGCGAGTTCGGGGTGGAAGAATCGATCGTGCGCGCGATCATCCACGCCGAATCGGCCTACAACCCGCTCGCGCTCAGTCGTGCCGGCGCGCAAGGCCTGATGCAGTTGATGCCGGGCACCGCGCGCCGCTTCGGTGTCAGCGATGCCTATGATGCAACGCAAAATATTCGTGGCGGCGTGCAGTATCTGTCCTGGCTGCTGAAACGCTTCAATGGCGACCTCACCCTGGCCGCTGCCGGCTACAACGCCGGCGAGGGCGCAGTCGACCGTTACGGCGGCGTACCGCCGTATAGCGAAACCCAGCGCTACGTGCAACGCGTGGGCGTATTGGCCGGCCGCTATCGTGGCCAGGCCACAGCAGCCAACTGAAGCGGCTGGCAAAACGACCGCGCAGCCGCCCGGCGGGCGCGGCCGGTGCTCCTGGCATGTCATAAGCACCGCGGCGTCTGCGCGATCCATTCCCGGCCCCCCGCTTGACGTCGTGGTCGCTGCTCTTGGGAATCTTTGCCACGGCGCTGCGCCGAGTGCGGTGGGGCAAGTACTTCGGTCTCCGCAACATCGGTTGCAGCGCCCATAGCCAGTCGCGAACAATCGTATTGCTGCGCTTGCACCATATCCACGCATCCCCCGCACGCGCGCATTGCCGTTGCAGCCCACGCAAGGGCACTACGTCACAGCCGTCCGTCTCCCACGCGCGTTGAACTCCATCGGAGCGGCTGCCGCTTGCATGGGCCGTTGCATCGCATAGGGCCGACTGCGTACATTGCGTTGTCTGTGCATTAAGCGTTCCGCTACACTGCGGTCGATTCATCGCGGCTGGACCCCCCGCCAGCCGTTGGCAGCCTCACGCTACCTAATCAAGATCGGAGAGCCGGATGGCCAACGATGGGGTTAACGCACCTGCTGATATCGGGCGTCGTCGGTTTTTAACCGCGACAACGGCCGTGGTCGGTGCGGTCGGAGCAGGATTCGTTGCAGTTCCGTTCGTGAAGTCGTGGAATCCCAGTGCGCGTGCCAAGTTGGCTGGCGCACCGGTCACCGCCGACATCAGCGCCTTGCAGGAAGGCCAGCGCATGGTCCTTGAATGGCGCGGTCAGCCAATCTGGATCGTCAAGCGCTCCAAGGCCATGCTCGACGCACTCCCGTCGCTGGACGACCGGCTCAAGGACCCCAAGTCCGAGAACAAGGATCAGCAGCCGGAGTACGTGCTGAAAAACCCGGAATATCGCTCGATCAAGTCCGACATTTCGGTGCTGGTGGGGCTGTGTACGCATCTGGGTTGCTCGCCGGAGATGGTCGCCGAAATCCGCCCCGAGCCTTACGACCCGCAGTGGAAGGGCGGTTACTTCTGCCCTTGCCACAAGTCGCGCTTCGACATGTCTGGCCGCGTCTTCGACGGCGTGCCGGCACCGATCAATCTGCTGGTGCCCCCACACCACTACGTGGACGACAACACCTTGGTGATCGGCGTCGATCCTGACGATGCCGGTGCGTCGGCCAAAACCACGGGGGCTGCCTGATGAGCAATGTTCTGGTCCGTACCGCCAATGGCGTGTTCGATTGGGTCAACGAGCGCGCGCCCGGGCTGATGCCCATGTACCGCAAGCACATCAGCGAGTACTACGCGCCGAAGAACTTCAACCTCTGGTACTACTTTGGCTCGCTGGCCATCGTGGTGCTGGTCAACCAGATCGTCACCGGCATCTTCCTGACGATGCACTACAAGACCAGCGCCGCCGATGCATTCGCTTCGATCGAATACATCATGCGCGACGTGGAGTGGGGCTGGCTGATCCGCTACATGCACAGCACCGGTGCCTCGCTGTTCTTCATCGTGGTGTATCTGCACATGTTCCGCGGCTTGATGTACGGCAGTTACCAGAAGCCGCGCGAGCTGGTGTGGATTCTCGGCATGCTGATCTACCTGGTGCTGATGGCCGAAGCCTTCATGGGCTACGTGTTGCCGTGGGGGCAGATGTCGTTCTGGGGCGCGAAGGTGATCATCTCGCTGTTTGGCGCCATTCCGGTGATCGGCAATGGGCTGACCGAATGGATCATGGGCGACTACCTGCCCGGCGATGCCACGCTCAATCGCTTCTTCGCCTTGCACGTGATCGCACTGCCATTGGTGTTGCTGCTGTTGATCGTGCTGCACATCGGTGCGCTGCACGAAGTGGGTTCCAATAACCCGGACGGGGTGGACATCAAGAAAGGTCCAAAGGGCAATCGCTGGGATGCGCACAAGCCGGCCGACGGTATTCCGTTCCATCCGTATTACACGGTCAAGGACTTGGTCGGCGTTGGATTCCTGCTGTTGATCGCTGCCTTCATCATCTTCTTCGCGCCGGCGTTCGGCGGCCTGTTCCTGGAGCACGACAACTTCACCGAAGCCAACCGGCTGGTGACGCCGGAGCACATCAAGCCGGTGTGGTACTACACGCCGTACTACGCCATGTTGCGCGTGGTGCCCAACAAGCTGGGCGGGGTGCTGGTGATGTTCTCGGCCATCGCGATCCTGTTCCTGGTGCCCTGGCTGGATCGCGCCAGGGTGCGCTCGGTGCGCTACCGCGGCTGGATTTCCAAGCTGGCGTTGGGCGTGCTGGTGGTGTGCTTCGTCTGGCTGGGCGTGATCGGTTCCGGCCCCGGCACTGACGCGCACGAGACCTATGTCGGGCGCGTGCTGACCTTCCTGTACTTCGCCTTCTTCATCACCATGCCGGTGTGGACGCGGCTGGACAAGACCAAGCCGGTTCCGGAGCGGGTGACGACCCATGACTAATTCCAACGTGACGTCATGGAAGTCGCGCGTGGTCGCCTTGCTCTGCGGCCTGGTAATCGCTGGTGGTGCAATGGCGGCCGAAGGCGGGGCGGTGCAGCAAGCAGGTAATGACCTGAGCGATCGCGCATCGCTGCAACGTGGTGCGCAGTTGTTCATGAACTACTGCTCCGGCTGCCATTCGTTGAAGTACCTGCGCTATTCGCGCATGGCCAGCGATTTGGGCCTGAGCGAAGAGGAGGTCATGACCAATCTCAACTTCACCGGCGCCAAAGTCGGCGAACATATCGAAGGCACCATGCCGCACGACGCGGCGACCAAGTGGTTCGGCAAGGCGCCGCCGGATCTGACCTTGATTGCACGCGTGCGCGGTACGGACTGGGTCTACACCTATCTCAAGTCGTTCTATCTGGACCAGACACGCCCGCTGGGCTGGAACAACAAGCTGTTTCCGAACGCCTCCATGCCCAACCCGCTATGGGAGTTGCAAGGCCTGCAGCAGGCGCAATTCGGCCCGGCCGACAAGGCCACCGGCGACAAGCCGGTAGAGGCATTGAAGCTTGGGCAGCCAGGGCGTCAAACACCGGTGGAATTCGACCAGACCGTGCGCGATATCGCCAACTTCCTCGAGTATGCCGGCGAGCCGGCCGCATTGAAGCGCCAAAGCATGGGCGTGTGGGTGGTCCTGTTCCTGGCGCTGCTCACCTTCATCGCTTATTTGTTGAAGAAGGAATACTGGAAGGACGTGCACTGAACGCTGCGTAGGCCGTCATCGGCTGCGGGAGCGAACAATGCAGTGCAGGGCAGGCAGGTATCGCAGGTGCTTGGGATACCTCTATTTGTCGCCGAGCCTTGCGGGCGCTCCCAACAGAAAGCGCTAGCCCCCACCTCCCGTGCGGAGAGGGGGCGGGCTGATGGTTGGCAAGCGAACAGCATGTCGATCGGGGCCGTCAGCGTAGATCCCTGCAACAGGGTTGCAGCGCCCACATCTCCTGCGGTCCCGCGGGAGCAGCGCAGCAGCTGGCTTATCGGAACATTAATAAGCCCTATCACTCTTGGCTTTTGCGTGACGTGATTGCACACTCGATAGACCGTGGTGACTGTCGGCGTTGGGCCGGCCGCGCCGATGCGGCCGGCGGATTCCGGTCGTCGGAGAGCCTTGAATGGCGACGAGTGTGCGTATGCGGAATACCTTGACTTTGTTTTCGTCCAACGACGACGTGTTGTGCCACCGGGTCCGTCTGGTCCTGGCGGCGAAAGGGGTGACCTACGACCTGGTGCCGGTCGACCCGCAAAATCCTCCCGAAGATCTGATCGATCTCAATCCCTATCATTCGGTGCCGACGCTGGTCGAACGCGACCTGGTGCTGTACGCCGCCTCGGTGGTCAGCGAATACCTGGACGAGCGCTATCCGCATCCGCCGCTGATGCCGGTCGACCCGCTTTCGCGCGCGCGTCTGCGCCTGGCGATGTTGCGCATCGAGCATGACTGGGTGCCGCAAGTGCAGGCGATCCAGCTCGGCAACAAGACGCAGGCCGAGGCCGGCCGCAAGCGTCTGAAAGAACTGCTTACCGCCTCGGTGCCGTTGTTCAAGGCCAGCAAATTCTTCCTCAATCCGGAAATGAGTCTGGCCGATTGCGCGATGGCGCCGATCATCTGGCGACTGGACGCGTTGGAAATCAGCCTGCCCAAGGACGGTAAGGCGATCGAGGATTACGGCAACCGGATCTTCCGCAACCCGGGCTTTATCCGCAGCCTGACCGATCAGGAAAAGAAGCTGCGCGATCTGCCGGGCTGATGCGACGGCTGTATGCCAACAGACCGACTTCCGATCGCGTGGCCGCCGCGACGGGCCATGTGCGGGTAAAATGACGCAATGAGCGAAGATTTCCCCCGCATGACCAGCCATCGCCCGTACCTGTTGCGGGCCTTGGTCGAATGGATCAACGACAACGGCATGACGCCGCACGTTTTGGTGGATGCCGGCCTGCCCGGTGTGCAGGTGCCTGCCAGTGCCGTCAAGGACGGTCGCGTCGTGTTGAATATCGCCGAGCGTGCCGTGGTCGGCCTGCAGGTGGACAACGAAAGCGTGAGCTTTACCGCGCGCTTCGGTGGCGTGAGCCACCCGGTGATGGTGCCGATGGCCGCCGTACTGGCGGTCTATGCGCGCGAAACCGGGCAGGGCATGGCGCTGCCGGACGACATCCCCGGCACCAACAGCGAGCCGCCGGATCCGGGCTCGCCCCCACCGAGTGCGCCGACGCCGGACGAACCGTCCAGCGGTGGCAAGCGCCCGCATCTTCGCGTGGTGAAGTAAGGACAGCACACCACACGCCTGCGCCGCCGCAAGGCGAGTGCAGGCCGGTGCGCGGAATCAGCAGGGACCACGTGTAAGCTGAAGTTCCTGCGTGCCGTCCACGGCTACCGGTGACGGCGTCCCAGGTTCTGTTGGCTGCGCTGAAAGCGGCAAGCGTATGACCTGCAGACTCGCCAAGTGGAGGGTTCGATTGCACGTAGAGCGCACCCGTCATGTCGATTGCAGCGCGCCGGATCCGTCCGGCGCACTCGACGACGCGTACGAGTACGACATCTATCGCTTCGTGGATGGCGAGCGTTGTCTGATTGCGCGCAGCTACATCGACACGCCGCGTGAGGCGCATTTTCTCAGCATGGAAATTGCCGGCAAGTCGCGTCTATTGAAGGATGCCGACCTGCTGGATCCGCTGTGGCTGTTCGCCCAGGCGCAGCTGCGTCGAGAGGGCAAGCTGCAATTGTGCTGGCTGAGCGGCAGGGACAATGGCTACGAGCCCGTTCCCGCGGATTCGACGTCTTTGGAATGAAGTGGCCGGCTGTGTGGAGTGCCGCCGACTGATGCATTGGCCAGCCGCGTGCACAGACGGCGAAAGCGCGCAGCAACAGCTCGATGATTGCTGGAATCCAGAGGGAAGCTGGCCGGCCAATCACTGTAACCCAGACAGGTGAAGCTGCAGGTATGTCAGGTGTCAGCGTGCGGGTGACCCGCAGCTGCGCGCCTCACTCCAGACGCTCATGCTCCGGGTGCAATGCCCTGACGGTAGCGACCTGCGGCCCGGTGAAGGCAATCAGTTGATCGCCGCGCAGCACCAGCTTGCCGCTATGGCGATCCACGCCGTCGTAGGAATAGTCGAAGCGGAAGGTGCGCTCGAAGCCCAGCCAGCCGCTGGGCATCCTGCACACGCGGATATTGGTGGAATGCACGCTCTGGTCCAGCCATTGCACGTCGGCCGCGCGGCAGGCATTGCGGCCAAGAATGTCGGCGCGTTCGGCAGCCGCGCGCGAGGAGTTCCAGAAGGCGAACAGCGCGGCGCCGGCGATCATGAAAAGAATCAGGCTGGGCATGCCGCCAATGTGCCACGGCACGTGGCCGGCGGACAATCGCCGGGCCGGCGCCGCAACGTTGCGAAGGCGTCGCCTTGCCGACGGCAGAGGCCGCCACCATTGCGCTAAGAGCGGCTAACAAAACCTAGCGAGCAGCTGTCAGGTGGGCGCGGACGGCGCGCTCAGAACCGGAGTGTACGAGTGGTACATGCCGATTCCGAGCACCGGCCGCGCCCGCCTGGCGGCTGTGCAGTCGTTTTGTAGCCGCGCTAAATCGTTCACTGCCGGCCTGGCCCGTGGCTTGTCTGGACCGCTGCGCAGCCCCATTGATTGTGGTTCCCGCCGAGTTACATCCGCGCGCCTTGCCGTCATGATGAGCAATGGTGTCGGGCATTGCCAATGCATCCTGTCCTGCAACACTTCCATCCTGTGGTCGCTGCGTGGTTCGCGCAGACCTTCGCTGCGCCGACACCGGCGCAGGTCGCCGCGTGGCCGGCGATCCAGGCCGGACGCCACACGCTGGTGGCCGCGCCGACCGGCTCGGGCAAGACGCTGACGGCCTTCTTCGCCGCCATCGATGCATTGATTCGCGACGGGCTGGCCAATGGCGGTGCGTTGCCCGACGAAACCCGTGTGGTCTACGTCTCGCCGTTGAAGGCCTTGTCCAACGACATCCACCTCAACCTGGACGCGCCCTTGCAGGGCATCCGTGCGGCGCTGGTCGCCGGCGGCTTGCCGGATGTGCCGATTCGTACCGCGGTGCGTACCGGCGATACCCCGCAGCGCGAGCGCGCGCAGGCGCGTCGCACGCCGCCGCATATTCTGGTGACCACCCCGGAGTCGCTGTACGTACTGTTGGGGTCGGCATCCGGGCGCGCGTCGCTGCAGCATGTGCGCACCGTGATCGTCGATGAAATCCACGCGGTGGCGTCGGACAAGCGCGGCAGCCACCTGAGCCTGACGCTGGAGCGCTTGCAGCGGCTGGTCGCGCAGCCGATCACGCGGGTGGGGCTGTCGGCCACCCAGAAGCCCATCGAAACGGTGGCGCAATTCCTGGTCGGTGTCGACGCAGACGGCGTGCCGCCGCCGTGCGAGATCGTCGATATCGGCTACACCCGCAAGCGTGATCTGGCCCTGGCGTTGCCGCCCACGCCGCTGAGCGTGGTGATGTCCAACGACCAGTGGCTGCAGGTGTATGCCGATGTGGCCGCACTGGCGCAGCAACATCGCACCACGCTGGTGTTCGTCAACACACGGCGCATGGCCGAACGCGCGGCGCGGCATCTGGGCGATCTGCTCGGCAAGCAGCGCGTGTCGGCGCATCACGGCAGCCTGTCGCGCGAGACGCGCCTGCTGGCCGAGCAACGGCTCAAGGCCGGCGATCTCACCGTGTTGGTGGCGACCGCATCGCTGGAACTGGGACTGGATATCGGCGATGTCGATCTGGTCTGCCAGCTCGGTTCGCCGCGCTCGATCGCCACCTTCCTGCAACGCGCCGGGCGTTCCGGACACAAGGTCGGCGGTACGCCCAAGGCGCGCCTGTTTCCGCAGACCCGCGACGAACTGGTCGAATGCGCCGCGCTGCTGGACAGCATCCGCCGCGGCGAACTGGATGCCTTGCGCATTGTGACGGCGCCGGTGGATGTGCTGGCGCAGCAGATCGTTGCCGAAGCCGCATGCGAAGACTGGGACGAAGATGCGCTGTTCGCGCTGGTGCGGCGCGCGTGGCCGTTCGCCGGGTTGAGCCGTGCCACCTTCGACAGCGTGGTGCGCATGTTGTGCGATGGCTTCAGCACCCGCCTCGGTCCGCGCGCCGGTTATCTGCATCGCGATGCCGTGCACCGGCGCCTGCATGCACGGCGCGGTGCGCGCATGACGGCGCTCACTTCCGGCGGCACCATTCCCGAAACCGGCGACTACAGCGTGGTGCTGGAACCGCAGGCCGAAAAGATCGGCACGGTGAACGAGGATTTCGCCGTTGAAAGCCTCACCGGCGATGTGTTCCAGCTCGGCAATGCGAGCTACCGCATCCTGCGCGTGGAGGCCGGGCGTGTGCGCGTGGAAGACGCCAAGGGCGCGCCGCCGAACATTCCGTTCTGGCTGGGCGAAGCGCCGGGTCGCAGCGATGAGCTGTCTGCGGCGGTGTCGCGCCTGCGTGGCGAGATTGCCGCGCGGCTGGACACCGCGCCGCACCAGGCGGCTCGCGACTGGCTGCAGCGCGAGCTGGAGATGTCCGCCGAAGCGGCGCGGCAACTGGTGGATTATCTGGCAAACGCTTGCACGGCATTGGGCGCGATGCCCACCCAGCAGTGCCTGGTGATGGAGCGCTTCTTCGATGCCAGCGGCGGTACCCAGCTGGTCATCCATTCGCCATACGGCAGCCGCATCAATCGTGCGTGGGGGCTGGCGCTGCGCAAGCGCTTCTGCCGCACCTTCAATTTCGAATTGCAGGCGGCGGCCACCGAAGATGCGATTGTGTTGTCGCTGTCGACCAGTCATAGCTTTGCGCTGGAAGAGGTTGGCCGTTACCTGCATTCGTCGTCGGCCGAGCATGTGTTGATCCAGGCATTGCTGGACGCACCACTATTCGGCGTGCGCTGGCGCTGGAACGCCACCAACGCGATGGCGCTGCCGCGCTTCAGTGGCGGCAACAAGGTGGCGCCGCAGTTGCAACGCATGAAGTCCGAAGATTTGCTCGCCACGGTATTCCCGGACCAGGTGGCCTGTGCGGAGAATCTGGTCGGCGAACGCGAGGTGCCCGACCACCCGTTGGTGGCACAGACGCTGGAAGATTGCCTGCATCACGCCATGGATAGCGACGGCTGGCTGCAGGTGTTGCGCGGCCTGGAATCGGGCGCGGTGACGCTGGTCGCGCGCGACCTGGCGGCGCCGTCGCCGCTGGCCGCCGAAGCCTTGAATGCGCGTCCGTATGCATTTCTCGACGATGCGCCACTGGAAGAACGCCGTACCCAGGCCGTGCAAAGTCGCCGCTACACGCCGCAGACCAGCGACGACCTGGGCCAGCTCGATCCGCAGGCGATTGCCGCAGTGTGCGAAGAGGCCTGGCCACAGCCGCGCGATGCCGAAGAAATGCACGAGGCATTGGTGGTGCTGGGCGTGTTGCCGGTCGCAGAGGCTACCGACGCGCAGTGGCAGGCATGGTTGGCCGCGCTGGCCGCAGCGGGTCGTGCCAGCTGCATTGCCTTGCACGGCAGCCCGGCGCTGTGGGTCAGCGCCGAGCGTATCGACTGGTTCTTGCCGTTGTATCGGCAAGCAACTGTGCAGCCGCCGTTGCAGGCGCCGGCCGATTGCCGCGTTGCCGACTGGCAGCGCGACTGGGCGGTACGCGAACTGCTGCGCGGGCGCTTGTCCGCGGTCGGCCCGGCACAGGTGCCGGCCTTGTCCCACGCATTGCAGGTACCGGAAGCAGAAATCGCGCTCGCACTGGCGGCCTTGTAACGCGAGGGCTACGTCATGGCCGGGCAGTTCAATGCGCATGTGCAGGCCGAAGAGTGGTGCGAGCGCCATCTGTTGGCACGCATCCACCGCTACACGCTGGGGCGCCTGCGCCGCGAGATCGAACCGGTATCGCAACGCGATTACGCGCGTTTTCTGTTCGAGTGGCAGCACGTGGACAGCAGCAGCCGGGTGGCTGGGCCGGATGCGCTGGCCGGTGTGGTGGGGCAGCTCGAAGGCTTCGAGGCGCCTGCGGTGCTGTGGGAGAGCGAGCTATTGCCGGCGCGCATCCGCGACTATCAACCGGCCTGGCTGGACGAGTTGTGCACTGCCGGGCGCACGCTGTGGGCACGCCTGCGGCCCGGCGGCGGCCGCAGCGGCGCTGCACTGCGCAGTACGCCGATCGTGCTGCTGCCACGACGCGAAGCGCAGCGTTGGAGCGCGTTGGCGCGCGATGCCGACGACGCGCCATTGGGCTCCCGCGCGCAACGGGTCATGCAGGTGCTGCAGCAGCAAGGCGCGCTGTTCTTCGACGAAATCGCCGACGCGGCACATCTGATGAACACCGAGCTGGAAGATGCCTTGAGCGAGCTGGTGATGCGTGGCCGCGCGCATTGCGACAGCTATGCCGGCCTGCGCGCGCTGCTGGTGCCTGCGTCCAAGCGACCGTCGGCACTGTCGCGGCAGCGTCGCCGTGCCAGCGCACTGGGCATCCGCGATGCGGGCCGCTGGGCACCGGTGCGGGCGCTGCCCGACCTGCCGCTTGCCGAAGCCGCGCAGCGCCATCAGGACATGCTCGAACACGTCGCGCGCACGCTGCTGCGGCGCTACGGCGTGGTGTGCTGGCGGCTGCTCGAACGCGAGGCCGCATGGCTGCCGCCATGGCGGGAATTGCTGCGCATGTATCAACGGCTGGAAGCGCGCGGCGAAATCCGCGGCGGGCGGTTTATCGCCGGGCTGTCCGGCGAGCAGTTTGCGTTGCCGGACGCGATTGCGGCCCTGCGCCGTGTGCGCGCGCAGCCCTTGCCGCAGCAGTGGATCTGCGTCAGTGCCAGCGACCCAAGCAATCTGCTCGGCAGTCTGCTGCCGGGCGAGCGGGTCGCGCGCGTGCCGGGCAATCGCGTCGCTTCGCTGGATGGGCTACCGATGGCGGTCTGGGCGGCAGACCGCTTCCAGGCCTTGCAGGAGCTCACCCCCGAGCAGGCCGAGCAGGCGTTGCGTCTGCTACAGCGCGGACCGGGCGCGGCCGAGCAATCGCCGATGGAGCGCTGGTTGGCTCAATCGCCCGCGGGCGGCGTGCCTTTTCCGGTCACGCGCGGAAGCGGACGCGACACATAGCGGCTATCTGCAACCACCCAGCGCCATGGCGCGTCCACGGCCTTGCGGATGCCGATGCGCGGCGTTGCCACTGGATGGGAGGGGGGCGGCACGCCGTCGTCTTCGATCCAGAGCCGCGCGGCCGCAGTGCTGAGATCCAGCCCATTGTCGGCGGCGGTCACGCCGAACGCCTGCGCCAAGCGGCCTGGGCCGGTGGTCAAGGCGGTGACCGGCGCGGCGCCGCGCGCGGCCTGCATGCGATCGATACCGTCCAGCGGTTCCAGTGCGCGGAGCAGCACCGCATGCCCGGGCGCACCGCCGCACACCGCATTGATTGCCCAATGCATGCCATAGATGAAATACACATACAGGTGCCCCGGCGCACCGAACATCACCCGCGTGCGCGGAGTCATGCCGCGGAACGAGTGCGCGGCCGGGTCGTCGCTGCCGCAGTAGGCTTCCACTTCGGTGATGCGCCCGCGGCGTCCGTCAGCACTGACCAGCACCTTGTTGAGCAATTGCGGCGCGACGTGGCGGGCATCGTGGGCATAGAACGTGCGGGGCAAGGGCTTTGCAGGCATGGCCAAAGCATAGCTGCGCGGACGTGATGTCCCAGCGGTGTGGCCTGGACAGCGCACGGGCGGGGGTAGGGTTTTTCCGAATATGGGCGGTGATGAGCGCGTGATCTGTCACAAAAGCGCAGATTCGATTTGATGAATAGGCACTCCGGCCCTGGATGCATCTCAAGCGCGTTTTGTCGTCGCCGATAGCCATTAGCGATGGGTTAGACCAGCCGTATCGCCATGCGCTGTACGCGCAGCGCCATCGCCTTCCTGTAGCGCATGTCGCCCACGCATCCTTCTTGAGAGAACTCCCCAATGTTAGGCAACTTCAGAATCGGAACCAGACTGATCGTGGCATTCCTGATCGTCTCGGCCATCGGCGCATGCATCGGGTGGGTGGGCTATTCCAACTCAGGCCGCATCAGCGCGCTGTCGACGTCGTTGTACGAGCGCGAGTTGCTCGGCATGTCCCATGTCAAGGAAGCCAACATCAACCTCATCTATGCCGGCCGCGCGCGCGCCAACCTGTTGTTGGCCAGCAGTGCAGAAGAGCGCCAGTCGCATGTGCAGAACATCGACAAATACACCGCCAAGGTGGTCGATCACATGGCCCGTGCGCGGGAGAGCTTCCAGAGCGAGGAAGGCAAGAACAAGCTGGCGCAATTCGATCGCGCCTGGCAGAAGTATCTGGACGAGCGCGGCCGCTTCATCGAAGTCGCCAACCGCGAAGCGTTGCGCGAGGCCAATCCGGAACTGGCCGCGCTCTCGCGCGCGGTACGCGCCAGCTCGGACGAAGTGGATAACCTGATGACCGACCTGAGCGGCCTGCGCGAGCGCAGCGCCGCGGCGGCCAACGCCGAAGCCGATGCGATCCACACACGCAGTTCCAGGCTGTTGGTGGCCATCATCTGCAGCGGCGTGTTGCTCGGTGCCATTCTCGGCGTGGTGATCAGCCGCAGCGTCACCGGGCCGATCCGCCGCGCGGTGGCGGTGGCCAACGGCTTGTCGGAAGGCGATCTCACCATGCGCATCGATGTGCATGGCCGCGACGAAACTGCGCAACTGCTCGAAGCGATGCGCACCATGGTGCAAAAGTTGTCGCAGGTGGTCGGCGAGGTCAATACCAGTGCCGAAACCCTTGCCAGCGCGTCGGAAGAAGTCAGCGCCACTGCGCAGTCGCTGTCGCAGGCGGCCAGCGAACAGGCCGCCGGTGTGGAAGAAACCAGTGCGTCGCTGGAGCAGATGACCGCATCGATCAGCCAGAACACCGAGAACGCGCGCGTCACCGACGGCATGGCCACACAGGCCGCGAAAGAAACCGTGGAAGGCGGCGAAGCGGTGGTGGCCACCACCCAGGCGATGAAGCAGATCGCGCAGAAGATCGGCATCATTGACGACATCGCGTACCAGACCAACCTGCTTGCGCTCAATGCCGCGATCGAAGCCGCGCGCGCCGGCGAACATGGCAAGGGGTTTGCCGTGGTCGCCGCCGAGGTGCGCAAGCTGGCCGAACGCAGCCAGGTGGCCGCGCAGGAAATCGGCGAGGTGGCCAGTTCCAGCGTGGAATTGGCCGACCGCGCCGGTCGTTTGCTGGATTCGATCGTGCCCAGCATCAAGCGCACCTCCGACCTGGTGCAGGAAATTTCCGCCGCCTCCGAGGAGCAATCTTCCGGCGTCAGCCAGATCAATTCGGCGGTCGTGCAGTTGAGCCAGACCACCCAGCAGAACGCCAGCGCATCCGAAGAGCTGGCCGCCACTGCCGAGGAAATGAGCGCGCAGGCCGAACAGCTGCAGCAGAGCATGGCGTTCTTCCGGCTGGGCGGGCAGGGCGCGCCGACTCCGCCGCCCAAGCGCGGCAAGCAGGTCGCTGCGCGTCCGGCGCGTGCGGCGGGTACGCGTGGCTGGCGCAGCAACGCAGCGCCGGCGTATGCGATGTCCGAGGGCCCGGACGAAGGCCAGTTCGCGCGTTTCTGAGAGAGCGACCAATGACCGCACCGACGCTTGATGTGATGCCCGGCGATGCCGATGTCGCCGCGCAATATCTGACCTTTCAACTGGATGGCGAAACCTTCGCCACCAGCATTCTGGGCATTCGCGAGATCATTCAATACCGCGCTCCCACACCGGTGCCGTCGATGCCGGATTGCGTGCGCGGGGTGATCAATCTACGCGGCGCGGTGGTGCCGGTGGTGGACCTGCAATCGCGGCTGGGGCGCGCAGACAGCACGATCGGCAAACGCAGCTGCATCGTGATTGTGGCCACCGAACAGGCGCAGGGCACGCAGGTGATTGGCGTGCTGGTCGATGCGGTCAATGCAGTGATCGAACTGGCCGATCAGGACATCGAAGCGGCGCCGTCGTTCGGCACGCATATCCGCCGCGATCTGCTGCGCGGCATGGGCAAGGTCGGCGAGCGCTTCGTGGTACTGCTGGAGATGGAGCAGGTGCTGCAGGTGGACGAGATCGCCGGAAACACCGACGCACTGGAGGCCTGAGCGACAGCCGTGCAGCAGGGCGATCGGCGCAGTCTGCGTCGATCAGGCCCGCAGCTGCCAACCGTCGAAGCCGTGCACGCGGTTGCGGCCATCGCCACGCGCCTGCTGCAACGCGTGTCGCGCACGGGCAAGCAGGGTATTGCTGTCGAGCGCGGTTGGCGTGGCAACGTCCACCACACCTGCGCTGAGCGTCAACGGGCCGGTGGGCCAGTGCGCGTCTTCCACTGCCTTGCGCAAGTCTTCGGCAGTGGCAAGGGCTGCAGATGCAGCGGTCTCCGGCAGCGCCACGCAGAATTGATCGCAGGCCAGACGCGCCACGAGTGCGTCAGCCGGAAGCTGCGCTTCCAGCAATGCAGCCACCTGAAGCAAGGTGGCATCGGCCGCTGCCGCGCCGGCCTGCAATTTTTGCCGCTTGAAGCCGTCCAGTTCGAGCAGCATGAAACCCAGGGGCGCATCGGCGGCAGAGCTGGGCGCGTCGGCAAGCGCGTGCAAAGCGTGCTCCAGCCCGGCGCGATTCCATCGCCCGGTGAGCGCATCGCGCAGTGCATCCAGCTCCACCAGCCGCGCGGCCTGTTGCAGTTCGATGGTGCTGACGACTTGCCTGGCCAAGGCTTGCAGCGCGTCGCGCTCGGTTACCGACAGGCGCCGCGGAACGCGATCCAGCACGCACAGGGTTCCCAGTGCGATGCCGTCCGGGGTCAATAACGGCGCGCCTGCATAGAAGCGGATCTGCGGCTCGCCTGTCACCAGCGCGTTGCGCGCAAACCGCTTGTCCAGGTGGGTATCGCCGACTTCCATCACCTGATCGGGTTCGAGGATGGCATGCGCGCAAAACGACAATTCACGCGGCGTCTCGCTCTGCTGCATGCCGAGCCTGGATTTGAACCATTGCCGATGGGTATCGACCAGCGAGATCAGCGCCATCGGCATCCGGCAGAGCGCGGCTGCGATCGAGGTGAACGCGTCGTAGCTCGGCTCCGGTGCGGTGTCCAGCAGGCGGTAGGCATGCAGTGCCTCCACGCGCTCATCTTCGTTGGCCGGCAGGCGCGCCCCGGGAATGGCGTTGACGCCGCCTGGCAGTAACGTTGCCTGGATCAGGTTCAACGCGGGTGCATCGGGTATCTGCATGCAAAGCACCACCGGGAACAAGGCGCCATCAAGGCGATGAGGGGTTGACGCGACAACGCACTGGCCGATGCGACTGCAACCTTGGCAAGGCACTGCTTCCCAGGGCAGCGGCATATCGGCGAGCGCCTGTCCGGATCTTGCCACAGGAACGCGTGGCTGGCCGGTGCCAGGTTTTCAGTCCCACAGATGCAGCGGTCTCAGCTGCACGACAGGGTGCAACGCGCCTCCGGCGATGCAGCACGGAAGTTCACCGCATCGGCGTGCCGCGGCGCTGCCCGATGCCCGGCAGCATGCTTGGCCAACTCACTCTCCCTGGCCAGCCTTGCCAGTGGGGCGACGGCTTTGCTCGTCGTGGACCTTCAGATCTTCCTGGCCCGGGCGTTGCTTGGCGGCATCGTCGTGCTTGCGGTCTTGCTGGCTCTCGGTCACGCCGTGCGCATCGTCGGCGACGTCATCGGGCTGCTGGTCTTTCTTGCTCATGGTGTGGTCCGCTGTGGAGTGAAGCCGGACGTTAGCGCGCGCGATGTGATCCCCACGCCACGGCGACCGGCCGGCCCTGCACCGCAACACCCTCAAAACGCGCAAGCCCCGGAAACATGACGTCTCCAGGGCTTGTGCGTTTGACTCGATGGTGGAGCGGAAGGGGATCGAACCCTCGACCTTCGCGATGCGAACGCGACGCTCTCCCAGCTGAGCTACCGCCCCACGTGCTTCGATTCTACCCACAAGCCGCGCGGTTCGCCAAGCGAAGGGCGCGGCCGACGGTGCGAGGCGGCACTGTCGTGCGGGCTATCGCCTTACTCGCGAACCAGCGGAAACTTGAGGTCCGGGTTCTTGGCCTTCCATTCCTTGTACGACACCGACCCTTCCCAGGCAGCGAAAGCCTTCGGCGTGCGGCCACGACCGGACCAGGTTTCGCCGGTGTGCGGTAGCTCGTACTTGGGCTTCACTTCGCTGCGGCCGCTCTTGACCACTTCCTTGCGCGCGGCAGTGGTGCCCAGGTAAGCGGCAATGTCGTTGCGCTGCTTGGTGTTGAAGTGACCGGCGAACTGCTCGAGCAGCGAAACGATGGTGGCATGCGCAGAGGATGCCTCGCTCGCGCGCTCGGTTTTCTCCTGTTCTTCCAGCTTCTGCAATTCGTCCAGCAGCTTGGCTTTGGCTTGCGCGATGGAATCCAGTTTCGAAGAGGTATTGCTCACAGAGGTATGGCCTCGGAATAAGAGTGGACACGCCGCCCCAAGGGCGCGCGACATTATGGCATGTGGCCCGGGAGCGGCCGTTGTGGAACAGGGGCTTGCACATGGCGTGAACAGGCCTTTCACGACGCCTGTTCGAACGCTTTCGCATTGTCGCTACGGGCGCTGCTGGGCCGAAGGCTCACGTTAGCAGACCCGACCACGACGATACAGGAGCATGTCATGAGTGACGACAAACGCAACGTCGGTTCGCCAGACCGCGACCGCATCAACGTCAATGAAGCCTATGAGCTGCAGTACTGGACCAAGACCCTGGGCGTCAGCGCCGAGCAGTTGCGCGCGGCCGTGCAGAAGGTGGGGCCAATGGCCGCCAGCGTACGCCAGCACCTGGGCAAATAAGCGGAAGGTCCGTCATGAGCCTGAGCGAATATCGCCGCAAGCGCAGCTTTAACAAGACCCGCGAGCCGGAGCCGGGCAAGGCCCTGCCGCCGGGGCAGCGTGCGATCTTCGTGGTGCAACTGCACCACGCCAGCCGCCGCCATTACGACTTTCGCCTGCAGGTGGGCGATGCGCTCAAGAGCTGGGCGGTGCCGAAGGGGCCCAGTTACGACCCCAAGGTCAAGCGCATGGCAGTGGAGGTGGAAGACCACCCGGTCGATTACGCCAGTTTCGAGGGCGAGATTCCCAAAGGCGAATACGGCGGCGGGCATGTGGCGCAGTTCGATCATGGCGTGTGGGCCACCGCGGGCGACCCCGAAGCGCAATTAGCCAAGGGACATCTGCGCTTTGAGTTGTTCGGCAACAAGCTCAAGGGCGGTTGGCATCTGGTGCGCTCGGGCAAGCCGGCGCGGCAGCCGCAGTGGCTGTTGTTCAAGGACGACGATGCCTACGCCGGCACGTTGGAGGCCGATGACCTGCTGGCCGACGTCGCTGCCGCGCCTGCCGAGGATGTACGCCGCGCAGGCGCCGGCAAGACCCAGTGCAAGGCGCTGACGACCGTGCCGCCGCCGGCGGCGAAGAGGCGTGGTACCTGGGCGAAACAGGCGCTGGCGCTGAGCAATGCACGTCGCGCCGAGATGGAAGATGCCCCGTTTGCACCGCAGCTGGCCAAGCTGGGGCAGTCCCCGCCAGAAGGGGCGCAGTGGCTGCATGAAATCAAATGGGACGGTTATCGCATCCTGGCCACCGTGACCAACGGCAAGGTGAGGCTATGGTCGCGCAATGCATTGGAGTGGACCGACAAGACGCCGGAAATTGCCGATGCCATCCGGTCGCTGGGCCTGCGCAGCGCGCAGATCGATGGCGAACTGATCGCCGGACGCGGCACCAAGGACGACTTCAACCTGCTGCAGGCCACCTTGTCCGGCGAGCGCCAGGTGCCGCTGGCGCTGGCGGTATTCGACCTGTTGCATGTGGACGGGGTGGACATCAGCGAGGCGCCGCTGCGCGAACGCAAGCGGCTGTTGCAGCAGGTGCTGGAGGCTGCACCTCACACGCATCTGGCCTATAGCTCGCACGTCGAAGGCGATGGCACCGAGGCGTTCCGGGTGGCCGGGCAACAGCACTTCGAAGGCATCATTTCCAAACGCGCAGATCGCCCGTATCGCGATGGGCGTAGCGACGATTGGCGCAAGACCAAGCAACTGGCCAGCCAGGAGTATGCGGTGGTCGGCTACACCGCGCCCAAGGGCAGCCGCAGTGGCTTCGGCTCGCTGTTGCTGGCCGCGCCGGATCCGGTGCATGGCTGGTTGTACGTGGGCCGTGTGGGCTCCGGGTTCTCCGATGCCTTGATGCGCGAGGTCACCCCGCAACTGGAAGGTGGCGGGCGCAAACCCACCGCGCATATTCCCACCGAAGACACCGACCTGCGCGGCGCCACCTGGTTTGCGCCGCGCTTTGTGGTGGAGGTGTTCTATCGCGGCATTGGTGGGCAACAGTTGTTGCGCCAGGCATCGTTCAAGGCGCTTCGCCCGGATAAGCGCATTGCCGATCTGGCCGACAGCGATGCCGGAAATGGCCCGGCTACACCGTCCTCTGCCAGGCGTTCGGCAACAACGCGTGCTGCCAAAGACTCAGCAACGCAGGCGCCCAAACGTGCAGCGACGCGGGCAACAGCGCCTGCGCGCAAATCTGCGGTTGCCACACCTTCCTCGGCTGCGCTGCCGACGCTGTCCAGCCCGACCAAGCTGATCTACCCGGATATCCGCGCGACCAAGGGCGATGTCTGGGACTATTACCAGGCGGTGATGGATCACCTATTGCCGCAGATCGTGGGACGGCCGCTGTCCATCATCCGCTGCCCCAGCGGCGCCGAAAAACCATGTTTTTTCCAGAAGCACCATACTGCCGGCTTCGAGCGTGTGAGCTCGGTCAAGCTGACCGAAGAGACCGGAACCAACGCGTATTACCTGGTGGTCGAAGACGCGCCTGGCCTGCTGGAACTGGTGCAATTCAATGCGCTGGAATTCCACCCTTGGGGCTCGCATGCGGACCGCCCGGATGTGGCCGACCGGGTGGTCTTCGATCTCGATCCGGGCCCGGACGTGCCGTTTGCCGAGGTCAAACGTGCGGCCAACGATATTCGCAAGCTTTTGGCGCAGCTGGAGCTGGAATCGTTCTTGCGTGTGTCTGGCGGCAAGGGGCTGCACGTGGTGGTGCCCCTGAACCCCGGCTGCGATTGGGAGGTGACCAAGCGTTTCGCCAAGGGATTTGCCGATGCCCTGGCACAGGCGCAGCCGCAGCGGTTCATCGCCACTGCCACCAAGCGACTGCGCAACAAGCGCATCTTCGTGGACTACCTGCGCAACGGCCGTGGCGCCACTGCGGTTGCGTCCTATTCGTTACGCGGCCGCCCGGGGGCGCCAGTCGCCTTGCCGCTGGCGTGGTCGGACCTGTCCAAGCTGCAGCGCGCCGATGCATTCACTTTGCGCGATGTCCCGGAGAAGCTGCGCCGTCGGCGCAAGGATCCCTGGGCAGACATGGACGGCATCCGGCAAAACCTGGCGCGCTGGGCAGAGCAGGACGAGGAGTGACGTGCTACGGCGCAGAGAATGCCGGCATCGCCGCGCGGGTGCGACCGGTAATGAAATCGCCGTGCGACGCAGGCGCTTCGCAAGGTCCTCACGCCTTCCAATACTGCTTGCGAGGCGGTCTTCGCCGGCTCGGCGCCGCCTGTCCGCATCTGACGAAGAGCCCGCATCGCTGCGGGCTTCTGTGCCATCACCGCCGCAATCCTACGCCGCAGTGTCGTCCAGCAGCGGCATCAGCTGTGATTCCAGCAGGGCACGACGCCATTGGCCCAGCGCCGCAGGCCAGCTGCGTTGTTCCATCAGGGTTTCCAGGTGGCGGCGCGAGGCCAGCAGGCCGTCCGGCAGGCCGAGTTCGCGGCTACGCTGCGCCACCGCGTCCTGCAGCCGTTTGAGTACGGCCTTGTTGCCGTCGGTGGCGGCCTGCGCCAGCGGCGCGTGCTCTTCGTCCGGCAGCGGGGTGTTGAGCGCATCCCACACCGCGTTGGCAAGCTTGCGCGGCGCCTTGGGGAATTTATCGAACTGGCGCAGCAAGGCTTCCAGATCGGCGGGCGGAAACCGCGCCAGCTGGCTGGCCAGCTCGTTGTCCAGGATCCAGCTGCGCGGTCGATCGCTCTGCCGCGCCTGCAGGTCGCGCCAACGCAGCAGGCGCAGCAGGCGTCGTTGCGCCGCCGGTTCCAGGAACTGTGCGGCACGCAGGCTCACATGCGGCCAGCGCTCGCCATCGTCGTGCTCCACCGTGGCGAGCAGGCGCTCGGCATCTTCGGCCAGCCACTCCAGACGGCCCTGCTCGGCGAGGCGGCGGGTGAGCGCGTCGTGGATCGCAAATAGATAGCGAACGTCGTCGGCGGCATATTCCAGTTGCGCCGGCGACAGCGGGCGACGCATCCAGTCCGAGCGTGTCTCGCCCTTGGTCAGCAAGGTGCCGGTGACTTCCTGCACCAGTTTCTGGTAGCCCATGCCGCCGCCGACACCGGCCAGGGCCGCGGCGATCTGGGTGTCGAACAACGGCCGCGGCAAGGCGCCACACGCGCATTTGAATGTGACCAGGTCTTCGCTGGCGCTATGCATCACCTTGACGATGTCGGTGGCGGTCAACCACTCCTTGAGCGCCGCATTCATGCCGGGGATCAGCGGGTCGATCAGCAGGATCTCATCGCCGATGGCCATCTGCACCAGGGCCAGCTGCGGCCAGTAGGTGCGTTCGCGAATGAATTCTGTATCCAGGCCGATGCGCGACGGTCGCGCTGCCTGCAGGCGGTCAGTCAGCTCGGAGGGGTGGATGATCCAATGGGGCACGTGATTTCCGTCGGCGGCAAGGGTTTGCGCAGAGCGCGCAGAATAGCCTAACGTCGCGATCGCCTGTCGTGCGGCAGAGCACTGGAAGGAGCAGGTGGTGGGTGAGTGCGGTGACCGGATGGCAGCGTGGGCAATGGTCGCGCTGAGGGCGACTGGCAAAATTCCTGCGCAGCCAGCAGGCGGGCGCGGCCGCTGTGCGGAATCGGCATCTGGCACGCCTACGCTCCTGTTCCTGCGCGCCCGCCTTGCCCGCCCGAGCGCTGCGCGCTGCGTTTTGTTGGCCGCTCTTAGCCTGTGCGCCTGTTCGCGCACGCCCACGCCCGCGCCTGCGGTCGCGCCGCAACCGGCACCTGCCGCCGTGCCGAGCAAGCCGAACGTTTCCATCGGTGGCGAAGAATCCGCCGAAACCGTGGCGAAATGGCAACCGCCGGTGGTGGAGTTGGGCGACGAGCCCCTGGCGCAGGTGCGCAAGCGTGCCGACCAGGCATTGCGGGAAGACCGCCTCTATCGCGACGCCGGCGATGCGATCCCGTTGTATCTGGCGATCCAGCAGCGCGCCGGTGGCAAGGATGCAGCCAGCCGGCGTGGCCTGGAGCAGGCGCGTGACCGGTTGCTCGAACGCGGCGCGGCGCTGATCGCACAAACCGAGCGCCAGGACGACGCGTTGGAGCAGGCGCGTGAGGTGGCCTTCGTCGCGCTTGCCCTTGCGCCACAGGACCCGAAGGTGCGCGCACTGCAGCGCGAGGTGGAAACCGCGCAGCGCGTGCTGGCGTTCAACCGCGCCGGTGAAGAAGACCTGCGCGGCGGGCGGCTGGGCGAAGACGGCAATGGCGCGCTGGTGAATTTTCGCGATGCCGCGCAATTGGATCCCGACAACCCGCGCACCCGGCAGGGCCTGGCCGCCGTGGAAAGCGGCCTGCTGGAGCGCGCCGAACAGGCGGCGCAGGCGAGCGACTTCATCGGTGCACGTTACTGGCTGCAGATGGCGGGGCAGGTACGCGATCGCGCGCCCACCATCGCCGATGCGCGCGCGCGGGTGGAACGCGTGCGCCGGGCGCAGATCGCGGCGTTGCACGACGCCGGTCTGCACGATCTGACCTCGCCGCGCGGGCTCAAGGCGGCCGGCGAGAAGCTTGCCGAAGTGTTGCGCATCGCCGACCCCGGAGACCCAGTGGCCGGCGATCTGCGCCGCCGGCTGGAACTGGCCACGCATTACGGCAGCTTCCGTCCCGGGCAGGTGTTCACCGACGGGCTCAAGGTCGGCGGGCGCGGGCCGCAGATGATCGTGGTGCCGCATGGCGCATTCCAGATGGGAGCCGGCGATGCGGAGCCGGGCGCTTCCGACAACGAGCGCCCCGCCCATTACGTGCGCTTCGCGCGCGGCTTTGCGTTGTCGATCACCGAGGTCACGGTTGCCGAGTTCCGCCAGTTCGTCGATGCCACCGGTGCGCGCCCGCGTGCCACCCGGCGTGGGCATTCGGTGGTTTACGACGAGCGCAGCGGCAACTTCATCCGCCGCAGCGGCGTGGATTGGCAGTCCGACTACAACGGCGCCCAGGCCGCGCCCAACAGCCCGGTGATGCACGTCAGCATTCGCGACGCCGAAGCGTATGCGAGCTGGCTGTCGGAACAGACCGGCCGCCATTACCACGTGCCCAGTGAGGCCGAGTTCGAGTATGCGGTCCGTGCCGGCACCACCGGACGTTACCCGTGGGGCAACGCGGGCTCGCCGCCGGCCGACGCCGGTAATTTCACCGGCGGCAACGACGTTTCGCGCAGCGGCCGGCACTGGAACAACGGCTTCGTCGGCTACGGCGATGGCTTCTGGGGTCCGGCGCCGGTCGGCAGTTTTCGCGCCAACGCCTGGGGTCTGCACGACATGGGCGGCAACCTGAGCGAATGGGTGGCCGACTGCTGGCACGCCAGCTACCGGCGTGCACCGGCCGATGGCGCTGCCTGGTACAACCCGGGCTGCCGGCAACGCATGATCCGTGGCGGCAGCTGGGCCAATTCGCCGCAGCAGACGCGCGCGGCCTGGCGGCAGTCGCAGGACTCGGACACCACCAGTGCCCGTATCGGCTTTCGCGTGGCACGCGGAATCTAGCGACGACCTACGGAGGATGGGCGCGTCGATCGTGCCGTTCGCGACTGCAGGCTTCGGCTTGCCGTCGCTGTCGCCGCGAGCGCTTTCGGCTCGGCCCTGCAATCTGGGGACGCCTCGGCGGGGGCGTGTTCGCTCCGACAGAGTCGGCTCGGGGCGCGGCTAGGCGAGACAGGCATCTGTCGTGCACGACGACGGAACACTGCCGAAAGAGCGCTGCAGTCGCGCGAGCGCCTCTGGGGATCGAGGACCCGCGGACGGCGGCCGCTTCCATCCAGCAACGTTCCCAGCACGAAGAACGCAAGCGAAATTTCCGAGGCGGCAATCCCCGGCCGTTAGCGGTGCAGTGGGCGCTTGCAGGCGATGCGCCGCGCTGACCAAGCGTCGTGCGCAAGGTGGGGTTCAGTTGGCTTAACAGCGATGAACACCGCGTGCATGCGCAGTGAAACCGGTCGTGTCTGCTGTGGTCAAATCGCAACCGCTATCAAGGGACTGCCGTCATGGGCATGGGGATCAAAATGTTTCGTTGGGTGATTGCGATCTTGCTGATCGGCGGCAGCGGCTATGCCGTGGCGCGGCATCTGCAGGACAGTAATACGGCTGGGCATTACGGCTCGGTCGAAGTTCTCCGCCCGGAAGGGACGCCCAAGGCGATGGTGATCCTGCTGCCCGACAGCGCTCATCCGCAAGACAGCCAGAAGCTGGCCGACCTGCTGAGCGACGATGGCGCGCTGGTGGCAGTGGTCGACACCGCAAACTATCGTGAACACGTGCGCTCGCACCAAGCCGCCTGCAGCTCGCTGGCCGACGATGCCGAGCGACTGGGCAAGAAATTGTTGCGCGCCGAACACGTCGATGCGTTCCTGCCGCCGGTGCTGGTGGGGCAGGGCGATGGCGCGGTGCTGGCGCGTCAGGCGGTGGCCTCGGCCGCGCCCGACGTGCTGGGCGGCGCGGTGGTTGCCGACGCCGGCACCAAGGATCCAGGCCTGGCGTGCTCGCGCGATCTGCCCAATGCCAGTCAGGGCTTCCTGGACGATCTGGCCGATGCATCCAGCCCGATGCAGATCGCAGCGGCCACACGCGGGCACTTCCTGGCTGCGCAGTCGCAGGGCCTGGGCGACCTGCCGCTAGTGGAACTCCACGCACCTGGCAGCGACCGTCTGGTGGTGATGTTGTCCGGCGATGGCGGCTGGCGCGAGCTGGATAAAGGCATTGCCGCGCAGTTGCAGCAGCAGGGCGTGTCGGTGGTGGGCTGGAATAGCCTGCGCTACTTCTGGGGCAGCCGCACGCCGCAGCAGGTCGGGGCGGATCTGGATCGGGTGATCGCCAGCTATCGCCAGCGCTGGCATATCCAGCACGTCGCCCTTGTTGGGTACTCGTTCGGTGCCGATGTGTTGCCGTTCGCCTATCCGGAACTGTCGCCCCAGCAACGCGCTTCGGTGCAGTTCGTCAGCCTGCTCGGCCTGGGCCACGAGGCCGACTTCAAGGTGCGCGTCGGTGGCTGGCTGGGCTGGCATAACGACGCCGAGCGCGATGTGGAGCCGGCCATCCAGGCGCTGGACGCGCACCGCCTGCAATGCATCTACGGCAACGAAGAAAAGGACACGCTGTGCCCAGAGCTGCGCGCACGTGGCGTGCAGGTGCTGGCGCGTCCGGGTGGGCATCACTTCGACCACGATCCGGTGGTGCTGGCCAATCTGCTGATGGAGGGCTGGCAGCATGCAGCGCAGACGCCGATCGCGGAAACGGCAAGCCGCTCCTGAAGCCGCTTGCAATCGACGAAGCGTTGCATAACGTTTTCTGGAGCGGTTGATCGACAAGCGGTGATCGCCAATGAGCACCTTCCTGCGAAGGTGCTCAACGTTGAAGTGCTGCTGGCGGCCCTGCTCCAGCGAAATCGCGGACTCGCCCGACCCTGTGGCGTGTTTCGAAGGCGCTCTCTGGCACCGCGCCTATCCTTGTGGCACTCCGTGCAATGGGCACCTTCGAAGAGTTCATGTCAGCGCTTAGCGCCGACATTGCTGCAGGAGCGACGGCGCTGCGCATGGCTTGCGGTCAGCTTTCGCCAGACTCCACACGCACCTGGATGCTGCCATCGGCCAGCTGCGCGCGCAGGCGTTCGCCCGTGACCACCTCGGCGGCGCTGCGCACCACGCTGCCGTCGGCAGGGCGGGTCACGATGGCGTAGCCGCGCGCGACTGTGGCCAGCGGGCTGACCGCTTCCAGCGAGCGTGCAATGCTGCGCAGTTGCAGCTGATCATGCTGCAGGCGGCGTTGCATCGCCGCCTGCGGGTGCAGTGCCCGCAGGCGTTGCTGCAAGCCGGCCAGCTGGCGTTGCGGGTTGTGTGCTTGCAGCTGCGCTTGCCCACGCTGTACACGCGCCTGCAAGCGTTCGAGCACCTGCGTCATGCGCGCACGCAGCTGGCGACCGGCGTCTTGCTGGCGGCGATGGAGCAGTTGCAGGCGCGCCTGCGGGCTCTGCGCACGCAGCCGCAGTGCCAGTCTGTCTGCGCGTTGCATGGCATTGCCCAAGGCGTGTTGCTGCAGTTGGGTCATGCGTGCCTGCGCACGCCGCACGCGCGCGACCAGCTCGCGTTGATCGGGCACCAGCAATTCGGCCGCGACCGAGGGCGTGGGCGCACGCACGTCGGCCACGAAATCGCTGAGGCTGAAGTCGGTCTCGTGGCCGACTGCAGACACCACCGGCGTCTGCGCGGCGGCGATCGCGCGCGCCAGGCGTTCGTCGTTGAAGGCCCACAGATCTTCCAGCGAGCCGCCACCGCGGGTGATCAGGATGACGTCGTAGCGCCCGGAAGCATCGGCGCGTTGCAGCAGTGAGGTGATCTGTGCGGCAGCGCTGTCGCCTTGCACCAGCGAGGGCAGTAGATCCACTTCGAGCAGCGGAAAACGCCGCGCCAGCACGCTGAGCACATCCCGCACCGCCGCGCCGCTGGGCGAGGTGATCACCGCCAGCCGCTGCACATGCGCAGGCAGTGCCTGCTTGCGTTCGGCATCGAACAGGCCTTCGGCGGCAAGACGCGCGCGCAGTTCGTCGAAGGCGCGACGCAGGGCGCCTTCGCCAGCTTCTTCCATATGGTCGAGCACCAGCTGATAGTCGCCGCGTGCTTCGTACAGGGTCACGCGCCCACGCGCGAGCACGCGCAGGCCTTCGCGCGGCTGAAATTTCAGCCAGGTGCTCTTGGGCTTGAACATCGCGCAGCGGATCTGCGCGCGCGCATCCTTGAGTGTGAAATACAGATGTCCCGACGCGGGACGGGTGACGCTGCTCAGCTCGGCTTCTACCCACACCAGCGGGAAGCTGCCTTCCAGCAGGTCGCGCGCCAGTGAATTGAGCTGGCTGGGAGTGAGGATCTGATCGTTGCGGTCGGCCATCGCTGCATTATCCCGTAGCGACGACGGTCATGGGTGATCTGCTGCGAATGCCGATGCCGCCTGTGGCTGCGCCGATCGCGTGCACGTGCAGGCCGCGGCTGATGTATGCGCGACGCGTGCGGGTCAGAGGTCGTGTTGCGCCAGCGCCCAGCCAACGTGTTCGCGCACCAGCGCCGAGTCGTCGTGGCGACGCGCTTGCAGTGCGGCCAGGACCTCTGGCGTGCCAGGCGCATTGCCCAGGCCCACGGCAATATTGCGCAGCCAGCGCTCGTGTCCGCTGCGGCGGATCGGGCTACCCTCGGTGCGGCGCAGGAACTCGTCCTCGTTCCAGGCGAACAACTGCGGCAGCGTGGCCACGTCCAGGTCGTTGCGGGCGCGGAAATCGGCTTCGTCGGTGCGCTTGGCGAACTTGTTCCAGGGGCAGATCAGCTGGCAGTCGTCGCAGCCGAAGATGCGGTTGCCGATCGGCTTGCGCATGTCTTCGGGAATTGCGCCGTCGTGTTCGATGGTGAGGTATGCGATGCAGCGGCGCGCATCCAGCCGGTAGGGCGCGATGATGGCTTGCGTGGGGCAGATGTCGATGCAGCGCGTGCAGGTGCCGCAATGCGCGGTGGCGGGCGTGTCGATCGGCAGTGGCAGGTCGAGGTAGATCTCGCCGAGAAAGAACCACGAGCCGCCATGACGATCGATCAGGCAGGTGTGTTTGCCGATCCAGCCCAGGCCGGCATTGCGTGCCAATGCGCGCTCCAGCACCGGCGCCGAATCGACGAACACGCGGAACCCGAATGGGCCGATTTCGCCCTGGATGCGCTCGGCGAGCTTCTGCAGCCGGTTGCGCATCAGCTTGTGATAGTCGCGCCCCAGCGCATAGCGCGCCACATAGGCGCGGTTGCCGTCGTGCAAGGTGTTCCAGGTTTCGGTGTCGTCCT
Source organism: Xanthomonas sp. A1809 (assembly GCF_017746015.1). Lineage (NCBI taxonomy): Bacteria > Pseudomonadati > Pseudomonadota > Gammaproteobacteria > Lysobacterales > Lysobacteraceae > Xanthomonas > Xanthomonas sp. A1809. Next base: position 282,553 of record NZ_JAGHWZ010000009.1, on the reverse strand, counting down.
TGCGGCCGTAATCCATGCCAACCGACAACACGCGCAGGGTGCCGGGAACCAGTTCCTGCGGGCGCGAGCGTTTATCGCCGTGCTGGGCCATCCAGTGCATGGTCCCGTACAGGCCTTCTTCCAGCCAGCTGCGCAGATGCACCTCGTCCTCGCCCAGCTCAATGCCGGTGATGCCGCACCGTTGAAAGCCGGCTTCGCGCGCAAGCACGCGAATGCGCGCAGCGGTATCGGCAGGGTCGGGGTGGGCAAGGGCGGCAGACATGGCGACAAGTATAGAATTCCCTGCATGTACGCACCGCTCGATCTTTACGACACCACCGCCGCGCGCACGCTCGATGCGCAGGCCACCACGCTGCTCGGCGGCGATGGCTACACCCTGATGCAACGCGCCGGGCAGGCGGCCTGGCAGTGGTTGCTGGAGCGCTGGCCGCAGGCGCGCCGCATCGTGGTGGTCTGCGGCACCGGCAACAATGGGGGCGACGGCTATGTGCTGGCGCGCCTGGCACACCGCGCAGGGCGTCAGGTGCGCGTGGTGCACCTGACCGAACACGGCCCCGGCTCGGATCTGGCGCAGCGCGCCTGTACCGACTACCTCGCCGTCGGTGGGGCAATCGAATTGTTTCCGTATCCGCTGGCGCAGGTCGATGTGATCGTCGATGCGCTGTTCGGCATCGGCCTGAATCGCGCACCCGATGATGCAACCGCCGCCCTGATCGACGCCATCAACGCGGCGGGCGTGCCGGTGTTTGCGCTGGATGTGCCCAGCGGCATCGATGCCGACCATGGGGTGGCCTTCGGTGCGGCGGTACGCGCAGCACTGACCTTGCAGTTCATCGTGCCGCATCTGGGGCTCTATACCGGCGATGCGCTGGAACATGCCGGCGAGCGTCAGATCGCCGCGCTGGAGGTGCCGCTTTCAGCGTTCGACGGGCTCACGCCAGCCGCACACAGTTGGAATGGCGAGGCCCTTGCGGCGCAATTGCGCCCGCGTCGCCGCAACACGCACAAGGGCGAATCGGGGCGGGTGCTGTGCGTGGGCGGCAATCTCGGCAGCGGTGGCGCGATCATGCTGACCGCCGAAGCGGCGTTGCGCAGTGGCGCCGGGTTGGTGCAGGTCGCAACGCGCGCCGAGCATGTCACGCCGCTGCTGGCGCGCTGCCCCGAAGCGATGGCGCGTGCCGTGCAGGCCGATGACGACATCGCCACATTGGCCGAGGCGGCAGATGTAGTCGCGCTCGGGCCCGGGCTAGGGCAGGACGCCTGGGCGCAGGCGTTGTGGCGTGCCGCGCTGGGCGCCGCTAAGGCCGTGGTGATCGATGCCGATGGGCTGAATCTGCTGGCCTCCACCGACGTTGCAGCGCGTGGTCCGCGCATCTTGACGCCACATCCGGGCGAAGCCGGTCGTCTGCTTGGTCTTTCGACCCGACAGATTCAGCGCGATCGTCCGGCCGCTGCCGCTGCACTCGCAAAACGCTACGACGCCGTGGTGGTGCTCAAGGGCGCCGGCACCGTGGTCGCGTCGCCAGGTCACTTGCCGCGCATCATCGATGCGGGCAATCCCGGCATGGCGGTCGGCGGGATGGGCGATCTGTTGACCGGCGTCATCGCGGCATTGCTGGCGCAGGGATTCTCGCCGTTCGATTCCGCCAGCCTTGGCGCCTTGTTGCACGCCTGTGCCGGCGATGCGGCCGCGCACGCAGGCGAGCGCGGCCTGCTGCCCACCGACCTGCTTGCCGAGCTGCGCCGCCTCGCCAACGCTGGAGCCATCGCATGATCGACCTCAACGGACAGCTGCACGACGTGCAGGCCACCGAAACCCTGGGCCAGGCGCTGGCCGCCGTGCGACCGGCCAGCGCGGTGGTGCAGCTGCATGGCGACCTGGGCGCGGGCAAGTCCACGCTCGCGCGCGCGCTGTTGCGCGCACTCGGTGTCACCGGGCCGATTCGCAGCCCCACCTACACCTTGGTCGAACGCTATCCGCTGGCAACCGGCGATGAAGCCTGGCACCTGGACCTGTACCGCATTGGCCATGCGGGCGAGCTGGATTTTCTCGGGCTCGACGAGGGCAGTGCGAGCTTGTGGCTGGTCGAATGGCCGGAGCGCGGTGCTGGCGTGCTGCCGCCAGTCGATCTGGACGTTGAACTGGCCGTGGCTGGCGAAGGCCGCAGCGTTCGGTTGCTGGGCCGCAGTGCGATCGGGCATGCCTGGATGGAAAGGCTGTCCAAGCAGCCCCAGTTGCAGGCCCTTTTTGCCTCCTCACGAGAAGAATGAACGCCAGGTTATGGATTATTAAGGGAAATTGCCTTGCAATTCACACAGTTGGATGCTTGAATCCAGCGCCATGACACCGGGGATCCGCCAGCTCTGTCTTTCCACCCTGACCGCCAGCTTGAGCCTGGCGGTTTTTGCTGCATGGGGCGGCGAAATCAAGGGGGTTGGCGTCAGTACCGGGGCCACCGGGACCCGTGCAGAAATTCAACTGGCCGGCAGCGGCGGCTTCAAAACGCTCTCGCTGGCGAACCCGACGCGCCTGGTTGTCGATTTTCCCGAATCCTCGGGCATGCGCGGTCTCAAGCTGCCGTCCGCTGCCGGATTGGTGACCTCGGTACGCACCGGTCAGCCGGTGCCTGGCACATTCCGTGTGGTGTTCGAACTGGCAACGCCGGTGACGCCGCTCAAGCCGCAGATGCAGACGCTGGGTAGCGTGTCGACATTGGTGATCGAATGGCCTGGCGATCCGGCGCCGGCGGCGGCCTCCGCCGTTGCTGCGGCTGCACTGACGGCAGCCCCGGCGCCGCGTCCGCTCAATGCGCAGGCCGAAGCTGCACGCGCAACGGCCGCCCTGGCCGCATCTGCGCAACGTGCCTCCTCGGTGCCGCCGTCCCAGCCGTCGACTCCGCCGCCTGCACCGTCTGTGCCGGCATCGGCGCTGCCCACTGTCACTCAGGCCCCGGTACCGACCACTGTCGCCACCGGTGTGCCGACGCCTCGGCCTGCCACCTCCGGTGCACCAGCGCCGACCGGCGTTGCCGCCAATACGCCGAACCGTGCCGCCGGGGCCGCTGCCAACGTCACGTCCGGCGCGGTGGTGGCGGGCAGCAGCGCATCTGCAGCTGCCATCTTGAATGGCGGCAGCGCACCGATGGGCGCAACCTCCGGTAATGCCGCGGCAAATGCCCCCAATAGCGCCTCGAGCGCGGTGGCTGCTGCAGGCGACGACGACCTGCCGCCGCGCCCCGTGCTGCCAAGCGAAGCGTCGCGGGTCAAGATGGCGCCGGGCATGCGGCCGTTGATCGTGGCGATCGACCCGGGCCACGGCGGCCAGGACCCGGGCGCCATGGGTCCCACCGGCAAGCGCGAGAAGGACGTCACCCTGGCGGTCGGCCGTGAACTGGCACGCCAGGTCAACGCCACGCCAGGCATGAAGGCCTACCTGACCCGCGATACCGACGTGTTCATTCCGTTGCCGATGCGTGCGCAAAAAGCCCGCGCCGCCAAGGCCGACATCTTCATTTCCATCCACGCCGACGCCGCCGAAAACCGCAGCGCCACCGGCTCCTCGGTGTACGTACTGTCGACCAAGGGAGCCTCGTCGCAACGTGCGCGCTGGCTGGCCGACAAGGAAAACGCGGCAGATCTAGTTGGCGGCGTGCGCCTGCAGCAGACCGAAAGCACCCTGGCCAACGTGTTGCTGGACCTGGCTCAGAGCGGCCATATGAAGGCCTCCGAAGATGCCGCCGGCCATGTGCTTGGAGGATTGAAGCGCATCGGCAACAACCACAAGCCGCAACTGGAACGCGCCAACTTCGCGGTGCTGCGCACCTCCGACATGCCGGCAATGCTGGTGGAAACCGCCTTCATTTCCAATCCGGACGAGGAACGCCGCCTGATCGATCCGGCTTATCAGCGCAAGATCGCTGGCGCCGTGCTGGACGGCATCGATACCTTCTTTACCCGCCAACCGCCGCCAGGCACGTTGTTCGCAGCACGTGCGCAAGCCGAAGCCGATGCAGTCGGCACCGTGGCCGGCGGCAGCCGCTGACCCGCTCGGCTATCATTCCGCACTGATTCCTTAGATGACGGCGACTGTGCGCCGCCGGATTGCCGTGCCGAGGTCTGTCTTGCCTGTCACACCGCCGATCTACCGCGTTTCGCGCGTGCTGCAATGGAGCGTGCGCTGATGGCGATCCGCCAGCTGCCCGAGATTCTGATCAACCAGATAGCTGCCGGCGAAGTCGTCGAGCGGCCCGCATCGGTGGTCAAGGAACTGGTCGAAAACGCACTCGACGCCGGCGCCACGCGCGTGGATATCGAGCTCGAGGAGGGCGGCGTCCGGCTGATCCGCATCCGCGACAACGGGGGCGGCATCGCCCCGGACGAACTGCCGCTGGCCGTGTCGCGGCATGCCACCAGCAAGATCGCTTCGCTGGACGACCTGGAAACCGTCGCCACGCTGGGCTTTCGCGGCGAAGCCTTGCCGTCGATCGCCTCGGTCAGCCGCTTTACCCTGACCTCGCGTCGCCACGACGCCGAGCACGGCTCCGCATTGGAAATCGACGGCGGTCGCCTGGGCGAGGTGGTGCCGCGCGCGCATGCGCCGGGCACCACGGTCGAAGTGCGCGAACTGTTCTTCAACGTGCCGGCGCGGCGCAAATTTTTGCGTGCCGAACGCACCGAACTCGGCCACATCGAAGAGTGGTTGCGTTCGTTGGCACTGGCGCGGCCGGATGTGGAATTGCGCGTCTCGCACAACGGCAAGCCGTCGCGGCGGTACAAGCCGGGCGATCTGTATTCGGACGCGCGGCTGGGCGAAACCCTCGGCGACGATTTTGCGCGCCAGGCCTTGCGCGTGGACCACAGCGGCGCCGGTCTGCGCCTGCACGGCTGGGTTGCGCAACCGCATTACTCGCGTGCCAGCACCGACCAGCAGTACCTCTACGTCAACGGCCGTTCGGTCAGGGACCGCAGCGTGGCGCATGCGGTGAAGATGGCCTACGGCGATGTGCTGTTTCATGGCCGTCAGCCGGCGTATGTGCTGTTTCTGGAGCTGGACCCGGCACGCGTGGACGTCAATGTGCACCCTGCCAAACACGAGGTGCGCTTCCGCGAAGCGCGGCTGATCCACGATTTCGTCTATCGCACCCTGCAGGATGCCTTGGCGCATACCCGTGCCGGCGTCACGCCAAACAGTATCGGCAGCGATGGTGCCGGCGACCCAGGTGTGACCGCTGGCGGACTGGGCAACATTGCCAGCAGCGGTGTTCCGAACCACGGCAACGCACCTGGCAGCAGCGGTAGCGGCTACAACTACGCGAGCTGGACGCCTTCGCAAACGCCGCTGGGACTGCGTGTGGACGAGGCGCGCGCCGCCTACAGCGCGCTGTATGCGCCGCCGCCGAGCAGTGCGCAGCAATCGGCAGGCATGCCGAGCATGGCCGGCACCGGTTTGCCGGCAACTGCGCAAGACAGCGGTGTTCCGCCGCTCGGTTATGCCGTCGCGCAGTTGCACGGCATCTACATCCTGGCCGAAAACGCCGAAGGCTTGATCGTGGTCGACATGCACGCGGCGCATGAGCGCATCGGCTATGAGCGGCTCAAAAATGCGCACGACAGCATCGGCCTGCACGCGCAGCCCTTGCTGGTGCCGATGACGCTGGCAGTGGGCGAGCGCGAAGCCGACACCGCCGAGCGCGAAGCTGAAACATTGGCCACGCTCGGCTTCGAGATCACCCGGGCCGGCCCGCAGTCGCTGCACGTGCGCAGCATTCCCGCGCTGCTGGCCAATGCCGAGCCGGAGGCGCTGCTGCGCGATGTGCTGGGCGATCTGCGCGAGCATGGTCAAAGCCGCCGCATCGCCAGCGCACGCGACGAACTGCTCTCCACCATGGCGTGCCACGGTGCAGTGCGCGCCAACCGCCGCCTCACCGTGCCTGAAATGAACGCGCTGCTGCGCGATATGGAAGCCACCGAACGCTCGGGCCAGTGCAACCATGGCCGACCGACCTGGGCGCGGTTTACGCTGAGCGATATCGATCGTTGGTTTCTGAGGGGGCGTTGATGGCAGTGCACGGGGGGAAGGGCTGGCTGCTCGGCATGCTGGTCGCAGCGGCGTTAGTCGGTTGCGGGCGCGATGCGCCACCGCCGGCTGCGCCGGTCGCACTCGACAAGACATTTCTGGCCGACACCGCCGCCTGGCGCGAAGCGCGGCTGAAGGAACTGCGCGCGCCCGATGGCTGGACCAGCCTGGTTGGCCTGCATTGGCTGTCGCTGAAGGCGCATTACATCGGCAGCAGCGCCGACAGCGGTATCAGACTCGCGGTAGGCCCACCGAAGATGGGCATGGTGTCCACCGAGAACAACGCGGTCTGGTTCGTGCCCGAGCGTGGCGCCGCGCTGACCCTCGATGGCAAGCCGCTGACCAGCCGGATCCGCTTCCAGTCCGATCGCGATCCGCAGCCCACCCTGATCCATTTCGACCAAGGCAAGGGCGTGTTGAGCCTGATCCATCGCGGCGACCGGTATGCGCTACGGGTCAAGCATGCCGACGCGAGCTCGCGCACGCACTTCGCGGGTCTGGACTATTGGCCCGTGGATCCATCCTGGCGCATCAACGCGCGCTATGTGCCCAACTCCGTCGGCAAGACCATCCCGATCGTCGACATCGTCGGGATCAGCAGCGAGCAGCCGAACGCGGGCGCGATCGAGTTCGAGCGCGACGGCAAGACCTACCGATTGGAAACCATCGGCGAGCCAGGGCGGCCGATGTTTGTGGTATTCGCCGACCGCACCAGCGGTCACGGCAGCTATCCGGCTGGACGTTTTCTGGATCTGGACGTGCCCGATGCCTCGGGGCATGTCATCGTCGATTTCAACCGCGCCTACAACCCGCCATGCGCGTTCACCCCGTTCGCCACCTGCCCACTGCCGCCGCCGGAAAACCGCATCGATCTGGCGGTGTCGGCAGGCGAGAAGGCCTACAAGGTGCCGCACTGACATGCGCGCCATTCACATGTGCGGAGAAGCCTGGTGACCGGGCGACGGACCACGTTGACGCGCCAGCGGATTGCCACCTGGTGCAGCGGCGCGCTGCTTGGCCTGGCCTTGTGGAGCGGCGCGCTCGTACCGGTGTGGGCGCGCGGTGCCGGCGACGCGCCGGCAGGCCCGCCGGTGCCGCTGCTGTGGAAGGTCGATGGCAAGGGCGGCACGCTGTATCTGCTGGGCTCGTTTCATGTGCTCAAGCCCAGCGACTACCCGTTATCGCCGGATGTGATGCAGGCCTTCGCCAAGGCCGACCGTCTGCTGTTCGAATTGCCGCCTGACGATGCGCAATCGCCCGAGCTGGCCAGTCGCATGCTGCAGGCGGCGCGGCGCACCGACGGGCGTACGCTGCAGGACACGCTGGATGCGAAGACCTGGCAGGCGCTGAGCGCCTACGCGCGCAAGTACGGCATGTCGCTGGCGAGCCTGCAGCCGCTCGAGCCCTGGTTCGTAGCGCTGACGATCAGCCTGGCGGAGATGACCCGGCAAGGCATGGACCCGAACGCGGGGCTGGACCATTACCTGATGGAACAGGCGCAGGCGCGCGGCAAACCGGCCGACGGCCTGGAGCGCGCCGCCGAGCAAATCGCCTTGCTCGACGGCATGTCGCCGACCGAGCAGCATCAGTTGCTGGAAGAGTCGCTGGACGAGGCCGATGCCACCGACCAGCTACGCCAGCTGCATGCAGCCTGGCGTAATGGCGATGTGCATACGCTGTCCACGCAGATGGCCGAAGACATGCGCCGCCAGTATCCGGCGCTGTATCAGGACATCAATGTCGAGCGCAATGCGCGCTGGGTGCCGCGGCTGGAGCGGCGGCTCGGCAAGGGCAGCGGAACCACGCTGGTGGTGGTCGGTGCGCTGCATTTGCTGGGCAATGACGGGGTAGTGGAGCGTCTGCGTGCGCGCGGCTACCACGTGGAGCGGATCTGCTCTGCCTGCACAACGCAGGCCGGCCACTGATTGGCTGCGCCTGGGAGCGTGGGGCTCCTGGCGCAGCGTTCGGTATCTGAAACGGTCGACATCACACCGCGACCAGCCGTCAGCTGGCATGGCCGGCGCAGCGGAGCAGGGGTGTCCGAACAGCGCCTGAGGATGCCGGCACCGGCCGCACCTGCCTGGCGGCTGCGCAATGGCGTGTTGTCTATTAGCCGCGGTTGCGGGCCTTGCCGGTCGTGCCGTGATTGCCGCCAGCCGAGCCATGCGTGCCGGTTCCCATCGGGCCGCTGCCCAGGCCGCTTGCCCCGGGCGGGTTCGGCGGCGTGCCCGGGCCACCCGGGCGGCCGAAGCCGGCGCCGAAGTTGCGCTGGAACTCCTGCCACAACTCCAGGTTGCGCTCGGTCAACTGGTTCATCATCGCCCACGGGGTTTGCCCGAGCAGGTTGCCCATTTGCTGACGGAACTGCTGCTGCTGATCCAGGAACACCTGCATGCTGCGCTCCAGGTAATTGCCCATGAAGCCCTGCAGCGAGTCGCCATAAAACCGGATGATCTGGCTCAGCAACTGGGTGGAGAGCATCGGCTCGCCGTCCTGCTCGCGGTCGGCGATGATTTGCAGCAGCACTGCGCGGCTGAGGTCCTCGCCGCTCTTGGCATCGCGTACTTCGAATTCTTCGCCATCGATGATCAATTGGCGCACATCTTCGATGGTGATGTAGCTGGAGATTTCCGTGTCGTAGAGACGGCGATTGGGATACTTCTTGATGATGCGAAGTCCGGCCATGGAACGTTCACCCACACTGATAGTGCGCGCAGGATGGCGCACCGCAGCAGCGCTTGCAACAGCCAAAAGGCCTTATTTGCTTAAGCGGACACATTAAAAATGTTGCGCAGCATGGTTTTTGAGCAAAATCCATGCTGCACCGCAAAGTTGCAGCAAACGTTACCAGCCCATGTGGTGGCCGCCGTTGATGTCCAGATTCGAGCCGGTGATCCAGGCAGCCTCTTCCGCAACCAGAAACGCCACCGCGTAGGCGATCTCTTCCGGACGGCCCAGGCGTCCGGTGGGGATATCGGCCACGATCTTGGCGCGCACTTCTTCCGGAACGGCCATCACCATGTCGGTGGCCACATAACCGGGCGAGACCGTGTTGACGGTGACCCCGAATGCCGCGTTCTCGCGCGCCAGCGAGATGGTGAAGCCGTGCATGCCAGCCTTCGCGGCGGCGTAGTTGGCCTGGCCATACTGGCCCTTGAGCCCGTTGATCGAGCTGATCTGGATCACCCGGCCCCAGCCGCGTTTACGCATGCCCTCGATCACCGGGCGGGTCACGTTGAAGACCGAATTGAGGTTGGTGTTGATGACCTCGTGCCACTGCTCGGCACTCATGCGGTGGAAGGTGGTGTCGCGGGTGATGCCGGCGTTGTTGACCAACACCTCGACCGGCCCCAGCGAGGATTCGACGTCTTCCACCAGCGCGCGCGCATGCTCGGACGAGGCGACATCGCCGCGAAACAGGGCGACCTCGTACCCCTGCGCCTGCATGCGCTGCTGCCAGTCGCGTGCCTTTTCTTCGTTGCGGAAGTTGCTGGCGACCCGGTGGCCCTGGTCGGCCAGGCGCTTGCAGATGGCAGTACCGATACCGCCGGTGCCGCCGGTGACCAATGTGACGCGAGATGTCATGACGACTCCAATCAACAAGTGAGGCTGAGGGCGATTCGGGTGCGGGACTGCTGCGCCCGGACGCCGGTGCTGGGCCGCAATTCTAGTCACGCTGGAGGCCGGATGCGCGCGCATCGAGGTCCAGCTGGCGTTGGCGTGGAAGCAGCCGTGGCGAAAAATGCTGCACGGCGTGCTGCAGCAGGGTTTCCACGGCTGCATGCCGCGGCAGTGCGTCGGCCTGTTGACCCAAGGCGACCCAGGCGGCGTGCAGGGCCGGCAGTGGATCGGCGTCGTCCAGTGCGGGTGCATCGTGTGACTTGGACAGCTTGCGGCCGTCGCGATCCAGCATCAGCGGCAGGTGCAGGTAGCGCGGCTGCGGCAGGCCCAGTGCGCGCTGCAGCACCATCTGGCGCGGGGTGGAGTCGAGCAGGTCGGCACCGCGCACCACATCGGTGATGCCCTGCGCCGCATCGTCCACCACCACTGCCAGTTGGTACGCCCAATACCCGTCGGCGCGGCGCAGCACCACATCGCCCACCTCGGCGTAGACATCCTGCAGCACCGGTCCTTGCAAGGCGTCCTCGAAGCCGACCGGCGATTGCGGCGGCACCCGCAGGCGCACCGCACGGCGCTCGCCCAGTGGCGCGACGCAGGCGTGGTGGATGCCGCCCATGCCGGCCAGATCGGCCCGGCTGCAGCTGCATTCGAATGCCTGGCCGGATTCCAGCAGCTGAGTGATAGCGTCGGTGTAGGCCGCATCGCGCTCGGACTGCCGCATCACCGGCAGGTCCGAGTGCAGCCCGAATGCGGCCAGCGTGCGCAGCTGACGTTCGCTGGCGCCGGGTTCGGCACGCGGCGGGTCGATGTCTTCGATGCGTACGCACCACTGCCCACCGGCATGCCGGGCCAGCAGCCAGCTGCCGAATGCAGCCAGCAGGGAGCCGAAGTGCAGGGGGCCGGTGGGCGAGGGCGCGAAGCGGCCGAGATAAGGGGGCGATGGCATGGGCAGCTGAATCGTCGGTCAGGTGCTTGCTTGATTTCAAGCCGCAACACCCGCAGATCCGCACCAGTTCACCCCGCATCCGTGGAGCCATCGCGCCATGTTCAACCGCATTTTCCTGTTCCTGCTGACCAATCTTGCGGTGCTGATGCTCGCCGGCATCGTCATGTCGTTGCTGGGCGTCAATCCCGCGCAGATGAGTGGCCTGTTGGTGATGGCCGCCATCTTCGGTTTCGGCGGCTCGTTCATTTCCTTGCTGCTGTCCAAGTTCATGGCCAAGCGCAGCACCGGTGCGCAGGTCATCACCGAGCCGCGCACGCCGACCGAGCGCTGGTTGCTGGAGACCGTGCGCCGCCAGGCCCAGGCTGCCGGCATCGGCATGCCGGAAGTAGCGGTCTACGACGGCCCGGAAATCAACGCGTTCGCCACCGGCGCCAACCGCAACAACGCCCTGGTGGCGGTGTCCACCGGCCTGCTGCAGAACATGGACCAGGATGAAGCCGAGGCGGTGCTTGGCCACGAGATCGCCCACGTGGCCAACGGCGATATGGTCACCATGGCGCTGCTGCAGGGCGTCCTCAATACCTTCGTGATCGTGCTCGCCCGCGTGGTCGGCGGCATTATCGACAGCGCCTTGTCGGGCAACCGCGAGGGCGGTCGTGGCTTTGCGTACTACATCATCGTGTTCGCGCTGGAGATGGTGTTCGGCCTGTTCGCGACCATGATTGCGATGTGGTTCTCGCGGCGCCGCGAATTCCGCGCCGATGCCGGTGGCGCGCAGTTGGCCGGCCGCAGCAAGATGATCGCTGCACTGGAGCGGCTGTCGCTCAACCATGGCCAGAACACCTTGCCCTCGCAAGTGCAGGCGTTCGGCATCTCCGGTGGGGTGGGCGAGGGCTTGCGCCGGCTGTTCCTGAGCCATCCGCCGCTCACCGAGCGCATCGCTGCACTGCGCGCCGCCAGCGGTAGTGCAATGTAAGGGGGCGGATCTCCGGCTGCCTGGCAGACAACAAAAAACCCGCGCAGTGCGGGTTTTTTGTTGCTTAGCGAGGTTGCGAACGAGCGGGCGCGCCGGCTTTCAGCCGAACTCGTAATTCATCAATGGCCCGGTCGGTGCCACGAAATCGCCCTGGACGTAGTCCACTCCGGCACTGAAGAAGCTGCTCATCGACTGCGCATCGGCGACGAACTCGGCCATTGTCAGAATGCCGGCCGGCTGCGCCCGCGAGGTGATTTCGCGAATCTTTTCCTGGCTCTCCCGCGCCGAGGCGATGTCGCCGGTGATGCCGCGATCCAGTTTGAGGAAGGCCGGGTGGAAATGCGCCAGCAACTGGAACGAATCCAGGCCCGAGCCGAACTGCTCCAGCCCGACCTTGCAATCCATCGCCGACACCGCAGCCAGGAACTGCTGCGCGTTGCGCAGGTGCGTAAACACCTTCGACTCCGGCGTCTGCAGCCACAGCCGTTCGCCGGGGACGCCGTAGACCGCCAATTGCTCGCGGATGGTGTCGATCATCTGCGGGTCCGAGAACGAGTTCGGCCCGATGCGTACCAGTAGATGGGTCTTGTGCCCGGCACGTTGGCGTTCGCCCAGTTGCCGGATGGCCCGCGCCACCACCCAGCGGTCGATTTCGGTGACCAGGTCGTGCTCTTCGGCGATGGCCATGAACGCGTTCGGCGACATCATTTCGCCGTTGCGTTCCAGGCGCAGGAAGGCCTGGTACAACTCCAGCGGCTCGCCTTGCAGGTTGAGCACCGGCTGGTAATGCAACAGGAAACCGTCGCCGACCAGCGCTTCGCGCAGCTGCTCGACCCAACGTTCGATGCGTTCTTCTTCGGCCCGATCCGCCGCAGCCGGGTCGTAGATGCTGACCGCGTTGCCACCGAGCTCGGCAGTAGTGCGCACCGCCTCGGTGCCGCGATTGAGTACCTGGCCGATGCTGGCGATCTTTTCGCCGATCTGCACGCCGCCGATGCTGACCGTCACCGTGGCCGAGCGCGTCCCCACGCTGACCACGTGCTGCGCGAACGCATTGCGCACGGTTTCGGCCAGCGCATGCGTGCGCGCGTAATTTCCATTCAACAGCAGGGCGAAACTGTGTTCGCCGAAGCGCGCGGCCAATACGCTGTCGTCCAGCACGCTCGCCACGTGCGCGGCAAGCGCAGCAATCAGCGCATCTGCCGAATCCAGCCCGAACTCGGGCAGGATGCGTGCGTAGTGATCCGGCTCGATCAACAGGAAGCCGGATTGGCCCTCGCTGCGGCCGGCCTGTGCCACGGCCTGTTCCAGCGCCACCATGAAGGTGGGGCGATTGAGCAGGCCGGTGACCTGGTCGCGCTGGCGCAAGTCTTCGACTTCGCGCGCCAGTTCCGGGTCGAACTCCTCGCGGCGCCGGAACACCACCTGGATGCACGGCTCGCCTTCATAGGTGGCGGTGGCGAACTCCATCGTGGCCGGGAAGGTGTCGCCTTCCACGCGGCGTGCATCGAGCTTGTACTGTGCCGGCGGCGGTTCGCCCTTGGACATCGCCTTGAGCAGCTGTTTGAAATCGTCGACGTACTGCGCGGCGATCATGTCCAGCAGCGAGATGCCTTCGACATCGTCGAACGACTCGAAGCCGAACATTTCCAGATAGGCATCGTTGGCACGGATATGCATGCCTTCATGCACGTAGGCGATCGGGTCGCGCGAAGATGCGATGAGTGCGTCGCAGCGGCGCTCGGTCTCGCGCATCTGCGCCTCGATGCGGCGCAGTCCGCGGCGGGCCTGCAGGTCGTCCCACTCCGAGCGCACCAGTGCAAGCAAATGCGCGGGGCGGTGGCGCAATGCAATGGCGCGCACCCCGTGCGAAGCGGCCTCGACCAGGGCGTTCTCTTCGATCCGCTCGGCCAGCAAGATGATCGGGATGTCCTTGCCGCTGCCCGCAATCTGGGTCTGCAAGGCGCTCATGGGGATCTGCTGCGCCTGACCCAAGATGGCCAGATCGATCTGGCCCGACAGCATGCTGGCCAGTTCCTCCTGGCTTTGCGGTCGCGATGGACGCACCGCAATGCCGCCATTGCGCAGCGCGGTGACGATGGTCTCCGCACTCTCCACGCTGTCGTCGACGATCATCAGGCGGAGGGTGAGATCTTTGCCTTTTTGCATGCGCGGCTCCCTAGAGACGGGCTTTAATACACGAAGGGGTTTGACACGTCCATGTGTGTGGAGCATGCCGCATCAAGTGTGAGACGTAGAACAATATTTGCGCGTGGAAGATGCCTTCTGGCGCGCATCGACCGTTTTCACTGCGTGCTGTCCATGCCGCGACGGCGCGTTCAAGGCGCCTGACCTGATCGGTGGGCGAGCCCCCCGCCATCGCCGTTACGCCACGCTCCCCGCTGCATGGCCGGACGCCCACGCCCACTGAAAGTTGTAACCGCCAAGCCAGCCGGTGACATCCAGTACCTCGCCGACAAAGTACAGGCCTGCCACCAGGCGCGACTCCATGGTCGCACTGGAGACCTGTTGGGTATCGACCCCGCCCAGGGTGACTTCAGCTGTCCGATAGCCTTCGGTGCCGCTGGCGATCAGCGGAAAGCTGCCGAGCAGCTCGGCGGCGGCTGTCAGCTGCGGCGGATCCAGCTGACGCACCGGCTTGTCTGGCAGCCAGAGCTCGCACAAGCGTTGCGCAAACCGTTTCGGCAGCACGTCGGCCAGCACGTTGCGCAGCTCGGTGGCGCCGCGTTGCTGCTTTTGTTCGCGCAGCCACGTCGCTGCATCGCGACCGGGCAGCAGATCCAGCCGCAAATCGTCGCCCGGCTGCCAATACGAGGAGATCTGCAGGATCGCCGGGCCGCTGACCCCACGATGGGTGAGCAGCATGGAATTGCGAAAGCTGACTCCGTTGCACTGCGCCTGGACCGGCAACGCCAGCCCGGACAACGCTTGCAGACGCTCCTGATGCTTGCCGCTCAATGTGAGTGGCACCAGCCCGGCGCGGGTGGGCAGCAGCGCATGGCCGAGCTGCTTGGCCAGGGTATAGCCGAAGCCGCTGGCCCCCATGCTGGGAATCGACAGCCCGCCGGTCGCCACGATCAACGAGTGCGTCTGCACGCACCCCTGGCTGGTCTGGACCTGGAAGCCGTCGCTGCCGCGCTGGACCGACAGCACGTCGCACTGGGTGCGGATCTGCACGCCGGCCGCATCGCATTCGTCCAGCAGCATGCGCACGATCTGCTTGGAGGAGATGTCGCAGAACAACTGGCCCAGCTCTTTCTCGTGATAGGCGATGGCATGCCGTTCGACCATCTCCACAAAATCCGCCGGGCTGTAGCGCGCCAGGGCGGATTTGCAGAAATGCCGATTGGCCGAAATGAAGTTGCCAGGCGTGGTGCCGGTGTTGGTGAAATTGCAGCGCCCGCCACCGGACATCAGGATCTTCTTGCCGACCTTGTTGGCATGATCGATCACCACCACCTTGCGGCCACGCTGGCCGGCAGTGAAGGCGCTCATCAGCCCGGCAGCGCCGGCGCCGATGACCAGCACGTCGCAACGCATGCTCATTCGGCCGGGGCTTGCCGCACCATCGGGGTCAGGGTGACGCTGCCGTGGTCGGCCAGCATCTGCACTTCGCCGTCCTGGATGATCACGTCGAACCGCATGCCGCGCTGGATCAGTGCGCCCAGCGCTTCGGTGGCCTGCGAGTCGAGCTCGATCACGCGCAGATTGCGGTACCGGCCCATGGCGTTGGCGTGCTTTTTCCACCAGGTTTCGGTGGCCTGGCCGCCGTAGCCGATGACCACCGCCTCGCGCGAGCGGTTGCAGGCCTTGCGCACGCGGCTTTCGTCCGGCTGGCCGAGGTCGATCCACAGATCCGGGTCGCCGGTGTAGTCGCGCCGCCATAGGTCCGGCTCGTCGTCGTTGCTGAGGCCACGGCCGAATTCCAGACGATCGTCGGCAAATAGCGCGAACGCCAGCAGCCGCACCATCAGGCGCTCGTCGGTCTCGGAAGGGTGCTGGGCCAGGGTCAGCGAATGGTTGGCGTAATAGCCGCGGTCCATGTCGCTGATCTGAAGTTCCGCCCTGCGGACGGTGGCGGTGAGGGCCATCAGGATGCCGGTTGCAAAGGGCGCCTATGATACGCGGCCGGTTCATGTGCCGGGTGTTGCCCGCATCTGGCAGAGGTGCGTCGTCGGCCGGGCCTGGGCTGGCTGACAGCTGGATGGTGCGAGCAAGGGCAGGGTGGGCTTGGCTCAGAGGCCGGTTGGCTGCAAGGGCCACGGCGGGGCGACAGGCGCTGAGGCGCGGTCCAGGACGTCGCGGACCATGGCCGGGCAGGTGTCGTTAACGGCCCCCATGATCTGCGCAGCTGTGGGGGCGTCAGGCAGTGGCATCCGGTCAATTGGGATGGGGACAGTCCCGACAGGCCGTCGGATTGGACCCGACTGCAAAAGATTTGACGCAGGGTGTCGCTTTTTGCAGAAAACACGAGTACTGTGCACGCACTGTGTTTGCAAGGGTCACCGTGAATCGTGGCCTGGTGCAGCCGGATCGTTACAGATCTCGCTTCATCGTTCCGCTTTACCAACGCCTGCAACTCAGTCTCAGCTCCGGCTTTTCGGACGCTGCGATTTATCCATCAATAGTTCAGGAGTTAGTAAATGTCAGAGCGTCAGAGCGGTACCGTGAAGTGGTTCAACGATGCCAAGGGCTTCGGCTTCATCACCCCGGAAAGCGGCCCGGACCTGTTCGTGCACTTCCGCGCCATCCAGGGCACCGGCTTCAAGTCGCTGCAGGAAGGCCAGAAGGTCACCTTCGTCGCCGTGCAGGGCCAGAAGGGCATGCAGGCTGACCAGGTGCAGGCGGTCTAATCCGCCTGCAACCTTAGGGTTGCCAAAAACGCCGGCCGTGCAAGCGGCTGGCGTTTTTTATTGTCTGCACGACAGGCGGTCAGCCTCGCTGGCGCGTCCACCAGGCGCTGCTTGCGCACAGCGACGACGCCTGGATCGGTAGGATGTGCGCTTTCCGCGCGCAGCTATCTCATGATCACTGTCCACCATCTCAATAATTCCCGTTCCCAGCGCGTGCTGTGGCTGCTGGAAGAACTGGCGCTGCCTTACCAGATCGTGCGCCATGAACGCGACCCCAAGACCATGCTGGCGCCGCCGGCGCTGCGCGCGATCCATCCGCTGGGCAAATCGCCGGTGCTGGTCGATGGCGACCTGGTCGTAGCCGAATCTGGGGCAATCCTGGAGTACCTGACCGAGCGCTACGACACCGAGTGCGCGCTGTCGCCATCGCCGCGGCCGCTGGATTCGCCCGAGCGCCGGCAGTTTCGCTATTGGATGCATTACGCCGAAGGCTCGGCGATGCCGCCGTTGCTGATGACGCTGATCTTCGGTCGCATCCGCAGCGCGCCGATGCCGTTCTTCGCCAAGCCCATCGCACGTGCGATCGTGGACAAGGCGATGTCGGGTTTCGTCGGGCCGCAGCTCACCTTGCATCTGAACTGGATGGAGCAGTCGTTGCAGGCCGGCAACTGGTTCGCTGGCGAACGCTTCACCGCCGCCGACATCCAGATGAGCTTCCCGGTACAGGCGGCGGCCGCACGCGGCGGCGGTCTGGAGAACTACCCGCGTTTGCACGCGTTTCTGGAACGGATCCAAGCGCGTCCGGCGTATCAGGCTGCGCTGAAGAAAGGCGGCCCGTTCGAGCTGATGGGAAGCAAGCCGGCCAAGTGACGGCAGCGGAGAGTAGGGAGAGCGGGGTGCGGGTGTAGGTGGGCGGGACTGTTTTACGCCCGCTGTCTGCTGCTACGACATGGCGTCTCTCATCGCGATGTATTCCGCTCATTCCGGATCCGAATGGCACCCAGCGACACCGACGTCGGTATCGCTGCCCATCAGCCCTTCGCAGCAGTCACTCAATCCCCAGCGACGTCAGGGCGGATTGCGCTTCAAGGCACCCGGCACTGGCGCACAAACCGCAGCGTATCGTTCAGCACCTGCGAGCGCTCCGGCGATTTGCGCAGCGCCAGCAGGATGCCGAGATGGCCCATGCCGGGGTAGACCTTCAGTTCGGCACTGCCGCCTTCGCGCTTGAGCGCCTGCTGCAGCGAGATGCTGTTCTGTAGTTCGACCACGCGGTCGGCATCGCCATGCAGCAGCAACATGGGCGGTTCGTCGCCGCCGACGTAACGCACCGGTTGCGATTGCCGTTGCGCTGCCGGCGCATCGCCGAAAATTTCGACCAATTCGGGATCGGTCATCGGCATGAAGTCGTACGGCCCGGCCAGGCCCACCACGCCGCACAACTGGTGAGGTTTGAGGCCTTGCGCCTGCAGCCAGCGGGCATCGGTGCCAAGCAACGCGGCCATATGCGCGCCTGCCGAATGACCCATCACCGCGAGGCGATTCAGGTTGCCGCCGTACTCGTGCGCGTGGCGGTAGCTCCATGCGGTGGCGCCTGCCGCGTCGGACATGAAACCGTGTAATCCGACCTGCGGATACTTGCGGTAGTCGGCCACCATCGCCACCACGCCCTGGCGCGCAAGTGCGCGCCCCACCCAGCGATAGTTGGCGCGTGAACCGCGCTTCCAGGTGCCGCCGTAGAAGAACACCACCACTGGCGCGTCGACTGCGCCGCGCGGCTGGTAGACATCCAGCGCCAGGCCGTGCGCGGAATCGAACACCTGGTCGCGATGCTCGACGATGCCCGATCGGCTGGATGCGGCATTGATGCCACCAAAAAAGACGCTGCTGCAGGCCGTCATGGTCAACGAGCCGAGCAACAGGAGGGCAGGACGGAACCAGCGGGAAGCGCGCGAGGGCATGGGCGATATCGGTACGGGGCAGGAAGGGTGGTGGGGACCAGGCACGAACGCAACAGGCCGGCAAGTGCAGACCAGAGAGTGGCGTCCCAGCAACGTTCGCCTCTGTCTGGTGCGCATCTGATCGGCAGCCGGCGGCTATTAGCGGCTATCGCACGTCGCAAGCATGTGCAGGACGAGCCCGCTCGGCACACGCCAAGCGAGTGAAGATACGGTACGCACGCAGCGCCGGATGCGGCTTCGCCCATGTCAGGTTCACCGCCGGTGGCCTAGGCTTGCCGGCATGACACATTTGCACTTCGATAATCGTCTGCGTCAACAGCTGCCTGGCGACCCGGAAGAGGGGGCGCGCCGGCGCGAGGTGGGCGCGGCCTGGTCGTCAGTCTTGCCGACGCCGGTCGCCGCTCCGCACCTGATCGCGCATTCGGCGGAGATGGCGCAGGTGCTGGGCCTGGAGGCGGCCGAGATCGCCAGTGCGCAGTTCGCCCAGGTGTTCGGCGGCAACGCGCTGTACCCGGGAATGCAGCCTTGGGCGGTCAACTACGGTGGGCATCAATTCGGGCATTGGGCCGGACAGCTTGGCGACGGGCGGGCGATTTCGCTGGGCGAGGCGATCGGAACCGACGGTGGGCGCTACGAATTGCAGCTCAAGGGTGCCGGCCCGACGCCGTATTCGCGCGGTGCCGATGGGCGCGCCGTATTGCGCTCGTCGATCCGCGAATTCCTGTGCAGCGAGGCCATGCATCATCTGGGCGTGCCGACCACGCGTGCGTTGAGCCTGGTCGGCACTGGTGAGGCGGTGGTGCGCGACATGTTCTACGACGGCCACCCGCAGCGCGAGCCGGGCGCGATCGTGTGCCGGGTGGCGCCTTCGTTCATCCGCTTCGGCAACTTCGAATTGCCCAGCGCACGCGGCGATATCGCATTGCTGAAGCAGTGGGTGGATTTCACCATCGCCCGCGATTTCCCGGCGTTGGCCGGTGCCGGCGAGGCGCTCTACGCCGACTGGTTTGGGCAGGTCTGCGAGCGCACCGCGGTGATGGTGGCGCACTGGATGCGGGTCGGGTTCGTGCATGGGGTGATGAATACCGACAACATGTCGATCCTCGGTCTGACCATCGACTACGGCCCGTATGGCTGGGTCGACGACTATGACCCGGACTGGACGCCCAACACCACCGACGCGCAGGGGCGGCGCTATCGCTTCGGCACCCAGCCACAAGTGGCCTACTGGAACCTGGGCCGGCTTGCCCAGGCGCTGGCGCCGCTGTTTGCCGACCAGGCCCTGCTGCAATATGGGCTGGATCGTTTTCGCGATACCTACCTGGCGTGCGACCGGCGCGACACCGCCGCCAAGCTGGGCTTGGCAGAGTGTCGCGACGAGGATCTGCAGCTGATCGACGCGCTGCGCGCCCTGATGCGCGAATCCGAGATGGACATGACGCTCACCTTCCGTGGGCTCATCGACCTGTCGCCCGAACATCCGGACCCCGCGCAGCTGCGCGACGCCTTTTACGACGAAGACAAACGCCTGGCGGATGCGCCGCAGCTGCAGCAATGGCTGCAGCGCTATGCCGCGCGCCTGCAGCAGGATCCGCTGTCGCCGGAAGAGCGGCGCGCGCGCATGCGCCTGGCCAACCCGCGCTATGTGTTGCGCAATTATCTGGCGCAGCAGGCGATCGACCGTGCCGAGCAGGGTGACCCGTCCGGGGTGCAGGAGTTGCTGGAAGTCATGCGCCGCCCTTACGACGATCAGCCCGGGCGCGACGCATTTGCGGCGCGGCGGCCGGACTGGGCACGCGATCGCGCCGGGTGTTCGATGCTGTCGTGCAGTTCCTGACGCGCTCAGATGCAGGTATGCCGTAAATCCGGCGTGGATGGCGTGCGCAGCCTAGAATAGGCGCAACTCCACCGGCCACCACGCCACCGCCCTCATGACTGACTGCAGCCGCTGCGCCGGCACCACGACTTCCGGACCCAACCATTGGTCAGAGCGGATTCGCGACATCGCCGATTTCCCTAAGCCGGGCATCGTCTTCAAGGACATTACCCCGTTGCTGTCGGACGGCCCGGATTTCGCCTCTGCGCTGGACGAAATGGCGCAGCCGTGGCGCACCACGCCGCTGGATGCGGTGCTGGGTATCGAGGCGCGCGGTTTCATTCTGGGCGCTGCCCTGGCGCGCGAACTGCGGACCGGCTTCGTGCCGGTGCGCAAGCCGGGCAAGCTGCCGGGGCGCACGCTGATCCAGGAATACGCGCTGGAGTACGGCACCGATCGCATCGAAATGCATGAGGATGCGCTGCCACGCGGGGCGCGCGTACTGATTGTCGACGACGTGCTGGCCACCGGCGGCACGCTGCGTGCGGCCTTGGGGCTTGCTGCCCAACTCGAACTGGAAGTCGTTGGCGCAGCCGTGCTGGTGGAATTGCAGGTGCTGCAGGGTCGCCAGAAATGGGCGAAAGATGTGCCGCTGTTGGCGACACTTTCTTACTGAGTCCAAGCGCTGGAAGCGACCCTGGATGCGTGGACGTGCGCGCATCCAGGATTGCTGCTGCTGAAACATAGGCGGCCGGCGCGACGCCGGCCGCGCTGCGTTCAGAGCTTGCTGACCCGAAACCGGCGTCCCTTGATCTTGCCTGCGTGCAGATGTGCCAGCGCCTTGGCGACCTGCGCGCGGGCAATGGCCACGTAGGAGCGGGTAGGGTAGATGGCGATCTTGCCGATTGCCGCGCCCGAGAGCCCGGCTTCGCCAGTTAGGGCGCCCAGGATGTCGCCGGCACGCAGCTTGTCGGTCTTGCCGCCATCGATGCGCAAGGTGGTCATTGCCGCCTGCGGCAGTTGCGCCGGGCGCGCGGTGGCCAGCGGCGCACGCGACCACTTCAAGGGTTGGCCCTGTTCGGCTTCCAGTGCCTGCGCGCGGGCAGTTTCGCGCGGGGTGACCAGGCTCAGCGCCAGTCCATGCTTGCCGGCACGTGCGGTACGGCCAATGCGATGGCGGTAGGTTTCGGTATCGGTGGGCAGCTCGTAGTTGACCACCGCCGAGAGGTCTTCCACGTCCAGCCCGCGAGCGGCCACGTCGCTGGCCACCAGCACGTTGCAGCTGCGGTTGACGAAGCGCACCAGCACTTCGTCACGGTCGCGCTGTTCCATGTCGCCGTGCAGCGCGAGTGCGGAGAAGCCGAACTCCTGCAGCGAGCCAGCCACCTCGTCCACTTCCTTGCGGGTATTGCAGAACACCACGCTGGACTCGGGATTGAAACGCAGCAGCAGGCCGGCAACGGCCTTTTGCCGATAGGTCGGGTCGACCTCGAAGAACTGCTGATCGATCTCCGGTGCGCTATCGGCGCCTTCCACCGTGACCTCAACCGGCTCCTTCAACAGCTCGCGTGCGAGCGTGCGGATACTGTCCGGGAACGTGGCCGAAAACAGCAGGCTTTGGCGGTGTTTGTCGCAACGGCCGGCAATCTCGCGGATGGGTTCTTCGAAGCCCATGTCGAGCATGCGGTCGGCCTCGTCCAGCACCAGCGTGCGCACGCCGCCCAGATGCAGGGCGCGTTTGCGGGCCAGTTCCTGGATGCGACCGGGCGTGCCCACCACCACTTGCGGGTCGTGCGCTTCCAGCGAGGCCAATTGCGGGCCCAGCGGCATGCCGCCGGTGAGCACCACCAGCTTCATGTTGGGAATGCCGGTGGCGAGCTTGCGCAGCTGCTTGCCGACCTGGTCGGCCAATTCGCGGGTGGGGCAGAGCACCAGCGCCTGTGCGCGGGTCACTGCAGGGTCGAGCTTTTGCAGCAGGCCAAGCCCGAACGCGGCGGTCTTGCCGCTGCCGGTCGGCGCCTGGGCGATGACATCGAGCCCCTGCAGGATCGGCGGCAGGCTTTGCGCCTGGATGGGAGTCAGGACGGTGTAGCCAAGGGCGTCGATGCCGGGGGCCAGGGCCGGCGACAGCGGCAGCGCGGAGAATTCGTTCATGGCGCATTTTAGCGGGAATCGGGAGTAGGGAATCGGGAATCGCAACGGCGAAGGCTTTTTCCCATTCCCGATTCACCATTCCCGATTCCCGTACAATTGCGCCATGCCTTTAATCACTCTGCAAAGCGTCGACTACAGCGTCGGCGGCCCCTTGTTGCTGGAAAAAACCGACCTCACGATCGAGCCGGGCGAGCGTATCGCCTTGATCGGCCGCAACGGCGCCGGCAAATCGACCTTGATGAAACTGATCGCCGGCGAGCTCAAGCCCGACGATGGCGAAGTGCGCGTGCAACAGGGTGTGCGCATCGCGCGGCTGGAGCAGGAGGTACCGCAAGGGACCGGCGGCAGCGTGTTCGACGTGGTGGCCGATGGTCTGGGCGAGTTGGGTCATTGGCTGGCCGAATTCCATCAACTCAGCCATGCCGAGGTGTTCGACGCCGATGCGTTCGGCAAGGTGCAGGCCAAGATCGATGCGGCCGACGGGTGGGCGCTGGATCAACGCGTCACCGAGACGCTGACCAAGCTGGAACTGGACGGCGATGCGGAGTTCGCGCGGCTGTCCGGCGGTATGAAGCGACGCGTGCTGTTGGCGCGTTCGCTGGTGTCCTCGCCGGATGTGCTGCTGCTGGACGAACCGACCAACCATCTGGATATCGAAGCCATCGATTGGCTGGAAACCTTCCTGAAGGGCTGGAGCGGCAGCGTGCTGTTCGTCACCCACGACCGGCGCTTCCTGCGTGCGTTGGCCACCCGCATCGTCGAGATCGATCGCGGCCAGGTCACCAGCTGGCCGGGCGACTGGGCCAACTACGAGCGCCGCCGCGAGGAACGGCTCAATGCGCAGGCGCAGGAGAATGCGCGCTTCGACAAGTTGCTGGCGCAGGAAGAGATCTGGATCCGTCAGGGCATCAAGGCCCGGCGCACCCGCGACGAGGGCCGCGTGCGGCGCCTGGAATCGATGCGCAACGAGCGCGTGCAGCGGCGCGAGCTCACCGGCAACGTGCGCATGGAAGTCTCGCAGGGCGAGTCGTCCGGCAAGAAGGTGATCGAGGCCAAGGAGGTTGGCTTCGCGTTCGGTGCGCGCACGATGGTCAAGGATTTTTCCACCATCATCCAGCGTGGCGACCGCATCGGCCTGATCGGCCCCAACGGCAGCGGCAAGACCACCTTGCTCAAGCTGTTGCTGGGCGATCTGCAGCCGCAGCAGGGCGAAATCCGCATCGGTACCAATCTGCAGATTGCGTATTTCGACCAATACCGTTCCACCCTGCGCGAAGACTGGAGCGCGATCGAAAACGTAGCCGAAGGCCGCGATTTCCTCGAGATCAACGGCAAGCGCAAGCATGTGCACGCCTATCTGCAGGATTTCCTGTTCACGCCCGAGCGCGCGCGCGCGCCGATCACGCGCCTGTCCGGTGGCGAGCGCAATCGCCTATTGCTGGCACGTCTGTTCGCGCAGCCGTCCAACCTGCTGGTGATGGACGAACCGACCAACGACCTGGACGTGGAAACGCTGGAGCTTCTGGAGGAGTTGCTGGGCGAATACACCGGAACCTTGCTGCTGGTCAGCCATGACCGCGACTTCCTCGACAACGTGGTGACCTCCACGCTGGTGATGGAGGGCGATGGCCTGATCGGCGATTACGTCGGCGGCTACAGCGATTCGCTGCGCCAGCGCCGTACGCCGGTCGGCAATGCGATGGCGGTGGCCAAGGCATCGGCCACTGCAGTGGCGACCGCGCCCGTGGCTGCAGTGCCGGCGGACACCGCTCCCAAGCGCAAGCTCAGCTACAAGGATGCACGCGAGCTGGAGCAACTGCCGGCCCTGATCGAGACGCTGGAGCAGCAAGTGGCCACGCTCACCGAGGCGATGAACGAGCCGGCCTTCTATCAGCGCGACAGTGCGGCGATGGCGGCCCACACCGCAGCATTGGTCGATGCGCAAAAGCACCTGGATGCGGCGTACGCGCGCTGGAGCGAGCTGGATAGTTGATCGTCGGTCGGCACGCGCGATGCGTGCCGTTCGCGCGTCTGGCGCGACGAAGGGCGATGGTGGTTTGCCATCGCGCCTGGGTGCGGGCCGATGCGGGTGCGTAGCGATCCGTGTTCGCCGGAAATACCAGCGCTGATCGACCGCGCCGCGCGGCGCCTGGGAAACATCGCGAGCGCTCATCAGGTCGGTGCGGGCGGCATGCAGGCAGCCATCGCTTCTGCACGGGGCATGTGGTGCCGGCGCCAGGCGTGTCCGCTCGGCCGGCTGCGCAGGCGTGCTGTTGGCTGCTCTCAGTCGCAGGCGCTTGCGGGCGCAACGAACGCCGCGAAGGTCAGCCCGCGTGCTGCCCAGGCGTTGGCGACTTCATCGAGGATGTCCAGCAAGGTGTCGCGGTCGTTGGGTGCCGTGCTGGCCAGCGCCTGGGCGCCGTCGATGAGCAGCGTATAGCCATGTGGCGAAGGCAGCCACGCCAGGTCGCGCAGGGCATCGCTGAGCGCGTCCCAATTGCGGCCGAAGCTGGCCGGGAAATCCAGTTGCGTGGCCAGGCGCATCAGCAGCATGCGTTTGTCGCTGCAGGCGGCCAGATCCACGCGCACGATGCGTAGGCCGGCATCGCGCGCAAGCGCTGCCATGGTGTCCAGATCGTCGGTCTCGGCCTGATACACCCCCGACTGCTGCGGATCGGACAGATCCAGCGCGAAGTCGCCAGCGTTCATGGTGCCTGGTCCGGGGTCGGGCCATCGAAGGCCTTGAAGCTCTGGTAATGATCGTCGCTGTAGTACCACGCCTCGGGCGGAGTGCCGCCGGTGACGATGCGGCGCGCGCCGCGATCCGGGCTGCCGGGGGTATCGACAGTGTATTCGCGGTAATAGCCACGCGGGCGTTCGGGCAGGCGATGCTCGCGGTTGCCGAACACGCCGCCATCCTGCGGATGCGGAAACGGGCCGCCGCGCTGGATCAGCACGATGGTGGCCATCGCCTCGGTCGGCAGAAAGGCGGGCAGACGCGGCACCTCGCGCGTCGGCGTGTCCGCGGCGATCGGGGCGTTGAGTTGCGGCGCGAACTGCGGCTTGGGCGTCTGCATCGCACGCATGCCCCACAGGCCGGCGACGAGCAGCGCGATGGCGACAACGAGCAAAGCGGGCTTGCGCATGAAGACGGTCCGAAATGGGTACGGCAGAGCAAGTATGCCGATGCGCGACTGTGTCGACTTTGAACGTGGCCGGCGCCGGGACGGTTCACGCCCAAGTAACCGGGACCTGGTGCAAGGTGTGCGGCGAACATCGTGCGGCATGCGATGGGATGAAGTTTCCCTGCCAGCACCCTTGGTAACCGCTGCCGCCGTCCTTACCATTCACCCCGCAACGCCCGGTCTTCGCCGGGCGGCAAGTCCAGGAGATACGCATGGCTTACACCCTTCCGCAGTTGCCCTACGCCTACGACGCGCTGGAACCGAACATCGATGCGCAAACGATGGAAATCCATCACACCAAGCATCACCAGACCTACATCAACAACGTCAACGCGGCGCTGGAAGGGACCGAGTACGCCGATCTGCCGATCGAAGAACTGGTCTCCAAGCTGAAGAGCCTGCCGGAAAACCTGCAGGGCCCGGTGCGCAACAACGGCGGCGGCCACGCCAACCATTCCCTGTTCTGGACCGTGCTGTCGCCCAACGGTGGCGGCGAGCCCAAGGGCGAGGTCGCCAAGGCGATCGACAAGGATCTTGGTGGTTTCGAGAAATTCAAGGAAGCCTTCACCAAGGCCGCCGTCAGCCGCTTTGGCTCGGGTTGGGCGTGGTTGAGCGTGACCCCCGACAAAAAGCTGGTTGTGGAAAGCACCGCCAACCAGGACAGCCCGCTGTTCGAGGGCAACACCCCGATCCTGGGTCTGGACGTGTGGGAACACGCGTACTACCTGAAGTACCAGAACCGTCGCCCGGAATACATCGGCGCGTTCTACAACGCCGTCAATTGGGAAGAAGTCGAGCGCCGCTACCACGCCGCGATCGCCTGAGGTCCTGCACCGGCGCCAGGCACTGCCTAGCGCTGTGACAGCGGCACCCAACGTACAAGGCCGGGAGCGATCCCGGCCTTGTACGTTTACTGCGCTGTGGATAGGTGCGCTGTGGGTAGGAGCGACCCCGGTCGCGAGAGGCTTTGCAGGGAACGCTCCTCGCGCTCAGGCGCGCGCCTACAGTTGCGGCGCGGATTGGCTTGGTACCGAACCGAAACGCACAAGGCCGGGAGCGATCCCGGCCTTGTACGTTTACTGCGCTGTGAGTAGGTGCGCTGTGGATAGACCCCGGTCGCGAGAGGCTTTGCAGGGAAGCCTCCGTGCTCAGGCGTGATCCGATGTCTGCCGGGCAGCGGTAGTGCGAACGGGTCGATCAGAACTTGGCGTCGAACTCGCGGGCGTAGCCGGTGTTGACGATGACCTTCTGCAACGCGTCGCTGATCTTGATGTTGCCGGCCACGATTTGCTGCGTCTCAGGGCCCATGTTGTCCATGCGCGGCGGGGTGGCGCCCTTGTAGTCGCAAACGCGGCCACCGGCCTCGCGTACCAGCAGCACACCAGCGGCGATGTCCCAGGCTTTGACGCCCGCTTCGAAATAGGCGTCGGCGCGGCCGCAGGCCACATAGGCCAGGTCCAGCGCTGCCGAGCCGGTGCGGCGCACGTCTTCGGCCTGCACCAGCAGCGCATCCACGCACTTGAGCTGCGCACTGGCGCGCGCACGCTCGCGCGGCGGGAAGCCGGTGTGGACCATTGCGCCTTCCAGATCCTTGCGCTCTGCGATACGGATGCGGCGGTCATTGAGCACCGCGCCTGCGCCGCGGCTGGCAGTGAACAGCTCGTTGCGCAGCGGGTCGAAGATCACCGCATCGGTCGGTTCGCCATTTTCCACCAGTGCGATCGACACGCAGTAGTGCGGGAAGCCGCGCAGATAATTGCTGGTGCCGTCCAGTGGATCGATGACCCAGGTGTAGCGGCCACTCTTGCCGCCCTGCACGCCGCCTTCTTCGCCGAACACGGCGTACTCGGGGTAGCCGCGCTTGAGTTCCTTGATGATGACCTTCTCGGCATCGGCATCGACTTCGCTGGCGTAGTCCATGCGGCCTTTCTGCACCACATTGAGCGCATCGAGCTTGTTGATGCCGCGCAACAGCACATTGCCGGCGAGGCGGGCGGCTTTGACCATGACGGTGACGGCGGGTTTCTGCATGGTGAAAGCTCCCGTGAAGGCAGAATCGGACAATGGCGAAGGTAAAAGAGCGGTCCGGCGCGAAAGCCGGCCGCGCAGTTTACCATCTACGGCCGAACAGCTTCCCGATCTCCGTTCATGTCCGTCAGCCAGCGCATCCGATTTGTTCTTGTGGGTACCCAG
Source organism: Xanthomonas sp. A1809 (assembly GCF_017746015.1). Classification (NCBI taxonomy): domain Bacteria; kingdom Pseudomonadati; phylum Pseudomonadota; class Gammaproteobacteria; order Lysobacterales; family Lysobacteraceae; genus Xanthomonas; species Xanthomonas sp. A1809. Next base: position 254,751 of record NZ_JAGHWZ010000009.1, on the reverse strand, counting down.
CATCCAGGCAACATCGGCGCTGCAGCGCGTGCGATGAAGACCATGGGGGTTTCGCGCCTGGTGCTGGTGGCGCCGGAGCGCGCACTCGACGAAGACGCCTATCGGCGCTCGGCCGGCGCTGAAGACGTGCTGAGCCAGGCGCCGATCTTCGCGACACTGGGCGAGGCGGTGGCCGACTGCACGCTGGTGATTGGCTGCACTGCGCGCGCGCGCCGGGTGGCGCTGGAAGAACTGTTGCCGGACGAGGGCGCGCAGCGTGCCCTGGCCAAGGCGGGCGAGCCGGCCGAGGTGGCCTTCGTATTCGGCCGCGAGCGTACCGGTCTGACCAACGACGAGCTGCAGCTGTGCCACGCCGCGGTCCACATTCCCTCCGATCCGCAGTTCAGTTCGCTCAATCTGGCCGCGGCCGTGCAGGTGCTGGCGTACGAGGTGCGACTGGCGCAGCTGGCGGCAGGCCAGGCCGAACGCGCGCCGGCAGCGGCTCCGGGCTTGCGCGACGGGCCGGCCAGCCACGCACAGCTGGAAGGGATGTTCGGCCAGCTGGGCGACACGCTGGACGAGATCGACTTCCACAAGGGCCGTGCGCCGGAGTCGGCGATGCGCAAGTTGCGCCGGTTGTTGCTGCGCGCAGAGATGACCGAGCAGGAGGTGCGGCTGATTCGCGGCATCCTGTCCGATGCGCAGCGCATGGCCATGCTTGCCAAGCAGGCCGGAAACTGACGTCTGTCACATCTTCGAAGATTCGGCTAGGCTGTCCGCGGCTCTAGGGGAGTGTCCGTTTTGCGCGGTCTACGATGGTGTCTGATTGCCTGCTGGCTGATTGCCGGGGCAGGCTTGGCCGTGACGGCTGCGGCAGCGCCTTCCTCGGTCCTGGTGCTTGGACGGATCAGCGATGATCCCGCCAGCCATTACGAGCAGCTCAAGCCCTTGCTGGATTACGTGGTGCCGCGCATGCGCGAGGTCGGGATCCGCCGCGGCGAAATCCTGATGGCGCCCGATGCGCGCCAGATGTCCAGCTATCTGCGGCGCGGCCGGGTCGATTGGGTCAGCGAAACGACCGGTGCGGCGATGCTGCTGGAGCAGCGCGGCAGCGCGCACCCCTTGCTCATGACCGAGCGTGGCGGACTGCGCGACTTCCACACGGTGTTCTTCGTGCGCCGCGACAGCCCGATCCAGTCGCTGTCGCAGTTGCGCGGCCATACCCTGGCATTGCAGAACGCCTCGTCCACCAGCGGCTACCTGCTACCGGTGCTCGAACTGCTGCGCAACGGCATCGCATGCGATGTGCTGCTGTCGGCCGACGACACCCCGGCACGCGGATCGGCCGGCTATCTGATGGTGGGGTCGAAATTGAACGTTGCCGCGTTCGTGCACAAACATCTGATCGACGTGGGCGCGCTCAGCAACGTCGATTGGGACGACGAACGCCACATGCCACCGGTGTTCAAGCGCGATTTCCGCATCGTGCACCGCACTGCGCCGGTGCCGCGCGCGGTGGAAATGGTGCGCGCAGGGATGGACCCGGCCGTGGAGCAGCGTCTGCGGGTGGTGTTGCTGCAGGCCGCCTCCGACCCCAAGGCGGGCCCGGCGCTGAAGCGCTTTTTCGACACTACCGGGTTCCATCCGCTGGATCCCGCTAGCCGCCGACGTCTGCAAGAGTTGAGCGCGGGCGTGCAACGCGTCAGGGATCACGTGGAATGACTCAGGTGCGCTTCGGCTTGCAGGCACGCTTTCTCTTGGTGATGGCGCTGACGCTGCTGCTGGTCGGTGCGATCCTGGCTTCGCTGCTGCAGCGACAAAGCGCGATGCAGCGCGAGGTGCGCGGCTTGAGTGCGCAGATCCTGCACGAGCTGTTCGATCGCAGCCTGCGCACGCGCGGCGAAACGCTGGCGACCGAGCTGGCTTCCGGCTTGGCCAACCCCTTGTATTACTCGGACCTGGGCGCGGTGGGTGCGCTGGTGCGCAATGCCTCGCGCCAGCAGGTGGTGAGCTATGTGCTGGTGTTCGACCGCCATGGCCGGCTGGTGCACGACGGCACGCCGACCTTGCAGCGTTACGGGCAGGCCATGACCGATCCGCTCGCCGCCAAAGCGCTGGCGGCGCAGGCGATGGTGTTGCAGTCCTCGCCGGAGGTGCTGGATGTGACGGTGCCGATCAAGATCGGCGACCAGCGCATCGGTGGCGTGCGCGTGGGCATGTCGCGCGAGCGGGTGCGCAAGATCGAATCCGGCGCCAATCTCACCCTGGTGCAGAACCTCAACGCCATCGGCAAGCGTGATCTGGGCTGGTTGCTGGTCCTGCTGGCTGCGCTGGTCGGGCTGGGCGTGTTGCTGGCCATCTACGTACAGCGCACGCTGGTGGCGCCGATTCGGTTGCTGGCGGCAGCGGCAAGGCAGATCGAACGGGGCGACTATGCGGTGCAGCTGCCGCCGCACCCCCGCAACGACGAGATCGGCGAGTTGATTTCCGCGTTCGGGCGCATGAGCGAAAGCATCGCCCGGCACGACCGCGAAGTGCGGCACATGGCCTACACCGACGCGTTGACCGGGCTGACCAACCGGCTGGGCTTTCGCGAGGGTCTGGATCATCTGCTCCACACCGCGCGCAGCACCGACAGCAAGCTGGCCTTGCTGTTTGCCGATATCGACGACTTCAAGCGCGTCAACGACACGCTTGGCCATGAGGCCGGCGACGAGGCCTTGCTGCAGTTCGCCAGCCGCATCAGCCGCGCAGTTGCCGCGCTGGGCGGCGACGATGCGATTCTGGCGCGCTTTGGCGGCGATGAGTTCGTGATCCTGCTGCAGAGCGGCGATGTCAGCCTGCTGGCGGCGCAACTGGCCGACCGGCTGGTGCACGAACTGAGCCGGCCGTTGAACGTGCAGGGCCGCGAGGTGTTCCTGGGGACCTCGATCGGCATCACGCTGTTCCCCGATGATGCGCGCGATGCCACCGCGCTGCTGAAGAACGGCGACATCGCCATGTACCAGGCCAAGGTCGCCGGCAAGAACTGCCATCGCTTCTACAGCCGCGCCGCCGATCACGCGGTGGAGCGCCGTGTGCACATGGAGCACGAGTTGCGCGGGGCCTGGGAACGCGACGAGCTGCGCCTGGTCTACCAGCCGATCTACCGCACCAGCGACCGTGTGCTGGTGGGCGTGGAGGTGCTGCTGCGCTGGCAGCATCCGGCGCTGGGAACGATCGCGCCGTCCACCTTTATCGATATTGCCGAGCAGAGCGGCCTGATCGAAGTAATCGGCCCCAAGGTGCTGCGCGCGGCCTGCCTGGAGGCGGCGCAGTGGCCAGTGGTGGGCGAGGGTTTGTTCGTGTCGGTCAATGTTTCGCCGCGGCAACTGCGCAGCGGTGCGCTGATCGACACTGTGGCCGGGTGCCTGGCCGAGTCGGGGCTGCCGGCCGCGCGCCTGCATCTGGAGCTGACCGAGACCGCGGTGATCGGCGACGAGATGATGGCGGCCAGCCTGCTCGACCAACTGCACCGCACCGGCGTGAAGGTATGGCTGGACGATTTCGGCACCGGCTTCTCCGGCTTGAGCCATCTGCGTCAGGTGCCGGTGGACGGGGTCAAGATCGACAAGAGTTTCGTTGCCGACCTGCAGCGCGACCCGGACGATCTGGCGCTGACCACCGCGATCATCAACATGGCGCACTCGCTGGGAATCACCGTGGTTGCCGAAGGCATCGAGCAGGAAGCGCAATTCAATCTGTTGCGCGAGCGCGGTTGCGACCTGGGGCAGGGCTATTGGTTCAGCAGGCCGTTGAGCCCGGCCGATATGGTCAAGCTGATCGCGGCGGGGTGAGTGCCCTCGGAGCGCGCCTGAGCGCGACGGGCGTCACCGGTAAAGCGCCATCGCGCCCGGGTGCGCTCCTACGACCGATTGCACTGAGGTCAGGGCGGTTACAGCGGCCGCTTGCCGGTATCGCCGGGGATTTCACGCACAAGCCGCGGGACCAGGTAGCCGGACAGGCGGGCAGCCAGCTCGGCATGCAGCGCGCGCGCGCGCGCATCGTCCACCTCGAAATGCGCCACCCCGGCGACCCGGTCGAGCTGATGCAGGTAGTAGGGCAGCACGCCGGCGGCAAAGCTGCGCTCGCTCAGCGCCGCCAGCGCATCCACGCTGTCGTTGACGCCACGCAACAGCACGGCCTGGTTGAGCAAGTGTGCGCCGGTGTCGCGCAGCCCCTGCACGGCGGCGTCTACCGCGGGGTCGAATTCGTTGGCATGGTTGGCATGCAGTACGAACGCCACCGGCCACGGTAGGCTGCGCAGCCAGGCCTGCAGTGGCGCATCCACGCGCTCCGGCAGCACGATCGGCAGGCGGCTGTGGATGCGCAGGCGCTTGAGATGCGGGATGGCCGCCAGGGCGTCGGTGAGTTCGACCAGCTTGGGTGTGGCCAACGAGAGCGGGTCGCCGCCGGAAAGCAGCACTTCCTCGATGCCGGGGTCGGCGGCGATCGCGGTCACCGCCTCACGCCAGCCATCGCGCGCAGCGGTCTCTTCGGCATACGGAAAGTGGCGGCGGAAGCAGTAGCGGCAGTGCACCGCGCAGCTGCCGGTGGCGATCAGCAGGGCGCGGCCGCGGTATTTCTGGATCACCCCGGCAGCGGTCCGGGCGGCGGCATCGCCCACCGCATCCAGGCCGAAGCCCGGCACCGGCTGCATTTCCGCATCCAGCGGCAGCACCTGGCGCAGCAGCGGGTCGTGCAGGTCGCCATGGCGCATGCGCGCCACGAAGGCGCGCGGCACCCGCAGTGGAAACTGGGCGGCGGCGGCAGCGCTGATTGCCGCCGCTTGCGCATCCAGGCCCAGCAGCTGCAGCAGCACGCGCGGGTCGCGCACGGCGTCGCGCCACTGCTGTTGCCAGCGCGCTGGCTGCAGGGCGGGGGGCGGGGATGGCTGTAAGGCGAGGGGGGCTGCGGTTATCATGTGCGGTCACAAAACCAAATGCCCGCCGGTTGCGGCGGGCGCCCCATTCTAATCCGACCTGCTACCGCGTGGCGGGTCGTGGTCTTATCGAGGAGCTGCACCATGGCCACTGTTGGCATGAACGACGTCAAGAACGGCATGAAGATCCTGGTCAACAACGAGCCGGCGGTCATCACCGAGACCGAATACGTCAAGCCGGGCAAGGGCCAGGCCTTCACCCGCATGAAGTACCGCTTCATCAAGTCCGGTCGCGTGGTCGAAATGACCATGAAGGCGACCGACGATGTGGAAGTGGCCGACGTGGTCGATACCGACATGCGCTACCTCTACAGCGATGGCGAGTACTGGCACTTCATGGACCCGGAAACCTTCGAGCAGGTGCAGACCGACAAGGCCGGCATGGGCGGCGCCGACAAGTGGCTCAAGGGCGAGGAAGACTGCATCGTGACCTTGTGGAACGGCACCCCGATCTGGGTGCAGCCGCCGAACTTCGTCGAGCTGAAGATCACCGAGACCGATCCGGGCGTGCGCGGCGACACCTCCGGCGGCGGCGGCAAGCCGGCCACGCTGGAAACCGGCGCGGTGGTGCGCGTGCCGCTGTTCGTCAACCAGGACGAGATCATCAAGGTCGATACCCGTTCGGGCGAATACTCGGCGCGCGTCAAGTAATCCAGATGCGCCTGGGACGCCGGTCCGGTCGAGCAGTACGCAGCGCCAGTGTCCTGACGACGCCAGGAGCAGCCGAAGAAACGACTGCGCCGTTGCCAGGCTTGGGCGGCCGGTGTCTGGAATCTGCATGGGCCACGCGTGCACTGCCGGTCCCGTGCGCCATTGGCTCGCACCTGACGGCCGCGTGCGTCGCGTTGCTGGCCGGGCTGAGCGGCCTGCTGGCGGCGTGTCCGGTGCTTGCGCAAACCGCCGCCGCCACTGCCTGCGACGCGCAAAGCGTGGCGGCGGTGGCAGCTGGTGCGGTGTCCGGCGCCGCAGGGGCGGTGCCGGTCGACCATGCCGTGGCACAGACCTGCAAGCCGTGGCCGTACGACCCATCGATACGACTGGCGGCCATTGCGTTCGCCAGCGATGCCACCACCGAGGCAGGCGAACGCAACCTTGAGTTGCGCGTTGCCATGCTCGATGCCCGCACTGCCCAGGTCGTCGCCTTGTACATGCAGGACATGGGCGAAGATGCCGGCTTCGAACTTGCTGCCGACAGTCTGCGCCTGGATACCGCACGCTATGACCTGGCGCAGGGCGTGCGTGCGGTTGGCGTGGTGGTGCACAGCGTTGCGCGCGGGCCCAGTTGTCCGGATTTCGACAGCAACGATGCATTGACCTTGCTGGTGCGCGAACAGCGCCGGTTGCGCCCGGTGCTGCAGCGGGATCTCACTGTCTGGCGGCGGGTAAAAGGCGAACCGTGCAACTGGGGCGCGACGGGTGTGGTGACCGAACGCGGCACGCTCACCCTGTCGATGGACGCGCCGGTCCACGCGGGCTATGCCGACATCGCAGTCACTGCCAACCTGGTGACTTCCACCACCGTCGAGGATGCAGACGACATCGAGCGCACGTACCGCCAGCGCCAGGTGCTGCGCTACGACGGCACGCGGTATGCGCCTGTGTCACGCTCCGACGACTCCTGGCCGTTCGGCAACTAACCTCAATGGATCCACTCATGACCAACGCTCCGCCCGAACCCTGCGACCTGCTGATCGAGGCCGGCTACGTCGTGCCGATCGAACCGCATGCGGTGGTGCTGGAAGACCACGCGGTCGCGGTCAGTCACGGCGTCATCGTTGCCGTGCTGCCGGCTGCCGAAGCACGCACGCGTTTTGCGCCCAAGCAGACCGTGTCGCGGCCCGATGCGGCGTTGATCCCGGGCCTGGTCAATGCGCATACGCATAATCCGATGACGCTGCTGCGCGGCGTCGCCGACGACCTGCCGCTGATGGTGTGGTTGCAGCAGCACATCTGGCCGGTGGAGGCGGCGGTGATCGGACCGGAATTCGTGGCTGATGGCACCACGCTGGCAATCGCCGAAATGCTGCGCGGTGGTACGACCTGCGTTAACGAAAACTACTTCTTCGCCGATGTGCAGGCGGCCGTCTACAAGCAGCACGGCTTCCGTGCGCTGGTGGGCGCGGTGATCATCGATTTCCCGACCGCATGGGCATCGTCGGACGACGAATACTTCGCGCGTGCCGGCGAGCTGCACGACCAATGGCGCGACGATCCGTTGATCAGCACCGCGTTCGCGCCGCATGCGCCGTATACCGTGAACGATGCCAACTTCGAACGCGTACGCATGCTGGCCGACCAGCTCGACATCCCGGTGCATCTGCATACGCACGAAACCGCGCAGGAAGTGGCCGATTCGATCAAGCAGTACGGCCAGCGCCCGCTGGCGCGGCTGGATCGCCTGGGCCTGGTCAACGACCGCCTGATCGCGGTGCACATGACCCAGCTCACCGATGCGGAAATCCATCTGTGCGCCGAGCGCGGCGTCAGCGTGGTGCATTGCCCCGAATCCAATCTCAAGCTCGCTTCGGGCTTTTGCCCGGCATGCGCGCTGCAGCGTGCGGGCGTGAATCTGGCCATCGGCACCGACGGCTGTGCCAGCAACAACGACCTGGACATGTTCAGCGAAAATCGTACCGCCGCCATTCTGGCCAAGGCCGTGGCCAACGATGCGACCGCGCTGGACGCCGCGACCACCTTGCGTGCGGCCACGTTAGGCGGCGCGCGTGCCTTGGGCTTCGGCGACAGGATCGGCTCGATCGAGGTCGGCAAGCAGGCCGACCTGGTCTGCGTGGACCTGTCTGCACTGGAAACCCAGCCGCTGCATCATGTGCTGTCGCAGCTGATCTACGCGGCTGGCCGCCATCAGGTCACCGATGTGTGGATCGCCGGAAAGCCCAAACTGGTGCAGCGCGAGCTCATCGACATGGATACCGCCGCCCTTCTCGCCAATGCGCGGCAGTGGCGCGAACGCATCCGCACCGTCCGCGCCTGAGCGCGCGTCACCGCATCACGGAGCCCCGCATGAATTCGAATACGCACGCCAAATCCAGCAATTTCCATCAGAGCGAGCTGGATAAATTCGCCGCACTGGCCAACCGCTGGTGGGATGCCGACGGCCCGCAGAAGCCGCTGCATGCGCTCAATCCTGTGCGTCTGGAGTATGTGTCCACGCGGCTGGAACTTGCCGGTGCGCGCGTGCTCGATGTCGGCTGCGGTGGCGGGTTGCTCAGCGAATCGATGGCACGTCTGGGCGCGCAGGTGACTGCGATCGACCTGGCGCCGGAACTGGTGAAGGTGGCGCGTCTGCACAGCCTGGAATCGGGCGTGCAGGTCGACTATCGCGTGCAATCGGTGGAAGACCTGGCCGCCGAACAGCCGGGCAGCTTCGATGCGGTGACCTGCATGGAAATGCTCGAACACGTGCCGGATCCGACCGCGATCATTCGTGCCTGCGCCAGCCTGCTCAAGCCGGGCGGCAAGCTGTTCCTGTCCACGCTCAATCGCACCCCTGCCGCGTTCGCGCTGGCGGTGGTGGGCGCCGAATACATCGCGCGTCTGCTGCCCAAGGGCACGCACCACTACAAGGATTTCATCAAGCCGGCCGAGCTTGCGGCGTGGCTGCGCAACGCCGGGCTGCAGCTCGAAGACGTCAGCGGCATGCTGTACGAGCCGTGGCGCAATCGCGCCCGCCTGTCCTCGCGTACCGAGGTGAATTACCTGGCGTATGCGGTGAAGCCGTGATGGGCGGGGATTCGGGAATCGGGAATCGGGAATCGCAAAGGCGGTTGGCTGAGGGTTCGAGATTTTCTCGTTTCGGGTGGAGTGCATGCAGTTGCATGCCCGTGGCGCTGTGGTGAGTTTCCCGCGTGCGGCGTTGTTCGATCTGGATGGCACCTTGCTGGACAGCGCGCCGGACATGCTCGCGACAGTCAACGCCATGCTGGATGCGCGTGGGCGTGCACCAATTGCGTTGGCGTCGCTGCGCCCGGTGGTTTCCAAAGGTGCGCGTGCGATGCTCGGCGTGGCCTTTGCCGAGCTCGATGCCGCGGCGTGCGCGGCGCTGGTGCCGGAATTCCTGCAGCGCTACGAAGGCCTGATCGGCACGCAATCGCAGCTGTTCGATGGCATCGAACAGATGCTGGTGCGGCTGGAGGATGCCGGCTGCGTGTGGGGCATCGTCACCAACAAGCCCGAATATCTGGCACGCCTGATCCTGCCGCAGTTGGGCTGGGAGCAGCGCTGCGCGGTGCTGATTGGTGGCGACACGCTGGCCGAGCGCAAGCCGCATCCGTTGCCGCTGGTGATAGCCGCCCAACGCATCGGCGTTGCACCTGCGCAATGCGTGTATGTGGGCGACGATGAGCGCGACATCGTGGCTGCGCGCGCGGCGGCGATGGCGTCGGTCGCGGCGTTGTGGGGCTATCGTCTGGACGACGACGACCCGACGCACTGGCAGGCCGATGTGCTGGTCGAGCAGCCGCAGGCACTTTGGAATGCGGCAACGTGGCCGCAGATCTGATCTTTCTTCGTATTTTTCCGGACCCGCCATGAGCCAATCCAGCGCGCTCGACAGTTTTCTCGACAAGTGGGCCACCCGCTGGCCGGAATGGTCGGTTGCCGAACCGTTCGTGCCCGAGCCGCAACGCCGTCTGGCAGTTGCCTGGTTCGCGTTGCTGCAGGAATGGGAAGACATCATGAATATCGCCGGCGACCCGTTGCCGGCCGATGCCAAGTTGGCGTGGTGGCAGCAGGAGCTGCGTGACTGGTCGAGCCAGCGCTCGCGCCATCCGTTGGGGCGCGTGCTTGAGCCGGTGCGTGCGCCGTGGTCACAGCTGGCCGACACCTTGCCGGCCATGCAGGCCGCGCGCGTCCAGCCACAATCGCTGCAGCACGCGCTAGGGGCACTGCGTACGTTCGCCGAGGCGGTGATTGCGGTGGAAGCGGTGCTGTTCGCACGGGCACGGCCTGGCGATGCCACTGCGGTGGCGGTGCAATGGCTGGATGCACGCCAACGCGTGGCCGGCGACGGCGCAGCGCCCGGTGGCGTTGCCACGTCCGCCTGGCGCACGCAGCTGTTGCAGGCCTGGCCGCGCAAGGTCGCGTTGGCGCGGCCGCACCGGGTGTGGTCGCGTCTGGCACGGCTGCGCTTGCAGCGCGAGCTGGCGGGCAAACCTGCGTACCCGCCGCCGATGCAACAGCTCTGGCATAGCTGGCGTGCCGCCAGCGGCACCGATTAAGCGGCGCCGGTAGGTCAGCTGCGTGCAGCATGCGCGTGTGTGGCGTGACGGGCGCGGCGGCCCAGTCTGTCGTGTGCGGAGCGGGGCAATTGGCAGCACGGCGCTAAGGTAATGACAGCGCCAATCGTGCGTAGGCCTTGCGACGCAGTCAGGCGTTCGCACGCCCTCTTATCGGCAGCCGGTGCGCTCTCGTCGCGCGAGGCAGCAAGCACGGGCAATGCCGGGCTTGCTGCGCAGTTGCGGTGAAGCATCGACTCAATTGGCCGCGCCGGGACCGCTATTGTTGTATTCGTAGAAACGGTTGGCCGAATTGGTGCAGTTGCTGCTGCAATACGGGCGGCCGACCGTTGATGCATTCCATGGCGCGGTCTTGCGGATATGGCTGCCCAGGGTCGAGTCACGTACCGTCACCTGGCCGTTGGGCGAAGTGCCGTTGACGTAAGAGCTCAGGCTGCCGACGCTCTCGTCCCACGCACGTCCAAGATAGGTGTTGTTGTCCGGGGAGCCGGAGACACCGGTAAAGCTGCTGTTGATCGCCAGAAATCCGTAGCTGCTGCCAGGACGCGTGCTGGGCGCAAAAATATAGCCGCCGCGGCTGCTGCCCAGGCGTGCGCCGGTGGAACGGATGGTGGCGCCATCGAAAACACCGACGCCGGAGCCGAAGATGAAATCGACATCGCCTTCGATGGTGCTGCTCTTGAAATACGCCCGGATCACATTGGACGCGCTGGTCGCGCTGATCAACAAGGTGTCCTGGTTGCCGGTCACCAGGACATCCTGGAAGTTGGCCTTGTCGCCACGCACAGCCAGCGCCACCGCCGATTGATTGTTGTCGGTGTAGGTGCCTTCCACATAGTTGTTGTCCACGCGCAGGTGGCGCGCCTCGAAATTCGCCGCGCGCACCGTGAACGTCGCGCTGTTGGAGGTGCCAACCGTGGTCGCCGACGCATTGCTCGCACACGGGTGGCTTGCGGTGCCGGCTGGCTTGGGAGTGGGGTTGGCATTGTTGAAGCGGATGACGGTGTCGCCGGTATTTGTGCCCAGCCCGAACAGCGTCAGCGGTGGCGCATTGTTCGGCACGCAGACCAGCTCGGTGTAAGTGCCCGCCTTGATGCTGATATAGCGACGTGTGGTGCCGCCGGCAGCCACGGCAGCGTCGATGGCAGATTGCACGGTGCGGTAGCGTGTTGAGCCGTCGGCCGCCACTGCGTAATCGGCACTGAGTAGGGCGACACCTGCGGTGGGGTTCCAGTTATCGGTCACCAATGCGCTGATCGGCCCGGCTTTGGCCAAGGCTTTGGCGATCGTATAACTGCTCGCTTCGCTGCTGGTGAGTTGCGGCCGTGTGGCAGTGCCGGTCAATGCCAGCGCAGTGGCGCTAACAAGGCTCAGCACTGCGGCAGCGAGACAGGTCGAACGGATGTGCGTTGCAGACATGTGGTGGCGCTCTCTCAGAAGGGGACGTATGCGCAATACGCTGCAGATGCCGGCAAGCCAGGAGCGACGACGACGCCGGTGCGCGCTCGCCTGATAAACGATCGCAACAGGTGTCCGGCCGCTTCGGGATTCGGAAGCAATGCAGCGCAGGTGCAACGACGGTCGTTGCCATGCGCGGTTCTCGTTCGTGCCGCACCAGCGGCCGGCCGATCCTACTGCCGTGTTCGTTTTTCGGCTGATGACGTATCGGCCAATGTGCCGGAACTGCGAATCGGTCACGCTTTGCGGGCCGGTACTGGCGCTACAGGCCATGTCGCACGCGGACCATATTGCGGTTGCACAATGACGGCGATTCGAGATGCGTCCTCACATGCCGTGGGCGCAGGGCCTTTCAGACTGACTCACCCGCGTACGCGCGCATGTCAGGAATCGAAATGGCAGACACCAAAGAGTTGCAGGAAAAATTCTGGAAGGCGCTCAAATCCGATCGCACCGTGATGCTGGGCCTGGACGGTGTCGAAGACGGTCACGCGCGTCCGATGACCGCACAGATCGAAGGCGATAGCGGTGGACCGATCTGGTTCTTTACATCCAAGGACAACGCGTTGATCGCCATGCTGGGGCAGGGCCGCCGCGTCATCGGCGCCTTCAGCAGCAAGGGCCACGATTTGTTCGCCAGCATCAGCGGCTCGCTGCGCGAAGACACCGACCCGGCCATGGTCGACCGGTTGTGGAATCCATATGTCGCTGCGTGGTACGAAGGCGGCAAGACCGATCCGAACTTGGCGCTGCTGCGCCTGGACGCCGACCATGCGCAGATCTGGCTCAACGAGTCGAGCCTGCTGGCAGGGATCAAGGTGTTGTTGGGCGTCGACCCGAAGAAGGATTATCAGGACAAGGTGGCGGACGTTCCGCTGCGCTGAAATCTGGCGCGCACGCGCCACCGTCAAGGTGGCGTGTGCGCGCTGGTTGCGCGATTTGCTCCGCTCACCGCTGTGCGACGGCCGCATTGCCACGCTGGCCCGCCAAGCGGAGCCTGCCGATGCGCGTGCATCACCTCAACTGCATCTCCACCTGTCCGCTGGGCGGCCATCTCATGGACGGACGTACGCCAGGCGTCCTGGATCGCGGCCATCTGTGTTGCCATTGCTTGTTGGTGGAAACCAGCGCCGGGTTGGTACTGATCGATACCGGTTTCGGCCTGCGCGATGTGGCCGAGCCACGTGCGCGCCTGAGTCGGTTTTTTCTGGCCCTGGTCAAGCCGGATTTGCGCGAGGAGATGACCGCAATCCGGCAGATACAACGGCTGGGGCTGGACCCGCGCGATGTGCGGCACATCGTGCTGACCCATCTGGATTTCGACCACGCCGGCGGACTGGACGACTTTCCGCATGCGCGCGTGCACCTGATGACGAGCGAACGCGATGCCGCACTGGCACAGCGCACCTGGATGGATCGCCAACGCTTTCGTCCGCAACAGTGGTCTACGCGCGGGCAGTGGCGCACCTACGACGGTGCAGCAGGCGAGCGCTGGATGGGGCTGGAGTGCGTGCGCGACCTGCATGGATTACCGCCAGAGCTGCTGATGGTACCGCTTCCCGGGCACACGCTGGGTCATGCCGCGGTTGCGGTGCACACGCCGGCACGATGGCTGCTGCTGGCAGGCGATGCATATTTCTTCCATCGCGAAATGGATCCGGACGCGCCTTACTGCACGCCAGGGCTGCGCGCATATCAATGGATGTTGGAGAAGGACCGCGCCGCGCGCTTGAGTAACCAGCAGCGCCTGCGCGCTCTACGGCAACAGCATGCAGGTGAGGTGGAGGTGTTCTGTTCGCACGATGTGAGCGAGTTCGAGCGTATCGTCGGGCAGCCGGCCCGCCTGCCGAGCGGCGCCTTGCTGCACGCACCCACGCCGCAGTGATCCGCGCTTCACCACGCGCCAACGCACCGCAGCGCGATGATCTGCCACCGGCACAGCGCGCTTGCGTGATGACGCCATTCCAGGAGATTGAACATGCAGCAGATCGAAATTGGCCAGATGGTATTTCTACGCGATGGCGAAGTCGGCGTCGGTGCCGTCCGCGACATCCGCAACGATGGGGACGAACTGGTCATCAATATCGAAAATGGCGGCGACTTCGTGCTGCCTGCCTCGGTGGTGCGTGATGTGCACTCGGGAAAGGTGATGCTGGATGTCGACAAGCTTCCCGATGATGTACGCAACGCCTTACGTCATCCGCATGACAACGAACTGCAGACCAGCACCTATGCCGCTAGCAATACGCAGGATGGGGCATTGAAGTGATGGATTGATTGCGAATTGCGCGGTGTGACTCCTGGTCAGCACACGCCGCGCAGTTCAGTCCGGCAGCAAGAACGTGCGCGGCGCGATGTCGGCAGGCCCTGCCAGCGACGCAGGTTGTTCGGCTTCGTCTTTCAACTGCACGCCAGAGAGTCTGCGGCGAAATGCCTCGCGCAGCAGATACGCTAATTTGTGGGTCGCCTCGGCGTAACTCAGTCCTTCGGCGCGAATGTTGGAAATGCAGTTGCGCGCTGCATCGGTGAGCCCGACGCGGGGCGTGTAGGTGAGATACAGGCCCAGGCTGTCGGGCGAGCTCAGGCCCGGCCTTTCGCCGATCAGCACGATCACGGCGCGCGCGTTGAGCAGTTCGCCGACCTCATCGCCGATCGCCACGCGCCCTTGCGCCACCAGCACCGCCGGCGCGAGCGACCAGCCTTCCCGAGATGCCAGTGCATCGATCTGGTCTAGCATGCGCGCGGCATGCCGATGCACGGCCAGCGCAGACAGTCCATCGGCGATGACCACCGCAACATCCTGTCCGCCGCCATGCACGGCCGTGAGGCCGCGTAGCTGGGCGGCGGCATCTTCGGCCAGGCGCCTTCCCAGATCGGGACGTTGCAGATACTGATGACGATCGGTGGCAGCGCTCTGCAGCAGGATGCTGCTGCGCCCGCGTTGCTCCAGCGCGGCCTGCAGCGGTGCCGGGTCGAAGGCCAAATGCACCGCGTCGCGTGCCTGCGCATGCGCCAGCTGGAACTCCAGGTGCGCGTCCGTAGGCAGGCTGGTCCCCACCCGGCCCAGCGCAATGCGCGCGGGCGTCAGTTGGCGCAGGTGCGCCCAGGCATCGCGGGGCGGTGTTGAGGGGGCGCTCATGGCGCCGCTCTACCGCTGGCCTGTGCCAATGCACGCCGAAATGGCGCCGGTACCTCGCTGCCAAGCTCGAAGCGGCCATCGCGCAGCCGCAGGATGTCGTGCTGCTCCAGCCACTGTTCGAACTCGGGTGCGGCGCGCAGGCCGAGTGCCTGGCGCGCATACAGCGCATCGTGAAACGAGGTGGTCTGGTAGTTCAACATCACATCGTCCGAGCCGGGGATGCCCATGATGAAGTTGATGCCGGCAGTGCCGAGCAGGGTGAGCAACACGTCCATGTCGTCCTGATCGGCTTCGGCATGGTTGGTGTAGCAGATGTCGCAGCCCATCGGCACGCCGAGCAACTTGCCGCAGAAGTGGTCCTCCAGCCCGGCGCGGACGATCTGCTTGCCGTCGTAGAGATATTCCGGCCCGATGAAGCCCACCACGGTGTTTACCAGCAGCGGTTTGTAGTGGCGCGCTACCGCATAGGCGCGCACCTCGCAGGTCTGTTGATCCACGCCGTGGTGCGCATTGGCCGACAACGCGCTGCCCTGGCCGGTTTCGAAGTACATCACGTTGTCGCCGACGTTGCCGCGACGCAACGACAGGCCCGCTTCATACCCTTCCTGCAGCAAGGCCAGGTTGATGCCGAAGCTGGCATTGGCCGCCTCGGTGCCGGCGATGGACTGAAACACCAGATCCACCGGCACGCCGCGGCCGATCGCTTCGATGGTGGTGGTGATGTGCGCAAGCACGCACGATTGCGTGGGAATCTGATACCCACTGATCACCGCATCGAGCATGCGCAACAGGGCCGTGGTTGCGGCCAGGCTGTCGCTGGCCGGGTTGATGCCGATCACCGCATCGCCGTTGCCGTACAACAAGCCGTCGAGCACGCTGGCGGCGATGCCGGTGGCATCATCGGTGGGGTGGTTGGGCTGCAGGCGTGTCGACAGGCGTCCGCGCAACCCCAGCGTGTTGCGAAAGCGGGTGACGACCCGGGTTTTCTGCGCCACCAGGATCAGGTCCTGCACCCGCATCAATTTGGACACCGCGGCCACCATTTCCGGCGTCAGGCCGGGTGCCAACGCGGTCAATGCAGCTTCGTCGGCCTGCGCACTCAGCAGCCAATCGCGAAAGCCGCCCACGGTGAGATGCGCCACGGCGGCAAATGCAGCGGCATCGTGCTGGTCGATGATCAGCCGGGTGACTTCGTCTGCTTCATACGGTACCACTGCTTCGTCGAGGAAGTGCCGTAGCGGCAGATCGGCCAGCGCCATCTGTGCGGCCACGCGCTGCAGACCGGAGTCGGCGGCAAGACCGGCCAGCTGGTCGCCGGAGCGCGCAGGCGTCGCCTTGGCCAGCAGCTGCTTCAGATCGGCAAACTGAAAGCGTTCGCCGCCTGCGGTGAAGGCAAACCCGCTCATCCGGCGCTGGCCACAGGCGTGTGTTGCGTGCGCAGGCTCAGGACGCAACACGCCGCGCCGAACAGCAGCAGGCCCAGGGAGATCAATGCCACGATCGGGTTGAACCACACCATCGCCACCAGGCACACCAGTGCCAGCAGCAGCGCAATGGCCGGCACCACCGGGTACCACGGTGCGCGGAAACTACGCTCCAATCCCGGTTCGGCGCGACGCAGCCTGAACAGGCTGAGCATGCTCATCACATACATCACGATCGCGCCGAACACCGACATGGTGATCATCGCTGCGGTCAACGACATGCCCTGGATCTTGACCACGCTGTCGCTGCAGATCGCGGCGATGCCGATGACGCCGCCGGCCAGGATGGCGCGATGCGGCGTGCGAAAACGCGAGAGCCTGGCCAGCCCATGTGGCAGGAAACCGGCACGCGCCAGCGCAAAGAACTGACGCGAATAGCCCAGGATGATGCCGTGGAAACTCGCCACCAACCCGAACAAGCCGATCCACACCAACATGTGCAACCAGGTGGAACTGTTGCCGACCACGGCCTTCATCGCCTGCGGCAGCGGATCGTTGATGTTGGAAAGCTGGCGCCAGTCGCCGACGCCGCCGGCAAACACCATCACGCCCAGCGCCAACACCACCAGGGTGAGAATGCCGGCGATGTAGGCGCGCGGAATCGTGCGCCTGGGGTCTTTGGCTTCTTCGGCCGCCATCGCCGCCCCTTCGATCGCCAGGAAGAACCAGATCGCAAACGGGATCGCAGCGAAGATGCCGGAAATGGCGGCCGGCCCGAAGCCGTCGCTGCCGGCCCAGCCGTTGGCGGCAAAGCGCGCCACGCTGAAACCCGGTGCCACCACGCCCATGAACACCAGTAGTTCGATCACCGCCAGCAAGGTCACGATCAGCTCGAAGGTGGCTGCAATCGCCACGCCGACAATGTTCAAGCTCATGAAGACCAGGTAGGCGCCAACCGCTGCAAGACGCGGATCCAGCGTGGGGTACTGCACATTCAGATACGCGCCGATCGCCATCGCGATAGCCGGCGGCGCGAAGACGAATTCGATCAACGTGGCCAGGCCGGCCAGCATGCCGCCATAGGTCCCGAACGCGCGCAGGCTATAGGCGAAGGGCCCGCCCGCATTGGGAATGGCGGTGGTCAATTCGGTGAAGCTGAAGATGAAACAGGTGTACATCACTGCGACCAGCAGCGTGGTCACCAGAAAGCCGAGCGTACCGGCGGTGCCCCAGCCGTAACTCCAGCCGAAATACTCGCCTGAAATCACCAGCCCCACCGCGATGCCCCACAACTGCCAGGTACCCAGGGTCGGTTTGAGGTGCTCGTTGCGCATGTCGCACATCTCCTGCAGTCGGGGGAGGGGAGATGAAGCACGCCCGACGCCGAAGCGACGGACCGACCGTCGGCAGCCCAAGCGTCCACCTGCAGCGACGCACGACGGTCGTTTCGGTTATACCGCAAAGCCCGCTGGCGGACACAAGCACGACGGGTAGGTCGCCGCCGACCGGGTGTGTAGCGTTCCGGCGCAATGGTCGTGGGTTGCGTTTTTCTTCTGTCGTCGCAGGGTGTGGCCCGTTGTTAAATCGAGGGGGCCTGATCCAGTGGTCGCGATGCATCAAATAGTGGGGTCATCGCAGAATGACTCTGCAGCCGCACGCTAAGGCGGATCGGGATCATGGTCCATCAACGGGGCGGGGATGCGACCATTCGGTGTCATCCCCCTGACGACTGCGCCGGTAGTCGGGGCGCGCCGGTCCTGTCACGGTCCAGCAGGCTGCATGAACTCGATGGAAATATGGTCGGGACCGGACACGTAGGCGGTGAGCGTTCCTGTTCTCGGACCTCCCGGAATCGGCAGCGGCTTGCCCTTCGCCTTCCATCCGGCCGCCTCGACACGGCAGATGGCCGCATGGATGTCCCGGACGGTCAGCGCCAGATGGGCGGCCCCGATCGCACCCGCGCTGTCCGGCGACTGCCCATTCCGACGACCTTTGGAATATTGCAGCAACTCGACGATGAATCCGTCCGGAGCCTTCACGATTGCCGTTCGCACGCTCGGATCATCCACGCCGGTGACCTGATGCAGGAAATCGCCGCCCATCTGTGCCTGTCGTTCGAGCGTAAACCCCAGGGCCTCGGTCCAGAACCGGATCGCCTCGTCAAGAGATGAAACGGCAAACCCGATGGGATCAACGTTGGCCACGCCTGCATTGCTATCCACTGTTGCGGCTCCGTTCCAGTACGTCCGGGACGCGATAATTTGTGTGAAGGAAACTCGAGTCAGCAGAAGACCGGGCTGGCCAAGCAGGCTCTTATAGGAAGCGTAGAACGGCGTCTTCAATGCCACCGCACGTTAAAGAGGCGATCTTCCGAACGCTCTACTTCGTCCGCTCAAGCACCAGCAACGGATCGATGCGGGTGTCGAACCAGTTCATCCCCCAATGCAGATGCGGCCCGGTGGCACGCCCAGTGGCACCAACCGCGGCAATCACCTGGCCTTGCTCGACCCGGTCGCCCACCTTCACGTCGATACGCGACAAGTGCAGGAAATTCGAGCTCACCCCGAAGCCGTGATCCAGCAGCACCGTGCCGCCGGTGAGATACAGGTCCGGCGCCGCGAACGTCACCACGCCGGCAGCCGGTGCCTTCACCGGGGTGCCGGTGGGCACGGCGATGTCCATGCCCGAATGGCCGGCGCCCGGCTGGCCGTTGTACACGCGTGCATTGCCGAAGCGGCCGCTGATACGTCCCTGCACCGGCCAGATGAAGGGTTGGGCGAAATCGGTGCGTGCATCATCGCGGTCGCGCGCCGCCGTGACCTGCGCCTGTTCGCGTTTGATGCGCGCGGCAATCTCGGCCGGCGGGTTGACCGTCTTCGGCGGCACGCCATTGACGCGTTCCACCGGCCAGTCGCGCGGCGTTACTGCGATGCTCACGGTGCGCGTGCTGCCATCGGGTTGGGTGATCTGCACCTGCAAGGGCCCGGTCGCATCACGGCCGATCCCGAACACGACGCTTCCATAACCGCTCACACGCAAGCTGCGGCCGGCATATTGCACCTTGCTGCCTGTCGGCACCTTGCCGATCACCAGCGCGCCTTGCGACGCGCTTTGCGGAAATACGACATCAGTCGCGGCGGCCGCACCCTGCGCTTGCGCGCGACCTGCAACCAGCGCGACCGGCGCCAGGATCAACCAGGCACCAAACAGGGCTGCGCGCATCAGCGGTCGAAGGTCAGGCGCTGGCCGGCAGCGCTGCCCACCAGCTGTTCGCCATCCCACACCTGCTGGCCGTTGACCCACGTCGCAGCGATGCGCGAACGGAAGGTGGTGCCCTCGAATGGCGACCAGCCGCACTTGGACAACACCTGCTCGCGCTTCACGGTAAACGGGGTGTTGTCGATCATCACCAGGTCGGCGAAATAGCCTTCGCGCAGGAAGCCACGCTCTTGCACATCGAACAACTGGGCCGGCGCATGCGCGAACTTCTGCACGATACGGGTGATCGGCAACTTGCCTTCGTGCACCAGCTCCAGTGCCGCGACCAGCGCGTACTGCACCAGCGGCAGGCCCGAGGGCGCCTGCGCATAGGGCTTTTGCTTTTCTTCCCAGGTGTGCGGGGCGTGGTCGGTGGCGAGCACGTCGATGACATCTTCGGCCAGCGCATCGATGAGCGCCAGACGATCTTCGGCGTCCTTGATCGCGGGGTTGCACTTGATCAGGTTGCCCAGTCGTGCGTAATCGCTGCGATCGAAGCGCAGAAAGTGGATGCAGGTCTCGGCGGTAATGCGCTTGCGCAGCTTGCCATCGGCATCGACCAGCGGGCCGGCTTCGAACAGCGACAGCTCGTCGGCGGTGGAAATGTGCAGCACGTGCAGGCGGGTGTTGTGCTTGCGCGCCAGCGAAACCGCCAGCTGCGAGGACTTCAGGCAGGCCTGACGCGAACGGATGTCCGGGTGCATCTCCGGTGTCAGCGCATCGCCATACTTTTCCTTGTACTGCGCCATCGTCGCGTCGATGGTCGGGGTGTCTTCGCAGTGGGTGATGATCGGCGTGGGTGCGTCGCGGAAGATGGCGTCCAGCGTTTCCGGGTTATCGACCAGCATGTTGCCGGTGGAGGCGCCCATGAACACCTTGATGCCCGGTGCAGTCTTGGGGTCCAGCGACTGGATGTGGGCCAGGTTGTCGTTGCTGGCACCCATGTAGAAGCCGTAGTTGGCCCAGGCGCGCCCGGCAGCGGCGTCGTACTTGGCCTGCAGTGCGGCGGCATCCAGGGTCGGCGGATTGGTGTTGGGCATGTCCATGAAGCTGGTCAGGCCACCAGCCACCGCGGCGCCGGATTCGGTCGCGATGTCGCCCTTGTGGGTCAGGCCAGGTTCGCGGAAGTGCACCTGGTCGTCGATCATGCCTGGCAGCACCCAGCGTCCGGCGGCATCCACGACGGTATCACCAGGGGCAGGGGCGATCTTGCTGTCGATCTTGGCGATGCGGCCGCCCTCGATCAGGAGATCGGCGTCGAACTCCTTGCCTTCGTTGACCAGGCGGGCATTGACGATGACGGTTCGGCTCATGGATGGGGTCCTTTGCAGCTGCAGGAAGAAGACGGGGAGGGCGAGGCGGGTGCATCGGGCACCGGATCGAATCCGCCCGGATGGAAGGGATGACAGCGGCCGAGCCTGCGCGCGGCAAGCCAACTGCCGCGCAGCGGGCCGAAGCGGCCGATGGCGGTCATCGCGTAGTCCGAGCAGCTTGGTGCAAAACGGCAACGCGGCCCGAGCAGGGGGCTGATGACGAGCTTGTAGACGCGCAGCAGCGCGATGAGCAGGCGTGAGATCACTTGCCAATGATATGCCACTTGCATTAATAGGTGGTTGCCGGGGGTCCGCGGGGTACGTTATAAAGGCCCGCTTTCCCGGGCCCCGGGGGAACCAAGGATGAGCGTTTCGTGGCTGCTAAAAAACCTGCAAAAAAGGCCGTAGAGGCCGCCAAGAAGTCCGCCAAACCCGTTGCGAAAAAGGCAGCGACGTCCGCTGCTGCGAAACCGGCCGCAAAACCGCCGACCAAGCAGCCGGCTGCCAAGAAGGCACCCGCGAAGAAGGCACCTGCGAAGAAAGCCGCTGCCAAGCCGGCGCCGGCTTCCAAGACCACCGCGTCCGCAGCCCCCAAGTCAGTGAAACCCGTCGCCAAGAGTGCTGCCAAGCCGGCGGCGAAAAAGGCAGCTCCGGCTGCCGCCAAACCGGCCGCCAAGCCGGTGGCGTCCAAGTCCGTACCGAAGCCGGCCACCAAGCCGGCTCCGGCCAAGTCAGTCCCGGTCAAGGCTGAGAAGCCCGCGCCCGCACCGGTCCCCAAGGCCGTCCCTGCGAAGCCGGCAAAGCCTGCGACCCCGTCATCTAAGAATCCCGTGCCCGTTTCGAAATCTTCCGCAAAAACGCCAACCAAAACCGAAGCCCCCGCCAAGCCTGCTGCGACCCGTCCGGTCGGCAAGGTGGCCGTGGCCGTGACGTCCAAGCCGTCCAGCGCGGCTCCCAAGACCAAGTACAAGGTGGTCGAGTACAAGACCGACGAAGCAACCGGTCGCCCGATCCTGCCGCAGGGCTACAAGCCTTCCGCGGACGAGGAGTACATGAACAAGTTGCAGCAGGAATATTTCCGCCAGCGTCTGCAGAGCTGGCGCAACGAGATGGTGGAGGAATCCAAGCAGACCATCGAAAACCTGCGCGAAGAAGTGCGCGACATCGGCGACGAAGCCGAACGTGCCACCCGCGAGACCGAAAACTCGCTGGAACTGCGTGCCCGTGATCGCGCCCGCAAGCTGATTTCCAAGATCGACAGCACGCTCAAGCGCCTGGAAGACGGTGACTACGGCTACTGCGTGGACACCGGTGAAGAGATTGGCCTGGACCGCCTGGAAGCGCGTCTGACTGCCGAGCGCACCATCGATGCCCAGGAGCGTTGGGAGCACTTGCAGAAGCAGCAGGGCGACTGATCGTCCGCCTTGCTCACCGAAAGACCCCGCCATGTGCGGGGTTTTTTATGGTCGCCTGATCCGTTGTATTGGCGCCTGGCCGATAGTCAGGCAGCGCCCATTGGCGAGACGCCGCCGCACGCAGCTGCATACGGCACGTGAGCGCGGTCCGCAACACGAGCCCCTTGCCACCACAGCGGCGCCGTGGGCACCGGCAATCACGCGATCGCGCCGCTCACTGCAGATCGCGCAGGTCCAGCTTGCGCAGGCGCGGCGCCTTCCAGGCGGTGGTGGCCACCACGCCCAGGGTGACGCAGCCGCCGATGACCACCGCCGGCACCAGGCCGACCAGGCGCGCCATGACGCCGTCGTAGAACGCGCCCAACTCGTTGGACGAGCCGATGAAGATGCCGTTGATCGAAGACACCCGGCCACGCATGGCATCGGGGGTGGCCAACTGCAGGATAGTCTGGCGCACCACCACCGAGACGCCATCGCACATGCCGTACACCAGCAGGATCGCCGCTGACAGCCAGAAATGGCGCGACAGTCCGAAGGCGATGGTGCAGAGCCCGAAGCCGGCCACCGACAGCAGCAGCACGCGTCCGGCATTGCGCTGCAGCGGGTGCCGCGCCAGCCACACGCCAACCACGATCGAACCCAGCGCCGGCGCACCGCGCAGGATGCCCAGGCCTTCCGGGCCGTAGTGCAGGATGTCGTGGATGAAGGCCGGCAACATCGATACCGCGCCGCCAAGCAGGACCGAGAACATGTCCAGCGCCATGGCACCCAGCATGATCTGGTTGGACAGTACGAACTGCGCGCCTTCGGCGATGCTGCGGAAGATCGGCGCACGCGGGCCGGCGCTGACCGGCTCGCTGACACGCAACAAAGCCAACGCCAGGATCGCCAGCATCGCCACGCTGGCGGCGACCCCGTAGGCCAGGCCCTTGCCGCCCCAGCCGACCAGCACGCCGCCCAGCGCCGGGCCGATCACCATGCCGGCCTGGAAGGTGACGCTGCCGATGCTGGCGCCGCGTGCGAATGCGTCGCGCGGCAGCGCCCGTGCGAACAAGGCGTTGTAGACCGGCGACAAGAAAGAGCGCGCCGCGCCGGTGAGCGAGATGGCGGCATAGATGGGCCACACGCCTTTGACCGGCAGCCAGCCTTGCGTGATCGCCAACAGCAACAGCGCGGTTGCGACCAAGCCCAGCACGGCGACCATGCCCAGCCGGCGGCGCGGCAGGTGATCGACCAGGTAGCCGGCAAAGGGGGCGATGCAGAAGAACGGCAGGATTTCCGCCAGGCCGATCAGCCCCAACGAGAGCGGGTTGCCGGTCATTTCGTAAATATGCCAACCGACCGTCACCGCGACGATCTGGTAGGACAGCATCGCCGCCACGCGGTACAGCAGCACCAGGCCGAAGCCTGGATGGGCGAGCAGCGTCCGCAGCGAATCGGCGGGCGATGGGGCGGGCGTGCTCACTGCTGCGCGCGCGCGGTATCGCGGATGAAGGCCAGCATCGCTGCCACGCCGTTGCTGCGGGTCGGCGACAGATGCTTGGCCAGGCCGATCCCGGCGATATAGTCAGGCTCGGTAGCCAGGATCTCTTGCGCGCTACGCCCGGAATACACGCGCAGCGCAAGGTAGATCAGCCCGGAGACAATGGCCGAATCGCTGACGGCATGGAAATCCAGCCGCTCGGCGTTGCCCTCCGGCACGATCCAGACCATCGATTGGCAGCCGTGCAGGCGGTGTTCTTCGGTTTTCCACTGTTCCGGGAAGGCGGGCAACTTGCGGCCAAGGTCTATCAGGTACTGGTAGCGCTCGGACCAGTCGCCAAAGAAGGAAAATTCCTCGGCAATAGCGGCCTGCGCCTCGGTAGCAGTCGGTTCAAGCGGGAAGGGGGAGGTGGTCATCTAAAAATCCAGAATCAATTCGATCAAGTCCCTCTCCCGCGGGGCGAGAAGGCACGGTGTGCGCCACTGGCAACTGGCCTTGGAGCGCTGTGGCCATTGCATCTGTCCACAGGTGCCAGGGCAGGGCAGCCTGCGAGGGCCGTCGGTCATTCTTTTTGGCTGGCGCGTGGCGACGCGTTTGCCATGACCGACGGTTGATTGTCGCCGCAGCGCACCCTCATCCGCCTGCGGGGGCCCTTTCTCCCGCAGGAAGACGTGAGAAGGATCAAGCACGCTTCCAACGCACGCCCTGCGGCGTGTCTTCCAGCACGATGCCCTCGTCGGCAAGTTGCTTGCGGATGGCGTCGGCGCGGGCGAAATCCTTGGCTTTCTTCGCCGCGCTGCGTTCTTCCACCAATGCGGTGATGCGTGCATCGTCGCCGGCGTCGGTGCCGCGCGAGAACCATGCAGCCGGGTCTTGTTGCAGCAACCCCAGTGCCATTCCGGCACCGAGCAACTTGGCGCGCGCCGCATGCAGCTCGATCATGCGCGCCGATGCTTGGCCGCTTTGCATCAGTTCGCTGCGCAATGCACGCGCATCGGAGGCGATGCTTGCCATGACGGACAAGGCCAGCGGCGTGTTGAGATCGTCATCCAGAGCGGACTCCACCTCGGCGGGAATCGTCATGGATACCGCCGGATCGCTGCCGCTTTCGGCTTCCAGCGCAGCCAGATCCCGCAACGTTCCATACAGGCGGTCCAGCGTGTTCTTGGCCTGCTCGATCAACCCATCCGACCAGTCCAGCGGCTGACGGTAGTGCGCGCTCAACAGCGCATAGCGCAGCGCTTCGGGCGGATGCCTGGCGATGAGCTCGTGCACGGTTTCGATATTGCCCAGCGACTTGCTCATCTTCGCGCCGCTGAAATTGAGCATGCCGTTGTGCAGCCAGAAGCGCGCAAAAGTGGCACCGCCATGCGCGCACTCGCTCTGCGCAATCTCGTTTTCGTGATGCGGGAACTGCAGGTCCACACCGCCGGCGTGGATGTCGATGGTCGGCCCCAGATGGGCGGCGGCCATCGCCGAGCATTCGATATGCCAACCCGGCCGGCCGCGGCCCCAGGGCGATGGCCAGCCGGGCAGGTCGTCGCTGGAGGGTTTCCACAGCACGAAGTCGCCGGGGTCGCGCTTGTATGGCGCCACGTCCACGCGTGCGCCGGCCAACATTTCGTCCGGGTCGCGCCGCGAGAGCTTGCCGTAGTCCTCGAAGCTGGAGACCGAAAACAGCACGTGGCCTTCTGCGGCATAGGCATGCCCATTGGCGATCAGCTGCTCGATCATCGCCACGATCTGCGGGATGTGCGCGGTGGCCTCCGGTTCGATGTCCGGTGGAACCACGCCAAGCGCCGCCATGTCCTGCCGGTAGATCGCCGCGAAGCGGTCGGTGATCGTCGAAATCGGCACGCCTTGCGCCTGCGCGGCGGCGTTGATCTTGTCGTCCACATCGGTGATGTTGCGCGCGTAGCGCAGCGCGCCGTAGCGTCGGCGCAGCAACGCGGCAAGCACATCGAAGACCACCGGGCCGCGAGCGTTGCCGATATGCGCGTAGTTGTAGACGGTGGGACCGCAGACGTACAGGGTGGGGCTGGACGGATCGAGCGGCGCAAACGGCTCGACCCGCCGCGTCAGGTTGTTGTGCAGGCGCAGGCTCATCGGCATCCGAAAAAGGGCAATCGCGCGATTCTAGCCCGTTGTGGCGGGATGGCGAATCGCCAGCCCGACGATGGCCACCGGATGGGTTGCGTTCAGCCCAGGCGGCCGCAAGCTCCATACACTTACGTACTGCCTGGCTGCGCGTTCCCGGTACTGATGCGACCTTCTCCGTTCTTCATGCTGCTGTGTACGTTTGCCGGGCAAGTGATTCCGGCGTATGCGGCAGAGCCCGACCCCAAGAACCGGGTCGTGGTGATCGAGAACGTGAAACTGGATTATGCGCAGGTGCTCAATGTCGAGCCGGTCTACCAGACGCTTCGCGCCACGCGTATCGAAGAGCAATGCGAAGCCGAGCAGGCGGCACAGGCTGCGGCAGCGCCGGCCGAGGACGAGGGCCGCATCAACCGCATGGTCGATTCGGTCAAGGAAATGTTCTCGCGTCGCCCCGAACCGGCCGCGCCCGCTGCGGTGCCGCCGACCAGCACGCGGCGCAACTGCAAGGTGGTGGAAGTGCCGCGCGAGTTCCGCCGGCCGATCGCCTTCGACGTGGACTATGTCTACAAGGGCACCAAATACCGTTCGCGCCTGCCCGAAGATCCGGGCAATCGGCTGCGCATCCGGGTCTCGGTGACGCCGTACATTCCCGACGCCATCGTCGCGCCGCCGCGATGAGATGCGCAGCGGTTGCGCCGTGCCCACATGCGTGCGAGGATTCGCGCCCTATGCAAGCAAACGCCTTTCAGCACGACACCAGCGCCGCCCGGATGGCCTCCGGCATGACCTCGCGTGCCCGCCGACCGGAATCCCACATTTTCGCTGGGTAAGCCGGGGCGTTTGCTGTTCCGACGTTGAAGACCCAGCCCCCAGGCTGGGTTTTTTCGTTTTGGCGTCACAAAAGTTTCAACGGCAAGAAACGCGCATGTCGCGCACCCCGTCGCTCCTGGCGGACCAACGCAGCAGTAGCACGCAGCAAAGGATCGATCGATGTCACTGAAGCACTTCTTGAACACCCAGGACTGGAGCCGCGCCGAGCTGGACGCGCTGTTGACCCAGGCCGCGTTGTTCAAACGCAACAAGCTGGGAAGCGAGCTGAAGGGAAAGTCGATTGCGCTGGTGTTCTTCAACCCGTCCATGCGCACCCGTACCAGCTTCGAGCTGGGCGCGTTCCAACTGGGCGGGCATGCGGTGGTCTTGCAGCCGGGCAAGGATGCGTGGCCGATCGAGTTCAATCTGGGCACGGTCATGGACGGCGACACCGAAGAGCACATCGCCGAAGTGGCGCGCGTGCTGGGGCGTTATGTCGACCTGATCGGCGTGCGCGCGTTTCCGAAGTTCGTGGACTGGTCCAAGGACCGCGAAGACCAGGTACTCAAGAGCTTTGCCAAGTATTCGCCGGTGCCGGTGATCAACATGGAAACCATCACCCACCCATGCCAGGAGCTGGCGCATGCGCTGGCGCTGCAGGAACACTTCGGTACCCAGGATCTGCGTGGCAAGAAGTACGTGCTGACCTGGACCTACCACCCCAAGCCGCTGAACACAGCGGTGGCCAACTCGGCGCTGACCATCGCCACGCGCATGGGCATGGACGTGACCCTGCTGTGCCCGACGCCGGACTACATCCTGGATCAGCGCTACATGGACTGGGCCGCGCAAAACGTGGCCGAAAGCGGTGGCTCGCTGCAGGTCAGCCATGACATCGACAGCGCCTACGCCGGCGCCGATGTCGTCTACGCCAAGAGCTGGGGTGCGTTGCCGTTCTTCGGCAACTGGGAACCAGAAAAGCCGATCCGCGACCAGTACCAGCATTTCATCGTCGACGAACGCAAGATGGCGCTGACCAACAACGGCGTGTTCTCGCACTGCCTGCCGCTGCGCCGCAACGTCAAGGCGACCGATGCGGTGATGGATTCGCCCAACTGCATCGCCATCGATGAAGCCGAAAATCGCCTGCATGTGCAGAAGGCGATCATGGCGGCGCTTGCTTCGCAAGCGGGAATCGGGAATCGGGATTAGAGAATCGCAACAGCAACACCCTTGGCCCCCACATTTACGTACTAAGGAACAATGATGAGCGCTGCTTCCACCAATCCCGAATCCCGAATCCCGACTCCCGGCACCAAGGACATCGTCCTCGCGTTTTCCGGTGGTCTGGACACCAGCTTCTGCATTCCGTATCTGCAGGAGCGCGGCTATGCGGTGCACACCGTGTTTGCCGACACCGGTGGTGTGGATGCCGAAGAGCGTGAGTTCATCGAGAAGCGCGCCGCCGAATTGGGCGCGGCCAGCCACGTCACCGTGGACGGTGGCCCGGCGATCTGGGAAGGCTTCGTCAAGCCGTTCGTGTGGGCGGGCGAGGGGTACCAGGGCCAGTACCCGTTGCTGGTGTCCGACCGTTACCTGATCGTGGATGCTGCGCTCAAGCGTGCCGAAGAATTGGGCACGCGCATCATTGCGCATGGTTGCACCGGCATGGGCAACGATCAGGTGCGTTTCGACCTGGCAGTGAAGGCGCTGGGCGACTACCAGATCGTGGCGCCGATCCGCGAGATCCAGAAAGAGCACACCCAGACCCGCGCCTATGAGCAGAAGTATCTGGAAGCGCGTGGTTTCGGCGTGCGTGCCAAACAGCAGGCCTACACCATCAACGAGAACCTGCTGGGCCTGACCATGTCCGGCGGCGAGATCGATCGTTGGGAAGCGCCGGGTGAGGGTGCACGCGGCTGGTGCGCGCCGCGCAGTGCCTGGCCGAGCGAAGCGTTGACGGTGACGCTGAAGTTCGTCGAAGGCGAAGCGGTGGAACTGGACGGCAAGCCGCTGCCGGGTGCCAAGATCCTGGCCAAGCTCAACACCTTGTTTGCGCAATACGGCGTGGGCCGCGGCGTCTATACCGGCGACACCGTGATCGGGTTGAAGGGCCGCATCGTGTTCGAAGCGCCGGGCCTGATTTCGCTGCTCACCGCGCACCGTGCACTGGAAGATGCGGTGCTGACCAAGCAGCAGAACCGCTTCAAGCCGGACGTGGCGCGCAAGTGGGTGGAGCTGGTGTACGAAGGCTTCTATCACGACCCGCTCAAGAGCGATATCGAGGCGTTCCTGAAGTCCTCGCAGTCCAAGGTCAATGGCGAGGTGACGCTGGAAACCCGCGGCGGCCGCGTCGATGCGGTGGCGGTACGCTCGCCGCACCTGCTCAACACCAAGGGTGCGACCTACGCGCAATCGGCCGACTGGGGCGTGGAAGAAGCGGAAGGCTTCATCAAGCTGTTCGGGATGAGCTCGACGCTGTACGCGCAGGTCAACCGCTGAGCAAAAGCCCCTCTCC
Source organism: Xanthomonas sp. A1809 (assembly GCF_017746015.1). Classification (NCBI taxonomy): domain Bacteria; kingdom Pseudomonadati; phylum Pseudomonadota; class Gammaproteobacteria; order Lysobacterales; family Lysobacteraceae; genus Xanthomonas; species Xanthomonas sp. A1809. The sequence continues at coordinate 225,618 of NZ_JAGHWZ010000009.1, read as the reverse complement.
CCCCGGGGAGAGGGGCTTGGGGGTGCCGCAGAAACCTTCAGGATCGCTCATGACGAACGCGTCGCCACGCGCCAGTCATGCGGAACTACTGCAGCATTGCGTCCATCGTTCTCCATCTGGGCACGTGGCGACGCGTTCGACCTGGTTGCTTCGCGAAGTTTCGTGAGGCGCCCCTCATCCGCCCCTTCGGGGCACCTTCTCCCGGTGGGAGAAGAGGGCCACTGCGATGGAACCCATGCCCGCATTACGCATCAGTACCGACAAGCAGGAACTCGATCTGCCGTTGATCCATCGCTTCCTCAGCGAGCAGGCCTATTGGTGCCTGGGCATCCCGCTGGACACGGTGCAGCGGGCGGTCGCCGGCTCGCTGTGTTTCGGCGGTTATTGTGCGGGTGTAGGGCAGGTGGCGTTCGCGCGCGTGATCACCGACGGTGTCACCTTCGGCTATCTCGCCGATGTGTTCGTGCTCGATGCATACCGTGGGCGCGGCTATGGCAAGCAACTGGTGGCGGCAGTGATGGCCCATCCGCATCTGCAAGGTCTTCGCCGCTTCATGCTCGCCACCTCCGATGCGCATGCGCTGTACGCACAGCACGGCTTCGCCGCGCCGGCACGGCCGCAGGCGTTGATGGAAATCGCCTATCCCGATCTCTACCGCACCACCACCACGGCTGCCTGACCCACATGACTGACCTGCTCACCTCCACGCTCGACCACCTGCAGGCGCTGGTGGCATTCGACACCCGCAATCCGCCGCGTGCGATTGCCGCGCAAGGCGGCATCTTCGATTATCTGCGCGCGCAGCTGCCGGGGTTCCAGGTCGAGGTGGTCGATCACGGTGCAGGGGCGGTGAGCTTGTACGCGGTGCGCGGCACGCCGAAGTACCTGTTCAACGTGCATCTGGATACCGTGCCGGATTCGCCGCATTGGAGCGCCGACCCGCACGCGATGCGGCGCCTGGACGACCGCGTGGTGGGCCTGGGCGTGTGCGACATCAAGGGCGCGGCGGCGGCGCTGGTTGCCGCGGCCAATGCCGGTGACGGCGATGCCGCGTTCCTGTTTTCTTCGGACGAAGAGGCCAATGATCCGCGCTGCATCGCCGCGTTCCTGGCGCGCGGCGTGCCGTACGAAGCTGTCCTGGTGGCCGAGCCGACCATGGGCGAAGCGGTGCTGGCGCATCGTGGCATCAGTTCGGTGCTGATGCGGTTTGCCGGGCGCGCAGGGCATGCATCGGGCAAGCAGGATCCCTCGGCCAGCGCGCTCCATCAGGCAATGCGCTGGGGCGCAAATGCCCTGGACCATGTGCAATCGCTGGCGCATGCGCGCTTCGGCGGGTTGACCGGATTGCGCTTCAACATCGGCCGCGTCGAGGGGGGCATCAAGGCCAACATGATCGCGCCGGCAGCCGAAGTGCGCTTCGGCTTTCGTCCGTTGCCGTCGATGGACGTGGATGGACTGCTGGCAAGCTTTGCCGGCTTCGCCGAACCGGCGGCAGCGCATTTCGAAGAAACCTTCCGCGGGCCGAGCCTGCCGTCGGGCGACATCGCACGCGCGGAAGAACGCCGCCTGGCCGCACGCGATGTGGCCGATGCGCTGGACCTGCCGATCGGCAACGCAGTGGACTTCTGGACCGAGGCCTCGCTGTTTTCGGCCGGCGGCTATACCGCGCTGGTGTATGGTCCGGGCGACATCGCCCAGGCGCACACCGCCGACGAATTCGTGACGCTGGCGCAGTTGCAGGGTTACGCCGAATCGGTCCATCGCATCATCAACGGTTCGCATTGAACCGACACGCGCCTGGCGCTCCCTTTCCTCTTTCGAACACGGCAATGTCCCCTTCCGCACAACCCCACAAACAAACCCGCCAGACCATCGTGCGCCTGCTCTCCAGCATGGCCAGCGCGAAGGAAATCAGCCAATACCTCAAGCGGTTTTCGCAGCTCGATGCCAAGCGCTTTGCGGTGGTCAAGGTGGGGGGCGCGGTGTTGCGCGACGATCTGGACGCGCTGACCTCGTCGTTGTCGTTCCTGCAGGAAGTTGGGCTGACCCCGATCGTGCTGCATGGCGCCGGCCCGCAGCTGGATGCAGAGCTGGCCGCCGCCGGTATCGAAAAGCACACCGTCAACGGACTGCGCGTGACCTCGCCCGAAGCGTTGGCGATCGTGCGCAAGGTGTTCCAGGCCTCCAACCTGAAACTGGTGGAAGCGCTGCAGCAAAACGGCGCGCGTGCGACCTCGATCACCGGTGGCGTGTTCGAGGCCGAGTATCTGGATCGCGACACCTACGGCCTGGTCGGTGAGGTCAAGGCGGTGAATCTGGCGCCGATCGAAGCCAGTCTGCAGGCCGGCTCCATCCCGGTGATCACCAGCCTGGGCGAAACGCCCAGCGGGCAGATCCTCAACGTCAATGCGGATTTTGCCGCCAACGAGTTGGTGCAGGAGCTGCAGCCGTACAAGATCATCTTTCTCACCGGCACCGGCGGCCTGCTGGATGCCGATGGCAAGTTGATCGATTCGATCAACCTGTCTACCGAGTTCGACCACCTGATGCAGCAGCCGTGGATCAACGGCGGCATGCGGGTGAAGATCGAGCAGATCAAGGACTTGCTCGATCGCCTGCCGCTGGAATCGTCGGTGTCGATCACCCGGCCGTCGGACCTGGCCAAGGAGCTGTTCACCCACAAGGGCTCGGGCACGCTGGTGCGGCGCGGCGAGCGCGTGCTGCGCGCCACCTCCTGGGACGAACTGAATCTGCCTCGCCTGAAGTCGCTGATCGAATCCAGCTTCGGCCGCACGCTGGTGCCGGAGTATTTCGAGACCACCACGTTGCTGCGCGCGTATGTCAGCGAAAACTACCGCGCGGCGGTGATCCTGACCGACGAAGGCCAGTTCGGTGCGGGCAGGCTGACCTATCTGGACAAGTTCGCCGTGCTCGACGATGCGCAGGGCGAAGGTCTTGGCCGGGCGGTATGGAATGTGATGCGCGAAGAGACCCCGCAGCTGTTCTGGCGCTCGCGCCATAACAACCAGGTCAATATCTTTTACTACGCCGAATCCGACGGTTGCATCAAGCAGGAGAAGTGGAAGGTGTTCTGGTACGGGCTGGAAAACTTCGAGCAGATCCAGCATTGCGTTGCGCACTGCGCGACGCGTCAGCCGACCTTGCTGGGCTGACTGCGATGAGCGTCGTCACCTTGCCAGCACGTTGGCGCGAGCAGCCGAACATGCGTGGACGGCATGCGAGCCTGGAGCCGCTGCAGACAGCGCATGCCGATGGGTTGCGTGAGGTGGTGGGCGACGGCGCGCTATCGCGGCTGTGGTACACCAGCGTGCCCGCACCGGAGCAGGTCGAGGCGTATATCGCTGCGGCCCTGGCCGCCTGCGCCGATGGCGCGGCGTTGCCATATGTGGTGCGCGATGCGGCCGGCGACATCGTCGGTTGCACGCGCTACTACGCGCTGGATGCCGCAGTGCCCAGGCTGTCGATCGGCTACACCTGGTACGCACCACGCGTGCAGCGCAGCGGCGTCAACACCGAAACCAAGCTGATGCTGCTGCAATACGCCTTCGAAACATTGGGGTGCCTGAGCGTGGTGTTCGAGACCAGCTGGTTCAACCATACCTCGCGCGCGGCGATCGCGCGGCTGGGTGCAAAACAGGACGGCGTGCTGCGCAACCACGCCCGCCACGCCGACGGTACGCCGCGCGATACCGTGGTGTTTTCCATCATCGATACGGAATGGGCCGGGGTCAAACGCCACCTGCAGTTCCGCCTGGAAGCAAACGCATGACTGTTGAACAAAAGACCATCGGCATTGTCGGCGCCCGCGGGCATACCGGCTCGGAATTGATCAAACTGGTGGCGGCGCATCCGCAGCTGCACTTGAGCTTCGTGTCCTCGCGCGAGCTGGCCGGGCAGCCCGTGGCCGAGCATAACGATGCCTACCAGGGCCAGCTGCGCTACGAGAACCTGGATGCCGACGCGGTGGCCGCCAAGGCGGCCGACGTGGTGATCCTGGCGCTGCCCAATGGCAAGGCAGAGCCCTTTGTCGCCGCGATCGACGCGGCAGCGCCACAGACGCTGGTGATCGATCTTTCGGCCGACTATCGCTTCGATCCGGCCTGGTACTACGGCTTGCCTGAGTTGACGCGCGGCAGTTACGCCGGGCAAAAACGTATCAGCAACCCGGGCTGTTATGCCACCGCGATGCAGCTGACCATCGCGCCACTGCTCGACCAGCTGGCCGGGCCACCGCAGTGTTTCGGTGTCTCCGGGTATTCGGGCGCGGGTACCACGCCTTCGGACAAGAACAATCCTGCGTTGCTCTCCAATAACGTGATGCCGTATGCGCTGACCAACCACATGCACGAGCGCGAGGTGTCTGCGCAGCTTGGCGTGCCGGTGGAGTTCATGCCGCACGTGGCGCCGCATTTCCGCGGCATCACCATGACCGTCAACCTGTGGCTGCAGCAGCCGCTGACGCGCGAGCAGATCCAGGCGCGTTATACGCAGCGTTATGCCGACGAGCCGTTGATCGAAATCGTCGACGAGGCGCCCTGGGTGAGCCGCATCGCCGGCAAGCACGATGTGCAGATTGGCGGAGTAACGCTGGCGCCCGGCAACAAGCGCGTGGTGGTGGTGGCGACCCTGGACAATCTGCTCAAGGGTGCGGCAACGCAGGCGATGCAAAACCTCAACCTTGCGCTGGGCTGGGACGAGTTGATGGCAATGCGTTGATGCGAGTCCCTCGCAACAGCCTGCACATCCATGTGCAGGGATTCAACGAAGCGAGTTCCTCGCAACAGCCCGCGCATCCATGTGCGGGGATCGAAACTGGACGACTTACTCGAGACGCTTTCCGATGACCAATCTGTTGTGGCAAAAACCTGGCGTTGCCGTTGACGCCAAGATCCAGAGTTTCCTGGCCGGCGACGATGTGATCCTGGATCGCGAATTCTTCCTGTACGACATCGCTGCCAGCAAGGCGCATGCGCAGGGGCTGCAGCACATCGGCATCTTGTCGTTGCAGGAGCTGGGCGGCTTGAGCGAACAGCTCGACCTGCTGGCCGCCGATTTTCGCAGCGGCGCCTTCGTGCTCGATGCGCAATACGAAGATTGCCACTCCGCCATCGAAGCGCGATTGACCGAGCGTCTGGGCGATGCAGGCCGCAAGATCCACACCGGGCGTAGCCGCAACGACCAGATCCTGGTCGCCACGCGGCTGTGGCTGAAGGACAAGCTGCAGCGCGTTGCCACGCTCAGCGCGGAGATCGCCAAGGTGGCGTTGGACCGCGCACAGGCCGAGGCCGGGCTGCCGGTGCCCGGTTATACGCACATCCAACGGGCGGTGGTGTCCTCGGCCGGGATGTGGTGGGCGGGCTGGGCGGAAGCGTTCATCGACAACGCCGTGCGCGCCGACGACACCGTCCGTTTGGTCGACAGCAACCCGCTCGGCACCGCTGCAGGCTATGGCGTGAATCTGCCGCTGGATCGTGCGCATACCACCGCCGAACTGGGGTTTGCACGCCTGTTGGTCTCGCCGATCTACGCCCAGCTTTCGCGCGGCAAGTACGAACTGGCCGCGCTCGAAGCGCTCGGCAGCGCCACGCTGGATCTGCGCCGCATCGCCTGGGATCTGTCGCTGTTCACCAGCGGCGAATTCGCGTTTGTCGCCCTGCCGGCCCAATACACCACCGGCAGTTCGATCATGCCGAACAAGCGCAACCCGGACGTGATCGAGCTGATGCGCGCAACGCATGCCAGCGTGGCGGCAGCGCGCACCGAGATCGAACAGCTGCTGTCGCTGCCGTCGGGTTATCACCGCGACCTGCAGAGCAGCAAGGGCGCGATCGTGCACGGCTTTGGCCGCGGACTTGCGGCGCTGGAACTGCTGCCGGCCTTGCTGGCCAATCTGGAATGGCGCCCGGACAAACTGCGCGCAGCCATCGATTCGGGCATGTACGCCACCGATGTGGCAGTGGAAGCCGCGGTAGCCGGCGTGCCGTTTCGCGAGGCCTACAAGGCCGCAGCGCAGGCCGCCGAGACCGCAGGGCAGGGACGCACGCCGGAAGGCAGCCTGGCTGCGCGCGTGTCGCCCGGTGCGGCAGCCGACCTGCAACTGGATGTGCTGCAGGCGCGCTGGCAGGCGCTGCGCGCATGACGACCCGCTATCTGGTGCTTGCGCTGCGCAAGCCGGGGTTTCCCGCCGATGTGGTGCAGCCGCATCTGGACTTTCTCGATGCATTGCGCGCCGCCGGGCAGCTCGAGCTGACCGGCGGCTTCAGCGATCGCAGCGGTGGCGCGTATGTGCTGGTCAACGTGGCCACGCTTCAAGAGGCGCAGCAGATCGTTGCGCGCGACCCGCTGGTGCTGCGCGATGCCTCTGCACTGACCGTGTATGAGTGGAACACGCACTGAGGACGCCATTGCCATGAGCACGCCTGCCAGCACGTTGTCGCCGTTTACCCAGCAGGCGCTGCCGCCGTGGCGCCGTGCGGTGCTCAAGGTCGGCAGCAGCCTGCTCGCCGCCGATGGCGGTGGCCTGTCCCCGCGCTTCGCGCTGGGTCTGGCGCAGTTCGTTTCCGCCAATCTGGCAGCCGGGCGCGAGCTGGTGATCGTCTCGTCGGGCGCGGTGGCCGCTGGTCGCGCCATCCTGCCCAAAGCGGCGGATGTCGGCGCACCGATCGCGGCGCGGCAGGCACTGGCCGCCTTGGGCCAGGCGCAGCTGATTGCGTTATGGCAGCGCTTTTTCGAGCGGCCGGTGGCGCAGGTACTGCTCACGCATGACGACCTGCGCAACCGTCGCCGCTATCTCAACGCGCGTGCCACCTTGGGCGAGTTGCTGCGGCTGGGTGCGCTGCCGGTGATCAACGAAAACGACACCGTCTCGGTGGATGAGTTGAAGCTGGGCGATAACGACAACCTGGCCGCGATCGTGGCTGCGCTGGTCGATGCCGACGCGTTGTTCATCGCCACCGACATCGATGGGTTGTATAGCGCCGACCCACGCAGCAACCCGTTGGCGCGCCCGCTCGACGATGTGCCCGAGCTCACCCCTGAAGTCCTGGCGATGGCCGGCGGCAGCGGCAGCAACGTGGGGACCGGCGGCATGCGCACCAAATTGGAAGCCGCAGCAAAGGCCGGTGCGGCCGGCATCGAAACCTATCTATTCAACGGCCGAAGTGGCGAGGTGGTGCGCGCCCTGGCGCAGGACCGCCTGCGTGGCACGCGCATCCACGCCGCGCGCACGCGCATCGCTGCGCGAAAATACTGGCTGCGGCACGCACCGGTGGAAGCGGGCGCGATCCTCATCGACGACGGCGCCGCAGCGGCCCTGACCGGCAAGGGCGCCTCGCTGTTGCCAGGCGGCGTGGCCGGCGCGCAGGGCGATTTCCGTCGCGGCGACATGGTGGAGATTCGTCTGCGCGACACCGCGGGCGACCAGTGTCTGGCACGCGGCGTCAGCCAGTATTCGGCCCTGGATATCCGTCGTATTGCAGGCCGCCACTCGCGCGAGATCGAGAACGTGCTCGGCTACAGTTACGGCGAAAACGTGGTGCATCGCGATGATCTGGTGCTGTTGTAGCCGGGATTCGAGATTTGGGATTTGGGATTCGCAACAGCGTGTGCACTGCGTCCCTAGACCTCTGCCTCTTCGTCCCAGCGACTGACCCCTGGTAGTGATAAAACCGTGTCGCCCGCTTTTGCCAATCCCTAATCCCGACTCCCCAATCCCGGCTCCCAAATGACCATCAAAACGCTCGCTCTGCAATGCCGTGACGCCGCGCAGGTGGTGTCGCAATTGTCTGCACCGGCCAAGCATGCCTTGCTGGACGCGATGGCGGCCGCGCTGGAAGCCGATGCGGCGGCGATTCTGGCCGCCAATGCGCGCGATCTGGAGGCCGCGCGTGCCAAGGGCACCGGCAGTGCCATGCTCGATCGGCTGGCGCTGGACGACAAGCGCCTGGCCGGCATCGCGGCCGCACTGCGCGAGGTGGCGCAGCTGCCCGACCCGGTGGGTCGGATCACCCGCGAAGATGTGCGCCCCAACGGGATTCGCGTGCAGAAGGTGCGTGTGCCGCTGGGCGTGATCGCGATGATTTACGAGGCGCGGCCCAACGTCACGGCCGACGCTGCGGCACTGTGCATCAAGGCCGGCAATGGCGTGATCCTGCGCGGTGGCTCGGAGGCGATCCATTCCAATACCGCCATTGCGCGCGCACTGCAGCGGGCCTTGCGCGAGGCCAATGTGCCGGACGCGGCGCTGACCCTGGTCGAGGATCTGCGCCGCGAGACCATGCTGGAACTGCTGCAGCTCAGCGACATCGTCGATCTGGCGATTCCGCGCGGTGGCGAAGGCCTGATCCGGTTTGTCGCCGAGCACGCGCGCGTGCCGGTGATCAAGCACTACAAGGGGGTGTGCCACCTGTTTGTGGATGCATCCGCCGATATGGAGCTTGCGCTGCGCCTGCTGATCGATGGCAAGGCGACGCGGCCGTCGGCCTGTAATTCGCTGGAGACCTTGCTGGTGCATGCAGGCATCGCCGAGCGCTTCTTGCCGCTTGCCGCGCAGGCATTGCGCGAACGCAAGGTGGAACTGCGTGGCGATGCGGCGACGCAGGCGGTGCTGCCAGACATCGCTGTTGCCAGCGACGACGACTATGCCGCGGAATTCCTGGATCTGATTCTGGCCATCCGCGTGGTGCCGGATCTGGACACGGCGCTGGCGCACATCCGCCAGTACGGCTCGGACCACACCGAAGTCATCGCCACGCAGGATGCCGACAACGCCGAGCGATTCGTGCAGTCGCTACGCTCTGCGGTGGTGATGGTGAACGCCTCCTCGCGCTTTTCCGATGGCGGTGAACTGGGCCTGGGCGCGGAGATCGGCATCTCCACCACACGCCTGCATTCCTATGGCCCCATGGGCCTGGAAGCGCTCACCGTGGAGCGCTTCGTGGTGCGTGGTCAGGGGCAGATACGACATTAACGACACGGAACGAATCTGACGCAGCTGTAGCACTGGGAGATGGATGCCCAGAATTACGCCGTTGTCTTTTCGCCTCCTAGTACAGTGCGGACCCATCGGTCGTCCATAGGGGACACGAAGCCCGTTCCCGATAGCCACACCTGTTTTCCTTCCCGATCCCACTTTTCCATTTTTTCTCTGAACTTTTCGGGGTAGTGGTTCGCTCTACAGGCAATGTTGCACCAAGGGTCGCAAACGTATATATCAGCGTTCCATTCCGTCATGTCCGATGGCAACGGGCCTGCACCCGGTACCGGCCCGATAATCGCGGTGGTGTGAGTCCTTCCACCCAGGAACGCAAGGCGCGCAATCAAATTATGGTCTTGCTGTAGTTGATGAACGGCCAGTACAGCCAATTCGCCGCAGTTATGGGCGTTGCCGTACATTGCCGATGACACTATATCTTCCTCTAGACTATCTACTTCATTTCGCATGCGCTCGATTTCGCGGGTCGCGTTGTAAACCCGTAGAGCTTCTTCGTACCCTTCATTTTTGCGCTTGTTGCTTGATTTTAAGCGCGGCTTTTTATAATACCCGGATCTGACGGATCGCATGACCTGCGTTACCGCGCTGAGGTTGGATGTTTGACTAGCGCTTCTACTACTATTCAAGCTTCGCAGCCCTTCTAGTCGGCTGTCTGCCCGGTCCGGGTTGCTGGTGTAACGCGAACTATTGCCCGTAGCCTGCGGGTGAGGCGGAGAGCTTTCGTTATAAGTGATTCTTCCTGAATTGCCACGCTCGATTGAGCCGCAGAGACCCATATCTAAGTACCTCGATTGCTTGACGGAATTCTATGATCTATAAAAATGTGGTCTGCGGCGGATGAAATGCGAATAAATTGCCAAGTGTGCGAATCGAGAATTTTATTTTAATCTTGATGCTGGGATTCGATATCCTACTATTTAATTCCCAGCCAAGTATATGCGTCGATCATTTTCAATCATTGAGCCTCGTTGCTGGGGGTTTTGGGCGAATTACTGTTCTAAGCGAGTGTCAGGCTGCTTGGCTTATCAAGCAAAGATAGGTGCTGTTTTCCGGCAACGCGAGCAAGGCAGCGTCGGTGTACCACTGATGCTTACCATCAACGAAGGGGGCATTTGCCGCATCGCTTGCTTAAGTGCGATATAGAACACGCCACGAACCAGTCGCCGCATCGCCCGCTTGCGCGCATAGCTTGCCGCACGCATCCATCTGAAAGGGGATTGCGCGCTCGAGTCATCTGTCAGGCAATCGATGACTCGACTATTTCCGTATGGAAGTTGCTTAATTTCGGCCCGCCAGACCCCGGTAAGGCCACCCACGACCTTTGACACTCCCCTGGGCCGCCGACGCCTGCCTACAGTAGATGACTGCCCGCACTTTCGGAGTCGTCCATGCGCCGCCTTGCCGCCTGCCTGCTAGCCACCGCCATTGCCGCCGCCACCGGCACCGCGATGACGCAAACCTCGCCGATGACGCCGGACATCACCGGCAAGCCGTTCGTGGCTGCCGATGCGAGCAACGACTACATCAAGCGCGAGGTGATGATTCCGATGCGCGATGGGGTCAAGCTGCACACGGTGATCGTGCTGCCGAAGGGCGCCAGGAACGCACCGATCATGCTGACACGCACGCCTTACGACGCCAGTGGCCGCACCGAACGGCTGGCCTCGCCGCATATAAAGGACCTGCTGTCTGCCGGCGACGACGTCTTCGTGGAAGGCGGCTACATCCGTGTGTTTCAGGACGTGCGCGGCAAATACGGTTCCGAAGGCGATTACGTGATGACGCGCCCGCTGCGTGGGCCGCTCAATCCCAGCGAGGTCGACCATGCCACCGATGCCTGGGACACCATCGACTGGCTGGTGAAGAACGTCAAGGAAACCAATGGCAAGGTCGGCATGATCGGCTCGTCCTACGAAGGCTTCACCGTGGTGATGGCACTGACCAACCCGCATCCGGCGTTGAAGGTGGCGGTGCCGGAAAGCCCGATGATCGACGGCTGGATGGGCGACGACTGGTTCAATTACGGCGCGTTCCGCCAGGTGAATTTCGATTATTTCACCGGCCAGCTCAGCAAGCGCGGCAAGGGCGCCGGCATCGCGCGTCAGGGGCACGACGATTACAGCAACTTCCTGCAGGCCGGCTCGGCCGGCGACTTCGCCAAGGCCGCAGGTCTGGAGCAATTGCCGTGGTGGCACAAGCTCACCGAACACGCCGCCTATGACGCGTTCTGGCAGGAGCAGGCGCTCGACAAGGTAATGGCGCGCACGCCGCTGAAGGTGCCCACGATGTGGCTGCAAGGCCTGTGGGATCAGGAAGACATGTGGGGAGCGATCCACAGCTACGCGGCGATGGAGCCGCGCGACAAGCGCAATACGCTCAACTACCTGGTGATGGGCCCGTGGCGCCACAGTCAGGTGAACTACGACGGCAGTGCCTTGGGCGCGCTGAATTTCGAAGGCGATACCGCGCGCCAGTTCCGTTCCGAGGTGCTGCGCCCGTTCCTGGACCAGTACCTGGTCGATGGCGCGCCCAAGGCAGACACGCCGCCGGTGTTCATCTACAACACCGGCGAAAACCATTGGGACCGCCTCAAGGCATGGCCGCGCAGTTGCGACAAGGGCTGCGCCTCGTCCAACAGGCCGCTGTATCTGCAGGCCGGCGGCAAGTTGTCGTTCCAGCAACCGGTGGCCGGGCAGGCGGGCTTTGAAGAGTACGTGTCCGACCCCGCCAAGCCGGTGCCGTTCGTGCCGCGCCCGGTGGATTTTGCCGACCGCGCGATGTGGACCACCTGGTTGGTGCACGACCAGCGCTTTGTCGATGGCCGCCCTGACGTGCTGACCTTCGTCACCGAGCCGCTGACCGAGCCGCTGCAGATCGCCGGTGCCCCCGAAGTGCATCTGCAGGCCTCCACCAGCGGCAGCGACAGCGATTGGGTGGTGAAGCTGATTGATGTGTATCCGGAGGAGATGGCGTCGAACCCGAAGATGGGCGGCTACGAGTTGCCGGTGTCGCTGGCGATCTTCCGCGGCCGCTACCGCGAGAGCTTCAGCACGCCCAAACCCTTGGCCTCCAATCAGCCGCTGGCATTCCAGTTCGGCCTGCCAACCGCCAACCACACCTTCCAGCCGGGCCACCGGGTGATGGTGCAGGTGCAGTCCAGCCTGTTCCCGCTGTACGACCGCAACCCGCAGACTTACGTGCCCAATATCTTCTTCGCCAAGCCCGGCGATTATCAGAAGGCCACGCAGCGGGTATACGTGTCCCCCGAGCAGCCCAGCTACATCAGTCTGCCGGTACGGTGAGCGCGCGGGCGCCGCGTGCCGGCGGCGTCCACGCATCTTCCAGCAACTGCGGGCGGCAGGCCACCCAGGCGGCGGCCAGCTGCACCAGCAGGCAGATGACCAGGAACACGAACGGGGAGGTCCAGCCGCCGCTGTGCGCGTGCAGCCAGCCGAACAGGAACGGCCCCAGGCAGCTCACCGCATAGCCCACGCCCTGCGAGAAACCGGACAGCGCAGCCGAACCGGCCGCCGTGCGGCTGCGCTGATTCACCAACACCAACGCCAGCGGAAACGTACTCGGCCCCAGGCCGAGCAGGGTCACCCACAGGACCGGTGCGGCCAGCGGCGCCCACCACAGCCCGGCGAACGCGACCAGGTGGCAGGCTGCGCATAGCAGCACGATCGGAAACGGATTGCGCATGCGCACCGCCAGCGCCGGCATGGTCAGCGCGCCGACCATGCCCAATGCCGCGAACAACGCCACCATGGTGCCGCCGAACGCAGGCGATGCACCGGCTTCGCGCAGCAGCGTCGGCAGCCAGGTGAACATGGAATAGGTCACCAGCGAGGTCATGCCGAAGGTCACCGCCATGCTCCAACCCAGCGCCGTACGCGCGACGCGGCCTTCGGCTTCGGGCGTGGGTGTGACCGGTGCCGGGCCGGTGGCGCGGATGCGCCGATGGTTGGCGTGCACCAGGGCCCACGCCGCCGTTGCCAGCAGGGCCGGCAGCACCCACGCCACCATCGAACTGCGCCAACCCAGCGCATCGGCCACCGGCACTGCCAGCAGGGCCGGCAGCAGCGTGCCGACCTGCAGCACGGTGATGTACAGCGTGCTCACCCGGCCCACGCGGTCGCCGAAGTAACGCTTCACCAGCGGCGGCAGCACCACGTTACCCATGCCCATACCGGCCAATGCCACCAGCGAGCCGACCAGCAACCCGGCGGTGCCCGGCAGCAGCGGGCGCAGCACCAACCCCAGCGTGGCCAGCGCCATCGACAACAGCGCCACGCGCAGCAAGCCGAAACGGCGCAGCAATGCGGGCGTTGCCACGCCGGTGAGTGCGAACGCTGCGGTCGGCAACATGCCGAGCGCACCCATGGTGGGCGCGCCGAAGGCGTACTCGTCGGCAATGCGTTCCAGCAGCGGCGTCAGCGACGTCACCGCGGTGCGCAAGTTGAATGCGGACAGCAGGATCGCGGCCAGCACCAGGCCGCGACCACGCAACTGGGCGGACGAAGAAGACGCGGCAGTGACAACAGACATGACAGACCATCCGCGTCGCGCACGTGCGTGCAACGACGCCTGAAAACACAAAACCGGCACAAGGCCGGTTTGTGTTTTGAAACTGGTCGGGGAGACAGGATTCGAACCTGCGACCTCTACGTCCCGAACGTAGCGCTCTACCAGACTGAGCTACACCCCGAAGGAGCCGCGTATGTTACATAGGGAATGGGGAATCGGCAAGCATCTGATGAAATTATTTTACTGAGGCGGCTCGCCACGCTCGGGCTCGCGTGCTTCGAACCACATGCCGTTGAGCACCGCGGCCAATGCCGCCAGGCCGGTGCCAAGTATCCATGCGAAATACCACATTGGTGTGCTCCTCGAATCGTTGAACAGGATGATGGCGGTGCGCAGTGCGGCAACGGCAGCGCAGGCACTGCGATCGCTGCCGCGGCGCTCAGTACGCGTTGGGGTTGGCCGTGACCGCATCGTCGGTGACCTTGCCCTTGAGCACGCGATACACCCAGCTCGTGTACGCCAGCACGATCGGCATGAACACGGCAGTGGCCAGCAACATGATCCACAACGTCAGACGGCTGCTGGATGCATCCCACACCGTCAGGCTCGCGCTTGGCGCGCTGGAAGAGGGCAGCAGGAACGGGAACAACGCAAAGCCCACCGTGAACACGATGCCGACGATGGCGCTGCCGGAGGCGATGAAGGCCAGGCCGCCGCGCCGCAGGCGTAAGCACACCGCGCTCATCGCAAGCCCGACCATGCCCACCAGCGGCGCCATCAATGTGGCCGGCATGCTACTGTAGTTGTGCAACCAGCCGCCCGCGGCCGTGAGCGCAGCGGTCTTGCCGAACGGGTTGGTGGCCGCATCGGTGGCCAGCACCGAGGTCACCGCATAGCCGGGCAGACCCAGCGCCACCCATGCGCCGCCTGCTGCAAACAGTGTCAGCGCACACAGCGCGGCGATGCCGCCGAAACGTGCCGCGCGCTCGGCCACCGGTCCATCGGTCTTGAGCACCAGCATCGCGGCGCCATGCGCGAGCAGCATCGCCACGCTGAGCAAGCCGGCGAGCAATGCGAACGGCGTCAGCAACCCGAGCAGGTTGCCGGTGTAGAACGTGCGCATGCTGTCGTCGAAGTGGAACGGCACACCCAGCAGCACGTTGCCGACCGCCACGCCCATGATCAGCGCCGGAATGAAGCCGCCGACGAACAACGCCCAGTCCCAAGTGCTGCGCCAGCGCGGACTCACCAGTTTGCCGCGGAACTTGAAACCGACCGGGCGCAGGATCAGCGCGAACAGGATCAGGAACATCGCCAGATAGAACCCGGAGAAGCTCACTGCATACAACGGCGGAAACGCGGCAAAGATCGCGCCGCCGCCCAGGATCAACCACACCTGGTTGCCTTCCCAGACCGGGCCGACGGTGTTGATCACCAGCCGGCGTTCGGCATCGTTGCTGGCGACGAACGGCAGCAGCGCGCCCACGCCCAGATCGAAGCCGCCCATCACCGCGTAGCCGGACAGCAGCACGCCGAGCAGCAGCCACCAGATCACGCGCAGGGTCGTGTAATCGAGCAATACGAAATCCATGATGTCTCTCCTTTGCTTACGGTGCGCTGCCGGCCACGGCACCGGAACTCAGCGGTGCGTGACGCGACGGGGCATGGTCCTGCAGGGCGGCGGGCAATGCGTTGGGCGGCATCGGTGGGAACAACACCTCCGGTCCCTTGTTGATGGTCTTCAGCGACAACTTGATCGCAATCACCAGCAACGTCGTGTACAGCGCGGTGAAGCCCACCAGCGTCATCACGATCTCGTAAAGGTCCAGCCCCGAGGCGGCGTAGAACGTGGGCAGCACCCCTTCCACCGCCCACGGCTGGCGGCCGTATTCGGCAACGAACCAACCGCATTCGATCGCGATCCACGGCAGCGGCAACGTCCACAGGGCCAAGCTCAGGAACCAGCGTTTTTCCTGGAAGTTGTGCTTGCAGGCAAACCAGAAGGCGACAGCGAAAAACGCGATGAGATACATGCCGATGGCGGCCATGATGCGGAAGGTCCAGAACAGCGGCAGCACGCGCGGTACGGTGTCCATCGCGGCCTGGGCAATCTGCTCCGGCGTGGCGTTGCCGATATCGTCGCGATAGCGCTTGAGCAGCAGGCCGTGGCCCAGGTCCTGCCAGTGCGCATCGAAAACCTTGCGTGCTTGGGCGTCGTTCTTGTCGGCGCGGATGCGTTGCAGTGCGCCGTAGGCGATCTGACCGCCGCGGATGCGGTGTTCGGCACGGCCGACCAGTTCGAGAATGCCTGGAATTGGCTCATCCAGCGAACGCGTGGCGATCAAGCCCATCAGGTACGGAATCTTGATGGCGTAATCGTTGCGATGGGTGGTCTGGTTCGGAATGCCGAACGCAGTGAAGTCGGCCGGTGCGGCTTCGGTTTCCCACATCGCTTCGATGGCGGCCAGTTTCATCTTCTGGTGTTCGCTGGCGGCGTAGCCGCTCTCGTCGCCCAGGACCACCACCGACAGCGACGACAGCAGGCCGAACGCTGCAGCCACCGCAAACGAACGCCGTGCCATTTCAATATGCTTGCCCCGCAAGAGATAAAACGCACTGATCGACATCACGAACACCGCGCCCAGCACGTAGCCGGCACTCACCGTATGCACGAACTTGGCCTGCGCCACCGGGTTGAACAGCACTGCCACGAAATCCACCACCTCCATGCGCATGGTGTCGGGGTTGAACACCGCGCCGGCCGGATTCTGCATCCAGCCGTTGGCGATCAGGATCCATAACGCGGAGAAGTTGCTGCCCAGCGCCACCAGCCAGGTGGTGATCAGGTGCTGTACCTTGCTCAGGCGATTCCAGCCAAGAAAGAACAGGCCCAAGAAGGTGGCTTCCAGAAAGAACGCCATCAGTCCCTCGATCGCCAGCGGCGCACCGAAGATGTCGCCCACGTAATGGCTGTAGTACGACCAGTTCATGCCGAACTCGAATTCCATCACGATGCCGGTGCCGACACCCATGGCGAAGTTGATGCCGAACAGCACACCCCAGAACATGGTCATGCGCCGCCAGATCTGCTTGCCGGTCATGACGTAGACGCTTTCCATGATGCCCAGCAGGAACGACAGACCCATGGTGAGCGGTGGAAAGATGAAGTGGTACATCGCGGTGACTGCGAACTGCAGCCGCGACAGTTCGACAACTGTCGAGTCGATCATGGCGGGTGGGCCTGGTTGAGGGTCGGTAAGGAATGTGGCGATCATCTGCCGCCATCGCGCCGGCCGCGTTGATCCAAATCAATGCGGTCCTGAACAGGTGCGTCACACTGTCCATCCCCGACCGGGAGGCGGCGACTTACAATCGCGTGCAATGCGCAGTCTTCAGAAGAGCGACGTGAGCCAGCCCAGCGTGCAAGCCAGCGAAACGCCCGCCCAGCGCCGTCAACGCGGCCACTGGCTGGATGCGCTGGCCGCATCGGCCACGCGCGCGCGGCGGCTCGCCGGCGTGGCGGTGGCGTTGTCGGGTGCGTTGCTGCTTGTGCAATCGGCTGCGATCGCCTGGCTGGTACAGGCGGTACTGGTGCAGCACCTGGCAATGGCGCAATTGCGCAACGTGGGCGCGGGGTTGCTGGTTGCGCTGATCGGGCGCGCGCTACTCAATGCCTGGGCGCAATCGTTGACCGGCGATGTGGCCGACGTGGCCAAGCGCGAACTGCGCGCGCGCATTGCGCAACGCCTGGTGCAGCACGGGCCGCTATGGTTGCGCCGGCAACGCAGTGGCGAACTGGGCGAGTTGAGCCTGGCGCATACCGATGCGCTGGAAGGCTATTTCGTCGGCTACCAGCTCGCTCGCATCGAAATGGTGCTGGTGCCGCCGCTGATTCTGATCGCGGTGTTTTCGGTCGATTGGGTGGTCGGGCTGGTGTTGCTGCTCACCGCGCCGCTGATTCCGTTCTTCATGATGCTGGTGGGGTGGGGCGCCGAGGCCGCAGGGCGCGAACAACTCGGCGAACTGGCGCGCATGGGCGGGCATTTTGCCGATCGCCTCAAGGGCCTGGGATTGCTGCGCGTGTATGGCCGCGGCCAGGCTGAATTGCAGGGCATTGCCGCCGCTGCCGAGGGCGTGCGCGAGCGCTCGCTGAAGGTGTTGCGCATCGCATTCCTGTCCTCCACCGTGCTGGAGTTTTTTGCCTCCGTCAGCGTTGCGATCGTAGCGCTGTACTTCGGCTTGAGCTATCTGGGCATGCTCCATCTGCACGGTATGCCGTCGCTGGGTGCCGGCATGTTCTGCCTCTTGCTGGCGCCGGAATTCTTCGCACCGCTGCGGCGCCTGGCCGCGCATTACCATGACCGCGCGAACGCCTTGGCTGCCGTGGCCGAAGCCGAGCGCTTGCTGCAGGGTTTCCAGCCGGCTGCCGCCGCGCACACCGCCGTGCTACCCGCACGTGCCCTGGAGCCGGCGCAAGCGCATGCGCCCTTGTTGCAGGCACGTGGATTGGTGCTGCGTCCTGCCGGCGCGCCGCAGGTGGTGGTCCAGGAGTTCGCGCTGACGCTGGAGCCCGGCCAGCGCGTTGCGGTGATCGGTGCCAGCGGCAGCGGCAAGAGCACGCTGCTGGAAGGACTCGCCGGTTGGCTTGCACCCGAGGCGGGCAGCGTGGCCGTGCGCCCGGGGGCGCGCATTGGATATGCCACGCAGCGGCCCTACCTGTTTCACGCCAGCATCGCCGACAACCTGCGCCTGGCCGACCCGCAGGCCAGCGATGCGCGCCTGCACGCGGTGGCCGAGGCGGCGCAGGTGCTGCGCTTTGCAGCGCACTTGCCGGCCGGCCTGGACACGGTGATCGGCGAGCGTGGCTTTGGTTTGTCCGGTGGCGAAGCCCGCCGCGTGGCGTTGGCGCGATTGTTGTTGCGCGAGCCGGAGGTGTTGCTGCTGGACGAACCCACCGCCTTTCTGGACCCGGACACCGAAGCGGAATTGCTGCGGACGCTGGGCATCTTTGCGCGCGGCCGTGCGGTCGTTCTGGCGACGCATAGCGCTGCGGCGATGCGTTGGGCCGACACGGTGATCGATCTGCGCGGCGTGCCGGTCACGCTGGAGGCACCATGAGCCGCCCCCAGCCTGATCGTTTGCGCGATGTGTTTCGTCTGCATGCCTGGCGCCTGCTGTTGTCGGCAGTGCTGGTGCTGGTCACCATGCTTGCCGGTGTCGGCCTGCTGGGCTTGTCCGGCAGCTTCCTGACCGCCGCTGCGCTGGCAGGCGTTGCCGGCATGGGGGCCGGTTTCAACTTCTTCTCGCCGTCGGCCGGCATTCGCGCCTTGACCTTCGCGCGTATCGTGTCGCGTTACGGCGAAAAGTTGATCGGGCACGATGCCACCTTGCGCATCGCCCGCGATCTGCGGGTGTGGTTCTTTCGCCGCGCCTTGCCGCTGGCGCCCGGGCGATTGTCGGCCACCCGGACCGGCGATCTGCTGGCGCGGTTGATGTCCGACATCGGCGAGGTCGACGGCCTGAGCGTGCGCGCGTTGGCACCGCTGGCCGCATTGCTCGGCATCTGGTTAGGTGGTGTCGCCGCCGCTGCGCTGATCTATCTCCCCGCTGCGTGCTTGTTGCTGGTGCTTGGCGTGCTGATCGGCGGGCTGGTGCCGTGGCAGGTGGCACGCGGCGGCGCGCAGCGCGAGCAGTTGCGTGCACAGCAGCGCACGGCCTTGCGCACGCAGGCCTTCGAAGGCCTGGAGGGCGCGGCCGACCTTGCTGCGGTCGACGCGCAGGGCGCCTGGCTGCAGCGCAGTGACGCCGCCGCCGCCGCCGTCACCGGCGGCGATCGCATCCAGCGCAGACGGCTGATCACCGGCAACCTGCTGCATGCGCTCTGCGGCGGGCTGGGGCTGGCCAGCATGCTGTGGCTGGCACTTGGCGCGGCCGAACGCGGGCTGATCGCCGCCGAGCTCGCTGCGGGGTTGGTGTTTTTGACCATGGCGTTGCTGGAAGTCTGGGCCGGTGCAGGGCTGGCATTGCAGGCGCTGCAAAGCGCACGCGTTGCCGCCAGGCGCCTGCAGGCCATCGTCGATCAAGCGCCATCGGTGAGCGATCCGGCGCACGCGATCGACGTGCCGCGCACCGGCACGTTGCAATTGCAGCAGGTGTCGTTTGCCTGGCCCGGTAGCGTGCGCCCGGTGCTGCACGCGCTCGATCTGACCCTGGCGCCGGGCGAGCGCATTGCCATCAGTGGCGATAGCGGCAGCGGTAAAAGCACAGTGTTGGCGTTGTTGCTGCGCCTGTGGGATCCGCAGGCCGGGCAGCTGCGCTACGCGGGCATCGACCTGCGCCACCTCGCACAGGCGCAATGGCACCAGCGTATCGCCTGGCTGCCACAGAACCCGCCGGTGTTTGCCGGCAGCCTGCGCGAAAACCTGCTCATCGGCGACGCCGCTGCCGATGATGCCGCACTGTGGCAGGTGCTCCAACAGGTGCGCCTGGGCGCGTGGGCCAGCGCGAACGACGGTCTGGACACCTGGGTTGGCGAAAACGGCGCCACGCTGTCTGCCGGCCAGGCGCGCCGGCTCGCCCTCGCGCGGGCACTGCTGCGCGATGCCCCGATCCTGTTGCTCGACGAACCCACCGATGGTCTGGACGTGGATACCGCCCACGCGCTGTTGGTCGACCTGGCCGCCGCACTCGGCGAACGCTCGCTGGTGATGATCACCCACGACGCGCTGCCGCCCGGTGTCGTGCAACGGCATTACCGGATGCGTGAGGGAACGCTGGAGTTGCTCGACCAGAACGCATAGCCGATCACCGAGGTCCTCGAACGTGGTCACAGGGTGGGAGTTGATCGCCGGGCCGCGCGTTGTTGATCGCGTTCAATCAAACAGCACCGCAAGCGCGGCCATCAGATCGGTCTCGGTCACTGCCAGTACCAGTGCACTGACGTTCAACGCAACCGTGAGCCAGAACGTCAGCTGAAACGCCGCCTTGCTGCACTTGTGCCGGTAGATTTCCTGCGCCAGCAACGCACCTGGCCAGCCACCGATCAGCGCCAGCAGGTGCAAGCTGGATTCGGGTATGCGCCATTGATTGCGTTGCGCGGCCGATTTGTCCATCGCATAGATCAGCAGGGTGACCAGGCTGGCCGCCGCGTACCAGAGCGGGACGATCACCGGTACCACGTGCATCAGCGTGGCCGCCGCCAACGCGAGCATCGACACCGCAGCCAGCGTCTTGCGTGGCAAGCCGCTGCGACGCTGTTCGGTTCTGGCGGCGGTGGTACGGTCTGCCCACTGCACTTGCGTGGCATTCAGGCGTTTGTACGCATCGCGTTCGATTGCATACGTGATGATCTCCCCATCGCGCGGGCGACGCGTCTGCTGTGCAAATGCGCTGATATGGACGAATGCGCGGTCGCCACCACCATGGGGCGTGACGAAGCCAAAGCCCTTGTGATCATTCCAGTCGCTGAGACGTCCCTGATAGCGCATTCGCGTTGCTCTGTTGGATGGTGTGGCTTGCCGGTGCGATCTGCGCGCATATCACGCATCAATTTCCCAGCCGGAAAAACAGCGGTGACGGTCGTCATCTTCCAGCAGCATCGGCCGAGATCCGGCGGCGCAGAGCGACGTTCAAGGAACTCAACAGCCCTGCAAAAAGTCGCGGACCGCTGGGCCGAAGCGGGCGAAATCGACCAGGAACGCGTCGTGGCCTTGCGGCGAATCCAGGCCGATGAAGTGCGCATCGGCGCCGCCGGCACGCAGGCCGTCGGCAATCTGCTCCTGCTGCTGCACCGGGAACAGGATGTCGGTGTTGGCACCGATCGCCAGCGCACGCGCGATGCGGATACGCGCCAGGCCGGCAAGCACCGTGTCGGCGGTCGAGACGCCGGTCTGCGGCTTGGCAGAGGCGGGCAGGGCATCTGCATGGGCGTGGTCGATGGCAGAGTCGGTAGCCGGTTGCTCGTCGACATGCTCGGCCAGGTCGAACCAGTCCATCGAGCGGCTCAAGTACAGATAGCAGTTGGGGTCGAAGAAGCGCACGAAGCGGCGCGCGTGGCCTTCCAGATAGCTTTCCACCTGAAATTCCAGCCCGAACGGATCATCTGCCGCCTGCTCGGAATCCAGTCGCACGCGGCCGAAACGACCGTCCCATTCCAGCGCCGAGCGATAGGTGATCACGCCGAGCTTGCGCGCCATGCGCATGCCCGATTCCGGGTAGCGGGCATCGTCGTAGTGGCCGCCATTCCAATGCGGGTCCAGCCGGATCGCCTCGCGTTGCAACGAGCGGATTGCGATCGAAAACGGCAATGCCTGCGCGCTGCCGGAAATATTGATATGGCTGCGCGCGATGCCGGGATGACGCAGCAATAGCGCCAGCGCGGTCATGCCGCCCATCGAGTTGCCGATCAGGCAAGCCAGTTGCGCGATACCCAGTGCGCGTACCACATCGGCGGCGGCGTCGGCCACGTCTTCGATCGACAAATCCGGAAAGGTGAGGCGATACGGCGCGCCGGTTGCAGGGTTCACCGAGGCCGGCCCGGTCGAGCCCTTGCAACTGCCCAAGGAATTGACGCAGACCACGAACCAGCGTGCGGTATCGATCGGCTTGCCCGGGCCCAGCATTGCTTCCCACCAGCCCGGCTCGGGGTTGGCCTGGTTTGCCGCCGCGTGCGCATTGGGCGACAGGCCCGTGACGATCAGGATCGCGTTGCTGCGATCTGCGGCCAGCGTGCCCCAGGTCTCGTACGCCACGCGTGCCTGATGCAGCACGCCACCGCGCTTCATCGGAAACGGCGAGGGCAGGGCGTGGTACAGCGTGCCGGCAGGGATGAATTCAGTCATGGGCCAATTCTAGCTGGCACTGCGCGAGGGTGCTGGGGCATGTGAGATGGGAAATACACGAAGCGAGGGGCGCTCATTTGATACGCGATTAGGCTGCTGGCCGGCGGTGCGTACATTCGTCTGCATGCGCATGTAGACAACGAAACATCCGGCTCAGCAGGCAGTCGCAAACGCCGCTCGATCTGTGTCGATGCACGCGTGATGTACCTTCGGTACAGCGGCATGGCTGCACGAAGATCGAGTGTTTGCCCGCATCAGTTAGGTCGATGACCGCGCCCATCACACGCAATGCGTCAGCCATCAGCGGCCGATCACCAGTTCCACCGGCGCGGCCGCAGGCAGTGCGACCGTCACCGGAGCGCTCTCCACGTCATCGGCCTGGCGCATGGCGTTGCCGCTGCGCGACAGCCGTGCCAGCAGCTGCACGTTGTCCAGCGACGACAGCGTGCGCGTCGGCATCGGGCTGTCGCCATCGTCCAGCGTGATGGTCAATGGAAGCTCGCGCAGCGCGTGTTTTTCCACCGCCACCGGCATCGGCGTGTCGGCCGCGCGCGCGATCACGAACACGCTGGTATCGCCGGGCAGTCCGGCGCGCTTGGCGAATTCGGCATCCAGCGTCACGCGCACCTGAAGGCGTTTGCCACTCGCTGCGGCGGCGGTAGGCGCAGCCGGTGCCTGGAGCGGCTCGAGCCTGGCGTCCTGTCGGGCGGCATTGATCTGTTCGAGCAGGCCCGGGCGGGTGGAGGCATCGACCACGCGCAATAGCGGCTCCCATGTCGCACTGGCCTTGGCCGGCTCACCGGCTTGGCGCTGCACCACCCCCAGGAACCAGCGCGCGCGTTGGTGGTCCGGTTGCACCGCCAGCGCATGTTCGAGCAGGCGCATGGCTTCCGGGTCCGGGCGGCCGCTGTCGTCGGCAAGCATGCGCGCCTGCGCCGCGGCGACCAGCACGTCCGCTTCGTCCGGACGGAGTGCGACCGCGCGTGCGAAGGCATCGCGCGCTTCGGCAAATTTCTGCTGGCTGGACAGTGAGCGCCCCAGCAACACCCAGCCCTCGGCCTGCTCGGGGTGACTGGCCAGCGCCGCGCGCAGCTGCACGATGGCTTCATCCAGCGAACGTGGCGTGGCCGGGCGATCGGTCGGCTGCGTGATGGCGCCTGGCGCTCCGACTAGCCAGTACAACGCCGTGCTCGCGGCCAGCAGCAACACTGCCACGCTTGCGGCCAGGCCGCGCGCTTCGCGCCACAGCGGGCGCAACACCACGCCGAAGGCCAGTAGCGCAATCACGATCCCCGCGACGACAAAGCCGGCCATCACCACTCCTGCTCATCGGCAGGCACGGCGGGCGCGGCCACGCTGCGTTTGCGTACCACCCGCACCACGGCGCCCGCGCCCAGCAGCAACACCAGCAGCGGACCGAACCATAGCAGCCAGGTGCGCGACTCCACCCGCGGGCGATACAGCACGAACTCGCCATAGCGCGCGACCAGGAACTGGCGGATCTGCGCATCGCTGCGGCCCTCGTGCATCAGCGCCAGCACCTCCCGGCGCAGGTCCTGCGCAATCTGCGCGTTGGAATCGGCCAGCGACTGGTTCTGGCATTGCACGCAGCGCAACTCGGCGGTGAGTGCGTGAAAACGCGCCTCCTCTTCGGCCGATGCATAGCGCAGCGGCGCCGGATCGCCGACCGGCTGGGCGAATGCCAGCCAGGGCAGTAACACTAGCGTCAGCAGCCAGCGGGTCATTGTTTGGCGTGCAGGTCCGGTGCGGCGGTGGGCGAACGTTCGATCTTGCTCAGCGCCGGAATCAACTGGGTGTCGATGATGGATTGGGTCAGCATGCCGCTGTACTTCCACCGCACCACGCCACGCCCGTCGACCAAGAAGGTTTCCGGCGCGGCAGCAATGCCGAAATCGATGGCGGTGCGGCCATCCTGATCGGCGACCACCAGCAGATACGGGTTGCCGAGTTGTTCGAGCCAGCGCAGCGCATCGTTGCGCTCGTCCTTCCAGTTGTAGCCGATCACGCGTACGCGCTTGGTCAGCGCGAAGCGGCTCAGCACCGGGTGTTCTTCGCGGCAGGCCGGGCACCAGCTGCCCCACACGTTGATGATGTACGGCGCGCCGCGCAGTTCGCGCGCATGCACCACGATGGCTGGGTCGTGCAGCAGCGGCAGCGCGAATTCCGGCGCCGGTTTGCCGATCAACGCAGAGGGCAGGGCATCGCGATCGTCCTGACCGGAGCGCACCACCGCGTAGACCAGCAGCGCTGCCAGGGCGAGCAGCAGCACGATGGCGCCCACGAGAACCGCAGTGGGCAGGCGGGGCGAACGTGACTCAACCATCTTGGATCTCCGGAGAACGACGAAAACGCCGGTCGGCCGCGGTCACCAGGCCGCCAAGCGCCATCAGCAGCGCTCCCAGCCAGATCCAGCGGACGAACGGTTTGAGGTGGACACGCACCGCCCAGGCCTGGTTGCCCAGCGGTTCGCCAAGGGCGACATACAGGTCGCCAAACGGGCCAGGACGAATCGCCGCCTCGGTCAATGTCTGGCCACCGCTGGCGTAGCGGCGCTTTTCGGCCTGCAGCGCGCCCACCGGCGCATCGTCCTTGAGCACCTGCAGGTTGGCACGGTCGGCCACGTAATTGGGCCCGCGCAGTTCTTCCAGCCCGTCGAAATGCAGGGCATAGCGGCCGATCTGCACCTGTTGCCCGGGCGCCAGCGCCACTTCGCGCTGCAGGCTCAATCCCTCCACCAGCAGGGCACCGGACAGGAACACCGCAACGCCCAGGTGCGCCAGTACCATGCCCAGCATCTCGGCGGTGAATCTGCGCCCCTTGGCCGCCCGCCGCGTCCACAGGAACCGCGCGGTGCCCAGCAGCACCCAGGCTGCACCGGCGACACCGAAGGCGGCTTTCAACTGTCCCTGCGGCGCGACCAACCAGGCCAGCACGCCGGCCGCCAGCGCCAGGCCTGCCCACGGCGCCAGCATCGCCAGCGGCCGCGAGGCCTGTTCGCGCTGCCAGCGGGTGAGCGGGCCGAACGGCAGCAGCGCCACCAGCGGCGCCATCAGCACCACGAACAAGGTGCCGAAGTAGGGCGGGCCGACCGACAACTTGCCCAGTCCCAACGCATCGGCGAGCAGCGGGTACAAGGTGCCCAGCAACACCATGGCGCAGGCGCAGGTGAGCAGCAGGTTGTTCAACAGCAGCAAGGTTTCGCGCGAGCTGCCGGCGAATGCGCGACGCGGATCGTCCGCCACCGACAGAAGCGGCGCGCGCAGCGCATACAGCAGCAACGAACCACCGACCACGGCCAGCAGGAATACCAGAATGAACAGCCCGCGCGACGGGTCGGCGGCGAACGAATGCACGCTGGTCAACACGCCCGAGCGCACCAGGAAGGTGCCCAGCAGCGACAGCGCGAAGGCGGCGATTGCCAGCAACAAGGTCCAGCTGGCGAAGCTGCCGCGCTTTTCGGTCACCGCCTGCGAATGCAGCAGTGCGGTGCCCACCAGCCACGGCATGAAACTGGCGTTCTCCACCGGGTCCCAGAACCACCAGCCCCCCCAGCCCAGCTCGTAATACGCCCACCAGCTACCGAGCGCGATGCCCACGGTGAGCATCGACCAGGCGACATTGGTCCACGGCCGCGTCCAGCGCAGCCAGCGCGCATCCATACGGCCTTCCAGCAGCGCGGCGATGGCGAACGCGAACGGCACGGCAAAGCCGACGTAGCCGCAATACAGCATCGGCGGATGGACGATCAGCCCCGGATCCTGCAGCAGCGGATTGAGGTCGCCACCTTCCGGCGGCACCGGAAACAACCGCGCAAACGGGTTGGAGGTGAACAGCAAGAACGCCAGAAACCCAATACTCACCAGCGCCATGACGCCGAGCACGCGCGCGATCACATGCGCCGGCAGCTGCCGCGACCAGATCGCCACCGCGCCGGTCCACAATGCCAGCACCAGCGTCCACAGCAGCAGCGAGCCTTCGTGCGCGCCCCACACCGCCGAATAGCGGTACATCACCGGCAGCAGGCTGTTGGAATTCTCGGCGACGTAGCGCACCGAAAAATCCTGCACCAAGAAGGCGTGCGTCAACACGGCAAAGGCCGATGCGATCAGTGCCAGCTGCACCAGCGCTGCCGGCCGCGCCACGGCCATCCAGCTGCTGCGTCCGCGTTGTGCGCCTGCCAGCGGCACCACGGCCTGCACCAGCGCCACCAGCAGGGCCAGCACCAGCAGGAACGTCCCGAGTTCAGGAAGCATCGGGTCGGCGCGTTGTCGAGCGTGGGTCCGTGCCACGACGGCAGGTGCATTGCAGAGTCCGCATTACTGCAGCGGTTGCACCTGCTTGCCAACGCACGGCGACATCGTCAGCCACGCACCCGCCGCGCAAGCCACCTGTCTGCAGGAATGCCGATCTCCTGACACACGCCATCAATGCAGCTCTCCAGCTTGGCCCGCAGCGGCCGGCACATCGTGCTTGCGATGCGCGCTGCCCATCTTGTCGGCAACTTCCTTCGGCATATAGGTTTCGTCGTGCTTGGCCAGCACATCTTCGGCGACGAAGATGCCGTTCTGCATGCGGCCGGTGGCCACCACTGCCTGCCCCTCGCGAAACAGGTCCGGCAGGATGCGGTCGTAACTGACGGGCAATTGCGCATCGCCATCGGTGACGCGGAATTGCGCTTCCAATGCGCCGGAGGCGCGTCTGAACGAGCCTTTTGCGACCATGCCGCCAAGCCGGAAGCGCGAATGCGCGCCGGCATCGCCACGCAGCACTTCCGAGGGCGTGTACAGGTAGGCCACGTTGCGCTGCAAGGCCATGGCCACCAGCGTGGTTGCCAGCCCGCCGGCCAGCACCAAGGCCAGCACCAGCCACAGGCGGCGGCGACGTTGCGGGTTCACCGGATCAACTCCGCGTCGCTGGGCACCGCGCGCTTGCGCTCGCGCAGACGGCGCGCCTGGGCGGTCTTCAGGGCGCGACGTACCTGCCAACGGCCGGCGATCAGATCCCACAGCAGCACCAGCACGAACACCGCATAGGCGGCGATGACGTAAGGCAGGTAGCTCATGCCGCACTCTCCTGCGCATCGCGCACGATCCAGGCCTTGCCCGCCTCGCGGCGCAGGTTGTCGGCGCGCGCGCGCGTCAACAGCGACCCGACAAACCAGAACTTGGTGCCGATCACCATCAACCACAGCGGCAGCAGCATGCTTGCGTCGATGGTGGACGGACCAAGCAGGCGGATGCTCTGGCCCTGATGCAGCGAATTCCACCACACCACCGAATAGCGGATCACCGGCAGCAGCGCCACCCCGACGATGGCCAGCAACGCCGCCGCGCGCGCCGCCTGACGGCGGTCGTCGATGGCGTGATACAGGCCGATCACGCCCAGATACAGAAACAGCAGGATCAATTCGGTGGTCAGGCGCGGGTCCCAGTCCCACCAGGCGCCCCACATCGGTTTGCCCCAGATGCTGCCGGTCAGCAAGGTGATCACGGTAAACGCAGCGCCGATCGGCGCGCACGCCATCGCCAGGATCTCGCAGATCTTGATGCGCCAGATCAACGCGATGGCCGCATACAGCGCCATCAGCCCGAACACGAACAGGCTCATCCACGCGCTCGGCACATGGATGTAGAGAATACGAAAGCTGTCGCCTTGCTGGTAATCCGCCGGCACCGCGAACAAGGCCTGCCAGATGCCCACACCCAGCAGCAACGCGGCCAGCGCGTAGCACCAGGGCGCCCAGCGCGCAGTAAAACGGTCGAAGATCGGGGGCGATGCGAGTTGGTGGAACCAGCGGACGACGACGTTCATGCGATGGCAGTAGCCTTTGGAATGGCATTGGCTCTCGAAACAGCAACAACGCGTTGTGCGGGGCGTGCTATCGACAATGCATCGAGTGCAGCGCTCAACTCAACGAAATGCGGATCGCGGCCGCCGCAGCCAGCGGTGCCAGGACCACGCCGATCACCAGTCCGGCGCCCAACAACAACAACGCACCCACCGCATCCTGCCCTTGTCCGCTGGCCGCCACGCTGCCGGCACCAAACACCAGCACCGGCACGTACAGCGGCAACGCCAGCAACGCCACGAGAATACCAGAGCGCTTCATCGTCACCGTCAGTGCCGCAACGACAGCGCCGAGCAGGCTCAGGAGCGGCGTTCCCAGCGCCAACGATGCCAGCAGCACCGGTAATTGGTCATGCGGCAGGTGCAGCAATTCGCCCAGCAGCGGCGTCACGGCAATCAGCGGCAGCGCACTGGTCGCCCAATGCAGCAGCACGCGCACTGCGATCAACCAGGCCAACGGCACCGGTGCCAGCAGCCACTGCTCCATCGAGCCGTCTTCCACATCGCTGCGGAACAAGGCGTCCAGCGACAGCAGGCCAGCCAGCAACACCGACAGCCACAGCACCGCCGGCGCGGCCTGCGCAAGCAGGTCCGGGCGTCCGCCCAGTCCCAACGCGAACAACACCACGATCAGCAATGCGAACAGTGCCGGCTGCAATGCATCGCTACGGCGTCGCCACAGCAGGTGCAGGTCGCGGGCAAGCAGGGCGCGGGCCGCCTGCCAGAGCGAGGGTTGCGGCGAATGCGTGCTCATGCCGCAGCCTCCAGCGTGAGCATGCGGGTGCGCACCGGTGGCGCTGCATACGCACCGTGCGTGGTGACCAGCGCCGCGCCACCGCCGCGCAGATGCGCGGAGATCATTCGGTTAACCAGGGTGATGCCATCCAGATCCAGATTGGCGTACGGCTCATCCAGCAACCAGAGTGGTGCCGGCGACAGCCATAGCCGTGCCAGCGCCAGCCGCTTGCGCTGGCCAGCCGACAATTGCCGCACCAGCGCATCTTCGTAACCGGCCAGGCCGACGATCGCCAGCGCGCTGCCGGGCATCTGCTTGGCGCGACGGCCATGCAGGCCGCACAGGAAGTGCAGGTTTTCCAGCGTGCTGAGGTCGGCCTTCAGGCCGGGCAGGTGGCCGAGGTAGGCCATGAAGCGGCTGCGGTCGCCGCGCTTGGCGGTCTTGCCATCGATCTGGATCTGCCCGCGCTCCACGTGCAGCAGGCCAGCCAGTACGCGCAGCAACGTGGTCTTGCCGGCGCCGTTGTCGCCTTGCACCAGCAACGCTTCGCCGGCATCGACATGGAAATCGAGCGGGCCAAACACCGGCTCCTCGTTGCGACTGAAGGCCAGGGCGTGCGCCGCCAGCAGCGGCGGTGCGGTGTGCAGCGGTTCGATCATCGGTGCAGCAGGCTCGGGTCGCAGGACGGCATGGGGAAGGGCCGGGGCAGGCACGCGCCGGACCGGGCGCGCATTGTAGCGACGATGGTGGCATGCCGGGGACGCCTGCGGCATCGCCGCAGGCGCCGCGATGTGTCAGGGAACGCTGTTTTGCAGCGTCCGGGCGCAACCGGCTGGCGGCTTTGCGTACACTCGCGGTCCCCCGTTTCTTGTCCGGACAGGCACCATGCCCCTCACGACCAAGCTGCCCAAGGTGGGCACCACCATCTTCACCGTCATGTCGCAGCTGGCGGCCGAGCACGGCGCGGTCAATCTGGGCCAGGGCTTTCCCGATTTCGCGGTTCCGCAGCGGCTGGTCGACGAACTGAGCAAGGCCATGGCGGCCGGCCACAACCAGTATCCACCGATGACCGGCGTGGCCGCGTTGCGCCAGGCCATCGCCGGCAAGGCACAGCGCTGCTATGGCGCGCAGGTCGATGCCGACACCGAGATCACCGTCACCAGCGGTGCCACCGAGGCGATCTTCAACGCCATCCACGCGGTGGTGCGCGCCGGCGAAGAGGTCATCGTGCTGGACCCGGCCTACGACTGCTACGAGCCGGCGATCGATCTGGCCGGCGCACGCGCCGTGCATGTGGCGCTGCACCCGCAGACCTTTGCGGTCGACTGGGCTGCGCTACGCGCCGCGATCACCCCCAAGACGCGCCTGTTGATGATCAACTCGCCGCACAACCCGTCCGGCGCGATGCTGTCGGCCGAGGACATGCAGACGCTGACCGAGCTGTTGCGCGGCACCGACATCTTTTTGCTGTCCGATGAGGTCTACGAACACATCGTGTTCGATGGCCGCCGGCACGAATCGGTGCTGCGCTGGCCGGAACTGCGCGAGCGCGCATTGGTGATTTCCAGCTTCGGCAAGACCTACCATTGCACCGGCTGGAAGATCGGCTACGCCATCGCACCGCCGGCGCTCACGGCCGAATTCCGCAAGGTGCACCAGTACAACACCTTCACCAGTTTCGGTCCGGCCCAGCACGCCTTCGCTGCAATGATCCGCGACGAGCCCGAACACGACGAGCAACTGGGCGCGTTCTACCAAGCCAAGCGCGACCGCTTCCGCGAACGGCTGCTGGCCACGCGCTTGAAGCCGTTGCCTGTGCCCGGCGGCTACTTCCAGCTGGTGGACTACTCAGCCATCAGCGATCTGCCCGATACCGAATTCGTGAAGTGGCTGACGATCGAGAAGGGCGTGGCCGCGATCCCATTGTCGCCGTTCTACCAGAACGCGCCTGCAGGGCAGCGCCTGGCGCGGCTGTGCTTTGCCAAGAACGATGCGACGCTGGATGCGGCGATCGAGCGCTTGCGTAGGCTCTGACGAGCCGGGAATCGGGATTCGGGATTCGGGAATCGTAAGAGCGGTCGGCCGCTTTTTGATCTGAATTCGCACTGGCTCGATGACATAACGCCCTCATTAAACCGCTGTCCGATTCCCTATTCCCGATTCTCCTTTCCCGAGTCTCACCATGCATGACCTGCGCATCTCCCTGATCCAAGGCGACACCCGCTGGCATGACCCGGCCGGTAACCGCGACTATTACGCTGCGCTGCTGGAGCCGCTGGCCGGGCAGACCGATCTGGTGATCCTGCCGGAAACCTTCACCAGCGGGTTCTCCAACGACGCCATCGACAAGGCCGAAGGGATGGACGGGCCGACCGTGGCGTGGGTGCGTGCTCAAGCCGCACGCCTGGGTGCAGCGGTGACCGGCAGCGTGCAGTTGCGCACTGATGCCGGTGTGTTCAACCGGCTGCTCTGGGCCACGCCCGATGGGGCGTTGCAGTACTACGACAAGCGCCACCTGTTTCGCTTCGGCAACGAGCATCTGCGTTATGCGGCCGGGCGCGAGCGGCTGACGGTGGAATGGAAGGGTTGGCGGATCAATCCGCAGGTCTGCTACGACCTGCGGTTTCCGGTGTTCTGCCGCAACCGCTTCGATGTCGAACGCCCGGGGCAGATGGATTTTGATCTGCAAGTGTTCGTCGCCAACTGGCCGTCCGCCCGCGCCTACGCGTGGAAGACGTTGCTGCGCGCACGCGCGATCGAAAACCTGTGCTTCGTGGCGGCGGTCAACCGGATTGGCATCGATGGCAACCAACTGCATTACGCCGGAGACAGCGCGGTGATCGATTTCCTCGGTCAGCCGCAGGTGGAAATCCGCGAACGCGAGCAGGTGGTCACCACCACCATCAGCGCAACTGCGCTGGCCGAGCACCGCGCCCGTTTTCCCGCGATGTTGGATGCAGATCGGTTCGAGATTGAGGATTAGCGATCCGGGATCGGCACAAGCTGCTGCCGGGCAGTTGCAAGCCCGGCCGCTATCGCCAATCCCCAATCCCCAATCCCGGCTACTGAGCCAGCTTGATCTCGTAGATCTTCGGCCAGCGCTTTCCGGTGACGAACAAGCGATCGTGCGCGGCGTCGTAGGCGATGCCGTTAAGGACATCGTTGGTGGGGTCGGTCAAGGTGTCCGGGTCTGGCACAAGTGCCTTGAGGTCGATCCAGGCGATGACCTTGCCGTTGGCGGGGTCGATGCGTGCGATGCGGGTGGTCAGCCACACGTTGGCCAGCAACTGGCCCTTGACCCATTCCAGCTCGTTGAGGTTGTCCAGCGGCTTGCCGCGGGCGGTGACCTTAATGCTGCCGATCTGTTTCAGGCTCTGCGGATCCAGCCGGCGGATGTTGGCGGTTCCGTCGCTCATATAGAGCTGGCGATCATCGCTGGTCAGCGCCCAGCCCTCGCCGGAATAGGTGAATTGGGTACGCGGTGCCAGCGTGGCCAGGTCGTAGACGAAGCCGCGCTGATTGCGCCAGGTCAGCTGGATCAGGCGATCTTTCCAGGCCACGATGCCTTCGCCATAGAAAGGCGGCGGCGTATTGACCTGCTGCAGGACGTTGCCGCTGTCCAGGTCGACCTTGCGCACGCTGGACTGGCCCAGCTCGCCGGTGCTCTCGTAGAGATGCCCGTCCAGATAGAACAGGCCTTCGGTAAAGGCGGCGGTGTCGTGCGGATAGGTCTTGACGACGGTGTAACCCTGGGTGGGAATCGCCTCGCCGCAGTGGGCGAGGGCGGGCAGCAGCAGTGCGCTGGCGAGCAGGCTGTAGACGGTGCGTGGCATGCGGCAATCATCCCATGTCGCGGCCGCAGGCGGCAGCTCTGTCGCCCTGTCGGACTTAGCTAAGACCCCGCTGAACAAACGCCTGCGCCGCGCTGGAATCTTGTCGCGGCTGCCACATCGGCGCTGCTAGTCTCGCGCCACGTCCACCACTGGCACTGCTCACATGATCAAGTCACTTTCGCTCATCGCGCTGCTTGGCGCCGCCACGCTGGCTCCGCAGGCGCAGGCCGCCGGCAACATCGATTGCCAGCTGTCGTTCAACTTGTCCGGCTGGTCGGTGTTCTACAAGACCGCCAGCGGTACCGGCACCATCAAGTGCGATAACGGTGCGGTCATTCCGGTCAAGATCTCCAGCAAAGGCGGTGGCCTGACGGTCGGTAAATCCAAGATCGTCGGCGGCCGCGGCACCTTCAGCGGTGCCTATAGCCTCAACGACCTGTTCGGCACGTATGCCGCCGCCGAAGCGCACGCGGGCGTCGTGAAGTCCAGCACCGCACAGGTCGTCACCAAGGGCGATATCTCGCTTGCGCTGGCAGGCACAGGCGAGGGCGTGGACCTGGGTGTCAACGTGGGTAACTTCGTGATCGAGCGTCGCAAGTAAGAGCGGTAACACGCTGAGCGAGCTGTCCCCGGATGGGCGTGCGCTGCGCGCCCGACACCGGAGCGCACGGGTGGCAGGTGTCGATGTCGAGCAACGGTCGCGCCCACCCGAAGGCCGCGCAGTCGTGTTGCCGATCCAGGTCGCAGCATCGGGATCGCGCTCATTCAACCGGTCGGTGCGGTGTCTGCATCGCGATGGCGCTGCAAGGGAATGGCTTTCGTTAAACGACTGTACGACCGGATACGCGGCAGCTTCTCTGCTTCAGTCGATGTCCTATACCGTCCGCCACATAAAAACGGCCCTTTGCAGGGCCGTTTTTTATTGCGCGGATCGGTTGACGCTCAACGACCGCGATTACCGCCGGGAGGACGACGATTGCCGCCGCCCGGCGGACGACCGCCGGGGCCACGCGGTGCGCCACCCGGGCCGCGAGCGCCGCCACCGGGACCGCCGGGGCCACGGTTGGCAGACGCGGGGCCGCGATTACCACCCGGACCCGGTCGCCCACCGCTCGGGCGACCAGCAGGGCGTGCGGCACCGTACGGGCTGAAGCCCGGGTTGGCGTGATCGGAGGGGAAGCTCGGTGCGTTGCCCGGGTGGCCATACGGGTGCTTGCGTTGCCCCTGGCCTTGCGACTGACCCTGTCCGCCGCCAGCGCCGCGTCCCGGACCACCCGGGCGGGCGCCGCCTGGACCGCCAGCGCCCGGTCGCGCACCACCCGGTCCTTTCTTGGCATACGGGCGTGCCTGACCGGTGCCCGGGCCGCTCGGGCCGGCATTGCGGTGGCCGCTCGGGCCGGTGCTCACGCCATCGGGCACATACCAGCTGCGGAACGCGGCCGGGTTGCCGTCTGGCAACGCGCCGCGGTCGCCCTTGGCCGGGCCGCGCTGCTTGAACGGGCGCTGCTGCGATTGCTTGGCGGCCGCTTCGCCGCTGACTGTCAGGCCGCCCCTGAAACCGCCGGGCTTGCCGCGACCGCCGCGACCGCGATCTTCGCGCAAGTTGTCGAAACGCCGCAGTTCGCGGCCTTCATCTGCGCCAGAGGTCTGGCCGTTGACGTAGGCATTGCTGCGGCCATCGCGTGAGACGTGCACGGTCGACTTGGCGGCGCGGCGCTGGCCGATCACCGGCTGCAGCGTCAGTGCCGACGGCGCGCCTTCTTCCAGTTTCAGTTCGGCGCGCAAGGCGTCGACCTTGTCCTGCGCCACTTCCACCGAGTGCCCACGCAGCAATTCGCGCGGCAGCGAAATCTTGCCGTAGCGGCTGCGCTTGAGGCGGCTGACCTGGCAACCCTGCGATTCCCACAGACGGCGCACTTCGCGGTTGCGGCCTTCCTTGACGACCACGCGGAACCAGTCGTGCGAGTCGGTACCGCCGATGCGTTCGATCTCGTCGAATTTGGCGCCACCGTCTTCCAGCAGCACGCCGCGCGACAGGCGCTCGATGATGGCATCGGAGACTTTTTCTTCGCCTTCCGGCGCACGCACGCGCACCACGTATTCGCGCTCGACCTCGTAGGAGGGGTGCATCATCGCGTTGGCCAGCTCACCGTCGGTGGTGAGCAGCAGCAGGCCGGTGGTGTTGATGTCCAGGCGGCCAATGGCGATCCAGCGCGAGCCCTTCAAAACCGGAAGCGACTCGAACACGGTCGGGCGGCCTTCGGGATCTTCGCGCGTGGTCACTTCGCCTTCGGGCTTGTTGTAGATCAGCACGCGCGAGGGCTCGGTCAGCGCGCTGGCCACGAAGCTGCGGCCGTCCAACTCGATCTTGTCGCCGCTGCGCACCGACATGCCGGTCTGCGCGACGGCGCCATTGACCTTGATCAGGCCGTCGGCGATGCGCTGTTCCAGCGCGCGGCGCGAACCCAGGCCGGCCTGGGCCAGCACCTTGTGCAGGCGCTCTTCCAGCTTGGGCGCTTCGGGCGCGCTGTCGCGCTTGAGAGAAAGCTTGTTCAACGACAGCTTGCGGGGGGTGTCACTCATGTGTCTGGCTCCGGCCGCCGCGTTGCGGGTCGGCCTCTGGGTCGGAATCGGCTTCGTCAACAGCCACGGTCGTCGTCGCGACGGCGTTGTCTTCGTCTTCGTTCACTGCATCCGCGCGCGTTCCCGGCGCGGTGTCGGGGTCGCCCTCACGGGCGTCGTCTGGGTCCTGCGTGTTCTTCTCGTGCGCCGAGCCATGCTCGGGGTGTTGCGGTGTCTGGTCGTTTACTGCGTCGACCGCTTCGGTGTCGATCGCCTCATCGAGACCGTGGTGTTGCTGGTCGACTGCGGCATCGTCAGGCGATTGCTGTGCATGCTGGTCGGCGTCGGCGTCACTTTCAATTTCGGTATCGCGCTCGGCGTCGGCCTCGTCCATTTCCAAACTATCTTGCAAAGCGCCGGTGCCGCTGTCGTCAGCCGCAGCGCCAGCTTCCACATCCGCGTCGGTACCGCCAGCATCCGCATCGTCAGCACCCGTATCGCCGCCCTCGGCGTCAGCCTGATCTGCATCGGCCTGATCCTGCGCCGCGTCCATCGCTGCCGCCGCGGGCACGGCGCCATCCAGTTGCCCGTCGCGGTCCAGCGGCAGCTGCGGTTCCAGCTCGGCGATGTCCTTCAACTCAGACAATGGCGGCAGCTCGTCCAATCGCTTGAGCCCGAAGTAATCCAGAAAGCCCTTGGTGGTGCCGAACAGGGCCGGCTTGCCGGGCACGTCGCGGTGGCCCACCACGCGGATCCATTCGCGCTCTTCCAGCGCCTGGATGATGTTGCTGCTGACGGCCACGCCGCGGACCTGCTCGATCTCGCCGCGGGTGATCGGCTGGCGGTAGGCGATCAGCGCCAGGGTCTCCAGCGTGGCGCGGGTGTACTTGGTGCGGCGCTCGGTCCACAGCCGGGCGACCCAGCCATGCACATCGGCCTTGACCTGGAAGCGGAAGCCGGAGGCCACTTCGACCAGTTCCACGCCGCGCTCGGCGCAGGCCTCGCGCAGCAGTTCCAGCGCGCGCTCCACGCTGCCGGGCGGTGCCGGCTCTTCTTCCGGAAACAGGCCCTGCAGTTGCGCCAGCGTCAGCGGCTGGCTGCTCGCCAACAGGGCGGCTTCGATAATGCGGGTGATCAGCGCTTGATCCATTCGGTGATCGGCTTCAGATAGGTTCGTTGGCGGCATCGCTATCGTCGAATTCGCTGGAGAATTGCAACGGCGCATTGGTATTGCCCAACGCCAGCGACTTCACGTAGATCGGCGCCAGCGGCGCTTCCTGCACGATGTCCAGCAACTGCTCCTTGGCCAGTTCGAGCAGCGCCAGGAAGGTGACCAGCACGCCGAGCTTGCCTTCTTGGGCAGTGAACAGCGATTCGAAACGGTAGAACTTGCCATCGTCCAGGCGGCTGAGCACATCGCCCATGCGCTGGCGCACACTCAGCG
The DNA here is from genome assembly GCF_017746015.1 of Xanthomonas sp. A1809. Taxonomy (NCBI): domain Bacteria; kingdom Pseudomonadati; phylum Pseudomonadota; class Gammaproteobacteria; order Lysobacterales; family Lysobacteraceae; genus Xanthomonas; species Xanthomonas sp. A1809. Next base: position 188,795 of record NZ_JAGHWZ010000009.1, on the reverse strand, counting down.
CCTCGCGCTTGATCGCATGGCCGGTGAACAGCTCGGCGCGTTTGAGCACGTCGTACAGCGCCATCAGCATTTCTTTCAGCTCCACCGGCGGCGGCAGCTTCACCGCTGCGCGCTCGGGCAGATGCGCCTGCACCGGCGCGCTGTCGCGGCCCATGCGGGGCAGGGTGTCCAGATCCTCGGCGGCCTGCTTGAAGCGTTCGTATTCCTGCAGGCGGCGTACCAGCTCGGCGCGCGGATCTTCTTCTTCGCCATCCTGGCTGGGAGGGCGCGGCAACAGCATGCGCGATTTGATCTCGGCCAGGATTGCCGCCATTACCAGATATTCGGCTGCCAGTTCGAAGCGCAGCTCCTGCATCACATTGATGTAGTCCACATATTGCCGGGTGATCTCGGCGACGGGGATGTCCAGGATGTCCAGGTTCTGGCGGCGGATCAGATACAGCAGCAGGTCCAGCGGGCCTTCGAAGGCATCCAGGATGACTTCCAGCGCATCCGGCGGGATATACAGATCCTGCGGAATCTGCAGCACCGGTTGCCCATGCACCACCGCCAGCGGCATTTCCTGCTGCTGTGGCGGCGCGCTCGTGGCTGGCGGAGTCGCGACGTGCGCGAGTTCGGAATTCATCAGGTCGACATCGGTCTTGCGGTCGCCGGCGGCGGTCTTAAGCCGCGCCTGCAGGGCTTTGCCTTGAGTTATTGCGATCAATGTCGTGCCTGTGCCGGCACGATCCCACAAATCCACATACAACGTCCGCCGCGTGGCATGCGGCGACGGAACAGCGAGGAGGTCGTCTACGCGGACCGGCGGTGGGCAGCGAATCGGTCGTCGGGAAGAGCGCTGCGCCTGGGCCGACGGGCCGCTGCGTCCGGTTGCGTGTGCAGTGGTGCCAAGGGTAATGCGTGCGCGGGGGCGGTGTCCAGCGCCGACGCGGCTAGAATCGGTGCGGTGATCTTCCAGTCTTGGGCGAGGTGGCGTGTGTGGTACGTAATCGAGGGATATGACCGGGCCGACGCAGTGGCGGCACGGCAGCAGGCGCGGCCGGCGCATCTGGCGCGTCTGCAGGCGCTTGCGGCTGCTGGGCGGTTGCTGGTGGCGGGCCCGTGTCCGGCCATCGACGCCGAAGATCCAGGTCCGGCCGGTTTCACCGGCAGCGTCGTGATTGCCGACTTCGACGCCCTGGAGGATGCGCGCGCCTGGGCCGATGCCGACCCCTATGTGGAAGCGGGCGTGTACACGCGCACCGAGGTCCGCCCATTCCGCCGGGTATTGCCATGAGCCGGGTCGAGCAGATCCGCGCAGCGTTGCAGGCGGCACTGGCGCCCACCGAACTGGACGTCGTCGACGACAGCGCGCGGCATGCCGGCCATGCCGGTGCGCGCGACGGGCGCGGGCACTTCAATGTGCGCGTGGTCAGCGCCGCATTTGTCGGCAAGCCGCCACTGGCACGGCATCGCGCGGTGTACGCCGCGGTGGGCGAGATGATGCAGACCGATATCCACGCCTTGTCGATCGAGGCCTTCGCGCCGGGCGAGGTTGGCTGAACGTCGCGGGGAACGCCGGCGGTCGGACCGGGCCGTCTGCTGTGATCAGAACCGCTGGTGCTCAGCGGCGATTGCCTTCACGGCAGCGAGCGTCGGGGCGCAGCCGGCAAGGCCGCGGGAGTGCCGGTGCAGGCGCCGGTCCGTGCGGTCCTGGCAAGACTGGATTGACCAGCAAATCGTGACCTGCATCCTGCTTCGCATGTGGACGCATGGGTGCATATTTGTTGCGACGCAGCACGTTGCTTCACGTGCTCCTCACCCGCAGCTGATTGATCTGTAAGCGTTTTCACGCATGTGAAGATAGGGGTTTACGCCTCTGTATGAAAACGCTTACAGTCCGCGCCAGTTTTGGGAAGTCGGTCGCGGAGGGCGACACGAATGGCCAAGGGTGCGGTCACCATCAAAGATGTCGCTCGGGAAGCGCAGGTCTCCGTCGCAACGGTGTCGCGTGCGCTCAACGGGCACGACAACGTTGCCGGACCGGTGCGCCAGCAGGTGCTGGAGGTGGCCGAGCGGCTGCGCTACAGCCCGCATGCGGCCGCGCGCAGCCTGAGCAGCCGGCGCTCGCAGACCCTGGGCGTGGTGCTGCCGGACTTGTATGGCGAATTCTTTTCCGAATTGATCCGTGGCATCGACGGCGCAGCGCGCGCGGCCGGCCAGCACCTGTTGGTGTCCAGCTACCACGGCGATCCGGAAGCCCAGGGCAGGGCGCTGCGCTCGATGCGCGGGCGCGTCGATGGCCTGCTGGTGCTCTCGCCCTACGCCGAGCAGCCGGGGTTCCTCACCGACAACCTGCCGCAGTCGTTGCCGACGGTGTTGATCAATGCGCACCTGCCCGGTGCCGACTATCCGGTGCTGAGCATCGACGACCACGCCGGTGCCATGGCCATGACCGAGCACCTGTTGCGGGCCGGGCACCGCCGCATCGCCTTCATCGGTGGCCCGGCGCTGAATTTCGATGCGCGCGAACGCCTGCGCGGCTTCCGCGATGCGCTTGCTGCGTTCGGTGCGCAGGCGCAGGGCGTGGAATACCCGGGCGACTTCGACGAAGCCTCCGGCCACCGCGCCGGGCTGGCGATGCTGGCGGCCGGCGCGTTGCCGGATGCGGTGTTCGCCGCCAACGACATGACCGCGCTGGGCTGCCTGTACGCGTTCGCCCAGGCTGATGTGTCGGTGCCTGGCGACGTGGCGCTGGCGGGTTTTGACGACATTCCGCTGGCCCGCTTTGTCCATCCCGCGCTGACCACCATGCGGGTGAGCATCGCCCGGCTGGGCGAGCAGGCGATGACCCGGCTGATGCGCCTGGTCGAAACGCCTGACCGCGACGACGGCATCCGCCAGTTGCTGACGCCCGAGCTGGTGATCCGTGCCTCCTGCGGTACCGGCCAATCGGCTCACTGACCTTTCCGGCCACGCGTTTCCGGGCCGACCTTTTCGCGGACGTCCTGTCCGCTCCCGCTGTCCCCGCAGCGGCTGTTCCTGCACCACTGCACTGCCACAACAACAATCTGTACCGATCCCTGGAGGGACGACCATGCGCCACCACCACCCCCATTCCGCCCGTCCGGCGCGCAAGCTGCTCAGCTGCGCGCTTGCCAGCTGCCTGCTGCTCGGCGCCGCTCCGGCCTTCGCACAGAGCACCGCTGCGACCATCCGCGGGCAGGTCACCGTCGATGCCGCACCTGCCGCCCAGGCGCAGGTCACCGCCACCAATCTGGCCACCGGCCTGACCCGCACCGTGCAGGTCAGCAATGGCGGCTATTCGGTGGGCGGCCTGCCGCCGGGTTCCTACCGCATCGATGTCACCGCCAATGGCCAGACCAGTTCGCAGAACGTCACCGTGCAGGTCGGCCAGACCGCGACCTTGAACCTGGGCGTCGGCGGCGAGCCGGCCACGGCCGCCGGTGGTAACGCCACCACGCTGGACGCGGTGCAGGTGAAGGCGCCGCCGGTGCTGGTGGAGACGCGCACCTCCGAGAACGCCACCTACATTTCCAACGTGCAGATCCAGAACCTGCCGCGCGCCACGCGCAACTTCCTGGAGCTGGCCGACACCGTGCCCAACGTGCAGTTCACCCGCGATGCCAACGGCACCACCAAGGTGCGCACCGGCGCCACCTCGGCCGAAGGCACCAATGTCTACATCGACGGTGTGAGCCAGAAGAACTACGTGCTCACCGGCGGCGTGAGCGGCCAGGATTCCAGCCGCGGCAACCCGTTCCCGCAGTCGGCGATCGGCGAATACAAGGTCATCACCTCCAATTACAAGGCCGAGTTCGACCAGGTCAGCGGCGCGGCCATCGTGGCCTCGTCCAAGTCCGGCACCAACGACTTCCACGGCAGCTTCTTCTGGGACACCAGCAACGACAGCTGGCGCGAGGAAAGCCCGCTGGAGAAGAAGGCCGGCGTGCGCGACGACTTCGAAGAAACCCAGTACGGCGCCACCTTCAGCGGCCCGATCCTCAAGGACAAGGCGCATTTCTTCATCGCCTATGAAGCCAAGGAATACACCACCCCGAACGTGGTGATTCCCGGCTCGATCTATTCGGACCGCGTCGACCAGTTGCCGGCCCAGCTGCAGCCGCTGGTGGTGACCTCGAGTACGCCGTTCAAGGAAGACCTGTACTTCGGCAAGATCGACTGGACCATCGGCGAGAACAACCTGTTCGAGCTGACCGGCAAGTACCGCAAGGAAGACGAGCTCAACGACGTCGGCCGCACCTCGACCTACGAGCACGGCAGCATCAACGGCCAGGAAGAAAAGCGCGCCAACCTGCGCTGGCAGTACAGCGGGGCCAACTTCCTCAACGAAGCCAACCTGAGCTACGAAAGCGCGTTCTGGAACCAGGCGCCGATCAACAACGGCAATGGCTACATCCTCAGCTACGCGCCGGTGCGCGGCAACGAGACCGACATCCTGGCGGCGGGCGCCGGCAGCAGCTTCCAGCGCAAGGGGCAGAAGGGCTGGACCTTCCAGGACGACCTGACCTTGAACAGCCTGGAATGGCACGGCGCGCACACCGTCAAGATGGGCGTGAAGTTCAAGAGCATCGACCTGGATTCGACCCAGTTCAATCCGGCCAACCCGCAGTACTACTACAACATCCTCACCGACGTGCAAACGCCGTACCGCGTGCGCTTCGGTGCGCCGCTGGTGGAAGGTGGCGGTTCGGTGGTGTCCAAGAACAAGCAGTACGGCATCTACCTGCAGGACGACTGGGAGGTCAACGAGCACTGGACCTTGAACCTGGGCGTGCGCTACGACTACGAGCAAACCCCGGCATTCCTGGATTTCGTGACCCCCTCGGATGTCGCCAGCGCGCTGCAGAACTGGCCGAACCTGCGCAACGCCAACTACAACATCAACGACTTCATCAGCACCGGCAACAACCGCAAGGCATTCAAGAATGCCTGGCAGCCGCGCCTGGGTGCGTCCTACGACCTGTTCGGCGATCAGGCCCACGTGATCTATGGTGGCGCCGGTCGTGCCTACGACCGCAACATCTTCGATTACCTGGCACTGGAGCAGCTCAACAACTCCTTCAAGTCGTATAGCTACTACTTCACCAGCGCCAACAACCCCGCTTGCCTGGGCGACCCGTGCACGGCCTGGAATCCGGCGTACAACAGTCAAGATGGCTTGAACACACTCACGGCCAACAGCACCGGCGGTGGCGGACGTGAGGTCTATCTGATCGACAACAACCTCAAGACCCCGTACTCCGATCAATTCAGCATCGGCATGCGCAACATGGTGCCGTTGTGGGGCCAGGACTGGTTCACCGATGTCACCCTGAGCCGCATCGAAAGCCATGACGGTTTCGCCTTCGTGCGCGGCAACCGCCTGCCGGACGGGTCGTTCTTCCAGCCGGGCACCACCTCCGGCGTGCCGACCGACGGCCCGAATGGCTATAGCGCCATCGTGCTGGGCACCAATGGCGTGGAAACCCGCAACAACCAGCTCGCCTTGCAGGTGGAAAAGCCCTTCGACGAAGAATCCGGCTGGGGCCTGACCGTGGCCTACACCTATTCCGATGCGAAGGAGAACCGGCAGTTCGGCGAGCACTATGCGCTGGACCGCGAACGCATCCAGGATTATGGCTGGCGCGAGGCCGGCGGCATCCCCAAGAACCGCCTGGTGGTCACCGGCATCTACGAGCTGCCGTATGAGATCAAGCTGTCCGGCAAGCTGTCGCTGGCCAGCCAGACCGCGCGCTATGGCCAGAATTGCCTGGCCGGCAACGACCAGTGCGAGATCATCCAGTTCAAGCCGGATGGCACGCTGGGCTACAAGGAATTCAGCATTGCCGCCAATAAAGAGTGGGACACCGGCGGTGGTGTCAAATTCAATGTGCGTGCGGATATCCTCAACGTGTTCAACTGGGTTAATTACGCCACCTTCAACGGCGATACCGGAACATTGCAGGACTTGAACACGGCTTACGGCACACCGACCGGTGTGCTGGCGTCGCCGATGCGTACCTTCCGTCTGGCCTTCGGCCTGAACTGGTGAGGTGCTCGACCGCCCTGGCCGCAACGCCAGGGCGGTCGAACTCGGCGCCTGGATAGGGTAGGTTGGCGTGTCAGATGTAATCGATTACACACGTGGGGGGCGGATGGACAGGGGCAACACGTCGCGATGGTTGACGATTCCACTCTTGCTGGGCGCGCTGGTCTTGGCGTCGTGCAAGCAAGCCGAGGAACCCAAGGTGGCCGAAAAGAAGGCACCGGTCAAAGTCATCCTGGTTGAGGCGCAACTGCCGCCCAAACCGGTCAAGCCGCCGCTGCCGCCGCTGTTTTCGGACATCGAACGCCGCACATTCCAGTTCTTCTGGGACACCACCAACGAGGTCAACGGCCTGTCGCCGGATCGGTTTCCGTCGCGCCCGTTTGCCAGCATTGCGTCGGTCGGATTCGCGTTGACCGCCTATCCGATCGGCATCGAGAACGGGTGGGTCAGTCGCAATCAGGCGATCGACCGCACCCTGACCACGCTGAAATTCTTCCGCGACGCACCGATGGGTCCGCAGAAGACCGGCCGGGCCGGCTACAAGGGCTTCTACTACCATTTTCTGGACATGCAGCAGGGCAACCGCTACGACAGCTGGGTTGAACTGTCGAGCGTGGACACCGCACTGCTGATGATGGGCGTGTTGTTCACCCAGTCGTACTACGACGGCGACGACCCGCGCGAAAAGGAGATCCGCCAGATCGCCGACACGCTGTACAAGCGCGTGGACTGGCGCTGGTTGCAACAGCGCGCCCCGCTGATCTCGATGGGCTGGTTCCCCGAGAGCGGCTTCATCAACCACGACTGGATGGGCTACAACGAGGCGATGATGCTATACATCCTCGCGCTGGGCTCGCCGACGCATGGCGTCGACCCGGACGCCTGGACCAGCTGGACCCGCACCTACAACAACGACTGGGGCGTGTATCAGGGCCAGGAATACCTGTCGTTCGGCCCGCTGTTCGGCCACCAATACAGCCATGTCTGGATCGACTTCCGCGATATCCAGGACCAGTACATGCGCGAACGCGGCATCGACTACTTCCTCAACAGCCGCCGCGCCACGTTGGCGCAGCGCGACTACGCCATCGACAACCCGATGAAGTGGAAGGACTACGGCGAAAACGTCTGGGGCCTGACCGCCAGCGACGGTCCGCAGAACACCAGCCAGGAATACCGCGGCGAGCAGCGCCAGTTCCGCCATTACTCTTCGCGCGGCGCCGGTCTGCGCGAGAATTTCGACGACGGCACCATCGCCCCGACTGCGGCGATCTCCTCGATCGTGTTCGCCCCGGAAGTGGTGATTCCTGCCACCCAAGAGATGCACAAGCGCTATGGCGACTTCCTGTATTCGAGCTACGGGTTCCTGGATTCGTTCAACCCCAGTTTCAACTACGACATCCCGATCAAGACCGGGCGCATGGTGCCGGACCGTGGCTGGGTGGCCAGCGACTACATCGCCATCGACCAGGGCCCGATCCTGACGATGATCGCCAACTACCAGAACGAATTCGTCTGGAACGTGATGAAGAAGAACCCCTACATCCGTGCCGGTCTGGAACGCGCCGGCTTCACCGGCGGCTGGCTCACTCCGGAGGGCGAGCCGCAGCCGGCGCCGCAGAAGGACGAGCAGAAGGCCGCCGCGCGCGCGCTGGGCATGGCCGAATCGCGTGCCGCCGCCGCCCAGGCCCAGCAAGACCCCTCGCAACGCCAGAAACCCGAGTAATCCGTGCGCCTTTTGAAACTGTTGATGTTGGCCGTCGCCCTGTGTGCAGGTGCGACGGGATGCGAACGCTCCGATCCGGGCAAGACCACGGTGCGCTTCTGGGCGATGGGCAAGGAGGCCGAAGTGGTCGCCGAGCTGGTGGCCGATTTCGAAAAGCAGAACCCCACTATCCACGTGGATGTGCAGAACATCCCGATGACGGCGGCACACGAAAAACTGCTGACCGCCTTTGCCGCCGATGGCCTGCCGGATGTGTGCCAGCTCGGCAACACCTGGCTGCCGGAGTTCGCGCTGCTGGACACGCTGGAGCCGATGCAGCCGTACGTGGCGCGCTCCAGCGTTGTCGACCCGGCCGATTATTTCCCCGGCGTGTGGGACACCAATCTGGTCGATGGCACGCTGTACGGCGTGCCGTGGTACGTGGACACGCGGCTGCTGTTCTATCGCAAGGACCTGCTGCGCGAGGCCGGCTATAGCGAAATGCCCAAGACCTGGGCCGAGATGGAACAGGTGATGGCCGCGATCAAGCGCAAGGTCGGCCCCGACCGCTATGCCATCCTGATGCCGCTCAACGAATTCGAGCAGCAATTGTCGTTCGCGCTGCAGCAGGACGACCGCCTGCTGCGCGACCACGACAACTACGGCAACTTCCGTGGCGCCGGTTTCCGCAAGGCGCTGGGTTTCTACGACAACATGTATCAGCAGGGCTGGGCGCCCAAGGTCTCAGAGACCCAGGTCTCCAATGTCTGGTACGAATTCTTCAACGGCTATTACGCCTTCTATCTGTCCGGGCCGTGGAACGTGCGCGAGTTCAAGCTGCGCCAGCCGCCGGGCATGGAAGGCAAGTGGGGCACCGCGCCGTTGCCGGGGCCCAACGGCTTGGGTGCCGGCATCGCCGGCGGTTCCAGCCTGGTGATCTTCAAGTCCTCGCAACACAAGGACGCCAGTTGGAAGCTGATCGAATATCTGTCGCAGCCGCAGGTGCAGGCGCGTTTCCACGCCATCATCGGCGACCTGCCGCCGCGTCGCAGTACCTGGAAGCTGCCTTCGCTGGCCAACGACGAACTGGCGCATGCCTTCGGCGACCAGCTGGAGCGGGTCAAGGCCACGCCCAAGGTGCTGGAGTGGGAGCGCATCGTGCAGGAAATGCGTCTGGTCACCGAGCGCGTGGTGCGCGGCGGGCAATCGCACGAAGCCGCCGTGCAGGAACTGGATCAACGCGTGGACGAAATCTTGGCCAAGCGCCGCTGGATCTTCGAGCAGGAGGGCGGGCATGTCGGCCCGGCCGGTGACACCGCTCCGCCGGCAGTGAAGCCAGCGGCAGCAGGCACCACCGCGCCAGCTGCCGCAGCGGATCAGGGAGCCGCACGATGATGAAGCGCAATTCCGTCGCCGGCTGGGTCTTTGCCGCGCCGTCGATCATGGTGCTGGGCATGTTCTTCGGCGTGCCGGTGTTCGCCGCGCTGGTGCTCAGTGTGACCGACTTCGACCTGTACGCACTGGCCGACAGCAGCCATCTGCGCTTCGTCGGCCTGGGCAACTACATCGACCTGCTGCAGACGCCGCTGTTCTGGAAGTCGTTGTGGAACACCACCTACTTCGTGCTGCTGGGCGTGCCGATGTCGATCGGTGTGTCGCTGGGCGCGGCCCTGCTGCTCAACGCCAAGGCCTCGCGCTTCAAGGCGCTGTTCCGCACCGCCTTGTTCGCGCCAGTGGTGACCACGCTGGTAGCGGTGGCGGTAATCTGGCGCTACCTGTTCCATATCAAGTACGGCCTGGTGAACTTCGGCCTGAGCCATCTGGGCATCGCCCCGATCGACTGGCTGGGCGACCCGCGCTGGGCGATGCCCACCATCATGCTGTTCGCGGTGTGGAAGAACTTCGGCTACAACATGGTGATCTTCCTGGCCGGGCTGCAGGCGATCCCGCAGGACTTGTACGAGGCCGCGCGCATCGATGGCGCGTCGCGCTGGAAGCAGTTCCTGCACATCACCTTGCCGATGCTCGGCCCGGTGCTGATGGTCGTGGGCGTGATCACTATTTCCGGCTACTTCCAGCTGTTCGCCGAACCCTACGTGATGACCCGCGGCGACCCGCTGCAAAGCACCGTCAGCGTGCTGTATTTCATGTTCGAAGAAGGCTTCAAGTGGTGGAACCTCGGCCGCGCGTCGGCGGTGGCGTTCCTGTTGTTCCTCATCATTCTGGCGGTGACCACCGTGATGCTGCGCTTTGGCCGCAAGAAGGACCTGATATGAGTCGTGATGTCGGCGAATCGCGCTGGAATGCCGTGCTGATCAACGGCGGCTTGCTGGCGCTGGCGGTGATCAGCCTGGCACCGCTGCTATGGATGCTGTCGGTGTCGTTCATGCCCACTGGCGAGGCCAGCCGGTTTCCGCCACCGATGCTGCCGTCGGCGTTCACCACCGCCAACTACCACGAGCTGTTCGCGCGCACCGGCATGGCGCGCAACTTCGCCAACAGCTTGCTGGTGTCCGGGCTGATCACGCTCGGCTCGCTACTGGTCAACACCATGGCCGGTTATGCGTTCGCCAAGCTGCAGTTCGTCGGCCGCGAGCGCATCTTCAAGATCCTGATGGCCGCGCTGGTGATCCCGGCGCAGGTGGCGATGCTGCCGCTGTTCCTGCTGATGAAGCAGTTGCACCTGGTCAACAACATCGGCGGGGTGGTGGTGCCGGCGCTGGCCACGGTGTTCGGCATCTTCCTGGTGCGTCAGTACGCGCGCAGCATTCCGGATGAATTGATCGAGGCCGCGCGTATCGACGGTGCCAGCGAGATGCGCATCTTCTTCCAGATCGTGTTGCCGATGCTCAAGCCGGTGCTGGTCACCTTGACCATCTTCACCTTCATGGGTTCGTGGAACGACTTCATGTGGCCGTTGATCGTGCTGACCGACCAGGAGCAGTACACCTTGCCGGTGGCGCTGGCCGCGCTGTCGCGCGAGCACATCATGGATGTGGAATTGATGATGGCTGGCGCAGTGGTGACGGTGATTCCGGTGCTGCTATTGTTCCTGGCGCTGCAGCGTTACTACATCCAAGGTCTTCTGCTGGGGAGTGTGAAGGGGTGAAACCAGTGTTCCTGCGACTGTGTGCCATGGCCGCTTTCGTCACGTCTGCGGGCGCGGCGCAGGCGCAGGAGCGCGTGCTCGACGGCTTCAACGACATCGGTGCCTGGCGCCTGGTGGTGTCCAACCAGGTCAGCGGTTCGCTGCGCCCGGTGGCCACGCCCTCGGGCGGGCATGCGCTGTGCCTGGACTACAACTTCAACGGCGTGTCCGGCTATGTCGGCATCCGTCGCAATTTGCCGATCACCTATCCGGACAATTACCGGATGTCGTTCGCGGTGCGCGGCGAATCGCCATCCAACGACCTGCAGCTCAAGCTGATCGACGCAAGCGGCGACAATGTCTGGTGGGTCAACCGGCCGGGCTTCAACTTCCCGAAGAACTGGACAACGTTCAACTACCGCAAGCGCAACATCGAGAAGGCCTGGGGCCCAGGTCAGGACAAGCAACTGCGCAGCAGCGCCGATGTGGAGTTCACCATCTACAACAAGGTCGGCGGCAAGGGCACGGTGTGCTTCGACCGGCTCACGCTCACGCCGCTGCCGCCCGAAGACACCTCGCCGTTGCAGGCCAAGGCCATCACCGACACCGCGCCTGCGTTGGAACAGCGCCTGGCCGATGGCAAGCCGGACACGTTCTGGCTCAGCGGCGCGGTCAAGCAACAGACGGTCACGCTGGATCTGGGCAAGGTGCGCGAATTCGGCGGCGCCGTGGTGCAGTGGGTGCCGGGTCTGCAGGCCTCGCAATACGTGGTGCGCTCCTCCAGCGACGGACGGAGCTGGCGCGACCTGCGCACGGTCACTGCCGGCGCGGGCGGCACCGATTGGTTGGCGCTTCCCGATACCGAAGCGCGCTACCTGCGTTTCGATCTCAAGGACGGCCCCAACTGGCGCTACGGCATCAAGGAAGTGCAGCTGCAGCCGCTGGCATTCGCCGCAACGCCCAACGACTTCATCAAGTCGCTGGCCGCGCAACTGCCGCGTGGCAGTTATCCGCGCGGCTTCTCCGGCGAGCAGCCGTACTGGACCATCCTGGGCCTGGATGGCGGCACCGAACAGGGCCTGATCGGCGAGGACGGTGCGGTGGAAGTGGGCAAGGGCGGTTTCAGCATCGAGCCGTTCGTGGTTACCGGCGGCAAGGTGCTGCACTGGTCCGATGTCAGCAGCGAGCAAAGCCTGCAGGACGATTACCTGCCGATTCCCAGCGTGGATTGGCACCACGACCTGATGAATCTGCGCGTCACCGCCTTCGTGCAGGGCACCCCCGATCAGGCGCAACTGGTCGCGCGTTACCAACTGCACAACACCGGCAAGGATGCGCGCGAGTTCACCCTGGCGCTGGCCGTGCGTCCATTCCAGGTCAACCCGCCGGCGCAGTTTCTCAACACCTTGGGTGGCGTCAGCCGCATCGACCAACTCGCAGTGGATGGTGGCCAGGTCAGCGTCAACGGCAAGCCGCGGGTGTTCGCTGCACAGCGGCCGGATGCCGGCTTTGCAAGCGCCTTCGACAGCGGCATGGACGTCAGCCATCTCACCGCGGCCACGCCGCCGACGGTGGCCCAGGTCAAGGACGAAACCGGCCTAGCATCGGGTGTACTGCTGTATCGCTGGAAGCTGGAGCCCGGCCAACGCCGCGAAGTGGCCTTGGTCATTCCGCAAACCGGCGCCGCGCAGCTGCCGGCTGGCTTCGATGCCGACAAGGCGCAGCAGCAGGTGGCGCAGCAATGGCGCAGCAAGCTCGATCGGGTGCGCATCAGCGTGCCGGCCGAAGGCAAGCCGGTGGTCGATACCTTGCGCACCGCGCTGGCGCATATGCTGATCTCACGCATCGGTCCACGCCTGCAGCCGGGCACACGCTCGTATTCGCGCAGCTGGATCCGTGACGGCGCAATGATTTCCGAAGGACTGTTGCGGCTGGGTCGCGAAGACGTGGTGCGCGACTACGTGGATTGGTTCGCGCCATACCAGTTTGCCGATGGCATGGTGCCGTGCTGCGTGGACGACCGCGGCAGCGACCCGGTGCCGGAGAACGACAGCCACGGCGAGCTGATCTACAACATCGCCGAGTACTACCGCTATACCGGCGACAAGGCCTTCCTGGAAAAGATGTGGCCGCATGTCACAGGCGCCTACGACTACATGGAAACGCTGCGCGCCAGCGAGCGTACCGAAGAAAACTTCATGCGCAACCCGGCTTTCTACGGAATGATGCCGGTGTCGATCAGCCACGAAGGCTATTCGGCCAAGCCGGTGCATTCGTACTGGGATAATTTCTGGGCACTGCGCGGTTACAAGGACGCGGCGATGCTGGCCGGGGCGCTGGACAAGCCAGAGGAAGCGGCACGCTTCAGCGCCGCACGCGATGAATTCAGTGGCGATCTGGTGGCATCGCTGGGCGCGGCCGTGCGTCAGCACAACCTGGATTTCCTGCCGGGCTCGGCGGAGCTGGGCGACTTCGATGCGACCTCGACCACCATTGCGTTGACGCCAGGCGGCGAGCAGCAACGCCTGCCGCAGGATCTGCTGACCAAGACCTTCGAGCGTTACTGGAAGGAATTCTCCGACCGTCGCGACGGCAAGCGCGAATGGAAGGACTACACGCCCTACGAGTGGCGCAACGTGGCCGCATTCGTGCGCCTGGGCTGGCGCGACCGCGCCTGGGACGCGACCGCGTTCTTCTTCAAGGACCGCGCTCCACAACCCTGGAACCAGTGGGCCGAAGTGGTCTCGCGCACGCCACGCACGCCGTTCTTCGTCGGCGACCTGCCGCATGCCTGGGTCGCCTCGGACTTCGTACGCTCGGTGCTGGACATGTTCGCCTACGGCCGCGAATCCGATGCCAGCCTGGTCATCGCGGCCGGCACGCCGACGCGCTGGTTCGAAGGCAAGGGAATCGGTATCGCCGAACTGCGTACACCGTACGGGCGCCTCAACTACACCTTGCAACGCACCGACAAGCAATTGGTGTTGCAGCTGCAGCCCGGGCTGATCCTGCCGCCGGGCGGTGTGGTGCTGCCGTGGCCGTATCAGGGCACCCCGGGCAAGGCCACGATCAACGGCGAATCGGCTGAATGGCAAAACAGCGAACTGCGCATCCAGCAACTGCCGGCCAACGTGCAAATCGATGTGCCCAGCGCGGTGCGGCGGGCCGAGCGCGCCACGCAATGAGGCAGGCGTGGCGGCCGTCCCGGGCAGCGCCAGCACGGCGAGGTTCCGAAGGGCTGCTCATGTTGGTTGCACTGCTGCTGTTCTCCACAGGCGTTCAGGCCGGGCAGGGCGTTCCCTCCGTGCAGCGCGGCAATCGTGAGCAAGTAGCGAACGCCGTGCAGTCATCCGCCACAGCGTCGCGCGAAATGACCCTGGTCACGCTCAACCTGCACCACGATCGCGAAGACTGGCCGGCACGACGCGCTTATATCGCCAGGGAACTCAAGCGACTGGCGCCGGACGTGATTGCGTTGCAGGAAGTGATCGAGCGCCGCGGCAGCGTGGAAAACCAGGCCGCCTGGCTCGCGCGCAAGCTCGGTTACGACTACACCTTCGCCTCGGTCGATCCGGTCGGTGCACCCAAACGCTACGGCAATGCGTTGCTGAGTCGCCGCAAAGTGCTGGCCACCCACCAGCGCCTGCTGCAGCCGCTGGACGATTACCGTGTCGCCGCGCATCTGCAGGTGGATGTCGATGGCCAGCCGGTCAACGTCTATGTCACCCATCTCAACGAACGCGCCGACGCACGCGGTGCCGGCATACGCACGCGCCAGGTGGCCGATCTGCTGGACTTCATCGCCTCCAACAGCGCGCAGGCGCCGGTGGTGATCGCCGGCGATTTCAATACCGCCGCCGACACGCTCGATCTGCAAGCGCTACGCAAGGGCTACGGCGACAGCTACGGCAGCGTGCATCGCAATAGCGACGCCACGGTCAGCACCTTGAACATGCACATCTTCGACAGGCCTGCACGCATCGACCATGTGTTTTTCCAGCAGAACCGCCTGCTGGCCCGCGAAGCCCGCATCCTGTTCGAGGCGCCTTATGCCGAAGGCCGCTGGGCATCGGATCACTATGGTGTGTGGGTACGCCTGCAGCTTGCGCCGGAGCATCCGGCAAGCAACCGGATGCCGTAGGAGCGCACCCGCGCGCGACAGTAATTTACCGGGAAGGCCTCATCGCGCCCAGGGCGTTTCTACATAGCTCCGGGTACGCCTGCAGCTTGCGCCGGAGCATCCGGCAAGCAACCGGATGCCGTAGGAGCGCACCCGGGCGCGATGGGATTTACCGTAAGGCCTATTGGCCCGGGTGCGCTCCGACGAACGGTCTTGAGCCGGCGGCCTCAGTGCCGCTGTACTCACCCGTGCAGACGGTTGAAGATTTGAACCCCGGCCAGCCACACACCGGCCATGCTGCCGAAATTGGTCAGCAGAAATGTCAGCACCACCCGCGAGACGCGGTTGCGGTACCAGCCGCGCAGCGTCTGCGCGTCGTCGCGCAATGACAGAAAGTCGCCGTAGGCCGGCTTTCGCATATGCACTTCGACCAACGCGGCGAATGCACCGGTCGGCACGCTCAGGCGAAATGGCTTGAACGGCGCGACGACCGCGGCGGTGAGAATGCTCAACGGGTGGCTACCGGCCAGCAAGCAGCCGAGCGCGGCCATGCCGCCGGTATACATGGCCCACTGCATCAACAGGTCCGCGCCCATGCTCAGGCCGCCACGCCAGAACCCGATGCCGATGCCGGTGATGATGACCGCCAGGATGCCCAGCGTGATCCACGGAATACGCTTGCGCTGCTGCACGTATTCCAGCGATTCGCGCAGCGGGCTGGGCGCGGCGGTGTCCTGTTCCAGATGGCGCGCAAGTCCGGCCAGATGTCCAGCGCCAACCACCGCCAAGATCTCGCGCTGCTCTGCGCCGACTTCTTCGCGCAGACGCGTGGCCATGTATTGGTCGCGCTCGGCAATCACCGTCTCGTACAGCTCCGGACTTTCGCTGGCGAAGTCGCCGAAGCTTGCCTCGAGCATGTCGCCTTGCTTGAGCTTTTCGATTTCTTCTTCGCCCACCTCATCGGCAGCGAACAGGCCGCCGAGCAATCCCCCGGCCAGTTTCATCTTGCCGAAAAACCCCAGCCGCCCGGACGCACGTTTGAAGGTCAGGCCAACCTCGCGATCGATCAGATGCACCGGTAAGCCCTGCGCGCGTGCCAAGTTCACCGCCTCCTTCAATTCCGCGCCCGGTTCGATGCCCAGTTGTTTGGCCAGGCGGCGTTGGTACGCGGCAAGCGCCAGATTCGCGGCGAACAAGGCCACACGGCCCTTGCGGATCACCTGCACCAGATCCAGGCGGGCGAGGGCGTCGGGATCGCTGAGCGCCTGCAGGCGCTGCGCGTCCAGTTCCACCGCTACCGCGTCGTAACGCCCGCTGCCAATCGCCCGTTGCACGGCGGCAACGCTCGCCAGCGACACGTGCGCGGTGCCGAGCAAGGTATAGCGCACGCCGTCGCGTTCGACGATGCGATGCGGCTGGCCGGACAGCGCATCGTCCAGAACGTGGGGGGGCTGCTCAGTCATGGGGCTTTTCATCAGAAGGAGGGGCGGTGTCGCCGGAGCCGAGCGCGCGTTGCATCTGCACGCCGTCCAGCCAGCGACCGTGTTTGCGGCCAATTCCGTTGAAGACTCCGACCGTGCGAAATCCAAAACGTTCATGCAAGTTTCGCGATGCCAGATTGCCGGCATCGCCAATCACCGCGATCATCTGGCGGAAGCCGCGCTGCTCGCACACCGCGATCAGCTCACCCAGCAGGGCTTTGCCGATGCCGCGGCCCTGCATCGCGCTGGCCAGGTAGATCGAGTTCTCCACCGTCCAGCGATATCCGGCGCGCGCGCGAAATGCGCTGGCATAGGCATAGCCCGCGACCACGCCATCGAGCTCTGCCACCAGATAAGGGTAGCCTGCATCCACGATCGCGCTTACCCGCGCGCGCATTTCATCGAGCGATGGCGCGTTGTATTCGTAGGTATTGACCCCGGCGATCTGCTCCGCATAAATCGCAGTGATCGCCGGGATGTCCGCATCGCGGACTGCACGCAGCTCCAATGGCATGCGTCAGTCGATGTAGCGCTTGAGCAGATCGCCGTACGCATCGATGCGACGGTCGCGCAGGAACGGCCAGATGCGGCGCACATGTTCGCTGCGTTGCAGGTCGACATCGCAGATCAGCACGGTCGGATCCTGGCCGGCTTCGGCAATGAACTCGCCCTGCGGCCCCAGCACATGGCTGTTGCCCCAGAACTGGATGCCCGAGGCGCCCAGCGGCGAGGGCTCATGGCCGACCCGGTTGCACGACAGCACCGGCACGCCGTTGGCGACCGCATGGCCGCGATGGCTGAGGATCCAGGCATCGCGCTGGCGCTCCTGCTCGGCCTGCTGGTCGTCCGGATCCCAGCCGATCGCCGTGGGGTAGAGCAATAGTTCCGCACCGGCCAGCGCCATCAGGCGCGCCGCTTCCGGATACCACTGGTCCCAGCACACCAGCACGCCCAGGCGGCCCACCGAGGTATCGATCGGCGTGAAGCCCAGATCGCCCGGAGTGAAATAGAACTTCTCGTAGAAGCCCGGATCGTCGGGGATGTGCATCTTGCGGTACTTGCCGAGCAGCCGGCCGTCCTTTTCGAACACCACCGCGGTGTTGTGATACAGGCCGGCCGCGCGGCGCTCGAACAGCGAGGCGACCAGCACCACGCCGTGCTGCCTGGCCAGCGCGCTCAAGCGCTCGGTGCTGGGGCCGGGAATCGGCTCGGCCAGGTTGAACTCGTCCATCGACTCGTGCTGGCAGAAATACGCGCCGTTGTGCAGTTCCTGCAGCAGCACCAGCTTGGCGCCCTGCGCGGCGGCTTCGGCCACGCGCGATGCGATGACGGCCAGGTTGGCCTCGGCGTCGCCGTGGTTGCGCTCCTGGATCAGCGCGACGGGAAGGAGATGACGGGTCATGGCAGCATCCAACGTTAGTGGCGCACTAAGGTAGCGCGCCATGGCGTAACACCGGCCTGCCGGCCGGAACAGGAAGCCGCGCGCGGTCTGTGCGGCCGCGACGCAGGCGAGGTACGCAACTGCGCTTAGGCCGCGAGCAGGCCGGCCGGCAATTGCATGGTCAGGCAATGCAGGCTGCCGTTCTGCCAGATCAGCGCACGGCACGGCACCGGCACGATCTCGTGCTGCGGGAATGCCTGCGCCAGCACCGCCTGCGCGGTTGCATCGGCCGCATCGCCATAGGCCGGCATCAGCACTGCGCCGTTGACGATCAGGAAATTGGCATACGACGCAGCCAACCGGCGGCCTTCATCGAGGATGGGCTGTGCCCACGGCAGCACAAACAGCCGATATGGCTGCCCGTCGGCCCTGCGCAGCGCGGCCAGTTCGGCCCCCATCGCCTGCAGTTCGACGTAATGCGAATCGCCGGGCACGTCGCAGCCCTGATAAACGATCGAATCCGGGCCGGCAAAGCGCGCCAGCGTGTCGATATGCGCGTCGGTATCGTCGCCTTCCAGGTAGCCGTGATCCAGCCACAGCACGCGCTCTTGCGCCAGCCACGTGGCCAGATCGCTGCTGAGCGATTCGCGCGTGCGCTGCGGATGCCGCTCATGCAGGCACTTCCAGGTGGTCAGCAGGGTGCCGGCACCATCGGTCTCGATGGCGCCACCTTCCAGCGCGAAGTCGATGGTCTCCACCTGCGCCGGCACGAACACTTGCGCGGCATCCAGCGAACTCACCAACTGATCGTCCAGGCTGGCTTCGAACTTGCCGCCCCAACCGGTGAAACGGAAATCCATCAACCGGAAGCCGGCTTCCTGGCGCAGCGTGATCGGGCCCGAATCGCGCAGCCAGGTGTCGTTGTACGCGGCGATCACGAAGCGCACGCGCGTCATGTCCACCCGCGCCGAACGCAGCCGCGCCTCGGCATAGATCTGCAGGTCGTCGTCGGCCACGCAGATGACCACCGGCTCGAAGCGGGAGATCGCCGTGACCAGCGCAATATAGGTCTCTTCCACGTCGGCCAGGCGCTCGGCCCAATCGGTGCCGGCATGCGGCCACGCGAGCAACACGGCGGATTGGGGTTCCCATTCGGCGGGAAAGCGAAGACGGTCGGTCATGCCAGGCAAATACTCATCTTGGTGTGCAGGCCATCGCCCGCTAGGTCATCGACATCCCGCACGGTGGATGCGGGCTCTTGCGATCCAGGCGCTGATCGCCGCGCCGGCCTTCTAACAGCATTGCAGCAACGCATGTCCGGCTGCTGACGGACACGGTGCACCTTGCGATGCGAATCGTGACGGCCGGCGTGCGAAGACCGGATGCCGAAACCTCCGGTCGAGCCGTCACCGATGCCTCAGCGGATCGGCGGCTTGGGCCCGATCTCGTTGGCATCGGCCTTGTTGGCCACCACGTCGATCACCTTGCTCTTTTCGAAGTACACGGTGAAGGCCGGATACACCCAGCGATGGATGGTGGGCCATTGGCGCTTCTGGCCGCCACGTGGGTCGAGCTTTTCCTGTGGCGCGCCGTAGCGGCCTTCGACCTGGCTCATGCTCTCGCCGCGCAAGGGCAGGGCAGCGGCAGGCTTCTGCTGTGCGCGGTCGACCAGCAACGTATCGGCCGAAGCGACGGCACTGATCCCCATCAGCGCGATTGTCAGCACGACCGGCGGCATCACAAACAAACGGTTACGCATGTCATCTACTCCCCAGTGGACAAGATTTCAGATGGTGATTACAGCAAAAAACGACGACAGGCGCTGTTGCGACACGGCTGACCTGTCGGGGCCGCGATTGCCCGGCGCCCTGGCCCAGGGACGGCGATGTCCTGCGTGGGCAGGCCGGCGGTAGATCCGTATGTCAACCACTGTGAAGCAGCGGCCAAGAAAAAACCGCCCGGAGGCGGCTTTCTCGGGTCTTGCACGCGCCGCAAAGGCTTAGCGCTGACGCGCCTTGAAACGCGGGTTCGACTTGCAGATCACGAAGACCTTACCGCGGCGGCGGACCACCTTGCAGTCGCGGTGACGGGTCTTCGCAGACTTCAGGGAGGACAGGACTTTCATGGCACACCTCGGCGTAAACGGTTGGATTCGATGGAAGAGTGCCCACGGTCGAGGGTGCACCCGGAATTAAGCCGGCGATTCTAACCGGCTTTTCGTCGTGCTTTCAAGTGGTTGCAGCGCGATCGCTGCGAGCGGCGCTACACTACGCGCTGATGACCTTCCGGAAACCTGAATGACCGACCTGTCGCCCGTTCTCACCATCGATGGCCCTTCCGGTGCCGGCAAGGGCACCGTGAGCCGGATCGTGGCCGCCCGGCTGGGCTGGCATTACCTCGATTCGGGTGCACTGTATCGCGCGGTGGGTGTGGCGGCGAGCTGGGCCGACCTGGATGTCTCCGACCCGGCAGCGCTGGTGCGTTGCACCTTCGACACCAGGGTGGAGTTCGACGATGCGGGCGAGGCAGGGCTGCGCGTGCTGGTCAATGGCGCAGATGCGACCAGTGAGCTGCGCCTGGAAACTACGGGCGCGCTGGCCTCGGCCATTGCCGCCATTCCCGAGGTGCGCAGCGCCCTGAAAGAGCGCCAGCGCGCATTCAGGCGCGCCCCCGGCCTGGTTGCCGACGGGCGCGACATGGGCACGGTGATCTTCCCCGATGCGGCCTACAAAGTGTTTCTGACCGCCAGTGCCGAAGAACGTGCGGGCCGTCGCCATAAACAGTTGATGGAAAAGGGTGTTTCGGTTATCTTTGACGACCTGCTGCGCGAGATCATGGCCCGTGATGCCCGTGATGCGCAGCGGGTGGTGGCGCCATTGCGGCCGGCCGAAGACGCCGTGCTGATCGATACCAGCGGAATGGGAATCGAAGATGTCGTCCAGCGTGTGGTCGGGTTGCTCGCAGACCGTGCGCCGTCGTAAGCGTTTGGCAAGCGGGTTTGTCCCGCCGACCGTAAGGCGTTCCAAAGCTCCGTCGCGCATCCTGCGTGGCGGTTCTATGACTTCCAACCGACTCGCTGTCCGGAGTCGACCAACAGGCTGGGCGGTTCGCATCTGTCGCATTCCGACGATCGGCGCCCGTGTGTTCAACTGAGTAAATTCAAATGACAGAATCTTTTGCAGAACTGTTCGAAGCCAGCCAAGCCAATCTGGCGAAGCTGAAGCCGGGCTCCATCGTCACCGGTACCGTCGTGGAAGTCCGCGGCGACGTGGTGGTGATCAACGCTGGCCTGAAGTCCGAAGGCATCGTGCCGATCGAGCAGTTCCGTAACGACGCTGGCGAGATCGATGTCGGCGTAGGCGACCAGGTCAAGGTCGCCCTCGATTCCATCGAGAACGGCTTCGGCGAAACCGTGTTGTCGCGCGAGAAGGCCAAGCGCGCGATGGTGTGGGACGAGCTGGAAGAAGCGTTGGAAAAGAACGAAACCATCACCGGCCGCATCAGCGGCAAGGTCAAGGGTGGTTTCACCGTGGACATCAAGGATGTCCGCGCGTTCCTGCCCGGTTCGCTGGTGGATGTGCGCCCGGTGCGCGACCCGGCCTACCTGGAAGGCAAGGAACTCGAGTTCAAGCTGATCAAGCTGGACCGCAAGCGCAACAACGTCGTTGTCTCGCGTCGTGCAGTGGTCGAAAGCGAGCACTCGGAAGAGCGCGAGCAGCTGATGGACAAGCTGCAGGAAGGCGCGATCCTGAAGGGTGTCGTCAAGAACCTGACCGACTACGGCGCGTTCGTGGACCTGGGCGGTATCGACGGCCTGCTGCACATCACCGACATGGCCTGGAAGCGCGTGCGCCATCCGTCCGAAGTGGTCAACGTCGGCGACGAGCTGGACGTGCGCGTGCTGAAGTTCGATCGCGAGCGTAACCGCGTCAGCCTCGGCCTGAAGCAGCTGGGCGAAGATCCGTGGGACAACATCGCGCGTCGTTACCCGGCCAACAGCCGCGTGTTCGGCAAGGTCTCCAACGTCACCGATTACGGCGCGTTCGTCGAGATCGAGCCGGGCGTCGAAGGCCTGGTGCACGTGTCGGAAATGGATTGGACCAACAAGAACGTCAACCCGTCCAAGGTCGTGCAGGTCGGTGACGAAGTCGAAGTCATGGTCCTGGACGTGGACGAGGAGCGTCGCCGTATCTCGCTGGGCATGAAGCAGGTTGCCGCCAATCCGTGGGAAACCTTCGCTGCCACCCACAAGAAGAACGACAAGGTGTCCGGTCAGATCAAGTCGATCACCGACTTCGGCATCTTCATCGGTCTGGACGGCGGCATCGACGGTCTGGTCCACCTGTCCGACATCAGCTGGAACACCACCGGCGAAGATGTCGTGCGCAATTACAAGAAGGGCGACACGCTGGAAGCCGTGGTGCTGGCAGTGGACCCGGAGCGCGAGCGCATCAGCCTGGGCGTCAAGCAGCTGGAGCAGGACCCGTTCGGTCAGTACATGGCGTCCAACCCGAAGGGCTCGAAGGTCGAAGGCGTGGTGCGTGAAGTGGATGCCAAGGGCGCCACGATCGACCTGGCCGATGGCATCGAAGGCTACGTCGCTGCACGCGACATCGCCAACGAGCGCGTCGACGACGCCACTCAGCACCTGAAGGTTGGCGACAAGATCGAAGCCAAGTTCGTGGGCATGGACCGTAAGGGCCGCACCCTGCAGCTGTCGATCAAGGCCAAGGACGATGCCGAAATGCGCGAAACGTTGGAGGACTACCAGTCCGCTTCCGCGTCGGGCGGCATGACTCAGCTGGGCGCGCTGCTGCGTGCACAGTTGAACAACAACAAGTCCGAGTAAGCGCGTAGCGCTCGCAAGAGCGTAATGGATCGGCCCGGGCTTGCCCGGGCCGATTCCGATGTGTCAGTCGAAAAAAGCAAGTCTTCCCATGACCAAGTCCGAATTGATTGAAATCCTGGCGCGACGCCAAGCGCATCTGAAGTCGGACGACGTGGATCTGGCAGTGAAGTCGCTGCTGGAAATGATGGGGCAGGCGCTCTCCGATGGCGATCGGATCGAAATTCGCGGGTTCGGCAGTTTTTCGCTGCATTACCGTCCGCCACGCTTGGGACGTAATCCCAAGACCGGCGAGTCGGTCGCGCTGCCGGGCAAGCATGTTCCCCACTTCAAGCCGGGCAAGGAATTGCGTGAGCGGGTCAGCTCCGTGGTGCCCGTGGATGTGGTCGATACGGCAGACTGAAGCCCGTCTGGCGCTGCGTTTATGTCGTCTCGGTTAAGCTAGCTTGCTTCCCGACGGAGTCTCGCCATGAAGGTGCTTCGCTTGCTGGTGATGTTGGCCTTCCTGTTGGTCGGTCTGATCATCGGTGCGGTCAATTCCCAGGACGTCACGCTCGACTTCCTGTTCTCCAGCGTGCATACCAGTTCAGGCGTCGCGATCATCGTCGCGCTGCTGGTCGGTGTGTTGATCGGTGCCGGCATGGTGCTGGTCAGTGTGGTCATTCCCCTCTATTCCAAACTGCGCCAGGCCAACAAGGCTGTTGCGGTCAGTCGCGCCGACGCCAGGCCTGTCACGCCTGCGACCGTCGAGCCGCGCCCCATCGATGGACTGTAACGACGTATGGACTTTCTGACCGAGTGGATCTGGTTCTTCCTGTTTGTGCCGCTGGCTGCGCTAGGCGGCTGGATCGTGGGCCGTCGTGGCGGTCAACGCCACGGCGACACGCAGGTCAGTCGTCTTTCCAGTACTTATTTCCGTGGGTTGAACTATCTGCTCAACGAGCAGCCGGACAAGGCGATCGAGCTGTTCTTGCATATCGCCGAACTGGACAAGGAAACCTTCGAGACCCAGGTCGCGTTGGGGCATCTGTTCCGTCGCCGTGGTGAAGTGGACCGTGCGATCCGCCTGCACCAGGGCCTGGTGCAGCGTGGCGACCTGACCGATCAGCAGCGCGTCCAGGCCTTGCTGGCGCTCGGCGAGGACTACATGAAGTCGGGTCTGCTGGATCGTGCCGAAACGGTCTTTACCGAGTTGGCGCAACTGGACCAGCGTGCGCCGCAGGCGCTGCGCCATCTGATCGGCATCTATCAGGCCGAGCGCGATTGGGAAAAGGCGATCGACAACGCCACCCGCTATGAAGAAGTGACCGGCGAGCCGATGGGCAAACTGATCTCGCAATTCGAATGCGAACTGGCTGATCGCTATCGCGGCCTGGGCAAGACCGACGATGCGCTACAAGCCATCGCACGTGCCTACCAGGCCGATGGCACCTCCGTGCGCGCCGGCATTCTGGAAGGGCGCATCGAAGCCGAGCGCGGTCACGACGAAGCGGCAGTGCGCGCTTTCGAACGGGCGGCCCGGCATGATCCGGAATACCTGCCCGAGATCATTCCTGCATTGATGGCCGCGTATCGACGGGTCGGCGATATCGCTGGGGCGCGCAACTTCCTGTCGGAGATGACCGAGCACTATCGCGGCATCGCTCCGGTGCTGGCGCTGACCCAGTTGATGGAAGCCCAGGATGGC
Source organism: Xanthomonas sp. A1809 (assembly GCF_017746015.1). Classification (NCBI taxonomy): domain Bacteria; kingdom Pseudomonadati; phylum Pseudomonadota; class Gammaproteobacteria; order Lysobacterales; family Lysobacteraceae; genus Xanthomonas; species Xanthomonas sp. A1809. The sequence goes on along the minus strand of NZ_JAGHWZ010000009.1, from coordinate 164,435 downwards.
GTCGCGCCTGCGCTGGCCTATCTTGGCCGCCAGCTCAAGGATCGGCCGTCGGTGCGTGGTGAGTCGGCGTTGATCGATCTCACCCTGGCCGAGGGAAGCGACCCGGTCGGCACCTTGCAGGACCTAAAGCACATCACCGACCAATTGCTGGTGCGCAATCCGAGCTACCGATGCACGCGCTGCGGCTTCGGTGCCAAAACGCATCATTGGCAATGCCCGAGCTGCAAGGAATGGGGTACGGTCAAACCGCTGTTGAACTACGCGGTGGTCTGATGGCGTGGCTGTGGTGCGCGCTGCACCTGCTGGTCGCGGCACTGGGGACCTGGGGGCTGCGGCGCTATGCCTTGCACCGCCGCCTGCTCGATCATCCCGGTGAACGGCGTAGCCACGTGGTCGCTACCCCGCGCGGCGGCGGTATGGCGATTGTGGCGGCGATCTTGCTGGGCTGCGTTGCAGCTTGCGCGCTGTGGCCGACGTCGCGGCTGACGGTCTGCTGGTTCGCAGCGGGCCTGATCGCCGTGGCCGGCGTAGGGTGGTGGGACGACCACCGTCCGCTTTCGGCAAGGCTGCGGTTTTCGATTCACCTGGCCGCGTCGGCGGCATTGGGCGCCTTGGTTTGGCATGACACGGGCAGCGTGTGGGATGGATTGCTGACTGCCGCTGCGTCCGTGGTATTGATCAATGTCTGGAATTTCATGGATGGCATCAATGGGCTGGCCAGCACCCAGGCGGCGTTGGCCGCGCTCGGATTCTCGCTGGTAGCGCCTGCCGGTTGGTCGTGGGCAGGTCTGGCGGTTACAGCGGCGTGCCTTGGGTTCGTGCCGTTCAATTTCCCACGTGCACGCATCTTCATGGGCGATGGCGGCAGCGGTGCGCTCGGCTATGTGCTGGCGGCGCTATTGGCGCTGAACGTAGCGGGTGGTCAGGTGAGCTGGTGGATCAGCTGGTTCCCGTTGACGGTCTTTGTTGTAGACGCCGGCTTCACACTGCTTGCTCGCATGCTTTCTGGGCAACGCTGGTGGGAACCGCATGCCCAGCACGTCTATCAACGTCTGGCGCGTCGTCTTGAGACGCACGTTCCGGTAACGTGCGTTTATTTCGCTTTCAGCCTCATTGCCGTCTGCTTGTACCTGCTAATCCGTCATGATCCGTTCTGGCTGCAGGTGTCCGGCGCGCTGGCATGGGGCATGGGCACCACTGCAATCTGGCATTTTCTGCGCGATGGATTGCGCAATTCCTGACTAATGGACTTTTATGATTTCCTGGCGTGACCGTCTGACCAAGGCCCTGCCGCAGATAGCGGTCGTGGTACATGATCTGCTAATGGTGTGGGTGTGCTGGCAGCTCCTGCATGCCGGCCGCTACTCGATGCTACGCGACGCGCCCGATCTGCCGCTGTGGGACTGGCGCACCGCGGTGGTGTTGGTGGCGCAGGGCCTGGTGTTCTGGAAGATGGGGTTGTATCGCGGGTTGTGGCGCTTCGCCTCGGTGCCGGACCTGTGGAACATCTTCAAGTCGAGTTTTCTCGGATTGGTCGCAATCGTGCTGGCGTTGGCGTACGACCGTCTGGATGGCGTGCCGCTGTCGGTGCTGGTGGTCTATCCCTTTGCGTTGTCGGCCATGCTGGGTACGCCGCGTCTGCTGTATCGCGCTTGGAAGGACTACCAGATCGCGCATTCCGGTGATGCGGGGCGGCGCGTGCTGATCCTCGGCGCCGGGCGCGCCGCCGAAGGGTTGGTGCGCGATCTTCGCCGTACCGGCGCGTTTGTGCCGATTGGCTATCTGGACGATGCCAGCAACCTGCATGGCGCCAAGATCCAGGGCCTCAATGTGCTGGGCAATCTGGACCAGGCCGCCGCGATCGCCAAAGAGACCGCTGCCAAATTGCTGGTGATCGCGATTCCATCGCTGGATGCCTCCGGCATGCAGCGCGTGGTGGCGATTTGCGAAAGCACCGGCCTGCCGTTCCGCATGGTGCCCAAGCTGATCAACGTGCTGGAGGGGCGCTCCTTGCCGGGCGAGTTGAAGGAGGTCGCGATCGAGGACCTGCTCAACCGCAAGCCGGTCACGCCCGATTGGCGCCTGATCCGCGACTGGCTGACCAACAAGACCGTGATGGTGACCGGCGCCGGTGGTTCGATCGGTTCGGAAGTCTGCCGCCAGTGCGCACGCCATGGCGCGCGCCGGATCGTGCTGCTGGAAATCGACGAGCTGGCGCTACTGACCATCGACTCGGATCTGCGCCGGCTGTTTCCGGATATCGAAGTGGTGCGCGTGTTGGGCGATTGCGGCGACCCGGCGGTCGTGGCGCATGCGTTGAACACTGCCACGCCGGACGCCGTCTTCCATGCGGCTGCGTACAAGCAGGTGCCGTTGCTGGAAGAGCAGTTGCGCGAGGCGGTGCGCAACAACGTGCTGGCGACCGAGAACGTGGCGCGCGCCTGCCAGCGGGCACGTATCGAGACATTCGTCTTCATTTCCACCGACAAGGCGGTCGAGCCGGTCAATGTGCTGGGCGCAAGCAAGCGCTATGCAGAAATGATCTGCCAGAGCCTTGACGCGCGCGATGCGCCGACGCGCTTCATCACCGTGCGCTTCGGTAACGTGCTGGATTCGGCCGGCAGCGTGGTGCCGTTGTTCCGCGAACAGATCCGCCAGGGCGGCCCGGTGACCGTGACGCATCCGGATGTCACGCGTTACTTCATGACCATCCCCGAAGCCTGCCAGTTGGTCATCCAGGCGGCTGCATCTGCATCGCACGGTGCGATCTATACGCTGGACATGGGCGAGCCGGTGCCGATTCGCTTGCTTGCCGAGCAGATGATCCGACTGGCCGGCAAGCAGCCGGGCAAGGACGTGGCGATTCTCTATACCGGCCTGCGGCCGGGCGAGAAGCTGCATGAGACGCTGTTCTATTCCGACGAAGACTATCGTCCCACCGCGCATCCCAAGATTCTGGAAGCCGGTGTGCGCGAGTTCTCGCATGAGCAGGTGCTGCAGCTGGTGACGCGCTTGCGCGAGGCCGTTAACCGCTATGACATCAACGCGATGGAGACTGTATTGGGCAGCCTGATGCCGGATTTCGCGGCTGCTCGACGGAAAGTCGACGCGCGATCTGATACGGTCGTTCCATTCCCCGCACGTGAGGTCAGAAGACTGTAATGAGCCAGCGTATTCGCAAGGCCGTATTCCCCGTCGCAGGTCTTGGGACCCGCTTTCTTCCGGCAACCAAGACAGTGCCGAAAGAAATGCTGCCAATCATCGACAAGCCATTGATCCAGTACGCCGTCGACGAAGCCATCCAGGCTGGTTGCGATACGCTGATCTTCGTTACCAACCGCTACAAGCACTCCATTGCCGACTACTTCGACAAAGCCTATGAGCTCGAGCAGAAGCTGGAGCGCGCAGGCAAGCTGGAGCAGCTGGAGCTGGTGCGCCATGCATTGCCCGAGGGCGTCCGCGCCATTTTTGTCACGCAGGCAGAGGCGCTCGGCCTGGGCCATGCGGTGTTGTGTGCCAAGGCCGTTGTCGGTGACGAGCCGTTCGCGGTGTTGCTGCCGGACGATCTGATGTGGAACCGCGGCGATGCTGCGCTGACCCAGATGGCCAATGTGGCCGAGGCCTCGGGCGGCAGCGTGATCGCCGTGGAAGACGTGCCGCACGACAAGACCGCCAGCTACGGCATCGTTTCCACCGACGCGTTCGACGGCCGCAAGGGCCGCATCAACGCGATCGTCGAAAAGCCCAAGCCGGAAGTCGCGCCAAGCAACCTGGCCGTGGTCGGTCGTTACGTGCTGAGCCCCAAGATCTTCGACCTGCTCGAAGCCACCGGTGCAGGCGCGGGCGGCGAAATCCAGCTTACCGATGCGATTGCCGAGTTGCTGAAGGAAGAGCAGGTCGATGCCTTCCGTTTCGAAGGTCGCCGTTTCGATTGCGGCGCGCACATCGGCCTGATCGAAGCCACCGTGCATTTCGCGCTTGAGCACGAAAAGCATGGCGGCCCAGCGAAGGAAATCCTGCGCAATGCACTGGCCCAGGCCGACGCGCGCGGCTGAGTGTTGCCTGATCGCTGTTTCCACGAACGACGCCAGCTGGCGTCGTTCGTCGTTTAGGGGCTTGCCGTATGCCTTGCCGCGCCGGCAGAGCTCGGCTTGGCAAGCCCAAGCGGGGACAAAGATGCGCACCCTGATGCAGGCTGGGGCCGCGCAAGTGCCGCTAGAATCCGGGCATGAGCCAACCTGCCGAATCCAGTGAACTGATCAACGTGGTTGTGCTGCTCGGCGCTGCCGTGGTGGCAATCCCGTTGTTCCGTCGTCTGGGCCTGGGCTCGGTGTTGGGTTATCTGGCAGCGGGACTGGCAATTGGTCCGTTCGGCTTGGGCCTGTTCAACGAGCCGCAAGCCATCCTGCATGTGGCCGAGTTGGGCGTGGTGATGTTTCTGTTCGTGATCGGGCTGGAAATGCGCCCCTCGCACCTGTGGAGTTTGCGCAAGGAAATCTTCGGACTCGGCACGCTGCAGATCGCGGTCTGCGCGCTGGTGTTGACCGGCGTCGGCATGTTGCTCGGCTTTGCGCTACCGGTGGCCTTCGTGGCGGCGTCCGGTTTCGTGCTGACATCCACTGCCGTGGTGATGCAGCTCTTGGCAGAGCGTGGCGACGTCGCCTTGCCGCCGGGGCAGAAGATCGTGGCGATCCTGCTGTTCGAAGACCTGTTGATCGTGCCGTTGCTGGCGATCGTGGCCTGGATGGGAGCCAGCGGCGACCCGCAGGCGGCATCGCAGCGTTGGCAGGGAATCGGAGTCGGTCTGGCCTGCATCGTCGGCTTGCTGGCGGCCGGGCGTTGGCTGCTCAATCCCTTGTTCTGCATCCTGGCCGCATCCAAGGCGCGCGAGGTGATGACGGCAGCAGCATTGCTGGTGGTACTGGGCGCCGCGCTGTTGATGCAGGTGGGCGGGCTGTCGATGGCGATGGGGGCGTTCCTGGCCGGCGTGCTGTTGTCCGAGTCCACGTTCCGGCATCAGATCGAAGCGGATATCGAACCTTTTCGCGGCATCCTGCTGGGGCTGTTTTTTCTCGGTGTCGGCATGAGCCTGGACTTGCGCGTGGTGGCGGCGGACTGGCGCCTGATCGTGGTGGGCGTGCTGGCCCTGATGGTGGGTAAGGGCGTGTGCATCTATGCGGTGGCGCGGCTGATGCGCAGCGACCATCGCCAGGCACTGGACCGTGGTGTGTTGATGGCGCAAGGCGGCGAATTCGCATTCGTGCTGTTTGCCGCCGCGTCGGCATCCGGCGTCATCGATGCCCAGGTCAATGCCAGCCTGACAGCGATTGTGGTGTTGTCGATGGCACTGACGCCATTGTTCGTGCTGCTGCAACGGCGGCTGACGCCGGCGGCGGCGGTCTCGCTGGATGGCGTGGAAGCAGCCAGTGGCCAGACCGGCAGCGTGCTGATCATCGGCTTCGGGCGCTTTGGACAGGTGGCCAGTCAGTCGCTGCTGGCGCGCGACGTGGATGTGACCATCATCGATAACGACATCGAGATGATCCAGAGCGCGGAAGAATTTGGTTTCAAGATCTACTACGGCGACGGCACCCGGCTCGATGTGTTGCACGCCTCCGGCGCGCACAGCGCACGTGCGATTGCGGTGTGCGTCGACAACCAGGAGGCGGCCAATCGCATCGTCGAGCTGGCAACGCGCGAGTTCCCGCATGCCAAGCTGCTGGTGCGTTCGTACGACCGCCAGCATTCGCTGCAGTTGGTCGCTGCGGGAGTGGATTACCAGATCCGCGAGACCTTCGAGTCGGCGGTGCTCTTCGGCAAAGTGGCGCTGGTGGAGCTGGGGGTGGACGAGGACGAAGCCGGCATGATTTCGCGTCAGATCCGCCGCCGCGATGCCGAGCGTTTCGAACTGGAGATTGCTGCCGGCGATGCACGCGCCGGAGCCAAGCTGATGTATGGCAACACCGTGCCGACCGCGCCCCGGCCCACGCCGTTCACGCGGCCGCGTCGCGGCAGCCGCACGTTGAATCCCGATGCGGTGCCGCAGGCTGAGCCAGCAGAGACACAGACGCGCGACTAAGGGCGGCCCACAAACCGCTGCGCAGGCGCTCCGCGGCATGGCCAGTGCGCGATGCGGTGCGCCAGTCGTCCGGCGCGATAGCCGCGATTGGACGACTGCTCACTAGGTCTTGTTGGCCGCCAGGAGCGGGCACACACGCCTGCGCAGGCGTCGGGTGCGCCACCCCTGCTCGATGCGGTACGGATCGCTCGGGCGCTCCGGCTCCTCAGTGCGCCCACATCCCGCCAAAGATTGACGGGACGTTCTGGCAGGCGCGCTCACCGATGCCTACTAGCCATGCTTGCGCTGGGCGGCGGCGAAGGCTTCCAACTGCTCGGGCGTGGCGTCTTTCTGATGCTGCTGTTTCCACTGGGCAAATGGCATGCCGTAAATGGCTTCGCGCGCCTGTTCCTTGGTCATGGCCTGGCCTTGCGCTTCGGCCGCTTCGCGGTACCAGTCGCCCAGGCAATTGCGGCAGAAGCCGGCGAGAATCATCAGGTCGATGTTCTGCACATCGGTACGGTCCTGGTTGAGATGCTGCAAGAGACGGCGAAATGCTGCCGCTTCGATCGAAGTGGTGCTTGAATCGGTGCGTGAGGTGGTGTCGGTCATGGCGGAATCGGGGACAATAGACGGCCTTCGACTCTACACCTGACGCCCCATGACCGCTTCTGCGCCAGCTGCCTCCGCTTCGGCCCGCCTTCTCGATGGTCGCCGCATTGCCGAGGAATTGCTCGACGGATTGAAGCTGCGGGTGGATGCGCGGCTGGCCGCCGGCAAGGCGCGACCCGGGTTGGCGGTGGTGCTGGTCGGTGGCGATCCGGCATCGTCGGTGTATGTGCGCAACAAGCGGCGCGCGGCCGAGAAGGTCGGCATCGAAGCCTTCGATTACGACCTGCCGCAGGGCACCAGCGAAGCCCAGCTGGCGTCGCTGATCGATGAGCTCAATGCCGACCCCAAGATCCACGGCATTCTGATCCAGCTGCCGCTGCCGGGCATCCCCGATGCCAACCGGCTGATTCAGCGCATCGACCCGCGCAAGGACGTGGACGGATTCCATCCGCAGAATGTCGGGCACTTGGCCTTGCGCGAATTCGGGCTGCGCCCGTGCACGCCGCGCGGCATCGTGACCTTGCTCGGGCATACCGACCAACCGGTGCGCGGCCGCAACGCCACCATCGTGGGGGTGAGCAACCACGTGGGCCGGCCGATGGGGTTGGAGCTATTGATCGCCGGCTGCACGGTCACCAGTTGCCACAAATTCACCCCGCCCGATGTGCTGGAAGCGAGCGTGCGCAATGCCGACATCCTGGTGGTGGCGGTGGGCCGCCCGGGCCTGATTCCGGGCGAATGGGTCAAGCCGGGCGCGGTGGTGATCGATGTCGGCATCAACCGGCTCGATGATGGCCGCCTGGTGGGCGACGTCGGCTTCGACGCCGCCGCGCAGCGCGCGGCCTGGATCACCCCGGTGCCGGGCGGGGTAGGGCCAATGACGGTGGCCACGCTGATGCAGAACACCATCGAGGCCGCCGATGCCGCCGAGAGTGGGGATTCGGGATTGGGGATTGGTTAACCGCAGCGGCCAAGCGCACGCGTCGGCCGATCCGGATTGCATCCGGGATCGGCCGGCCATCGGCATCCTGACAAACAAGCGAACGGCGGACGGTGCAGGGCGCGCTGTTGCGAATCCCGACTCCCCCATCCTGGCCCCAATGCGTTAAAATGCCGCGCTTCCCCAAAACTCGGGTCCGCCGATGCTACGCATCCAGGCTGAAGCTCTCACCTACGACGACGTTTCGCTCGTCCCCGCTCATTCGATCGTCCTGCCCAAGGACGTCAGCCTGGAAACCCGGCTGACGCGCGACCTGCGCCTGAAACTGCCGATTCTGTCGGCGGCAATGGACACAGTGACCGAACACCGTCTTGCGGTGGCCATGGCCCAGCTGGGCGGCATCGGCATCATCCACAAGAACCTGACCCCGCAGCAGCAAGCCGGCGAAGTGGCACGGGTCAAGAAGTTCGAATCCGGCGTGATCACCGAGCCGTTCACCGTCAGCCCCGACACGACCATCGGCGAAGTGCTGGCACTGACGCGCGCGCGCAACATCTCCGGCGTGCCGGTGGTGGATGGCAGCGAACTGGTCGGTATCGTCACCAGCCGCGACATGCGCTTCGAAAAGAAGCTCGACGATCCGGTCCGCCACATCATGACCAAGAAGGACCGCCTGATTACCGTGCGCGAAGGCGCCAGCGATGAGGAAGTGCTCGAGCTGCTGCATCGCAACCGGATCGAAAAGGTCCTGGTGGTCAACGACAGCTTCGAGCTGCGCGGCCTGATCACGGTCAAGGACATCCAGAAGAAGACCGACAACCCCAATGCCGCCAAGGACAGCGCCAAGCGTTTGCTGGTGGGCGCGGCGGTGGGCGTGGGCGGCGATACCGAGCAGCGCATCGAGCTGCTTGCCGCAGCCGGCGTGGACGTGGTGATTGTCGATACCGCGCATGGCCATTCGCAGGGCGTGATCGATCGCGTGGCGTGGGTCAAGAAGACCTATCCGCAGCTGCAGGTGATCGGCGGCAACATCGTCACCGGCGATGCGGCATTGGCGTTGATGGATGCCGGTGCGGACGCGGTCAAGGTCGGCGTGGGCCCGGGTTCGATCTGCACCACGCGAGTGGTTGCCGGCGTGGGCGTGCCGCAGATCACTGCGGTGGACATGGTGGCCGAAGCGCTGCAGGACCGCATCCCCTTGATTGCCGATGGCGGCATCCGCTATTCCGGCGACATCGGCAAGGCGCTGGTGGCCGGTGCCTCGACGGTGATGGTCGGCGGCCTGTTGGCCGGTACCGAAGAAGCGCCGGGCGAGGTCGAACTGTTCCAGGGCCGCAGCTACAAGAGCTACCGCGGCATGGGTAGCCTGGGTGCGATGGAAAAGGGGTCCAAGGACCGCTACTTCCAGGATGCCTCCGATGCCGACAAGCTGGTTCCCGAAGGCATCGAGGGCCGCGTGCCGTATCGCGGGCCGGTCGGCGGCATCATCCATCAGCTCATCGGTGGCCTGCGCGCGACCATGGGCTATGTGGGCTGCGCCACCATCGAAGACATGCGGACCAAGCCCAAGTTCGTCAAGATCACCGGCGCCGGCCAGCGCGAAAGCCACGTGCACGACGTGCAGATCACCAAAGAGCCGCCGAACTATCGCGCCGGGTAACCGGGAATGGGGAATCGCGAATCGGGAATCGTAAGAGCCCGCCGCCTCCTCATCCGATAGCGGTCGGCGCTGCGTTTGCTGTTGCGATTCCCTCATCCCGATTCTCGATTCCCGGCTCTCAATGACCAACATCCATACCGACAAGATCCTCATCCTCGATTTCGGTGCGCAGTACACCCAGCTGATTGCGCGGCGTATTCGCGAGATCGGGGTCTACTGCGAGATCTGGGCGTGGGATCACGATCCGTCGGAGATTGCCGGTTTCGGTGCCAAGGGCATCATCCTGTCCGGCGGCCCGGAGTCGACCACGTTGCCGGGCGCACCGGTGGCGCCGCAGGAAGTGTTCGATAGCGGCCTGCCGGTGTTCGGTATCTGCTACGGCATGCAGACCCTCGCCGCGCAATTGGGTGGTGCGACCGAGGCAGCGGATCAACGCGAATTCGGCCATGCCGAAGTGGACGTGGTGGCGGCAGATGCCTTGTTCTCCGGCCTCACCGACCACGCCGGCGCCTCGCGCCTGAATGTATGGATGAGCCACGGCGACCACGTGTCGCAGGTGCCACCGGGCTTCACCATCACCGCCACGACCGACCGCATCCCGGTGGCGGCCATGTCCAACGAAGCCAAGCGTTGGTACGGCGTGCAGTTCCATCCTGAGGTGACGCATACCTTGCAGGGCCAGACCTTGCTGCGCCGCTTCGTGGTGGATGTCTGCGGCTGCCAGACGCTGTGGACCGCGGCCAACATCATCGAGGACCAGATCGCGCGCGTGCGCGAACAGGTGGGCGACGATGAAGTGATTCTTGGGTTGTCCGGCGGCGTCGATTCGTCGGTGGTGGCCGCGCTGCTGCACAAGGCGATCGGCGACAAGCTGACCTGCGTGTTCGTCGATACCGGCTTGCTGCGTTGGCAGGAAGGCGACCAGGTGATGGCGATGTTCGCCGAGCACATGGGCGTCAAGGTGATTCGCGTCAACGCCGCCGACCGTTATTTCGCCAAGCTTGAAGGCGTCAGCGACCCGGAAGCCAAGCGCAAGATCATCGGCAACCTGTTCGTGGAGATCTTCGACGAAGAATCCAACAAGCTGGCCAATGCCAAGTGGCTGGCGCAGGGTACGATCTATCCGGACGTGATCGAGTCGGCGGGCAGCAAGACCGGCAAGGCGCACGTGATCAAGAGCCACCATAACGTCGGTGGCTTGCCCGAGCACATGAAGCTGGGCCTGGTCGAGCCGCTGCGCGAATTGTTCAAGGACGAGGTGCGTCGCCTTGGCGTGGAACTCGGCCTGCCGCGCACCATGGTGTATCGCCACCCGTTCCCGGGCCCCGGCCTGGGCGTACGCATCCTGGGCGAAGTGAAGCGCGAGTACGCCGAGTTGCTGGCCAAGGCCGACGCGATCTTCATCGACGAACTGCGCAAGGCCGACCTGTACGACAAGACCAGCCAGGCCTTCGCCGTGTTCCTGCCGGTGAAGTCGGTCGGCGTGGTCGGCGACGCCCGCGCCTACGAATGGGTGATCGCGCTGCGCGCGGTGGAGACCATCGACTTCATGACCGCGCATTGGGCGCACCTGCCGTACGACTTCCTCGGCACCGTTAGCAACCGCATCATCAACGAACTGCGTGGTGTGTCGCGCGTGGTCTACGACATCTCCGGCAAGCCGCCGGCGACGATCGAGTGGGAGTGACCGCCGGTCTGCCGAACCCACTGTTTCGGCGATCGAAATCGCCGCACCGATGATCTGATCGGGCGGCGTTGCTCCGAGCTTGGAAGTAGATTCCAGGTTCGCCCCCGCCATCCACGAGCGGGGGCACAGTCGAGCAAGAACCTGTCTTACGCGAGGAGGGCCGTGCGATTGCTCTCCGAAGGCGCATCCCCGAAACACGTCTCCCAGCGCAGGTTGCCGAGATAGCGGTGCGCCATGCGGCCTTCGTCGTCCAGCGCGAACAGGTGCAGCCAGCGATTGTCGAACAGGGCGCGGACCTGCGGGTGGCGTTCGAGGATGGTGGCGATCGCTTCGGGCGGTGCTTCGATCAGCACGGAGAGCCGCAGCGGCTCGTGGGTCAGGCGTTGGCCGTCATGCACCGATTGCCACGGCAACCCGGTGCGCAGGATCCCGCCGTTGCCCTCGACCACACCGATGCCGCCGGTGACGTTGTGCAGCAGCTTGTTGCCGGCACCAAGACTCTCGGGCGCGACGGTGGATCCGTAGTACTGCAGGCTGATCCAGCTGGCGACGACGACCGGTGCGGTCAGGATCAACTCCAGCACGCCGAAGCCGTCGTCGTAGCGCCAGTCGTAGTCGTGGAGGAAGGCGCGTCCGGCCAGATCGCGCCCGGCAGTGCGCGAGCGGGGTGCGGCGATGAAGGCCTGGCAGCCGGCAAGTGCCCATTCGGGGCGAATCTCGGCCCAGTCGCGGGCACGATGTGCGATGTCCTGGCTGCGATGCGCGCGGGGCAGGCGCACGGCACGTTCCCCGCGCGCCAGCGCCCCGGCTGCGGCCAGCCACTGCCTCGCTTGGGCGAGATCTTCGGCATGCCCGGGCGAAGGGTGATCGGCGGTGTAGAGGGTGACCGCATCGGTCGTGGTGTCGTGCAGTGCAGCCAGAAATAACGTGTCGACGGGAATGACGATGCCGCGTGCGGCAAGACCGGCGCGCACCTGGCTATCGTTGAGCAGCGAGGCGAGCAACCGCGCGTTCACTTCGCCCGAATAGCCGCCGCATGCGCCGCAGTGCAGCGCGCTCGCATGAGGGTTGTTGACCACTTTCGCACCATGGCCGGCGAGTACCACCAGCCGGGCGAAGCCGCCGGTGAACGACATCGCCTTGAGGATGCGCGTGGCCATGGTCAGCCGGGTCTCCAGGTCCAGCCCGTCGCGCAGCAGCTTGGCGACGTAGATCGGGCCGGTGGCCTCGACGAAGGCGAACGAGGAAATGGCCGCCAGCTTGAAGCGGCCCCAGGCGCGCTTGGCACGTGCCGCGATCCGTGCGCTGAGGTCGGAGGCGGCTGCCGACGACGTTGCATCTGCCGCGCAGGTGGTCACACCTGGCGTGAGCAATACGGGCAGGCGCGCTTCGACCACGTCCGAGGCAAACCGGCGATGCCCGATGCCCAAGCCGAAAAACCCTGCAAACCCGAGGGTCTGGATGCCCGAATCGAGGCTTTCCAGCGCGCGGCGGAAGACTTCCGAGCGCACATCGATGCAGAACGCCATTTGCAGCTTCACACGCCCAGATGCGACCTGGGCCGGCGATGGCGCGGCCAGCACGGCGTTGAGCTTGCGCTGCGCGGCACGTTCGGCCGCTTCCTGCAGGATGCTGTCGATGACATCGTCCGACGTTGCAGCGACCGGCTCGGCGTAGGCGGCAACGGCCCTCTGCCAGCCAGGCACCAGCGTGCAGGCGCCGTTGCCCAGCAGCGCGGCTTCCCAGAGCAGGCGGATGGCGAGCAGATCGGTGACGCATGCATCGGTTGCGCCGCTCAACTCTGCCTGCCAGAGCCGATACCGGGCGAGCTGGCCCCAGCCGCCCAATGTGGTCAGCAAGCGGTGGAAATAATCGTCCAGTGCGTCCTGCGAAAGTCCCAGGCGAGCGACGCAGTCGACGATGGCGTCTTCGGCATTGGCCGGCGCCTCCGCCACATAGCGTGCGAAACCTGCCAGGCCGGCGATTTCCGGAGTCAGATCGTGGGTCGCGATGATCCGCCAGGTGCTGTAGGCGCCACCGGACTGGCCGACCGCCCAGAGCGCCTGGCCGTGGTCGAAATAGCCGGCTGCCCAGTGACCGATGCGCTCGTTGACGATGCCGGGCCAGTCGACCGCATCCGCGTCGCGGGCCAGCTCGGCGACCGTGGGGAGCGCCTGCGGGGCAGGGCGTGCGGCTTGGACCGCCTGTTTCAGGGCGGGCAAGTTCGGCGGCCGCAGGGCTGCCGGCGCGTTCTGCAAGGCGGCTTGCAGATCCTGCTCGGCGATCTGGCCGGACTGTAGCCGCTCTGCATACCAGGACCGCGGCATGGTGATCGCGATACCGGACGCGCGCCGCAGTCGCGCCCCCGCCATTTCCAACGGCTCGCTGGCCTGGCCGAGGAAGGGGTTGACCGCGACGCTGGAGGCGAGCGGCCATAGCGGCGGAATGGCGCGTGCCGCACGTTGGGCGGCGGCGATGATCACATCGTGGGACAGGGACACAGGTATGGCGGTGGGCGTGGTGGTCATCAGCGTGGGGGCCTGGGGTGAAGGGGTTCAGGAGGTCTTGCGAATGGACCAGCCGCCGAGCAGGCGATCGATCGTGGCGTTGGCATACAGCCCATTGGAGAGGTGGACGCGGAGCCCGGCGGCCGCGGGGTGCGAGGCCCAGAGCGGAAACAGCGCCTGCGCCACCGCCACCAGCCCGAAGCTCAGTACTGCGAGCGTCATCAGCGTCCACTCCAGCCGCCCCGGTGCGGGCGTGCCCGGCAGCACGCCGGCTGTCAGCCATTCGGCAGCGGTCTGCAGCGCGAAGTAGCCGATCGCTGCGGCACTGGCGTAGATCGCCGTCCTGCGAGTGAGAGGGCGTGGCGCGGCATCGGCAAGGCCCTGGGCCAGCAGGTAGGCGACACCAAAGATCAGGATCGCGCCCAGTGCCAGCGCTTGTGGCGACTTGTGCTCGAAGCCGAAGGTGAACCCGAAGGCAGTGCCGATGCCGATATAGATCGCCAGTGCGATCAAAAATGCGCGGCCGACCGCCGACCCGTTCGGAACGGCGACCGGCCCGGGCCGGCGAATGGCCGCCACCTGCTCGACCGCGCCGCCGGAGGCCAGGAACGCGTGCGCCTTGTAGAGCGAGTGCGCCACGATGTGCAGCAGGGCCAGCGGAAACAGCGCCAGACCGCACTGGAGCATCATGAATCCCATCTGCGCGACCGTGGACCAGGCCAGCGAGGTCTTGACCGCCGGCTGGGTCAGCATCACCAGCGCGCCGAACAAGGCGGTGAACCCGCCCAGCATGGCCAGCACGGCGAGCACGCCGGGGGCGGCGAGCATCAGGTCGGCAAAGCGGATCAGCAGGAAGCCGCCGCCGTTGACCACGCCGGCGTGCAGCAAGGCCGACACCGGCGTGGGCGCTTCCATCATCTCGGTGAGCCAGCCGTGGGTCGGGAACTGCGCCGATTTCAGCACCGCCGCGAGTGCGATCAGGGCGGCCGCCGCGACCAGCGCCCAGGAGTGCTGCCCGCGCGCGGCCAGCGCATTGATCGTGGCGATATCGGTCGTGCCCATGCTTTTCCAGATCAGCACCGCGCCGCAGGTCAGGGCGATACCGCCGGTGGTGGAGAACACGCGCTTCTTGCGTGCGGCGCGCTGCGCCTCGACGCGCTCGGGGTAGAACAGCAGCAGGCGATGCATCGCGATGCTGGTGGCGATCCAGGCGATGACGACCTGGACCAGGTTGCCGGCCTGCACCAGCAGCAGCACCGCTGCCAGCGCCATGCACAGCCACCCGGTGAAATAGCCCTGGCGTGCCTCGCCGTCGAGATAGGTGCGCGCGTACCGCACCACGATCCAGCCAACGAAGGCCACCAGCAGGAGCATCGTCACGCTGACCGCGTCCAGCCGCGCGGACAGGCCGATATCGCCCCATCCGATCAGCGGGCTGGCGCCGGTGCCTCGCAAGAGCACCAGCGCCAGCGATGCGATCGCGATGCAGAGCGCGCCGAGCGCGGCGCCTTCGGCGAGGAGGGGAATCTTCAGTGGAGGCCGACCGCCGCGCCCCAAGGCGACGACAGCGGCGGTCAGCAACAGGAGTGGTGCGAACAGTGGGAGTAGATAGAGCGACAAGGCAATCCCCTAAGAACGAACGTGGTGGCGGGCCGCGCCACGATAGCGATCGGTGGGGTTGGATAAAAATTCATTGTTCTTGCGGATTCGTTCGTTATTATCGAACGATATGGCCGCCTTGAACTACAACCATCTGCGCTACTTCTGGGCGGTCGCGCACGACGGCAATCTCACCCGTACTGCCGAGCGTCTCAACCTCACCCAGTCGGCGCTTTCGGTGCAAATCCGCAAGCTGGAGGAGCGCCTGGGCCATGCGCTGTTCGAACGCCGCGGGCGACAACTGCATCTGACCGAGGCCGGACAGATCGTGCTCGACCATGCCGATGCGATTTTTGCCACCGGCGATGAACTGCTCGGCACGCTGCGGCAGACAGGTGCGGCGCGGCAGGCGCTGCGGGTCGGCTCGCTTGCCACGCTGTCGCGCAACTTCCAGATGGAATTCCTGCGGCCGCTGCTGGGCCGCACCGACATCGACCTCATCCTGCGTTCGGGCAGCGCGGGTGAACTGCTGCGCGCACTGGAGGCGCTCAATCTCGACGTGGTGCTGCTGAATCGGGCACCTGCCGGCGACGCGCTGTCCCCCTTCGTCACTCACCGGCTCGCGGAGTACCCGGTCAGCCTGGTGGGGACGCCGGATCGCCTGGGCCATGCGGCCAGCTTCGCCGACCGCCTTCGCAGCCACCCCATCATCCTGCCGACGGTGGATAGCAGCGTGCGCATCGGCTTCGACGCATTGGCCGACCGGCTGGGCGTGCGGCCGCAGATCGTGGCGGAAGTGGAAGACATGGCGATGATGCGACTGCTTGCCCGCGAGGACATCGGCCTGGCGGTTCTTCCGCCGATCGTGGTCAAGGACGAGATTGCCGCTGGCGCGTTGATGGAAGGCGATCAATTGCCGGACATCGTGGAGACCTTCCATGCGGTGACCATGTCGCGACGTTTCCCGAATCCTCTGCTCAGGCTTCTGCTGCAGCCCTCGACCAGGCCAGACAGCCCGTAATGCCGCTCGGTTGCCATCTGCGGGCAGGCTGCAGACCCATGCATTGACGGGAGGCACCAAGCTGCTGCGGTGCGGTCTTGAACGCAAGGCGCGCGTGCAGCCGCACCGCCGAAGCGCAGGCGCGCGGGCTCGAGCCGGATCGACCAGCCGCATTGCTAGGCGGGGATGAGGCTGGTCAACGCGAAGTTGGGGTCGGCAGCTTGCTGCGGCGTCGGCGAGCGTCCCAGTTCGAGCAGCTTGCGGGCCGCCAGATGATCCTGTGGCCGATTGATCGAGTCCACGGCGCAGAGTTCGCCATGGGCGTAGTAGAAGAGGGAGAACGTGCTGGTCGCCAGGTCGCCGCGCACCACCGCCTGCGTGTGGCCTGCGGCAAAGCCGGCCATTTGCAGCCTGACCTCGTACTGCTCCGACCAGAACCAGGGCAATGCAGGGTAGGGGCGGTGCTCGCCCAGCAGTGAGGCGGCAGCGGATTTGGCTTGTTCGATTGCATTCTGGACCGACTCCAGCCGCAGCAAACTGCTGCCTGCACGCTGCCGCACCGTGCAGTCGCCGGCACCGACGATGCCGGGGCTGCTACTGCGCGCGCACGCGTCCACGATCAATGCCCCGCGATCGCAAGCCAATCCGGCCTGTTGGGCCAGTTCGCCGTTGGGGATGACGCCGATCCCGACGACGACCAGGTCTGCCGGAAACACGCGCCCGTCCGCGGTGTGGACGGCAGTCACCACGCCGCGACTGCCGCTCAATGCGCTGACGTTGGCGCCGAGTTCGATGGTCGCGCCGTTGTCTCGATGCAGGCGAAGGAAGAAGTTCGCCAGTTGCGGGCTGACGACGCGCGCCATCAGCCGATCGGCCGCCTCCAGCACAACGACCTGCTTGCCGAGCCGCCTGGCGAT
Organism: Xanthomonas sp. A1809; assembly: GCF_017746015.1. Lineage (NCBI taxonomy): Bacteria > Pseudomonadati > Pseudomonadota > Gammaproteobacteria > Lysobacterales > Lysobacteraceae > Xanthomonas > Xanthomonas sp. A1809. Next base: position 147,455 of record NZ_JAGHWZ010000009.1, on the reverse strand, counting down.
GGAGGCGAATTCCAGCCCGATGAAGCCGCCACCGATCACCACCACCTGCGAGGTGTGCGGCAGGATCGCGGCAAGCGCGCGAGTGTCGGCCATGTTGCGCAACATGCAGACATGGCCGAGCCCGGCGCCTGGGACCTCCAGCCGGCGGGCGCGTGCGCCGGTGGCAAGACACAGCCCCGTGTAGCCCAGGGTGCTGCCGTCATCCAGGTGCAGCGTGCGGGTGGCGTGTTCGATGCGCATCACCCGGGCGCTGGCGTGCCACTGAATGCCCTTGCGGTTCAAGGCCTCGGGTGCGCGAATGTACAGCTGGGTCTCGCTCACCTCGCCCAGCAGAAACCCCTTGGAGAGCGGTGGACGGTGATAGGGCGCGCAGGGCTCGTCCCCCAATAAGACGATGGAGCCCGTATAGCCGCCGCTGCGCAGGGATTCGGCGGTCTGCAGGCCCGCCTGACCCGCACCGACGATGACCATGCCGCTCATCGCACACCTGCCGTGCGCAGGCTCATGTCTGCCGATCCGGAAAGCGTACGGTCATGTCCGATGTCGGTACGAGCTGGCACGCCAGCCGGCTGTTGCTGCGCCGTTCGGCCGCCACGCTGTCGAGCATGCCGGCCTCCATGTCCAGCAGTGGCAGGTCCTGGCCGCCGGCCTCCACGTAGCAATGGCAGGTGGCGCACGCACAGGAGCCGCCGCACTGCGCTTCGACGCCATCGATGCCGTGATGCATGGCCCCTTGCATCAGGGTCCATCCCGGCGCGAGGTCGACCGCCACGGTCTCGCCGCTCGGTTCGATATAGGTGATGGTGGGCATGGTCGCTTCCTAGTGCGCGCGCATGGGCAGATGCGACAGCCCACGGGTGATGCTGTTGGGAATGCGTTGCACCGGCCCGGTCAGCGTGAAGTGGTCGATGTAGCGGGCCAACGCTGCGAATGTGGCCATCCCTTCCAGCTTGGCGAGCGCCTGGCCTGCGCAATTGTGCGTCGCCAGCCCAAATCCCAGGTGATCGACGGGATTGCGCTCGATATCGAAGCGGTCCGGTTCCGGATAATGGCGTTCGTCGCGATTGGCCGAGGCATAGCTCACGATCACCCGCGCGCCTGCGGGAAGCACGACACCTTCGCCCAGATCGACCTGGCGGGTGGTCACGCGCGAGAGGTGCTGCAGCGGGCTGTCGATGCGGACGATCTCCTGGAAGGCGGCAGGTGCTTTGCCCGGATCCTGGCGCAACCTTTCCCACTGCTCGGGATGTTGCGCGAACTGCCATAGCCCATTGCTGATGGCATTGATCGTGGTGTCGAAGGCGGCGATCACATAGCCCTCCATCAGGCCGATGGCCGCTTCGCGCGGGATCTCGCCGCGCTTGCCGGCGGCGGCGACCGTGGAACCGAAGCCACCGGGCGTAAGCCGATCGCGGTCGTAGGTGTCGGCGACGAATGCCCGCATCGCTTCAAGGCGTGGCAGGGCCGCGCGCATGCGTAAGGAGTCCGGGCCACAGGCATCGAAGCAGCCGGCGGCCAGCGCCGCCAGTTCGCCGCGCGCTTCTTCCGGCCATCCGATCAGATCGAAAATGACATTGACCGGCAGGTCGTGGGCGACGTCGCGTACGCCATCGAACTGCTCGCGCTGCTGCAGGCTTCTTGCCAGTTCGTCGGCGCGTTGATGGATGGTGTCTTGGACGTGCTGCAGATGGCGTGGACCGAGACGTTCGGTGAACAGCTTGCGGGTGCCACCGTGCATGGGCGGATCGACGCAGATCAGCGCGTGTTCCCACTGCTTGTTGATGACCGGATTGAGCCCGGCGCCCTGCGCGGACGAAAATGTCTGCCAATCCATCAGCGCCTTGCGCACCTGCTCGTAGCGGCCCAGGTAGTAGAGGTCATAGGTGCGCAGGTAGGCGGCAGGCCCGAGATTGCGCAGTTCGGCATAGAGCGGGTAGGGGTCGTGCAACGCGTCGTCGGTAAACAGATCGATATCGCTGCTGATGCGACTCAAGGCATTCATGCGGTGCCGCCTCCGGCTGGTGGTTCGTACCCGACATGGGCACGCGCAGCTTAGAGAGCGCGACGGCGGCAGCGCTTGGCGAGCGACGAAGCAAACTTGACCAGGAGCGAAATCGGCATCCAGCGCTGCACGCTAACCGGCGTTTGCGCCGTTGCGGTAGGCACGTGCGCTGCTGCCGAAGCGTTTGCGGAAGCAGCGGCAGAAATGCGAGACGTCGCTGAAGCCTGCCTCCAGCGCGATCTCGCCGATGGGCGCGGCGACCGGATCGCGCAGGCGCTCGGCCACCCACTGCAGGCGCTGTTCGAGCACATAGGCACCGAGGGAGGTGTGCGCGGCAGCGAACAGCAGTTGCACATAGCGGGGCGTGATGCCGAAATGCCGGGCGATGCTCTGCGCACCGAGCCCCGGATCGGCGAGATGCTGATGCACATGCTGGCGCAGGCGCGCCTGCCAGGCGAGCGCGGTGCTCCTTCCCGAATGCGTGCCGGCAGCCGCAGGCCAGGTCAGCGCCAACAGGGCACAGGCGGTGGTCAGCAGCGTCGAGACGTGCTGCCCGGCGCCGAGGTGATCGAGATGCGTGATGAAATTGCCGAGCAACTGGAACTGTTCGCCGCGATAAGCGGTGGCGCTCTGCGCAGCCAACTGATCGGCCAGATCGGTGCCGGGCAGGTAGAGCACGCGTGTGCGGTGATCGCGGCTGCATTCGATGCGATACGGATCGCGCGCGCGCAACACGACCAGTTCGCCGGCTTGCAAACGCGCCTGCCGGCCATGCTGATAGACGTCGCAGCTGCCATGCTCGTTGCGCATCAGGTAGATGCCATCGTATTTGCTGCTGCGCCTGGAATCGATCGCCACGGGAGTCGACTCGACGGTGGTCAGGTGCATCGAACCGAAGCCTCGCCTCTGCATGCGCGCGCAGAAGCGTTGCGATGCCGGCTCGATCTCCATGTTGTCGAAGGCCGTTCTTACCAGGTCTTTCCAATAGCGCAGGCGCGCGCCGGCCTGGATCGCCGTGGTGTCGAACAGCTCGGTGGTTGGCATGGCGACGTCCTCCGGAACGGAAGCAACGGCTGGCTGACCCGGGGCGGGTCGCAAGATGATGCACGCGATTGCGCCCCTGTCGTTTTGCGGCGCATCAATCTGCAGGTTGGCGAGCGGCTGGCTGATTCCGCGGGAGTGGGGATCCACATGCCGTGATGGGATGCACCCATCCCGAATTCCACGTCAGCGGAACATTGCGGTGATGCCCACATTGAGGGCAAAGCCGCCGCAAACCAGCCATGCAAACAGAATGGCTGCAAGCGCCAGCGGCCTGATGCCGGCCTTGCGGATGGCCGAGACGTGCGTCGTCAATCCCAGGCCGGCCATGGCCATCGCCAGCAGGACGGTATCGATGTCGATCGCCTGGTGCACCAGCGTCGGTGGCAGCAACGCCAGCGAGTTGAGTCCAGCAACCGCGATGAACCCAAGCGCGAACCAGGGCATCACGACGCTGCCGGGCTGCGTGCGCGCGTTCTGGTCGGTACCGCCATCGCACTTTGAGGGATCTGCGTGCTTTCCCCTGGTACGAGAAAGATAGGCCGACAGGGCGATAAGAAACGGCGCCAGCAGCATCACCCGCACCATCTTGGCGATCACTGCGGTATTTGCGGCCTGCTCGCCAATGGCGCGACCCGCAGCGACCACCTGTGCCACTTCATGGATGGTGGAACCGGCAAAGACGCCGTATGCCGCCGGCGACAGGGCGAACCCGCGGGAGTGCGCGACCAGGTGATACAGCACCGGGTACAGGAACATCGCCAGCGTGCCGAACACCACCACCGTGGCCACCGCGACCATCACCTGATCGGCGCGGCCGCGGACGACGGGTTCGGCGGCCATCACGGCGGCTGCACCGCAGATCGAGCTACCCGCACCGATCAGCATCGCCGTGGTGCGGTCCAGGCCGAACACGCGCGTGCCAACGAAACAGGCGAGGCCGAAGGTACTGCACAGCACCGCCGCGTCGATGGCAACGCCAGTCCAGCCGACGTTGCCGATGTCCTGGAAGGTCAGGCGCAGGCCGTACAGGACGATGCCCAGCCGCAGCAGGGTGGCCTTGGAAAAACGCACGCCCGGGTCGGCGTTCGCAGCCAGGCGCGGATAGAACGTGTTGCCGGCCAGCATGCCGAGCAGGATGGCCAGGGTCAGCGCGCTGACGCCGTTGGCCTGCAGCCCGCCGATCTTGCCCAGCTGCATCGACGCGCCAGCCAGCAGGCCCGTCAATGCAAGACCGGGCACCAACTGGCGCAGGCGCCGGGTGGCCCCAGCGGCATGGCCTTGCAAAAGGTTGAGTGGGGCAGGAGTGCTGTACATGGTGGTTTCATCGCAACGTGCGGCAGGCAGGAGCGCACTGTGGACTGCCCGGAACTATCCAACAAACGGATAATTTCGTTATAACCTAGCGATAAAACAGGTAAACGATAGCTCCATGCGCCTGACCCTGCGGCAACTCCTGATCTTCACGGCCGTGGCCGATACCGGCAGCACTACCGCGGCCGCAGAGCGTGTGGCGCTGTCGCAGTCGGCTACCAGCGGTGCGCTCAATGAACTGGAGAGCCTGCTCGGCGCGCAGCTGTTCGACCGCATCGGCAAGCGTTTAATGCTCAACGACAATGGCCGTGCATTGCTGCCGCAGGCCAGGGCAGTGCTCGATGGCGTGCAGCAGATCGAAGGCCAGTTCGGCCTTGGGAGTGCCGCTGCCGCGGCTGCGCCGTTGCTCACGCGCCTTCGCGTGGGGGCCAGCACCACCATCGGCAACTATGTGTTGCCGTCGCTGATTGCCAGCTATCGAAGCGCGTGGCCGGGCGCGGCGGTGGACGTGGTCATCGGCAACACACGCGAGGTGGCCGCCGCGGTGAGCCGGTTGGAGGTGGATATCGGCTTGATCGAAGGCCCGTGCCATGAGGCAGACCTCCAGGTCGTGCCTTGGCGACAGGACGAGCTGGTGATCGTGGCGGCACCGACGCATGCATTGGCGCAGGCCGCCATGCAGGCACGGGTTCCGTTGAAGGCCTTGCGACAGGCGCACTGGCTGCTTCGCGAGCCCGGCTCCGGCACGCGCGAGGCGGTAGAACGGGTCTTACTGCCGCACCTGCATCATCTGCACAGCGATCTGCAGCCGGGCAGCACCGAGGCGATCAAGCAGGCGGCGGCAGAAGGACTGGGACTGGCCTGCCTATCGCTGTGCGCGGTGCAGGACCTGGTGACGCTGGGCAGGCTGGTGATTCTGCAGACCACCTTGCCGCGGCTGACCCGGCGCTTTTACCGGATCCAGCACCGGCAAAAACGTCTGTCGGGCAATCTGCAGCGCTTCGTGGCGCATTGCGATCTGCATGAGCTGCGCGCTTGCTGATGGATGGCCGACATGCCGAGCCTGGGTCGGATGCCATGATCTATCGTCACGCTGGCCACTGCGCACGCTTCGCAGACCAGCAACGCATAGCCGATGTTCGGCCTGCCTCGACGTGGCTTGATGTTGCAACGCATGGCCGGCGCCCTTGCCGCGCCCAAAAAAAAGCCGCGCAGTGCGCGGCCTTGATGCAGGAGCCGAACTGAGATGCTCCTCAGCGAACCTTAGCCAATGCCACGCGGGCGTCGGCCATGAACTTCTGTGCTTCCTGGGGTGTCGCCAGGTTGGCGGCGAGCTGGCTGAGCACCTGCTCGATGTCGCTGGAGGCGTCCCAGGCTTCATCGCACAGCATGCCGGCGATCGGGCCGAGGTAGTTCAGCGCGACCGATTCCAGTGCACTGCGAACGCGCTCGTCGGGCCCGGCGTTGTCGCCACCGGCGACCGGCGCCGCACTCGCGCTTGCGACAGCTGCGGCAGGTGCCGGTGTCGGGGCAACCGGCGCACGCACCGGCGACGGTGCGCCGCCGAGATCCTGTTCAAAACCGCCCATCAACCACTGCCGCGAGTCGTCGCTCAACAGCGAGGGTTTGCCCAGGCCCGCCCCGGGGTCGGCCTGGAAGCGCGCCTTGGCCGCGTTGACCATGGTGAGGCGTTGCACCGCCTCGTCATTGCGCAGCATGCGGAACACCACTTCTTCGATCTGCCCGCTGTTGATGCGGACGATGCAGGAGTGGTTTTCCTCGGTGACGATGAACAGAAAGCCGGACGCCTTCTTCAATGCCAGCGCTTTGAGCTCGCGCAGGATCTCGATCAGCGGACGGAATTCAGTGGACATGGCGTCTTCCTTGCAGCATCAGGTACGGAATGGGTGACAGCGACTCAGCGTTTGCTGAGGCGCTCCATGGCCAACCGGACGCTGTTGGACAAGCGGGAGATGGCGCGCGCCAGCGTACCGATTTCATCTTTGAGGTTGACCTCTGCGATGGTGTGGTTCCACTTGCCCAGGCTCAGCTCTTCGGCCACGGTGGTCAAGTGCTGGATCGGGCGCAACACGCGGCTCCAGATCAAGGCCCACTGCAGGCCGAGCAACAAGGCGCAGACCAGCAGACCGATGCCGGCGATCCACAGCGACTGGCGCACGATCACGCCATTGACGTCGCTTTTGGGATAGGCCGAGACCAGGGTGAAGCCCCAATCGGGTACCTGTTCCTTGGTGACGACCCAATCATCCGGGGTGTCCTTGACGATACGCTCGATGGTGGCGGTATCGGTGGTGGCGCCGGTGGTGGACTGGAAGCGCAGCTTGTTCTTGCTGTCGAACACGGCAATGAAGCCGGAGTCGAGCACGCGACGGCTGCTGACCACGTTTTCCAGCGCCTGGGTGTCTGCCTTGTAACCGACGTACCACGCACCGATCACGCGCTTGTCGTTGCCGGCAAAGATCGGCTCGTAGCCGGTGACGTACGGGTTGCCGAGAATATCGACCACGCCGTAGAAGCTTTCCCCGTTACGCAGCTTGGCAGCGGCCTGGCCGTTCGGATCGAGCACGGTGCCGATGGCGCGGCTGCCGTCGTCCTTCTTGACGTTGGTGGAGATACGCACGAAGTCGTCGCCGGTACGCGAGAACAGCGTTGCGGTACCTTCGTGGATGGCGGTGACCTCGTCCACCAAGGTGAAGGCATTTGCCTGCGAGCGCTGGCCCAGCAGCAGGTCGTTGGCGCTACGATCGGCAACGCGGACGTCGCCGCCAACGCTGGGAGCGCCTTCCTTGTTGGCTTCCCTGCGCAGCTGGCGCATGGAGGAATTGACGCGGTCGAGCATCATCGCGCGGGTGACCGCGAACAAGGTCTGCAAGGACACCGACTGGCGTTCGATCGCGTCGCCGGCTTCGAACTTGACCCGGTTCGCTTCGGTAATGGCCAGAATGACCGTCAGTGCCACCACCACAACCAGCACCAAGGCCAGCACCGGCAACAGCAGGCGCACCCGCAAAGAGTGACGAAGCATCGCAATTCCCCTGAACGCGTTTAAATGAGTGAGTCGAGTGCCGCCGCAGCGCAGTGCGGCGGTTGGACGTAGCCGTTATCGGCTGCCGAACCAGATGCTGAAGCGGCCCCCATGCCGCTTGGCGGTGCATACGATAGCGTAAGCCGATCGGTTTGAGCGTGCGGAGCTATCGCGCGTGTCGCCTCGCGTTCAAGAATGGTCGACCGCGTAGCAAAAGCTGCCCGTGGGGGCGCAGGATGGGCGAGCCGCCGCTCAGGTCTCCAGCGACAGGATCCCCCGCCGCAGCGCGACGGTGACCGCATGGGTGCGATCGCGCACGCCGAGCTTGCCCAGGATGTTCTTCATATGGGCCTTGACGGTTTCTTCGGAGATGCTCAAGGCACTGCCGATCTGCTTGTTGGAGCAGCCGGTGGCGACCAGGTTCAGCACTTCGGTCTCGCGCGCGGACAGGGCATCGTCGAGCACATGGGCGGCGATGTTTTCGGCAACCGAGGCCGGCACGTGCCGGCGCTGGCCGCGGCGCACGTCGCGGATGGTGTCGACCAGCTCGCGGCGCAGCGCGCTCTTGAGCAGGTAGCCGCAGGCGCCTGCCTGCAGGGCGCGCACCGCGCGCACGTCGCCGGTATAGGTGGTCAGCACGATGACCTTGGCGGCGGAGTCGACCTGGCGGATGCGCTGGATGGCCTCGACCCCGTCCACGCGTGGCATCTGCAGATCCATCAACACCACGTCCGGGCGCAGGCGGATGTAGCAGGCTACTGCCTGCTCGCCGTCTTCCGCTTCGCCGACCACGCGCATGTCGTGCTCGGCGGCGAGCATGGCACTGAGCCCATCGCGCAGCAGCGGATGGTCGTCTACCACCAGCACCCCGGTTGGTCGGGCCATCTCAGCCATTGGAACTCTCCGTGGGTCGTGCGGTGTGAAATGGCCACCACCACCGCTTGGCGCGCAGGTAGGCGGCACGGGCGGGCAGGGTGATCTGGATTTCGGTGCCGCTGCCGGGACGCGACCACAGCTGCATCTTGGCGCCGATGCGCTGCGCGCGTTCCTGCATGCCGGTCAGGCCCCAATGCCCGGTGCGGGCGTGGCCGTGCAGCACGTCCGGGTCCAGGCCGCGGCCATCGTCGCGGATGCGCAGCGTGAAGTCACGAGAACCGTAACGCAGTTCCAGCGCGATGCCGGTGGCGTTGGCGTGCCGGTCGGCATTGGCGAGCGCTTCGCGCCCGAGCTGGAACAGCTCGTCGGCCACCAGGGGACGCAGGCGCATGGGCCGGCCTTCGACGCAGACCTGCAGTGCGGCCGTTGGCGGCGGCATGCTGGCGTTGCGCGCCCGTTGCAGGGCGGCGGCCAGGTCTTCGTGCAGGGACTGGCTGTCGCGCAAGCCGTTGACGCGATCGCGGCCTTCGGCAAGCGCGTTTTCGGCCAGATCCACCGCCTGTTCCAGCTCCAGCCGGCGCGGATCGTTCCAGGGAAGCGAGCGGCTGGCAGCATGCAGCCGCAGGATCAGCCCTTGGGTGCCCTGCAGCAAGGTGTCGTGCAATTCGCGGGCGATGCGTTCGCGTTCGCGGTAGCGCTCTTCCAGACGCGCGCGCAGGCGCCCGGCCACCTGCCGGGTCCGCATGCGCCAGGCAACGCCCAGCGCCAGCAGCGACGCCAGCGCGCAGCAGGCCTTGAACTGCCAGGTCTGGATGAAGGCCGGTTCGATGACGAAGGCCAGGGTGTCGCCGCGTGCATTCCACAGGCCGTCGTTGTTGGCGGCCGCAATACGGAAGCGGTAACGCCCCGGTGCAAGGTTGGTATAGAAGGCCTCGTTGCGGTTGCCGGCGTCCTGCCAGCGTGCATCCACCCCCTCCAGCCGGTAGCGGAACCGCACGCGCTCCGGGCGGGTGAGGCTGATGGCGTCGTAGCCGATGCGCAGACGGTCGGTCCACTTGGGCAGGTGCAGGCCGTCCTGACGCGGGTAAGGCCGGTCGTTGGCAACCACCTCGGTGATGAAGACCTTCGGCGCGGTTGGGTTGCGATAGGTTTGCTCGGGGTCGAGCCAGGCCAGGCCCTGGTTGGTGGTGAACCAGAGCAGGCCATCGGCCGCCGCGATCGCGGTGGGCACCGGGGTGGCCTGCTGGGCGACGCCGGGCAGGCCATCCATGATGTCGTACAGGCGCAGCGTGGGGCTGACCAGGCCGTTGCGCAGGCTGCGCAGCAATGCCTGCCGGCCGATTTGCACGACGCCACGATTGCCGTTCAACCAGAAGGTGTCGTGACGGTCGCGCGCGATGCCGGTGATGCCCTGCAACACCGGATTGGCCTGATCGGCCACCTGCTGGAAGCGGCCATCGCTGCCGAGCACTGCCAGCCCGCTTTCGCCGGCCACCAGGGTGAGGGCTGCGCTGCGCCAAATGGCGGTGATCGGGCCGACCGACAAGCCGTTGTTGGCGGTGTAGTGCTGTACCTGCCCGCCACGTAGCACGCTGAGCTCGCCTGTGACGCTGCCTACCCACAGCGCGCCATCTGGCGCAGCCACCAGGACCGAACAGGGTTGGTCCTGCAAGCTCGCAATCGGCTGCCAGCGATGGCCGTCCCAGCGCTGCGGGCCGCTGGCATCGGGACACGCCCAGGGCGAGTCCTGGGCATCGACGGCAAACGCGCGGATCGATCCGGTGCGCGCATCCTGCGGCAGGGGCAGGGAGTGCGTGCGGCCTGCGTGCAGGCGCAGCAGGCGGTTGTCGCCGAGCAACCAGCCGTTGGCGTTGGACGGCACCTGGAGCACGCCGACAGGCGCGCCGCGTTGCAGGGCCTGGATGCCGGTCCGCGTCAATGCCAGCTGGCGCTCGTCGCGCAGGACCGCCAGCAACACCGGTGCACTTGGCGTGGCGACGGTTGCAAAGACCGCCACCGCCGTGGTCTGGCCGGGCAGCAATGCCGCCAGCGGCAGCAGGGCCCGATGGCGGAAGCGGTTGAGCCCCAGATTGGTGCCGGCCCAGAGGTTGCCTTCGTGGTCTTCCAGCAGCGGGCCGGCAGTGGAGGAGGTCAGACCCTGCACCGGGCCATAGCGTTCGAGCACGGGCGCCGACGATGTGGGTTGGGCGACACGGAACACCCCGCCTGCGATGTAGTCGCTGCCCCACAGCGCGCCATCGCGCATGAAACGGATGCGATGCGCGAACAAGCCGGGAAACTGCAGCCGGTTGCGTGCCACGGCGGGTAACACCACGCCATGCGCATCGGTGAGCGCGAACACGCCGCGGTGCGGATCGGCGACCCAGATCGCGCCGCCCGGGTGCTCGGCCATGGTGGTGAAGTGCCCGACCTGCTGGCCACTGGATTCGAAGCGTCGTGCACCCGGTTGCAGCGACAGGATGCGGCTGCCATCGCTCACCCACAGGATGCCGCGGCGATCGCGCAGCAGCCATTGCGCGCTGGATTCCGGGTAGCCCCAGTCGGCACCGGCGCGATGCCAGCGTTGTCCGTCGAACCAGCACAGCCCGCCATCGATGGCGGCCCACAGACGGCCGCTGCCATCGCGCTCGATGCGGAAGACCATCCCATCCGGCACATCCTTGCCGGGGACGAAATGGGTGAGATGGCCGTCGGCCAGGCGATCGATGCCGGCATTGAAATAGCCGATCCACGCGCCGTCGTCGGTGGTCAGCGACAGTGCGGTCATGTTGTGCGATGCATAGGCTTCGCCCTCCGGCGCTGCCTGCCGGGTGAAGTGTTCGCCGTCGAACTTGAACAGCCCGAAGCCAGTCGCCAGCCACAGCGCGCCGCCATCGGCTTGCTGGATGTCCCAGATGTCGGCCGGCGCACCGCGCTCGATGCTCCAGGCCGTGTGGTGGAACTGCAGCAGCCCGTCGCGAGTCGCGGCGATGCCGGCTGCGCAGGCAGGACGACAGAGCATCAGTAGCCACCACAGCGCCACCACCGCTGCCGCGCGCAAGCGCGACAAGCAAAGCGAATGGATGACGGACGCATGCGGCATCGCATCATTGTCGGGCGGGATCGGGGGAAGCACCACCACCTCTTTCGGGGGAGGGACGTGCGGGAAGAATTCGTTTAGCGACTGACTCAGGCCGCGCGCGTGATGCGCGAACCGTAGGGCGGCGCGCAACGCCTCGGCATGCTGCAGCCTCACTGCACCGCGTTGCGGTTGCGGTTGCTTGGCGGTCGCCGCGACGCGCTGTTGCATGTTGATCGCGATATTGAACAACCGCGCGCCGTCTGATCAGCGCGATGTGTGGCGATGCGTCTGCGCTCTCTGGATCGCACTGGCACTGCACCGGGGCATGACGCCGCGCTCGATCGAACGCGCATTGCATCCAGGCCGCTGCCCGTGGCGAAGACGTGCAAGCGCTCCCCCGAAAGAGGGAAAGATTCGCCTCACCATCAGGGGTAGGGCAACGAGGCTGTCCCCGGCACCATGCGGTCATTCCCCCCGGAGACGCCCCGTGGCACCTCTGACTGCCATCGCTTGCCCCGAGACGCGTGCTGCAGGGCGCATGCAAACGCAGGCGCCGCGTGTGCGCGCTGTTGCGCGCGCAATGCAGTACATCGACACGCATCTGTACGAACCTGTCAGCGTGGCGCATCTCGCGCAAGCTGCCTGTCTGAGCCGCTTCCATTTCGCCCGCGTATTTCGCGATGCGGTCGGCGCCAGTCCAATGGAATACCTGCGTCATCGTCGGCTCGAACGTGCCCAGGCGATGTTGCGCGAAGGCCGCCACACCATCAGCCAGATCGCCACCGATCTGTGCTTCTTCGATCAAAGCCACTTCGTTCGCAGCTTTCGCAACGCCACCGGGTGCACGCCGGCGCGTTTCGCCGCGCAGACGGCGATGGAGACATGCGGGGCTGCACACATGCCCTCATCGCAGCGGCGCGGCGATGAATCGGTGTCACTTTCCATGGAGCAACCCGCATGACCACTGCAATTGCCGTGCCCGGCACATCCTTGCTATCGCCTGGCGATCACACCCTGATTCTGATCGACCATCAATCGCAGATGGCGTTCGCCACGCACACCATCGACATTTCGGCGCTGCGCAACAATGTGTCCTTGATTGCAAAGGGCGCCAAAGGCTTCAAGGTGCCGGTGATCCTGACCACCGTCGCAGAAAAATCGTTCTCCGGCCCGTTGTTCCCGGAGTTGCCGGACATCTTTCCGGATGAGCCGGTATTGGATCGCACCAGCATGAACGCCTGGGAAGACCAGGGCGTGATCGATCGCATCAACGCACTCGGCAAGCAGCGTCTGGTGATCGCCGGTCTGTGGACCAGCGTGTGCATCGTGGGCCCGACACTGTCGGCGATCGACCAAGGGTTCGAGGTGTACGTCATCACCGATGCTTGCGGCGACGTGAGCGACGAGGCGCACGAACGTGCCGTTATGCGCATGGTGCAGGCCGGCGCTGCGCCCATGACCAGTGTGCAGTACCTGCTGGAATTGCAGCGCGACTGGGCACGTAGCGACACCTATGCGCTGACCACCGGCATTGCACGCGCGCATGCCGGCGGCTACGGCATCGGCATCCAGTACGCCAAGAGCATGTTCGGTGCGCAGGAAGGCGGGCATTGAACCTATCGGCACCACGTGGCACCGCCGGACTTTCGTCAGCGTTGCTGATGCTGCGCATCGCCGGCGGCGGCTTCCTGCTGCCGCATGGGCTGGGCAAGTTGCTGGGCTGGTTCGGTGGACCGGGCCTGACCGGGTTCGCCGCCGAGTTGCAGCAGTTCGGCCTTCCATCCGCTGCACCGTTACCGCTGCTGCTGGCCCTGATGCAGACCCTCTCCGGGCTGGCGGTCTTGCTGGGAATGTGGACGCGTGCCAGCGCCGCATTGGCAGCGCTGTTCATCGCAACCACCGTGCTGGTTGCCATTCCCAACGGATGGTTCTGGATGCACGGCGGCATGGAGTATCCGCTGATGTGGATGGTCGTCTTGCTGTCACTGGCTGCAGTCGGTGGTGGCGACTGGTCGCTGGATCGTCTGCGTAGGCGCGCGGCATGAGCCCCACTGCGGGCAATCACGATGCCGGTCGACGCGTGTGGATGCAGGGCGCCGCAGCCGGTCTTGCGTTGGGTGCATTGCCGGCTGCCTCGTCTGCGTCAGGGAAGTCTCCCATGGTCGATCTCGTCGTTCGCAATGCGCGCATTACCACGCTCGATCCGCGCCAGCCCAGTGCCACTGCCATCGCCGTTGCCGATGGACGCATCGTGGCAGTCGGCGACGATGCGCAGATCATGGCCTTGGCGCAGGGCATGCGCACCATCGATGCGCAGGGGCGGCGGTTGCTGCCCGGCCTCAACGACAGCCACACCCATCTGATCCGTGGTGGTCTGAACTACAACCTGGAGCTGCGCTGGGATGGCGTGCGCTCGCTGGCCGACGCCATGGCCATGCTGAAGGTGCAGGTCGATCGCACGCCAGCGCCGCAGTGGGTGCGCGTGGTTGGCGGTTTCACTGCGCATCAGTTCGCTGAAAAGCGCCTGCCCACGCTCGAGGAGATCAACGCCATCGCGCCGGACACGCCGGTGTTTCTGTTGCATCTGTACGACCGTGCCTTGCTCAATCGTGCCGCGCTGCGAGCCTGCGGCTACGACAAGACCACGCCGGATCCGCCGGGCGGGCGCATCGAGCGCGACAAGTTGGGCAACCCCACGGGGTTGCTGCTGGCCAAGCCCAACGCGTTGATCCTTTACGCAAGTCTGGCCAAAGGCCCGCGTCTGCCGCTGGAATACCAGGCCAATTCCACTCGCCATTTCATGCGCGAGCTCAACCGGCTCGGGATCACCTCGGTGATCGACGCCGGTGGTGGTTTCCAGAATTATCCGGAGGATTACCAGGTCATCGAACAGCTGCACGCAGCCGGCCAACTGAGCGTGCGCATTGCCTATAACCTGTTCACCCAGAACAAGGGCAGGGAGGTCGAGGACTTCCGCGGCTGGACCGACTTACTGCCGGTGCGCAAGGGCGATGACCTGCTGCGTCACAACGGCGCCGGCGAGATGCTGGTGTTTTCCGCGGCAGACTTCGAACAATTCAGCGAGCCGCGCCCAGAGCTGCCGGCGGCGCTGGAGCCCGAGCTGGAGCAGGTGGTGCGGCTATTGGTGGAAAAGCGCTGGCCATTTCGTATCCATGCGACATACGACCAAAGCATCGCGCGCATTCTCGATGTCTATGAAAAGGTCAACGCCGACATCCCGTTCGACGGCCTGCATTGGTTCATCGACCATGCCGAAACGATTACCCCGCGCAATATCGACCGCATCCGAGCCTTGAACGGCGGCATCGCCGTGCAGCATCGTATGGCCTACCAGGGCGAGGCGTTCGTGCAGCGCTACGGTGTGCAGGCTGCAAAACAGACGCCGCCAGTGCGACGCATGCTCGCAGCGGGAATTCCGGTCGGCGCAGGCACCGATGCCACGCGCGTGGCCAGCTACAACCCGTGGGTGGCGCTGTCGTGGCTGGTCACCGGCCGCACGGTGGGCGGTCTGGCCCTGTATGGCGAGGACAATCTGCTCGATCGCGAACAGGCGTTGCGCTTGTGGACGCAGGGCAGCGCCTGGTTTTCCGGCGACGAGACCCGCAAGGGCACCTTGGCGGTAGGGCAGTTGGCCGACTTCATCGTGTTGTCTGACGATTACTTCCGCATCGACGATGCGGCCATCGCCGACATCACCAGCGTGCTGACCGTGCTGGGCGGGCGTGTTGTGCATGGCGATGGCGACTTTGCCGCGCTCGCTCCCACGCTGCCGCCTGCCATGCCGGACTGGTCGCCGGTGAATCGGTTCGGCGGCTATCAGGTTGGAGGCGCGGTAAGCGGGCTGTCCGCTGCAACGCACACGCATGCACACGGCCACGCGTGTCGTGCCCACGGCGCGCACGCGCACGCCGGGCAACATGCGGTCCCCACCGATGATCTACGTAGTTTCTGGGGCGCCTTGGGATGCGCGTGCTTCGCGTTCTGATGGCGGTATCGCCAGCACATCTGCGTGCCTGTGCGTTGCGCGCGGCACACCTGTGCGTTGTCTGTTTCGTCCCATTGCCTGGAGCCTTGCCGCGATGACTGTTTCTGCCGCACCTGCCGAAGGTGGTGCCTGGGCGCCGCTGCGTGAGCCGGTCTTCCGTGCCTTGTGGCTGGCGATCCTGGGCAGCAACGTCGGTACCTGGATCAATGATGTCGCCGCGTCCTGGGTGATGGCCGAACAGACCGGCTCGCCATTGATGGTGGCGGCGGTGCAGTCGGCCACCACCTTGCCGGTGGTGCTATTGGCACTGGTCGCCGGCACGCTGGCCGACATCGTCGACCGTCGTCGCTACCTGCTGTTGACCCAGGCCTGGATGCTGCTGGTGGCCGGTATGCTCGCGTTATTGGCGCATCTGCAGTTGCTGACGCCGTGGGTCTTGGTGGCGCTCACCTTTGCAATGGGCGTGGGCGCAGCAATGGCGATGCCGGCGCAGGCAGCGATCGTGTCGGAACTGGTGCCGCGCCCGATGCTGGCTTCGGCGGTGGCGCTCAATTCGATCGGCATGAACATCGCGCGATCGATCGGCCCGGCCGTGGGTGGGCTGATCGTGGCGCAATTCGGCCCGCCGTGGGCCTTCCTGCTCAACGGGCTGACCTTTGGGATGATGCTGTACGTGCTGTGGCGGTGGCGCCGCGATGTGCGTGCCTCGGCGCTGCCGCCGGAGAGCTTTGGCGCAGGCCTGCGCGCAGGGTTGCGCTACGCCGCGCGCGCCGGTCGCCTGCAGGCGGTGCTGATCAAGGCTGCGGGTTTTTTCGTGTTCGCCAGCGCGTTGACGGCGTTGCTGCCGCTGGTGGTCCGCCGCGATATGCAACTGGGCGCCGGCAGCTACGGCATTTTGCTGGGCTGCATCGGCATGGGCGCAATCAGCGGCGCCTTGCTGTTGCCGCGCCTGCGTGCGCGCTACGACCGCGATCTGCTGGTGTTCGTTGCCACCCTGGTGTGCGCCGCATCGCTGCTGGGGTTGGCGTTGTCGCGGCTGCTTGGCGTGTTGTGCGTGGTGATGGTGGTGAATGGTCTGGCCTGGATCACGGTGCTGTCGTCGTTGCAGATCGCCGCACAGACCGCCGTCCCTGCGTGGGTGCGTGCGCGTGCATTGTCGCTGTACATCGTGGTGTTTTCCGCAGGCATGGCCGGCGGTTCGCTGTTATGGGGTGCGTTGGCGCAACGCACGTCGATTGCGACAGCACTGCAGATCGCCGCTGCCGGTGCAGTGATCGCCGCGCTATTGGTCAAACGCGCGCGGATTGCCGGAACCGAACAGCTGGACCTCGCCCCCGGCGGACATTGGCCTGCACCTGCGCAAACCGATCGCGTCGAGCACGACCGCGGCCCGGTGCTGGTCACGGTGGAATACCGTATCGCTGCCGAGGCACGCGTCGCATTCTTGCAGTTGATGACGCAACTGGGCAACGCGCGCCGCCGCGACGGCGCCGTGGTCTGGGGCATTGCCGAAGACGCTGCAACGCCGGGTGTGCAATTGGAATACTTCATCGTCGCCTCATGGCTGGAGCATCTGCGGCAGCACGAACGCGTCACCGGCGACGACCGCCAATTGCAGGAACAGATCCGCGCCCTGCATCACGGCGAGCGCGCGCCGGTGGTGCGCCACTTCGTCGGTGGCGGCGGTGCTGCGCTGCCGCCGCACGCGCACTCGGATATCTGATGCCATGAATTGGAAGTTCATCAGCGGTGTCGCGCTGGGTGTGGCAATCGGCTTCGGCTGCCGTGTGGCTGGCATTCCATCGCCTGCACCGACGGCCTTCGTCGGTGCGCTGCTGGTGCTGGCAATGACGTGCGGCTATGCACTGGCCGACCGCTTTCTGGCCCGGCGCGCGGCGAAGAATCTAGAGCATTGTGGCGGACCCAGCGGCCGCGTTGGCCGGCAGGGCGATGCATGAGCCTGGCAGTGCTCGGGGTCCTGCTCGCATTGGCGATCGGCATCGGCTGCCGGTTGCTCGACTTGCCGTTGCCCGCTCCGCCACGTCTGACCGGTGCATTGCTCGTCGTGGCGATGAGCGTCGGGTTCCTGCTGGCCGACTGGTTGCTGCGCTGAAGCGCCACGGTGTCGGGAGCATGCGGCGTGTCCTGAGAGCGGCGAGCGCATGATGCCCTCAGTCAACCAAGATCTCGACTGAGCCTGAGAAGCGCAGCGAACAGCAACGACTCTCACCGTCAGGCAGACCTGGCCGGTGTGCGAATCGGGATCCATCACTGGCAAGGTGTAGGTCCGAGCGCAGCGTCGATACCGCCCGACAACAACCTGTCCGGGCGTGAGCGGTGCTTGCGCGATCACTAGCGCCAGATCAAAAAAGGCCGGCTCTGTCGAGCCGGCCTTTCGCCGATCCATCCAACTTCGATCAGGCTTTTGCGAACGCCAGCAGATCCTTGTTGAACTGGTCCGCATGGGTCACGGTCAGGCCGTGCGGCGCGCCGGCATAGATCTTCAATTCTGCATTCTTGATGATCTTGGCCGACATCTTGCCGGATGCATCGATCGGCACGATCTGATCGTCGTCGCCATGGACCACCAGCGCCGGCACATCGATCTTCTTCAGGTCGGGCGTGTAATCGACTTCGGAAAATTCCCTGATGCAGTCGTACTGACCCTTATGCCCACCCAGCATGCCCTGCAGCCAGAACGCATCGCGCATGCCCTGGGTGACCTTGTGGCCATCGCGGTTGGCGCCGAAGAACGGCGTGGTCAGGTCCTGATAAAACTGCGAACGATCCTTGGCCACACCGTCACGAATGCCGTCGAACACGCTCATCGGCAGGCCGCCCGGGTTGGTCGGGCTCTTGACCATCTGCGGCGGCACGGCGCCCACCAGCACCACCTTGGCCACGCGCTTGCTGCCATGGCGGCCAACGTAATGCGCCACTTCGCCACCGCCGGTGGAATGGCCCACCAGGATCGCATCCTTCAGATCCAGCGCCTCGATCACCGCGGCCAGATCGTCGGCATAGGTGTCCATATCGTTGCCGTCCCAGGTCTGCGACGAACGGCCGTGGCTGCGGCGGTCATGCGCAATCACGCGGAAGCCGTGCTGGCCCATGAACAACATCTGCGCATCCCAGGCATCGGCGCTGAGTGGCCAGCCGTGCGAAAACACGACCGGTTGGCCCTTGCCCCAGTCCTTGTAGAAAATGTTGGCGCCGTCGGGACGTTTGACGAAATTGGACATCTGCTTGACTCCGTGAGTGGACGAGGAGGTGGATGGCATGCGCGTGGCCGCGGCAGCGCTGGCGAGATGTGGCAGCGATAACGCTGCCACGGCTGCCGTGCCGGAAATGAGAAAGTGGCGGCGCCCGGCATCGGCCGGATACGCCTCGAACGGATCCATAAGAACTCCTGCAGGCGAGGGCATGCAGCCCGACGGTCGCATGCGCGCGTTGGCGCGTCATGCAAGGCATGCCTACGCAGCGCAAGGCCACTGCAGGCAAAAGACACACCGGTGCATGCGCCAAGTAGAGCGCGTGGGGCACGAGGCAGATTGCACATGCGTGCGCAGTGCGCGAACTGGCGCAGAATGTGGTCGATTCGAGCGATGCGCAGGCCGTAATGGAAGAAACGTATACATGCGCACAGCGCTGGCGACGGGCTCAAGCGGTAGCGTGATGTTTCGCTCTTCAATCACCTCACCGAGCACCTGTCTGGTGCGGTGTGCTCACCGTTGGCAGCATGGATCCCGACATCGAGCCTACATAGAAGGTACTTGCGGCGTGTCCTGCGAGCGGCGAGGGCACCGCCACCTCGAGTCAGTCGAGTCTGCTGCAGAGAGCGTGTCCAGCCATCATCGCAGGACACGCTGGGTAAGCTCTCAAGCATCACCAACAGCGATGGTGCGCATTGAAGGGAAGAAAGCGCGACGTCGTCTTCCAGCTGTCCGGGCGATGCGAAACAATTGATCGAACGCCGGTGCAACACCCGAGCCGATGCCGCATCTCAATGCAGCGCGGTATCCCACAGCAGCTTCAGATTGAGGCATACGATCACCGCCGCGATCACCCACGCGATGCGTACCAGCCACGCTGGCGCTACCAGCGCGCCCATCAATTGCCGGTCGGACACGAAGCGCACCAGCGGAATCACCGCAAACGGCAGCTGCATCGACAACACCACCTGGCTGAGTACCAACAACCGTGCGGTACCGGCTTCGCCATACAGCCAGGTCACGATGACCACCGGCACGATGGCGATACCGCGGGTGAGCAAGCGCCGTATCCACGGCGGCAGGCGTAATTGCAGGAAACCTTCCATCACGATCTGCCCGGCCAACGTTGCGGTCACGGTGGAGTTGATGCCCGAGGCAAGCAGCGCCACCGCAAACAGCGTCGAGGCCAGGCCGACGCCCAGCATCGGCGCCAGCAACGCATGCGCCTGTTCGATCTCCTGCACGTCGGTGCGGCCCTGCGCATGGAACACCGCCGCAGCCAGGATCAGGATCGAGGCATTGATGAACAACGCGAACATCAACGCCACGGTGCTGTCGGTGACCGCCCAACGCAGCGCCGATTTCCGGCCGACATCGGTCCGCGGATACGCGCGCGTCTGCACGATCGACGAATGCAGATACAGGTTGTGTGGCATCACCGTCGCCCCGATGATGCCGATCGCCAGATACAGCGCCTGCGGGTCGGTGACCACCTGCGCACGCGGAATGAAACCGCCCAGGATCGCCGCAACCGGCGGTGCGGCCAGCGCGATCTGGATGCCGAAACACACGAAGATGATCAGCAGCAGCGCGATCACGAAGGCTTCCAGCGCGCGGAAGCCGCGGTTCATCAGCAGCAACACCAGCACCACATCCACCGCGGTGATGATCGCGCCCAGGGTGAGCGGAATCCCGAACAACAGCTTCAACGCAATCGCGGTACCGATGACCTCGGCCAGATCGCAGGCGATGATGGCCAGTTCGCAAATGCCCCACAGCGCCAGGTTGACGCCACGCGGATAACGCACGCGACAGGCCTGCGCCAGATCCAGCCCGGTCGCGATGCCCAGCCGCGCCGACAAACCTTGCAGCACGATCGCCATCAGGTTCGACAACAGGATCACCGACAGCAGCAGGTAGCCGAACTGCGACCCGCCGGCCAGATCGGTGGCCCAGTTGCCCGGGTCCATATAGCCCACCGACACCATGTAGCCCGGTCCCAGGAAGGCCAGCAGGCGGAACCACCAATGGCCGCCCTTGGGCACGGAGACGCTGGCCTGGTGGTCGCCCAGGCCGCCGGTGGCGGTGGCTGGCGATGGCGCTGAGGCGGCGGTGTTGGCGGACATGCACTCGGGTCACAACGGGGTCAATGCATGATATAGCAGTTGCTATGCTGTTGAGCATTGGCAATTTGAATCGTATTGATCTGTCGTGTGCTTCAAACTATGCGCCCGGCATCGACGCCGGCGACGATGACGAGGACGAGGGTGGGCAAGAGCGAAAAGGTGGAAGCGGCCGCGCCGGTCCTGATCGATGCGCAGGTGCACATGGAGAGCTTCCGTCAGGTACGCGAAGCGCGCCGCGCCGAGCTGGTCGAAGACTACGTGGAGCTCATCTCCGATCTGCTGGTGGATGGCGGCGAGGCACGTCAGGTCGATATCGCGGCGCGCCTGGGTGTGGCGCAGCCCACCGTGGCCAAGATGCTCAAGCGGCTGGTGCGCGATGGGTGGGTCGTGCAGCGTCCCTACCGTGGGGTGTTCCTGACCCCGGCCGGCGAGGCGCTGGCCGCCTCCAGCCGGCAGCGCCACCAGATCGTGGAGCGCTTCCTGCTTGCGCTTGGCATCGACGAAGCCACCGCGCGCCGCGACGCGGAGGGCATCGAACACCACGTCAGCGAAGCCACGGTTGCCGCGTTCGCCGCGTTCCTGGACCGCCAGGGCGGTGCGGCCACGTGAGTGTGCCCATTGATGCGCCGACCGAAACGCCGCACGCGGCGATCGATGAGCACTGGATGCGGCATGCCTTGCAATTGGCCGAGCGTGCCGAGCGCGACTATGACGAAATCCCGGTCGGCGCGCTGCTGGTCGATGCGCAAGGCAACGTGCTTGGCGAAGGCTGGAATTTCAATATCGCCAGCCACGATCCCAGCGCGCATGCCGAAATCGTGGCAATGCGCGAAGCCGGGCGCCGCCTGGCCAATCACCGCCTGATCGGCTGCACGCTGTACGTCACCCTGGAGCCGTGCGCGATGTGCGCGATGGCGATGATTCATGCGCGGATCGCGCGCGTGGTGTTCGCCGCCAGCGATCCCAAGACCGGCGCCTGCGGCAGCGTCTTCGACCTGCTTGCCGACCCGCGCCACAATCATCGCGTGCAGGTGTGCGGTGGCGTGCTTGCGGCCGAGGCGAGCCTGCGGCTGACCAATTACTTCAGGGCCAAGCGCGGCAAGCCACCACTTGCGCCCTGAGCGACGTGGCCGCGGTATGATGCGCGCCCTCTTCAGCATCCGGCCGGCGACGGCCTCCACAGGACGGCGATATGGCAGAGAACCTTGCAGGCAACGACCGACTGATCTGGATCGATCTGGAAATGACCGGCCTGGATACCGATCGCGATTCCATCATCGAGATCGCCACCATCGTGACCGATGCGCAGTTGAACGTGCTTGCCGAGGGGCCGGAACTGGCCATTGCGCATCCGCTGGAAACCCTGGAAGCGATGGACGAATGGAACCGCAATCAGCACCGCCGTTCGGGTCTGTGGCAGCGCGTGCTCGACAGCCAGGTGACCCACGCGCAGGCTGAAGCGCAGACGGTGGCATTCCTGAGCGAGTGGATCCGTGCCGGCGCCTCGCCGATGTGCGGCAACTCGATCTGCCAGGATCGCCGCTTCCTGCACCGTCAGATGTCTCGCCTGGAACGCTATTTCCATTACCGCAATCTGGACGTGTCCACCATCAAGGAACTCGCGCGACGTTGGGCGCCCACGGTGGCGAACGGGTTTGCCAAGAGTTCGGCGCATACCGCCCTGAGCGATGTGCGCGATTCGATCGACGAGTTGCGCCACTACCGTCAGTTCATGGGTGCGCTCGGTGGCGATGCTGCGGCGGGTGTGGAGGGCTGAGCGTTGGCCACGGCGTTGTTGCAGGCTGTTGGCGTGTCGCCGGTGTCCCATTCCAATGGCACGCATGCGTGCGCCAGTCGACTCCTCAGCCGACTGCGCGGGGTGCAGGTCACTCGATGGCGACCCATCCAACAAAAGCATCCGACAAGAAAGGCATCAACAAAAAAGGCCGCATCGTTCGATGCGGCCTTTTCTGCCTTTCCATCACGCCATTGTGTACGTCAGCGCGCCAACGAAGGCCCCTTGCTCAGGTCGCCATCGTCTGCGATGCCTTTCAGCAACAGGTCGGAGATCGGCTTGCCATCGGCATCGTGGTGATACACGTGCAGGTCGCGCTGCGGGTAGGGGATGTTGAGTCCGTTTTCCAGCAACTGGTTGCGGATCTGCTCCAGTGTGGTGCTCTTGGCAGCGCCGAAATTGCCGTTGGTCGCATACGCGAACAACATCAGGTCCACCGTACTCTCGCCCAGGTTGGTCACCTGCACGAATGGTGCAGGCGACTCCAGGATGTTCGGGTTGTCCTTGGCGATCTGCAGCAACAGCTGCTGCGCCTTCTTCAGATCGTCTTGGTAGCCCACGCCGACCGTCACTTCCAGGCGGCGGTTGGGCAGGGTGCTGTAGTTGACGATGGGGGCGGTGGTAATCGTGCTGTTTGGCAGGGTGATCATGCGTTCGTCGAACGAACGGATCCGGGTCTGGAAGATCCGGATCTCGTCGACGATGCCTTCCTGCCCGGCGATCAACACGTGGTCGCCATCGCGCATCGGCCGCAGCACGATCAGCATCACGCCTGCGGCGATGTTGGACAGCGAATCCTTCAGGGCAAGGCCGACCGCCAGGCCTGCTGCGCCGAGCACTGCGATCAGTGAGGTCGGTGGCACACCGATCTGACTCAATGCGCTGACGAAGACCAGCACCAGCAACAACGCGTACATCACGTTGCGCAGGAAATTGGTCAGCGTGATCTCGACGCGTGCGCGGGTGAGCGCGCGGTGCAACCACTGGCTGAGTTGCCGGGCCAGCCACATGCCGACCACGACGATCAGCAGTGCCACTCCCCAGTTGACCGCGTACTGCGCCCACGGAATGGCGGCCCAGTTGAATGCCGGCTCGCTGGTCGCGGCGGGCTTCGCGGCTGCCGCTCCTGCTGCAGCAACCGGTCTTGCAGCAGCTGCTCCTGCAGCTGCTGCCCACATCGCACCCATCAGTCCCATCAGCCCTCGCTCTTGAGCTTGGCCAGACGCAGCCAGGTGTCGACCACGGTGTCGGGATTCAACGACACCGATTCGATTCCTTCCTGCATCAGCCACTCGGCCAGTTCCGGGTGGTCGGACGGCCCCTGGCCGCAGATCCCCACGTATTTGCCCTTGGCGCGCGCCGACTTGATCGCCATCGACAGCAGCTTCTTGACCGCCGGGTTCCGCTCATCGAACAGGTGCGCCACGATCGAAGAATCGCGGTCCAGGCCCAGGGTGAGCTGGGTCAGGTCGTTGGAGCCGATCGAGAAGCCGTCGAAGATCTCCAGGAACTCGTCGGCCAGCAGCGCATTGGACGGCAGCTCGCACATCATGATGATCTTCAAACCGTTCTCGCCTTGCTTGAGCCCGTTCTGCTCCAGCACTTCGATCACCTTGCGGCCTTCTTCCAGCGTACGCACGAACGGGATCATCACCCAGAGGTTGTCCAGGCCCATCTCGTTGCGCACCTTCAACACCGCCTTGCACTCCAGCGCGAAGGCCTTGGTGAAGGACGGGTCGACGTAGCGGCTGGCGCCGCGGAAGCCGATCATCGGGTTCTCTTCATGCGGCTCGTAACGCGAACCGCCGATCAGGTTGGCGTACTCGTTGGACTTGAAGTCCGACAAACGCACGATCACGGTATTCGGCGCGACCGATGCGGTCAGCGTAGCGATGCCTTCGGCCAGGCGGTTGACATAGAAGCTGACCGGATCGCCGTAGCCGGCGATCTTGGCGTCGATCTTCTTGCGGACATCGGCATCCTGCTTGTCGTATTCCAGCAGGGCGTTGGGATGCACCCCGATGTGCGAGGCGATGATCATTTCCAGGCGCGCCAGGCCGATGCCGGCATTGGGCAGCTGGCCGAAGTCGAACGCGCGTTCCGGGTTGGCGACGTTCATCATGATCTTCAGCGGGGCAGGCGGCATGTTGCCCAGATCGGTCGTGGTGCGCTCGAACGCCAGCTTGCCTTCGTAGATGAAGCCGGTGTCGCCCTCGGCGCAGCTGACGGTGACTTCCTGGCCGTCCTTGATCACGGCGGTGGCATTGCCCGAGCCGACCACGGCCGGCACGCCGAGCTCACGCGCGATAATCGCTGCATGGCAGGTACGGCCGCCGCGGTTGGTGACGATGGCCGAGGCGCGCTTCATCACCGGCTCCCAATCGGGGTCGGTCATGTCGGCGATCAACACATCGCCAGCCTGGACACGATTCATGTCGTCCAACGAACGCACCACGCGTGCCACGCCGCTACCGATCTTGGCACCGACCGCGCGGCCTTCGGCCAGGATTTTGGCGTCCTTGGCTTCCAGCGCAAAACGTTCGATCTGGGTCGCATGGCTGCGCGACTTCACCGTCTCCGGACGCGCCTGCACAATGAACAACTTGCCGCTGACGCCGTCCTTGGCCCACTCGATATCCATCGGGCGGCCGTAATGCTTTTCGATCACCAACGCCTGCTTGGACAGCTCCTGCACGTCTTCGTCGCTGATCGAGAAGGTGTTGCGCAGTTCCACCGGGGTGTCTTCGGTGCGCACACGCTCGCCGGGCACGTCCGAATAGACCATGCGGATGGCCTTGCTGCCGAGCGAGCGGCGCAGGATTGCCGGCTTGCCCGCGGTCAGCGTGGGTTTGTAGACGTAGAACTCGTCGGGGTTGACCGCGCCCTGCACGACCATTTCGCCCAGACCGAAGCTGGAGGTGACGAATACCACGTCGCGGAAACCGGATTCGGTGTCAAGCGTAAACAAGACGCCTGCCGCGCCCACGCCCGAGCGCACCATCAACTGCACGCCGGCCGACAGGAACACGTCTTCATGCTTGAAGCCGTGGTGCACGCGATAGGCGATCGCACGGTCGTTGTAGAGGCTGGCGAACACTTCCTTGACCTTGTGCACCACATCGTCGGCGCCGGTCACATTGAGGAAGGTCTCCTGCTGGCCTGCGAACGACGCGTCCGGCAGGTCTTCGGCGGTTGCCGAGGAGCGCACGGCCACGGCAACTTCACCGCCGCCGTTCTCGGCGCACAACTGGGCGTAGGCGGTGCGGATGTCGCGGTCCAGTTCCGGCTGCAGCGGGGCATCGATCACCCAGCCGCGGATTTCCTTGCCGGCCAGCGTGAGTGCATTGACGTCCTCGACATCCAGCGTCGCCAGCTTGTCGAAGATGCGCTTGGACAGATCGTTGTGTGCGATGAAGTCCTTGAAAGCTTCCGCGGTCGTCGCATATCCACCGGGAACCGAGACGCCCAACCCAGCCAGGTTGCCGATCATCTCGCCAAGTGAGGAATTTTTACCGCCTACGCGGGCCAGGTCGGCCAGGCGTAGCTCATGCAACCACAGGATATTCTCGTTCAAGCGCGATGCTCCGTAAGGCCATCGCCCGAGCGGGCTGAATGGCCGCGACCGTAGGAAGAAGCCGCTATGATGCAGTGCACAGCGGAGCCTGCACAAGCATGAATCCGTAAGTTTTGGACACCAGTTCAAAGAGGTGGTCTTGATGTCAACAATTCGGCCGGTGTTTTACGTCTCCGATGGAACCGGTATCACCGCTGAAACGATTGGGCATAGCCTGCTCACGCAGTTCAGCGGTTTCAACTTCGTCACCGACCGCATGTCGTTCATCGATGATGCAGATAAAGCGCGCGACGCCGCCATGCGTGTGCGCGCCGCAGGCGAGCGGTACCAGGTGCGGCCGGTCGTGGTCAATTCGTGCGTCGATCCACAATTGAGCATGATCCTGGCCGAAAGTGGCGCGCTGATGCTGGATGTGTTCGCGCCCTTCATCGAGCCGCTGGAGCGCGAGCTCAATGCGCCGCGTCATTCGCGTGTGGGCCGCGCGCATGGCATGGTCGACTTCGAAACCTATCACCGCCGCATCAACGCGATGAACTTCGCGCTCAGTCACGACGATGGCATTGCACTCAATTACGACGAGGCCGATGTGATCCTGGTGGCAGTGTCGCGCGCGGGCAAGACCCCGACCTGCATCTATCTGGCCTTGCATTACGGCATCCGCGCCGCCAACTATCCGCTGACCGACGAAGATCTGGAAAACGAGCAGTTGCCGCCGCGGTTGCGTAACTACCGCAGCAAGTTGTTCGGTTTGACCATTGATCCTGAGCGGTTGCAGCAAATTCGTCAGGAGCGGCGCGCCAATTCGCGCTACAGCGCGGCAGAGACCTGCCGGCGCGAGGTCGCGATCGCCGAGCGCATGTTCCAGATGGAGCGCATTCCCTCGCTCAGCACCACCAATACCTCGATCGAAGAAATCTCCAGCAAGGTGTTGTCCACCCTGGGCCTGCAACGCGAGATGTTTTGATCGGGGATCAGGCGTGGTCGCCGGCCCGCCGGTCTTGCGAGCGTGCGCATCGGACGGAGAGCGACCGGTGCGCTTGCGGCGGCGGCTGTGGGAGCAAAGCGGGCGGGGCAGTGCTCCGCCAAGGTAGGCCTGCCGTTGGGCCCTCGTCAATGCTGCCCGTGCGGCGGCGCAGCGTGTAGGATCGGTCCATGGCGCAAGCACTGAGCAAACTCGAACGCATTCCCAAACTGAGCCGCTTCGGCTGGCTGATGGGCTTGTATGCAGAAAACTTCCAACATCTGACCCGGCTGTTCGCCCCGGCCGATCTTGCGCCGGGCTCGTACGTGTCCTCGATTGGCGATGGCCTGAACCTGCGGCTGGACGTGATCGAATGCCACCGCTACACGGTGGAACTGCGCCTGACCTACGACCTGTGCGACCCGGTCACCGGCGAGCCGGACCCATCGGCGTATGTGCGGCTGTACCGCGATGCGCGCCAGGCCGAGACCACGCATTGCTATGTCGGTCGGCGCTGGCAGGACGTGATGGGCATGTTCCCGCCGCCGGCCGAGCTGATCAGCCACCGCATGCGCATGAATACGTTCCTGGGCAAGTGGCTGGAGTACCTGGCCGAACGCGGCCACGGCGTTGCGACCCTGCGCCTGGATACCGATCACGTGGCACCGCCGCGCCCGAATCCGCAGGCCGCCGTCGGCTGAGCCGGCGTTACCGCCGCGTGCGGCGTGCCGCTTCAGTCATACTGATGCGCTTCGTGTCAGATCGCATGCCATGCCCTATACCCCGATTGTCGCCACGCTCGGCTACCTGTTGTCGCCGGACGGCACCCAGGTGCTGATGATCCATCGCAATGCCCGTCCCGGCGACCAGCATCTGGGCAAATACAACGGCCTGGGCGGCAAGATGGAGCCGGACGAAGACGTGCTGGCCTGCATGCGCCGCGAGATACGCGAGGAAGCCGGCGTCGACTGCGGGCAGATGCAGCTGCGCGGCACCATCAGCTGGCCGGGCTTCGGCAAGCAGGGCGAAGACTGGCTGGGCTTCGTGTTCCTGATCCACAGCTTCGACGGCACGCCCCACACCTCCAATCCGGAAGGGACGCTGGAGTGGATCGCGATCGAGCGGATGGACCAGGTGCCAATGTGGGAAGGCGACCGCCATTTCCTGCCGCTGGTGTTCGATGGCGACCCGCGCCCGTTCCACGGCGTCATGCCGTATCGCGACGGGCGCATGCAGTCGTGGACGTATTCGCGGATCTGATCGCTGCGCGTGCACAACGCGATGGGGGACGTGTCGCCGACACCGTTCCGGCAGCGACCTAACCGAGCCCGACTGCTGTAGGTCGACGTCCTCGACGTGCGATGGGGGAAGCGGAGCAGCGCTTCCCATCCGATCGGCGAGCCGTGCCGGCTCGCAGCGCAGCACCAATTCCAGCCAGGCTCAACCGTGCGCTGTCTGACATTAATCGCGGGGAGCCTTTCGACGCTATCGAGAACGGCAGGCCTCACCCAGTTCTCCACACCCCCTGTGGATGGACGCTGCGCAAGTCTGTGGACAAGTCCGCGCACCCCTTGCGCCATCTGGCATGCGCGACGCCTGGTCAAAATTTCGCCAGCGTGATCATTGGGCCGTCCAGCCGCCGTCGATGGCGATGGCTTGCCCGGTGATGTTGCGCGCGGCATGCGACATCAGAAACGCCACCGTGCCGGCCAGCTCGTCATACTCGATGAAGGCGCCCTTGGGCATCGGCTTGAGCATCACATCGCGCACCACCGCGTCCTCGGCGATGCCGCGGGTGCGCGCCTGATCGGCAATCTGCCGCTCCACCAGCGGTGTGCGCACATAGCTGGGGCAGAGCGTGTTGACGGTGATGTCGCAATCGGCGGTTTCCAGCGCGATGACCTTGGCCAGGCCGACCAGGCCATGCTTGGCGGCGACATACGCACTTTTGTATGGGCTGGCCACCAGCGAGTGGATGCTGCCGATATTGAGGATGCGGCCATAGCCGGCTGCACGCATGCCGGGCAGCACGGCGCGACTGAGGCGTGCGGCGCCGGTGAGCATGACATCCACCAGCAGCGCCCACTGCTGCATCGGGAACTCCTCCAGTGTGGCCACATGCTGCAGGCCGGCATTGTTCACCAGTACCTGCGGGGCGCGTGATGCGTTGGCCAGTGCCTGCGCAATGCTGTCTGCATCGGTCACGTCCAACGCCAGCGCCTCGGCCGAGGCGCCTGCCTGGCGCAACGCCTCGGCCGTGCGCTCGGCGTCCGCCAGCTGCACATCGCTGACGAGCAGATGATGGCCATCGGCCGCCAGTTGGCTGGCGATACCGGCGCCAATGCCGCTGCCCGCGCCGGTGATCAGGATGCTGCGCATCGGATGTCCTCGTGAAGTGGTGCGCGGCCGGGAGCGGTCACGCGGATCGCCAGCCTAGCCGAGTGCAGCGAAACGGTCGCCTGCATGGCGCGCGCGCGTTACCCTTTGCGCCTTGCTCACCTCAGGCTCCGCATGAAACGCCATTTTTCGATGCTGCGCGATTTCCAACTCGCGGACTGGTTCACGCTTGCCAACGCGTTCTGCGGCACCGGCGCGGTGTTTGCGGCCATGCGGTTCCTGCAAGAGGGGCATCGCGGCGATCTGCTGCTTGGCATGGCCTTGATCCCGCTGGCGTTCGTGTTCGATGCGCTGGACGGGCACGTGGCGCGCTGGCGCAAAGCGTCTTCCACACTGGGCCGCGAACTGGATTCGCTGGCAGACGTGATCTCCTTCGGCGTGGCGCCGGCGGCGCTGGGCTACGCCTGCGGCATGCGCGGCGGTTGGGACTGGCTGGTGCTGAGCTACTTCGTCTGCTGCGGGGTCAGCCGGCTGGCGCGCTACAACGTCACCGCCGAAGAGATCGCTGGCGAGGCCGACAAGGTGCCGTATTTCGAAGGAACGCCCATTCCGACCAGCCTGGTATTGGTGATCCTGCTCGCCGTTGCCGCCAGCAGCGGGCATATCGGCGACACCTTGTGGTGGGGGCAATGGCAACTGGGGCCGTGGCAGTTCCATCCGCTGGTGCTGCTGTTTGCGGTGTCCGGCTCGCTGATGATCAGCAAGACGCTGCGTATCCCCAAGCCCTGAGCGGCACACCGCCACGCACGCGGTAGGATGGCTGGGTAAAGGTCACTGGACGGGATGATGGCAAGCAGCGGTTCGGACAACGGCAACTTCGACGACAAGGCGCGCCAGTATTGGGCTGCCTGGGGAGATGCCATGCGCCACGGCCAGGCCGGCGCCGCCGCGCAACAACCACCGCCAGCGTCCGGTAGCGATGCTCCGCAGGATTGGCGCAAGGCCGTGGATTGGTGGTCGCAGTTGCTGCCCACCCAGGCCGCCCCGCAGGCGCAGGAGGCCATCGACCGCTTTCGCACCCAGGCCGGCGACTGGTTCGGGATCATGCAGCAGGTGGCCGCGCAGTTTGCCGGGCGCGACACCTCGGCCAATGAAGTGGCCGAGGCCTGGCGCCAGGCCGTACAAGGGCAGGGCGAACAGCTGATGCAGTGGACCTTGGGTTCGCTGCGCGGCGGCAGCCCAGGTGGGTTCGACCCATGGCTGCAGGACGCGGCGCAGGCGCTGCAGAAGTGGCGCGAGGAAAATGCGCCCTGGCTGGACATGCCGGCGTTCGGATTGAACCGCAACCACCAGTCGCGCCTGCAGAAACTGGCACGCGCACAGCAGGAGTTCCAGGCCCAGTCGGAGGCCTATGGCGAGCAACTCAAGGCGGCGATCGAGCAGGCGTTCGCGCGTTTCGCGTCCAAGCTGAGCGAGCACGAGAGCAGCGGTAGCCAGTTGACCAGCGCCCGCGCCCTGTTCGATCTGTGGATCGAGGCGGCCGAAGAGTCCTATGCCGATGTCGCCTTGTCGGAGCAGTTCCGCAAGGTGTACGGCGGTTTTGCCAATGCGCACATGCGTCTGCGCGCTGCGCTGCAGGAAGAGGTCGAGCAACTCAGCGAACGCTTCGGCATGCCCACACGTTCGGAGATGGACGCCGCGCATCGGCGCATTGCCGAACTGGAACGCCTGGTCAGGCGGATGCTGCGTAACGCAGCTTCACCGGCAAGCAAGCCCGCTGCGGCGCCGCAGCCTGAAACGGTGACATCGGCGGCGGGCAAGCGCGCGTCGTCCGCCAGCGCCAGTGCGGCGGCAGCGCGGCCGGCGGAGGCAGCACGGGCAGTCAAGCCGGGTGCATCCAAGAAGGCGTCCGTCGACAGGACCGCGACGAAAAAGGCGGCTCCGAAACAGGCGCCAGCGGTCTCCAAGTCGACGAAAACGACCTCGGTCAAGAAGCGCGGTGGGGCGAAATCCCCGCCCAAGCCTGCGGACCGTAAACCCGCTGCAGGTAAAAAACGTGGAGCGCAGGCATGAAAGGTCCGTTGGGATTCAGTGCCGAAGACCTGATGCAGGAAACCTTGTCGATGCAACGCAAGTTGCGCGAAGGGCTCAAGTTGCTGCCGGGCGTGGACGATGTGGATTACGGCGTCACCGAGCGCGAAGAAATCTGGCGCGATGGCAAGGTGGTGCTATACCGCTTCATCGGCGAGCAGGCACCGGTGGCGAAGACGCCGCTGCTGATTGTCTATGCATTGGTCAATCGCCCCTACATGGTCGATCTGCAGGCGGATCGCTCGCTGGTGAAGGGGCTATTGAGTCACGGCCAGGATGTCTACGTGCTGGATTGGGGCTACCCGGACCGATCCGAGCGCTACCTCACGCTGGAAGATTATTTGCTGCGCTATATCGACGGTGCGGTGGATCACCTGCGGGCGCAGTCGGGGCTGGAAGCGGTCGATGTGCTCGGCATCTGTCAGGGCGGCACGTTTTCGTTGTGCTACGCCGCGCTGCAACGCGACAAGGTGCGCAACCTGATCACCATGGTAACGCCGGTGGATTTCCATACTCCCGACAACATGCTGTCCAACTGGGCGCGGATGGTCGATGTGGATCTGTTCGTGGACACGATGGGCAATGTGCCGGCAGACCTGATGAACGCCAGTTACCTGATGCTCAAGCCGTTCCGGCTGAATCTGCAGAAATACGTGGGCCTGCTCGACATCCTCGACGACAAGCAGGCGCTGGAGGATTTCCTGCGCATGGAAAAGTGGATCTTCGATTCGCCCGACCTGGCCGGTGAGGCCTTCCGCGAATTCGTCACGTTGTTCTATCAGCGCAACGGGTTGGTCACCGGGCAGGTGAGCATCGGGGGACAGGCAGTCGATCTGCAGGTGCTCGACATGCCGGTGCTGAATATCTACGCCGAACACGACCACCTGGTGCCGCCGGATGCCTCACGGGCGCTAGGAGGGCTGGTCGGCAGCGACGACTACAGCGAATTGAGCTTCCGTGGCGGGCACATCGGAATCTACGTCTCCGGGCGTGCGCAGCGCGAGGTGCCGGTGGCAATCCATCGCTGGTTGCAGGAACGCGGCGGCAATGCCTGAGATGGCTGCCTGCACGCCGCGCAGGTGATGCTGCGCCAAGCAGGCCGGGCGGCCATCACGATGTGCAGCGGCCGCTTTTTCTAGACTGTTGGCTACGTCTTGCAGGAGTCCTGCCATGTCTACCACCACGTTGTCCCGCTCCCTCAACGACCGCATGATCGCCGGTGTCGTTGGCGGCATTGCGCGTCGTTTTGGCTGGAGCTCGACGCTGCTGCGTGTGTTGTTCGTCATCGTGTCGATTGCCTCGGCCGCGTTTCCCGGCATCCTGGTGTATCTGATTCTGTGGCTGCTGATCCCCAACCAGGCCGATTGAAGCCGGTAATGCGCGGCCTGCCTGCACTGCAGGTGCTGGGCGCGTTGTGGACGCTGCCCAATACCTTGATCGGGCTCGCGATCGGCGCGGCCGGCTGGTGTTTCGGCGCGCGTCCCGTCTGGTCGCCGCGGGAACATGCCGTGGCCTTTCACGCGTGGCCGTGGGGTCCGGGGGGCGCAATGACGTTGGGCAACGTGATCCTGCTGAAAGGTGCATCGCTGGACCTGCAGTGCAGCACCTACGCGCACGCCGCAGGCCGTTGCCAGCATCCGCCGGTGCGCCTGGGCGACCACGAGCGCGCGCATGTCTATCAGTACATGCTGCTTGGGCCGCTGTTCCTGCCCATGTATGTTCTGTGCGGCGGCATCCACGTGCGCAATCCGCTGGAGCGGGCTGCCGATACCTATGCGATGCACGGCCACGGTTGGTGGCCGTGGGGGATTCAACGCAGGCGCGCGAAGCCGAACAATTCGGACAGCGGGTGAGGCGTGCCCTCTAGTTGTGCACGCAACAAGCCTGCGCCAATGGCGCTATAGGTAATGCCGTTGCCGCCATAGGCCATCGCAAACGATACACGTGGCCCCAGTTCGGCATGCGGCCCGAAGAACGGCAATCCATCGGCAGTCTCTGCGAAGGTGCCAGCCCATGCGAACGCCGGGCGCAGGCGCATATCGGGCATGGTCTTGCCAATTTTCTTCAGCAACGTCCTGAGCTTGCCCTGCACGCGTGCGTCGCGGCGAGGGGGAATGTCGATGTTGTCGTCTTCGCCACCCGCGACCACGCGCCCGTCTGGTGTGCTGCGCAGGTACAGATACGGGCGCGCGGTCTCCCACATCATGGTGTGCTTGAGCGCGCCCATTTCGCTGTCGTGCAGGGTGTCGGTCACGAAGGCGTAGCTGCTGCGATTGCGCGCCACCGGCTGCGAGAGCCAGCGCTGGTTGCCATAGCCGGCTGCCAGGATCACGTGACGGGCGCGCACGCTCACACCGTCTTCGGTGCGCAGGTCGACATGCGGGTCGTGCGGATCGATCGAGGCAATGGCGGTGCGGTCATAGATGCGTGCGCCGTATTGCTCGCACTCGGAAAACAGGCGGTAGCACAGGCGGTACGGGTCTACGCTGGCGGCCAGGCGGCTCAGAATCGCGCCATCCGAATGCACGCCGTAGTTGTGCCAGAGCGGCTCGCGTTCGATCCACTCCACCGGCAGTCTCTGCGCCTGGCGGGTCTCCAGCTCGCTGCGCAGGTCTTTGATATCGCGCGAGCGGCTGGCGTAGTACAGGCTGTCCTGGCGCGTGAAGTCGGTGCCGCCGAAGGTATTGCACAGGCCCTGCAGGTCGAGGATGGCTTGCGCGCACGCCCCATAGGCCAGCGCCGCTGCCTGCATGCCGTGCTGTCTGGCCAGTTCGATCATCGGTGTATCGATTTCGTACTGGAGCAATGCGGTGCTGGCCGAGGTGCTGCCCCAGCCGATGTCGCGCTGTTCGACTACCGCGACTTCGTGCCCATGGCGCACCAATTCGTGGGCAATCAGCGCGGCGGTCACCCCACCACCGACGATGGCCACTTCGCAGACGGTGTCTTGCTCCAGGCGCGGGTACGCGCGCATCAACCCGTTGCGGATCGACCAGAACGGGTAGCCACTTTTGAGGTCCATGCGGTGTCGAGCAGCGAGCGGATGGACGGCGATTGACCGCCAAGCGGGGTGAAGCGGCCGTGAGGCGAGCCCGGCCTTGCCGCCGTCACCAAACGGCAAACAGCCAGCGTTAACGTGCGTGGAAAGCTCCTCACGGCGTGCTGGTTATCCTGCCGCCACAACGCAGCAACAGCAGCAGAAGAGGGTGTGGGTATGTCGATTGTCCTGTACGTCGGTGGCAGCAAAGATGGCGACAAGGGCGTGGTGCCTTACGGTTTCAGCAAGTCGCGTGCGATGACCGATGCTGGCCCGGAGGTGTATGTCGAACGCATGGTGCCGCTGAAGGATGTCGGCAAGATCCGTGTGATGGCGCTGGAGTCGCTGCACGAAAGCATTCTGGTCGAACGTGCCGCCACCCATTACGCTCGTCAGGTCAGCTGAGCGCGGCAGCATAGGTTTACGGCGGCGTTGTCAACGGGTTTCCGTGGCGGGCCGGCACTGCGAAAATGCGTTTTTCAGTGAAGCGGGTCACCCCGCGCCGTCATGCACGATAGCCAGCTCGCCCAGCAGATTGCTCGCACCATCGCCGATGAGATCGGTGCCCAGCCCGCCCAGGCGCACGCCGCCATCGCCTTGCTCGACGAAGGCGCCAGCGTCCCCTTCATCGCCCGCTACCGCAAGGAAGTCACCGGCGGGCTGGACGACACTCAGCTGCGCAACCTGGAAACGCGCCTGACCTATCTGCGCGAGCTGGAAGAGCGCCGCGCGGCGATCCTGTCCAGCATCGGCGAGCAGGGCAAGCTCAGCGACGAATTGCGCAACGAGATCTTGGCAGCCGACACCAAGTCGCGGCTGGAAGACCTGTACCTGCCCTACAAGCCCAAGCGCCGCACCCGCGCGCAGATCGCGCGCGAAGCCGGGCTGGAGCCACTGGCCGATGGCCTGTTGGCGGACCCGACGCAATCCCCGGACGTGGCCGCGGCAGCCTTCGTCGATGCCGAGAAAGGCGTTGCCGACAGCAAGGCGGCGCTGGAAGGCGCGCGCGCCATCCTGATGGAGCGCTGGGGCGAAGATGCGGCGCTGGTCGGTGAGCTGCGCAGTTGGCTGAGCGACAATGGCGTGATCCGCGCACGGGTCGCCGAGGGCAAGGAAGAGGCCGGTGCCAAGTACCGCGACTACTTCGATCACGCCGAAACATTGGCGAAGATTCCTTCGCACCGCTTGCTGGCGCTGTTTCGCGCACGCCGCGAAGAAATCCTGTATCTGGATCTGGATCCGGGCAGCGATGCCGAGGCTGGCCACCAGTACGCCGAAGCCCGTGTGGCGCGCAATGCCGGTATCTCCAACGAAGGCCGTCCAGCCGATCGCTGGTTGCTGGACGCGTGCCGGCTGACCTGGCGCGCCAAGTTGCATATGCACTTGCTGTTGGACCTGTTCAACCAGGCGCGCGAAAAGGCCGAGGCCGAAGCGATCGCGGTATTCGGCGACAACCTCAAGGACCTGATGCTGGCAGCGCCGGCCGGTCCGCGGGTGGTGCTTGGGCTGGATCCGGGCATCCGTACCGGTTGCAAGATCGCCGTGGTCGATGCCACCGGCAAGCTGGTGGCCACCGAAACGATTTATCCGCACGAACCCAAGCGGCAGTGGGATCAGTCGCTGCAGACCATCAAAAAGTTGTGCATGCAGCACAACGTGGAGCTGATCGCGATCGGCAACGGCACCGCCAGCCGCGAGACCGACAAGCTGGCCGGTGAGGCGATTGCGCTGTGCGGCGCTGCCAAGGTACAGAAGGTGGTGGTGAGCGAGGCGGGCGCATCGGTGTATTCGGCCTCGGAGTTCGCGGCCAAAGAATTCCCGAATCTGGATGTGTCGCTGCGTGGCGCCGTGTCGATCGCGCGCCGTCTGCAGGATCCATTGGCCGAACTGGTGAAGATCGAGCCCAAGGCGATCGGCGTGGGCCAGTACCAGCACGATGTGGATCAATACCGTCTGGCCAAGGCATTGGAAGCGCGGGTGGAAGACTGCGTCAACGCGGTCGGTGTCTACGTCAATACGGCCTCGGCGGCGTTGTTGTCGCGCGTGTCCGGGCTGTCAGGCACGGTGGCGGAAAATATCGTGCGTCACCGCGACGACAATGGCCCGTTCAAGCGACGCAAGGACCTGCTCAAGGTGCCGCGGCTGGGCGAGAAGACCTTCGAGCAATGCGCCGGTTTCCTGCGCATTGCCGATGGCGAGGAGCCGTTGGATGTGTCGGCGGTGCATCCGGAAGCGTATCCGGTGGTGGAACTCATCGTGAGCAGCACCGGCAAGCCGATCAAGGCATTGCTGGGCGACGGCAGTTTTCTGCGTGGCCTGAAGCCGGAGATGTTCACCGACGACCAATTCGGTGTGCCGACCGTGCGCGACATCCTGAAAGAGCTGGAAAAACCCGGCCGCGATCCGCGCCCGGAGTTCAAGGCAGCGCAGTTCGCCGAAGGCATCGAGGACATCAAGCACCTCAAGCCGGGCATGGTGCTCGAAGGTGTGGTCAGCAATGTGGCCGCGTTCGGTGCGTTCGTCGATATCGGCGTGCATCAGGATGGATTGGTGCACATCTCGGCGTTGTCGGAGACCTTCGTCAAGGATCCGCGCGATGTGGTCAAGGCCGGCGACATCGTCAAGGTCAAGGTGCTGGAGGTGGATGTGGCGCGCAAGCGCATCGCGCTGACCTGTCGTCTGTCCGACACGCCGCCAGCGGCGGATGGCGCAGCGCAACCGCGCGAAGCCCGTGGCAGCGGCGGTCCGGGGCAGGGCAGGCGCGACGGTGGTGGACGCGGTCAGGCGCAGGCCAATAGCAAACCGCGGATCACCGCGCCGCCGGCGGACAACGCCCTGGCTGCCGCATTCGCGCGTGCCAAACGTAGCTAAGTCGCGCTTTTGATCTGTCGGTTGATCGGCGTGGTTGAATGGCTTGGCGCGGATCTAATGTGGCGATGGATTGGTCTGCGGTTTGGCTTATAAGTAAAAGCCTTCGGCGCAGGCAAGCATCCTCAGTGTGCCGATCGGTGACGAAGTCATCGACCAAGCACGCTCCGGTGCTACTCCACTGCAGCCCGCACCGCGCGCGTGGGCAAGATCAAGCGTTCGATCAGGTCGACCAGGCCGGGTGGTTCCACCGGCTTGCCCATGTGCGCATCGAAGCCGGCTACTACCGCGCGGTCGCGGTCTTCTTCGCGGACATAGGCGGTCAGGGCGATGGCCGGAATATGCCGCGGCAG
Organism: Xanthomonas sp. A1809; assembly: GCF_017746015.1. Lineage (NCBI taxonomy): Bacteria > Pseudomonadati > Pseudomonadota > Gammaproteobacteria > Lysobacterales > Lysobacteraceae > Xanthomonas > Xanthomonas sp. A1809. The sequence goes on along the minus strand of NZ_JAGHWZ010000009.1, from coordinate 109,734 downwards.
ATCGGCGCGGCCCGAACGCACGGTGCGGATCAAGTCGTAGCCATCGCGCAAGGGCATCGCGATATCGCTGACCAATACATCGAAGTGCGCGTTCGCCAAGCAGTGCTCGGCCGCGTCCACCGACCCGGCAGCCTGCACCTGCGCCCCGGCCAGCATCAGGAACTGCATCACCGCTTCGCGCGAATCCTGATCGTCGTCGACCAGCAGGACGCGCACGCCAGCCAGGCGGTCGCGGCACTCGTCCGGCAGCGCGCCCACGTGGGTGGTGTCTGCCGAGGCAGGCCGCAGATCGCTGACCCCGTGCTGGAACGGCAACACGATGGTAAATAGCGCGCCCTGGCCTTCGCCCGCGCTGGAGGCGCCAAGACTGCCGCCATGCAGGTCCACCAACTGACGCGAGATCGACAGGCCCAGCCCCAGGCCGCCCACGCGCCGTGTAGTGCCTGCATCGGCCTGACGAAAACGGTCGAACACATGCGGCAGGAAATCCGCCGCAATGCCGATCCCGGTGTCCTGCACGCACAGGCGCAGCCGCTCGTCTTCGACATCCATCGCCACTCGCACCGTACCGCCGGCAGGGGTGAACTTCAGCGCATTGCTGAGCAGGTTGGTCAGCACCTGCTGCAGCCGCCCGGCATCGCCGAAGAACCACAGCTCGCCATCGCAAGGCGCATCCAGCTCCAGTGCGATCTTGCGCGCCAACGCGGTCGGCTGCATGAGTTCCAGCACGCTGCGCACCAACCCGGCGATATCGAAATGCTCGGCCTGCAGGCGGATCTTGCCGGACAGGATCGCGCTCATATCCAGCAGGTCGTCGATGATCTGCGTCTGCGCGCGCGCACTGCGTTCGATGATCACCAGGCCCCGGCCCATATTGGCCGGATCGGCGATGTCCGATTGCATCAACCGCGACCAACCCAGGATCGCGTTGAGGGGTGTGCGCAACTCATGGCTGAGCGTGGCCAGGAATTCGTCCTTGACCCGGTTGGCATGCTCGGCCTGCGCGCGCGCGGCGGTTTCCGCCTGCAACGACAGCTTGAGCTTGGCATCCACCCGGGTGCGTTCGATCACGATGCCGGCCAGGTGCGAGGCCGAGCGCGCCACCGCCTGCTCGCGCAAGGACGGTAGGTGAGGGCGGTCGTAATAGATATTGAGCGTGCCCAATACCTGCCCGTTGCTGGCCAGGATCGGGGTAACGCAACACGCGGCGATGCCCATCGTTGCCGAGATCGCATGGTGGCTGCTGAAGCTTGCATCGGCCTGGAGATCGCTGCAGATCACCTGACGACCCAGGTGCGCCGACAGGGCGCACGGCGGACCCTCCGGCCCGATCGGCGATGGCTCGAAGTGCCCGCGGTACTCGATCGGAAAATGCGGTGCCGAGCCGAAACTCAAGGTGTGGCGGATCTCATCGCGCACCATCACCGAGCAGTACAACGGGATTTCACCGCGTGCCTCCACACTCAATGCGATCGCATCCAGCACCACCGGCAATGGTGCGCCGGTGGTGATCAAACTCAGGATTGCGCGGTCCGAAGCGGTGGCATCTTCGATGTGCTTGCGTTCGGAGATGTCGGTGAGCGAGCCGATGTGCCCAAGAAACCGTCCGTCGCTGGCGAAGTGCGGGGATGCGGTGTCGATGCACCAGCGGTATTGCCCGTCGTGGCGGCGCACGCGGTATTCGGCGAGGAATTCGCCGCGTTGCTCGAGTGCCTGTTCAAAGGCATGCCGCACGCGTGCTGCATCGTCCGGATGCATCACATCCCACCAGCCCTGATCCAGTGCCTGGTCTTCCCCCTGTCCGGTGAAGTTGTACCAGCGCGGATTCCAGTACACGCAATCGCCTTGCGCGTCGGCCATCCAGATCATCGCTGGCACCGTCTCGCAGAGCGCACGGAAGCGCACTTCGCTTTCGCGCAATTGCTGCTCGAATGCGCGCCGGTCATGAATGTCGGTGTAGGTACCGATCCACTCGCTGATGCTGCCATCGTCGCCGCGCACCGGGAGCGCGCGCACCAGGTGCCAGCGCGATTGCCCGTCGTGACGCAGCAGTTCGCACTCCACCTCGAGAGCGCGCTGGCCTTTCAATGCCAGGCTCCACGCCTGCTCGGACAGGCGCAGACCATCGGCGGTGTGCGCGCGGTGCCAGGCGGCATCTTCGTTGCTGGAAGGATCCAGGCCGGTGTACTCGTACCAGCGCTGGTTGAAGTAGTGCGGTCGTCCGTCCGGATCGGCAATGAAGATGATCTGCGGCAGCGTATCGGCGAGGCGGCGCAGGCGCGCTTCGTTGGCCGCGAGTTGCTGCTGCGCCTTGGCCCGTTGCATCGATTCCCAGCAGCGTGCCACGACCAATCGCACCAGTTCGATCTCCGCCGACAGCCAGCGCCGCGGTGCGCGCTGATGGACGCCGATCGCGGCCACCAATCGGTCGTGCTTGTGCAGCGGAATGGCCAGCGAGGCGCGCAAGCCGGAGCGGCGGTACTGCTCGGCCACATAGTCCGGCGCACCCGGCGCCATCGCATCGGTCGTGAACCAGGGGCGGTTCGCCAGCAGCGCATCGCGCAGGCCCTGTGCGGCCTCCAGTGGGAAGTCGCCTTGCAGGCTCGGCATGTCCTGCACATGGTCGCTGATGACATGCATGGTGCTGCCATCGGCAGCGACCAGACCGAATGCGCAACGGTTCGCCTGCAGATGCTCGCCAAGCAGGCGCACGCTGGTGTCGATGATCTGCCGCGGATCGGACACGTGCTGCAGTGCGTCTTCCAGCATCAATAGAAAACTGTCGCGACTATCGCTGCGACGTTGTTCGCTGACGTCAGCGGTCGAATCCGCAACGCCGATGTAGAGCGCGCCTACCTGCTCGCCCGTTTGCAGCACTGGGCTGCATGACCAGCGCTCCAGCTCCAGGGCCATTGCCGCGGCTGGTTCGTCATCGCCATCGCGATTGGATGCATATGTCAGCGCCGCACGCGGCTGCCCGAATGCCGCCGGGTGGTGCGGTCCCAGTCGTGCAATGCAGGCATCGTTGTAGATACAGCGCTCGTCGCGGCCCCATACGAGCAGCATCGGAACTTGCGCATGCAGGCAGATCGAGAGTGCTGTGCGCAGCGCGGGGCTGTCGCCCAACAGCGCGTCCGCAGCGTGCACGGAAGCGGCCAGTAATGCTGCAGTTTCGCTCGTCTCCGGCAGCAAGCCGGCTAACGGCGACACGGCGATATCCATCCAGCGACCCGCCCGTCATTCTTCGATGGCAAATTCTAGTAGCAACCGGCCTGCACCGGCAGCGCCGCGGAACCGGCGATTCAGCTAATCGCTGCCGGCACATGGCAACACAATGCGTCTGTGGCAGAAGGATAAGGTGTTAGAGAGAGGGCAGGCGTGCCGCACCTGGCAGTGGCACCGGCAGGGCGCCCGGTACTGCTGCTCAGCCCTCAGCGCCGCGCAACTCGCGCGCTTTGGACAATGCACCGATCAGTTCTTCGGACAGATAGGGCTTGATCAGGATGACACCACGTTCGAATCCACTCGGGATGCTGCCGATGGCCACGCCGGTCGCCAGCACGAACGGGATACCGCGCTCCGACAACAGGCGTGCGACCGGTTCGCTGGTTTCGCCGTTACCCAGGCGATAGTCCAGCACTGCGATATCCGGTGGCTCGGCGCTGATCAGCTGCAGGGCATCGCGCACTTCGCCGACCGGGCCGATGACGACGGCACCCGCCTGAACAAGCTGCAGGTCGAGCAGCATGGCATTCATGTCATCGTTTTCGACCACGAGTACCCGAACTCCACGCAACACCGACATTGCTTACTCCTTTACTGAGTCGGCCAGTATATCGGGACTGCCTGGACACAGCGCTGCAGACCCCGCTTGCACCTGAATTCGTCAGGCGCAAACTGACACTGTTCGTTTCAACAACAAGTCGCTATACTGCGCGGCCACGCCGAAGTGGCGGAATCGGTAGACGCAGCGGACTCAAAATCCGCCGCCCTTAAAAGCGTGTGGGTTCGAGTCCCACCTTCGGCACCAGGTTGTTGCAGTACCAGCGAAAGCCCTTCTGGAGAAGTCCGGTGGGGCTTTTTGCTGTGTGCCGTTCGGCAGGGCGTGGGGCTTCGTTGATGCGGCGCGACCAGCGAGGCTGGTGACCGTCACTGCGGTCGAACGGAGCGCGAAGCGACGGCGTGGTTGGCGCGCGATGCACGACTGGCGTCAGGAGCAATTTGTTTGCAGTGCATCTGCGTGGCGCAGATGCTGATCGCCCGAGTTCGTCCATCGGCACGCCACGCATCAGGCACGCAACTGCCGCGCGCCGTGCAGTGCGCAGGTAATGGATGACGTTGCAGGCACGCGACCATCACGCTGCTTGCGTACCGTGGGAGTCTCTTTTGAGCGGGTGACCCCATGGACTTCGATGCTTCGCAACAGCTGCGCATCCTGCGCGACATCCACGACACCAAGCCGGTGGCCGACGAAGAGGGAAACTGGGCGGTACGCGCCGGCTATGCCACGCAAGCCGAAGATGGCGACATCGACCTGACGCACGAGGGCCGCAAGGCGCTGGATAGCGGGCAGACCTGAGGTGTTTCGCACCGTGCACTGCGTGGCTGGCCTTGAGATCGGACGGAGGTTTTACTCATCGCATTAGCGTGCGATGGGGCCTGCGACACGCCCCGAACGCATTTGCGAGGTGGCGAGACGATCGGTCAGCGATGTAATGGCTTGCAAGTGCGTAGCGGGGAGTTGAATACAAGGCTCGCCAGTGAAATGCATTTGCGCGCCACTGGTCCCAGCCCGCAATGGCCTCGAAATACGTCTGAGACGGAGGTTAGGGACAGACAAGAAAAAGCCCCGGCAATGCCGGGGCTTTGGATGATTGGCGTCCCCACGGGGATTCGAACCCCGGTGTCCACCGTGAAAGGGTGGTGTCCTAGGCCTCTAGACGATGGGGACGCGTATCAAAACCTCGTTATCCACTTGAGACGGCCTAATGTCTGAAGTGGTGGAGCCAGGCGGGATCGAACCGCCGACCTCCTGCATGCCATGCAGGCGCTCTCCCAGCTGAGCTATGGCCCCGCGTTGCTGCGAGCCGGCAATCATAGCGACATCGCCGCGCGATGGGAAGTGGTCTTGGCAAAAAAGTTGTAGCAAGGGCGCAGCCGCCGGGCGAACTGCCAGGCCGCATGCGTCGAGCGCGGCGATTGAACAGCAGCAGCGCAGCTGGAGTGCATGAAGCGCCATAAATCCTCGGTGTTCGGGGCGTGCAGTGGATTGCAGTGATGACGATATCGGCGCGCTGGATGCGCCGATGCGAGTTTGCACTCACTTCGACAGCGGTCGATTCGCGAGCAACTGCCGCGCCGGGTCGCGCGTCAAGTCCGCTGCATCTCGTCTACAAGCAACACCGGATTCGCGTCCCGTGCTCGCCGTCATCACGGCATGCGTGAGCGCGACCATCGCGCACATTGCGTTTTTGGCGCGGCGATCTGTCGCGAAGCTTCTGGCAACGTGACAACTGCGAGGCGGGCAGGGACATCGAGAGCAAAATTATGTGCGCGCGCGAATGCGCATACGCTTGAGTCATGCCGCAACTCGTCAAGCGCTTGGATCGAGCGGGTATTGGCATCAGTAGCGGCCTGCCGAACAGCAGTGCGTGCGTATCGATGCGCACACCAAAGCGCTGTGCCATCCGCGGCAGAGATTCAACTCTTTCTGTCCGCTGCATCATGGCGATGAACCGAGGCATGCCCAGCCTCGCTCAGAACCGGATTCGGCCTGGTGACAGGCAAAAAAAAGCCCCGGCAGTGCCGGGGCTTTTGGATGATTGGCGTCCCCACGGGGATTCGAACCCCGGTGTCCACCGTGAAAGGGTGGTGTCCTAGGCCTCTAGACGATGGGGACGCGTATCAAAACCTCGTTGTCCACTTGAGACGGCCTAATGTCTGAAGTGGTGGAGCCAGGCGGGATCGAACCGCCGACCTCCTGCATGCCATGCAGGCGCTCTCCCAGCTGAGCTATGGCCCCACGAAACTGAGAACGAAATGATAGCGGCCTGTTAATGTTCGCGCAAGCGCTTTTTCATTCCGAATGAGACGGTGCGACGTTCGCATCGCACTCAGTTGACGCCGTGCAGATCGCGCAACTGCGTCTGACGCGCGCCGAAGTACGCCGCCAGGTCGGCGATGTCCTGATCGCTCAGCGCCGTGGCCTGGGCGGTCATCAACGGATGCTGACGGTCGCCGCTACGGTAGGCCTGCAGCGCATGCGCAAGATAGTCGCCGTATTGGCCGCCGAGTTTGGGATAGCTGTGATCGATCGGCGCATTGCCATCGGCACCGTGGCAGTCCACGCAGCTCTGGCCGGTCGCCTTGCCCTTGGCATGGGCGAGTTTGTCGCCGGCGTCGGCGCGGCCGGTGGGCAGACCTGCCGACGAGCCGGAGCCGTGCTCGCCGCTGGCGTGGCCGGGGTCGCCAGCGGAGTGATCGGTGGACTCAACCTGGGATTGGGAACAGGCCGCCATCATCAGGGCAGCGACCAGGACGATGGCTAGACGCGGAGCGTGCAGGGCGTTCGGCATGTGGGCGCTTATTTGAGGGTGGACAGAAAGGCGGAGATGTCGGCGATGTCCTGCTCGGAAAAGCTCTGCGCCTGTGCCTGCATGGTTGGATGCTTGCGCTTGCCCTGGCGATATTCGGTCAACGCCTGGGTCAGATACTGGCTGGTCTGGCCGCCAATCTTCGGCACGCGATAACTGGGGTAGGCGTTCTTATAGCCGGTGACGCCGTGGCAACCCTGGCAGGTATAGGCGAGCAAGCGCCCATTCGACGGGTTGCCGGTCGGCGCGGCAGGGGTTGCCACCGCGGCAGCAGGTGCCGGGGGGGCCGGAGCTGCGGGTGTGGCTTGCGGTGTTGCTGATGCGCCCCCAAACGGCAGGAAGACGACCAGAGCGAGACAAGCGGCGAGCGGCTGCGGGCGCATGGTTTCGTATCCGGAAGACTGATTGAGCGTCCGCACGTGGGGGCGTGACGGAACCGGACCGAGTATGCCTGCGATTTGGCGCGGCGCAAACCGGGTGAATAGGCAAAGTTGAATAGACCATGACCTTTGGCGCATTGGCGGCATGTGCATCTGGGTGGTCTACTTGCCTACAACACCTGTTCACGCATCCACTAGGACACGACGATGTCGCCACTCTCCTTCTTGCCGGGTCGCAGCGGAACCTGCGCCGCTGCATTGTTGATCACCACGAGCCTGCTGCTGGGCGGTTGCAAGGCAGGAGAGGGCCAGGCCAAGACCGCCGAGGAAAAGAAGGCCGTCGATGCGGTGCCGGTGGAAATCGCCAAGGCCGCGCGCCGTGCGGTAGCCGCCAGTTACACCGGCACCGCTGCGCTGGAGCCACGCGCCGAGGCGCAAGTGGTGGCCAAGACCTCGGGCGTTGCGCTGTCGGTGATGGTGGAAGAGGGGCAGAAGGTGTCGGCGGGCCAGGCACTGGTGCGTCTGGATCCGGATCGCGCACACCTAGCGGTGGCGCAGAGCGAAGCCCAGCTGCGCAAGCTGGAAAACAGCTATCGCCGCGCCACCCAGTTGGTAGGGCAGCAGTTGGTCAGCGCCGCGGATGTGGACCAGCTCAAATTCGATGTCGAAAACAGCCGTGCGCAGCACCGGCTTGCATCGTTGGAGCTGTCGTATACCACGGTGCAGGCGCCGATCTCCGGCGTGATCGCATCGCGCTCGATCAAGACCGGCAACTTCGTGCAGATCAATACGCCGATCTTCCGCATCGTCGACGATTCGCAGCTGGAGGCCACGCTCAACGTGCCCGAACGCGAATTGGCCACGCTCAAGTCGGGCCAGCCGGTGACCTTGCTGGCCGATGCGCTACCGGGCCAACAATTCGTCGGCAAGGTGGATCGCATCGCGCCGGTGGTGGACTCGGGCAGCGGCACGTTTCGCGTGGTCTGCGCATTCGGCCAGGGGGCCGAAGCGTTGCAGCCGGGCATGTTCGGGCGCATCCGCATCGATTACGACCAGCGCAAGGACGCATTGGTGATCCCGCGCCTGGCGTTATTGGACGACGGCGAACCGGCAGTTTTCGTAGTGCGCAACGGCAAGGCCAGCCGGGTGCCGGTGAAACTGGGCTATGCCGAGGGGCCGTGGCTGGAAGTGCGGCAGGGCCTGAAGGAAGGCGACCAGGTGGTGACTGCCGGCAAGGTGGCGCTGCGCGACGGCACTGCGGTGCAGGTGATCGGCCAACCCGATCGCAAGCCGGTCGCGACCAAGGCCGCTGCGCCCGCACATGATGAGACGCACGCATGAGCGAGAACGGCAACCCGCACGGACCCGTGCATGATCCGCACGCACCACTGCCTGGCGGCGGTGGCCTGGTGGCCTTCGCCACGCGGCGGCGTGTGACCATCGCCATGATCACCGTAACGATGCTGCTGTTCGGGCTGATCGCGTTACGCAGCCTCAAGGTCAATCTGCTGCCCGATCTGAGCTATCCCACGCTCACCGTACGCACCGAATACACCGGCGCGGCGCCGGCGGAAATCGAAACGCTGGTGACCGAGCCGGTGGAAGAAGCGGTCGGGGTGGTCAAGAACCTGCGCAAGCTCAAGTCGATCTCGCGCACAGGGCAGAGCGATGTGGTGCTGGAGTTTGCCTGGGGCACCAATATGGACCAGGCCAGCCTGGAGGTGCGCGACAAGATGGAGGCCTTGTCGCTGCCGCTGGAAACCAAGCCGCCGGTACTGCTGCGCTTCAATCCTTCCACCGAGCCGATCATGCGGCTGGCGTTGTCGCCCAAGCAGGCGCCGGCCTCCGATACCGATGCGATCCGCCAGCTCACCGGCTTGCGTCGCTATGCCGACGAAGACCTGAAAAAGAAGCTCGAACCGGTGGCCGGCGTGGCAGCGGTGAAGGTCGGCGGCGGGCTGGAAGACGAGATCCAGGTCGACATCGATCAGCAGAAGCTGGCGCAGCTCAATCTGCCGATCGACAACGTGATCACCCGGCTCAAGGAGGAGAACGTCAACATCTCCGGCGGTCGGCTGGAAGAAGGCTCGCAGCGTTACCTGGTGCGTACGGTCAACCAGTTCGTGGATCTGGACGAGATCCGCAACATGCTGGTGACCACCCAAAGCAGCAGTGGCAGCGCGGCCGAAGCGGCGATGCAACAGATGTACGCCATTGCGGCGTCCACCGGTTCGCAGGCGGCGCTGGCGGCAGCGGCCGAAGTGCAGAGCACCTCCTCCTCGTCCAGCAGCAGCATCGCCGGCGGCATGCCGGTGCGGCTGAAGGATGTGGCGCAGGTGCGCCAGGGCTACAAGGAACGCGAGGCGATCATCCGCCTGGGCGGCAAGGAAGCGGTGGAGCTGGCGATCTACAAGGAAGGCGATGCCAATACCGTGTCCACCGCCGCGGCGCTGCGCAAGCGCCTGGAGCAACTCAAGGCGACGGTGCCGGGCGATGTGGAAATCACCACGATCGAGGACCAATCGCACTTCATCGAGCATGCGATCAGCGATGTCAAAAAAGATGCGGTGATTGGCGGCGTGCTGGCGATCCTGATCATCTTCCTGTTCCTGCGCGATGGCTGGAGCACGTTCGTGATCAGCCTGTCGTTGCCGGTGTCGATCATCACCACGTTCTTCTTCATGGGTCAGCTGGGGTTGAGCCTCAACGTGATGTCGCTGGGCGGGCTGGCGTTGGCCACCGGCCTGGTGGTGGACGATTCGATCGTGGTGCTGGAGAGCATCGCCAAGGCACGCGAGCGTGGCCTGGGCGTACTGGACGCGGCCATCGCCGGCACCCGCGAAGTGAGCATGGCGGTGATGGCGTCCACGTTGACCACCATTGCGGTATTCCTGCCGTTGGTGTTCGTCGAAGGCATCGCCGGGCAGTTGTTCCGCGATCAGGCATTGACGGTGGCGATCGCGATTGCGATTTCGCTGGTGGTGTCGATGACGCTGATTCCGATGCTGAGCTCGCTCAAGGGCGCGCCGCCGATGGCGTTCCCGGACGAGCCGAGCCATCCGGATTGGCGGCCCGAGCAGCGCTGGCTCAAGCCGGTGGCGGCCGGGCGGCGCGGCGCGGGTGCGAGCGTGCGTTATGCGTTCTTCGGTGCGGCGTGGGCGGTGGTGAAGGTGTGGCGCGGGTTGAGCCGCGTGGTGGGGCCGGTGATGCGCAAGGCCAGCGACCTGGCGATGGCGCCGTATGCCCGTGCCGAGCGTGGCTATCTGGGGATGTTGCCGGCGGCGCTGCGGCGTCCCTGGTTGGTGCTGGGGCTGGCCGCGGCGGCGTTCATCGGGACAGTGTTTCTGGTGCCGATGCTGGGCGCGGATCTGATTCCGCAGCTGGCGCAGGATCGCTTCGAAATGACCGTCAAACTGCCTTCCGGCACGCCGCTGGCGCAGACCGATGCAGTGGTGCGCGAGTTGCAGCTGGCGCACGACAAGGACCCGGGCGTCGCCTCGCTGTACGGCGTCAGCGGTAGCGGCACGCGACTGGATGCCAACCCCACCGAGAGCGGCGAGAACATCGGCAAGCTCACCGTGGTGATGGCCGGTGGCGGCAGCCCGGCAGTGGAGGCGGCGGCGACCGAGCGGCTGCGCAGCAGCATGGTCGGGCACCCGGGCGCACAGGTGGATTTCGCGCGGCCGGCGTTGTTCAGTTTTTCGACACCGCTGGAAGTGGAACTGCGCGGCCAGGATCTGGGCGAGCTGGAACGCGCCGGGCAGAAGTTGGCCTCCATGCTGCGCGCCAACGGCCACTACGCCGACGTCAAATCGACGGTGGAAGAGGGCTTCCCGGAGATCCAGATCCGTTTCGACCAGGAGCGCGCTGGTGCCTTGGGGCTGACCACGCGGCAGATCGCCGATGTCATCGTCAAGAAGGTACGTGGCGATGTGGCCACGCGCTACAGCTTCCGTGACCGCAAGATTGATGTGCTAGTGCGTGCCCAACAAGCCGATCGCGCCAGTGTCGATGCGATCCGTCAGCTGATCGTCAACCCGGGCAGCAGCCGGCCGGTGCGCCTGGCGGCCGTTGCCGAGGTGTTGGCGACGACGGGGCCGAGCGAGATCCATCGTGCCGACCAGACCCGCGTGGCGATCGTGTCGGCCAGCCTGAAGGACATCGACCTGGGCGGCGCGGTACGCGAAGTGGAAACGATGGTGCGCAAGGACCCGCTTGCTGCCGGCGTGGGCATGCACATCGGCGGGCAGGGCGAGGAGCTGGCGCAATCGGTGAAGTCGCTGTTGTTCGCGTTCGGCCTGGCGATCTTCCTGGTCTATTTGGTGATGGCCTCGCAGTTCGAGTCGCTGCTGCATCCATTCGTCATTCTGTTCACCATTCCGTTGGCAATGGTCGGTGCGGTGCTGGCCCTGCTGATGACCGGCAAGCCGATCTCGGTGGTGGTGTTCATCGGCCTGATCCTGCTGGTGGGCTTGGTGACCAAGAACGCGATCATCCTGATCGACAAGGTCAACCAGCTGCGCGAAGACGGCGTGCCCAAGCGCGAGGCGCTGATCGAAGGTGCGCGCTCGCGCCTGCGGCCGATCATCATGACCACCTTGTGCACCTTGTTCGGCTTCCTGCCGCTGGCGGTGGCGATGGGCGAGGGCGCTGAAGTGCGTGCACCGATGGCGATCACCGTGATCGGCGGGTTGCTGGTGTCGACCTTGCTGACCCTGCTGGTCATCCCGGTGGTGTACGACCTGCTGGATCGCCGTGCCGATGCGTACTACCTGGAGCGCGGCCGGCGCATGGCCGGGCAACGTGCACAGGCGGCGAGCAATGCCGACGGACTGGGGGCGCTATGAGCGTTGCCGCCTTCAGCATCCGTCGCCCGGTCACCACCATCATGTGCTTCGTGTCGCTGGTGGTGGTGGGCTTGATCGCGGCGTTCCGGCTGCCCTTGGAGGCGCTGCCGGATATTTCCGCGCCATTCCTGTTCGTGCAATTGCCCTACACCGGCTCCACGCCGGACGAGGTGGAGCGCAACCTGGTGCGGCCGGCCGAGGAAGCGCTGGCAACGATGACCGGCATCAAGCGCATGCGCTCGACCGCCACCGCAGACGGCGCGAACATCTTCATCGAATTCTCCGACTGGGACCGCGATATCGCCATCGCCGCATCCGATGCGCGCGAGCGACTGGATGCGGTGCGCGACGATTTTCCGGAGGATCTGCAGCGCTTCCACGTCTTCAAGTGGTCCAGCAGCGACGAGCCGGTGCTCAAGGTGCGCCTGGCCAGCCAGACCGATCTGACCGGCGCGTACGACATGCTCGACCGCGAGTTCAAGCGGCGCATCGAGCGCATCCCCGGCGTGGCCAAGGTGGAGATTTCCGGTGCGCCGCCGAACGAGGTCGAGATCGCGATCGCACCGGATCGGCTCACCGCGCACGACCTCAGCCTCAACGATCTGAGCGAGCGCTTGGGCAAGCTGAATTTCTCGGTGTCTGCAGGCCAGATCGACGACAACGGCCAGCGTATCCGGGTGCAGCCAATCGGCGAGCTGCGCGACCTGCAGGAATTGCGCGAGCTGGTACTCAATGCCAAAGGTGTGCGGCTGGGCGACATCGCCGAGGTGCGGCTCAAGCCGACGCGCATGAATTATGGCCGGCGCCTGGATGGGCGCCCGGCCATCGGCCTGGATGTCTACAAGGAACGCAGCGCCAATCTGGTGGAGGTGTCGAAGGCGGCGTTGAAAGAGGTCGAAGACATCCGCGCCCAACCGGCGCTGCGCGATGTGCAGGTCAAGGTGATCGACAACCAGGGCAAGGCGGTGACCTCGTCGCTGGCCGAACTGGCCGAAGCCGGCGCGGTGGGTCTGCTGTTATCGATCACCGTGTTGTTCTTCTTCCTGCGGCACTGGCCATCGACGCTGATGGTGACATTGGCGATCCCGATCTGCTTCGCCATCACCTTGGGCTTCATGTATTTCGTCGGGGTCACGCTCAACATCCTGACCATGATGGGGTTGCTGCTGGCAGTGGGCATGCTGGTGGACAACGCGGTGGTGGTGGTGGAAAGCATCTACCAGGAACGCGAGCGCATGCCCGATCAACCGCAGCTTGCCGCGCTGCTGGGAACGCGCAGCGTGGCCATTGCGCTCAGCGCCGGCACCTTGTGCCATTGCATCGTGTTCGTGCCGAATTTGTTCGGCGAAACCAACAACATCAGCATTTTCATGGCGCAGATCGCCATCACCATCTCGGTGTCGTTGCTGGCGTCGTGGCTGGTGGCGATCAGCTTGATTCCGATGTTGTCTGCACGCATGAAAACGCCGCCGATGGTGACCTCCGAGCACGGCGTGATTGCGCGGCTGCAGCGCCGTTACGCCAAGGTGCTGGCGTGGACGTTGGCGCACCGCGGCTGGAGCGTGACCGGCATCATCCTGGTCAGCGCGATCAGCCTGGTGCCCATGAAGTTGACCAAGGTCGACATGTTCGGTGGCGACGGGGGCAACGAAGCCTTTATCCAGTATCAGTGGAAAGGTTCGTACACACGTGAGCAGTTGGGCGAAGAGATCGGCCGTGTCGAAAACTATCTCCAAGCCAATCGCGCCAGGTACCACATCACGCAGATCTATTCGTGGTTCAGCGAAGTGGAAGGCAGCAATACGGTGGTGACCTTCGATGCGAGCAAGGTCAAGGACCTGCCGCCGCTGCTGGAAAAAATCCGCAAGGAGCTGCCGCGCTCTGCGCGTGCCGATTACAGCATCGGCAATCAGGGCGATGGCGGCAATGGCAACCAGGGCGTGCAGGTGCAGTTGGTCGGCGATTCGACTGATGCACTGAAAGCGCTGGCCGACGATGTGATTCCACTGCTGGCGCAGCGCAAGGAGCTGCGTGATGTGCATGTGGATACGGGCGACCGCACCAGCGAGCTGGCGATTCGTGTCGATCGCGAGCGCGCGGCTGCCTTCGGATTCAGTGCCGAGCAAGTGGCCAGTTTTGTCGGGTTGGCGTTGCGCGGCACACCGCTGCGCGAGTTCCGCCGGGGCGACAACGAGGTGCCGGTGTGGGTGCGGTTTGCCGGCGCCGAGCAGAGCAAGCCAGAAGATCTGGCCAGCTTCACCGTGCGCACCAAGGACGGCCGCAGCGTACCGTTGCTGAGTCTGGTGGAGGTGCAGATCCGTCCGGCCGCCACCCAGATCGGGCGCACCAATCGGCAGACGACGCTGACGATCAAGGCCAATCTCGCCGAGAAGGTCACCATGCCCGAGGCGCGCGCAGCGATGGAAGCGCCGCTCAAGGCGATGAGTTTCCCGGCCGGTTACAGCTACACCTTCGACGGCGGCGATTACCAGAACGACGGCGAGGCGATGAACCAGATGGTGTTCAATCTGGTGATCGCGCTGGTGATGATCTATGTGGTGATGGCCGCGGTGTTCGAATCGCTGCTGTTCCCGGCGGCGATCATGAGCGGGGTGTTGTTCTCGATCTTCGGGGTGTTCTGGCTGTTCTGGATCACCGGTACCTCGTTCGGCATCATGTCCTTCATCGGCATCCTGGTGCTGATGGGCGTGGTGGTGAACAACGGCATCGTGATGATCGAGCACATCAACAATCTGCGCCGCCGCGGCATGGGGCGGACGCAGGCGCTGGTTGAAGGCTCACGCGAGCGTTTGCGGCCCATCATGATGACCATGGGCACCGCGATCCTGGCGATGGTGCCGATCTCGCTGACCAGCACCACGATGTTCAGCGACGGCCCACCGTACTTCCCGATGGCGCGCGCCATCGCCGGCGGCCTGGCGTTTTCGACGGTGGTGAGCCTGCTGTTCCTGCCGACGATCTACGCGATCCTCGACGACATGAGCAGCGGTGCGGCTGCGCTGGTACAGCGTGCGCGTGGTGTGCCGAAGGCGAGGCGGTCGAGCGCAGCGTTGGAATCGTAAACGAGGTAAGGCGTTAAGCCCCTCTCCCCCCCCGGGAGAGGGGTTGGGGTACGGTTGCTTCCTTCGGCTCGTACGACAACCAAAGCACCTGACCGCCAATCAGCGGCTCCGGTAAGGGGCGACAGCGCAGCCGGGGATCGGCTCTTCGGAGCGACAGACATCCTGTCTGACGCGCCGTCGCGACACCTCCGTGCGCCGCTCTCCGCCGATCGCCGGCCGCGCTGCCGCTTCGGTGTTTCATTACCGTGGCTTCGAGCAGATCGGTGTGCCATCGCCATGACCTCGAGCAGAAAAGCCGCGCTCAAGGATGCTTCGAAAGATTTTTTTCGGCCTACGGGCGAACACTGCAGTGATCGCCGTCATGCAGGATCACTCGATCTCCAATGCCGTCCTTAGCGAATCCGTACATCTGTATCGGCGTACAGATTCGAAGTCATTGAACGATCAACCCGCTGGAGATGGCGTCAGCGCGTCAGCCTGCACGCACCTGCCGCACGATCGCCGCCGCCTTGGCCGAACTTTCCTTGACCTTGTCCCACTGGCCCTGCGCCAGCCAGTCCTTGGGCACCATCCACGAGCCGCCGATGCACAGCACGTTCGGCTGCGCCAGGAACTCGGCGGCGTTGGACTCGCTGATGCCGCCGGTGGGGCAGAGCTTGAGCTCGGACAACGGGCCAGCCAGGCCCTTGAGCATCTGCAGACCGCCCACGGCGGTGGCCGGGAACAACTTGCAGACGCGAAAGCCCAGGCCCATCAACGTCAGCAGCTCGGTCGGGGTGGCCGCGCCTGGAACCGCCGGGATCGGTGCATCCGCCAGCAGGCGCGCCAGCGGCGCCGGCGTGCCCGGGGTCACCAGAAAGTCTGCACCGGCATCCACCGACTGGCGCAGTTGCAGCTCGCTGAGCACCGTGCCGGCGCCGATCACGATGTTGGGCAGCTCGCGCTTGAGCATCGCCAGCGCATCGATGGCAACCGGCGTGCGCAGGGTCAGCTCGATCGCGGGCAGACCGCCTTCGAGCAGCGCATCGGCGACGCGGCGCGCCTGGTCCAGCGTGTCCACGGTGACCACCGGCAGGATGCCGGCATCGCGCAGCAAACGTTCGGCGGTGTTCTGGGTCTGGGCAATCGTCATTGCAACTCCGGGTGACGGCGACCGCCGGAGCGGCCGCACAGAGGGAAGGGGATCAGGCGTCCTTGGACTCGTGGGGTGCTGCCGCAGCGGCAGCATCGGCACCGAGTTCGTACTCGGCGTCGTAGCTCCACAGCGCACCGTCCGGATGGGTCGGGCCGCAGGAAATCGAAATCGCGCCCTGGTCGGCGGGGCCGACGACCTGGCGGTTGATGGCGAACAGATTGCGGCCCAGGTCATTGCCGGCAACGGACGTATTGGGTGCAACCTCGCGCGATGCCCATTCTTCGGCCGAGACCAGCACTTCCAGGGTGCCGGCTTCGCCGTCCAGGCGCACGATGTCGCCTTCGCGTACGCGCCCGATCGGGCCGCCGCGTGCCGCTTCGGGCGTCAGGTGGATTGCGGCCGGGAACTTGCCCGAGGCACCGGACAGGCGGCCGTCGGTGACCAATGCCACGCGCCGGCCCTGGTTCTGCAGCAAGCCCAGCAGCGGCGCCATCGAATGCAGCTCCGGCATGCCGTTTGCGCGCGGGCCCTGGTAGCGCAACACCACCACGAAATCGTGCGGCAACACGCCGGCAGCATGCAGTTTGTTGAGCACCTGCGGCGTATCGATCACCACGGCCGGCGCCTGGATGCTGCGATGCTGCGGCTTGACTGCCGACAGCTTGATCAACGAGCGACCGAGATTGCCGCGCAGCAGGCGCAGCCCGCCTTGCGATTCGAAGGCATCGCCGACCGGACGCGCCACGCTGTCGTCGGCGGTGGTGGGAGTGCCCGGCACGTAGGTCACCTTGCCGTCCTGCAGGCGCGGCTCATTGATGTAGGCGCGCATGCCGCCTTCCACCACGGTGGGTAGGTCGTCGTGCATGTAGCCGGCGTCCATCAGCTCGCGGAACACGAATGCCGTGCCGCCCGCGGCCTGGAAGCGATTCACGTCGGCTTCGCCGTTCGGGTAGATGCGCGTCAGCAGCGGCACCGTCTGCGAGATCAGGTCCATGTCGTCCCAGGTCAGCACGATACCGGCCGCACGCGCCACTGCGATCCAGTGGATGGTGTGGTTGGTCGAGCCACCGGTCGCCATCAGCGCGACCACGGCGTTGACGATGGCGCGCTCGTCGATCAGGCGACCGAATGGGCGGAAATCTTCGCCCAACGCCGAGATCGCCAATGCGCGCGCGGTGCCTTCGCGGGTCAACGCATCACGCAACGGCAGCTCCGGATTGACGAACGAGGCGCCGGGCAGCTGCACGCCCATCGCTTCGAGCAAGACCTGGTTGGAGTTGGCCGTGCCGTAGAAGGTGCAGGTGCCCGGCGAGTGGTAGGACGAGGCCTCGGCTTCCAGCAGCTCGGCGCGCGTGGCTTCGCCAGCGGCGTAGCGTTCGCGCACTTCGGCCTTCTGCTTGTTCGGAATGCCCGGCGTCATCGGCCCGGCCGGCATGAAAATCGCCGGCAAATGGCCGAACGCCAGCGCACCGATCAGCAGGCCCGGCACGATCTTGTCGCAGACGCCCAGGTACACCACGCTGTCGAACATGTCGTGGCTCAGGCCGATGGCTGTCGCCTGGGCGATGTTGTCGCGCGAAAACAGCGACAGCTCCATGCCGGCGCGGCCCTGGGTCACGCCGTCGCACATCGCCGGCACGCCACCGGCCACCTGTGCGGTGGCACCGAGCGCGCGGGCAGTCTCGCGGATCAGCTGCGGGTAGTGTTCGAACGGCTGATGTGCCGACAACATGTCGTTATAGGCAGTGATGATGCCCAGGTTCGGCGTGGCCGCACCACGCAGGCGCGATTTGTCGCCCGGCTCGGACGCAGCGAAGCCATGCGCAAGATTGCCGCAGCTCAAGCGGCTACGGAACGGACCCTCACGCAGGGCAGCATCGAGACCGGCCAGATACGCTGCGCGCGAGGGAGCGCTGCGCTTGCGGATACGGTCGGTGACGGCTTGGATATTCGGATGCAGGCTCATTGGCTACCGGCTATGAGAAACAGGGGGGAAGAAAATGCTCTTTTAATTCCCCGCACATGGATGTGCGGGTTTTTGCGAGGAACTCGCATCGCATCGGCTGTTGCGAAGGATTCGCATCAAACCACTCGCATTCAAGCACACCAATGCACCCGCAACCGCGGACCAGGCTGCTGCAGCGCCACGCGGATGGGATATTCGTTGACATCGTCGCCTGCCAGCGCAGCCTGCAGCACGTCCAGCTTCTGCTTGCCGCGCAACAGCAGCAGGCGCGTCGAAATGCTGGCAAGCCCTGCAGGTGTGAGGGTGATGCGTAACGGCCATTGGTTCGAGCCCGGGCAGCCGGTGGCATCCAGCGAGGCATACGGCTGCGGGCTGGCCAGCGCCTTGGGCAGGTCGGTGGCCCCCGGGAACAACGACGCGGTATGCCCGTCGCCGCCCATGCCGAGCACCGCCAGGCAGGCCGGTTCGGCATGCTTGGCCTGCAGGTTGGCGGTGTGCACGCATTCGGGCAATTGCTTGCCTGGGCGAACCAGCGGGATGAAGGTCGCGGCCGGTGCGTGGGTCAGGAAGCTGTGATTCACCAGCCAGGCATTGCTGTCCTGATCCTGCGGCGACAACCAGCGCTCATCGACCAGGCCCACTTCCACCCGCGACCAGTCCAGCGGCCGGTGGGCGAGGGACTCGTACACCGGCGCAGGCGTGGTACCGCCCGACAACAGCATGCGTGCCTGGCCGCGCCGGGAGATTTCCTGTTCCAGCAGGTCGGCCATTTCGCTGGCCACCGCCTCGGTCCACTCGGCCGGGTCGTCGTAGCGCACCAGGGCGATGCGCGGGTTGTCCTGCAGGTTCATCGCTGCTCCCCGGGGTGCTGACGTTGTGCATCCACCGCGTATGCGGCGGCGCCCAGCAGGCCGGCATGCGGGTGCATGACCGCCAGCGATGGCACCTTCGACATGATCGCGGAGAAACGGCCCTTGTGCTCGAAGCGCTGGCGAAAGCCGGAATGCTGCAGCGAATCCAGCACCTTGGGCACCAGCCCGCCGGTGAGGAACACGCCGTCCCAAGCGCCCTGCATCAGCACCATGTCGCCGGCGATCGCACCGAAGATGGCGCAGAACAGGTCGATGGTGCGCGAGGACCGCGGGTCGCCCGCGGCCGCGCGCGCGGTGATGTCCTTGGGTTGCAGCGGGCCGGGATCGACGCCGGCGATCTCGCTGAGCGCGCGATGGATGTTGACCAGGCCAGGGCCGCAGATCAGCCGCTCGTTGGAGACCCGGCCGAACTGCTCGGACAGGATTTCCAGGATGCGGATTTCTTCCGGCGTGCCGGGCGGGAAGCTGACATGGCCGCCTTCGGTTTCCAGCGGAAAGCAGCGCCCGTTGCGGATGATCAGGCCACCCACGCCCAGGCCGGTGCCCGGGCCGATCACGCCATAGTTGCGCGCTTGATCGATCGGCGCCGGCCGCCAGCTGGCGCCGCCCACCTGCACCACGTCCTGCGGGCGCAGCAGGCTGATGGCCATGGCCTGCGCGGCAAAGTCGTTGATCAGATGCAAGGTACTGAAACCCAGCATGGTGGCGGTGCGCGAGCGCGAGATCACCCAGGGATGGTTGGTGATGCGCGCCTCGTCGCCATCCACGCGGCCTGCCACGGCGAACACGCCCTGGGTGGCCTGCACGCCGATCTGGTCGAGGTAATAGCGCGCGGCTTCGCCCAGCGAACCGAAGTCCACCACGGCAAATTCGCGCGAGGTGTCATCCAGCAACGGCACCGAAGCGTCGACATCGGCCAGCGCGAAGCGCGCATTGGTTCCGCCGATATCGGCAACCAGCACCGGCTTGGAAGGAGCGGTCATGCGTTGTTTCCCTGTGCGTCGGTGGCCGGGGGCAGGAAGTGGGCGGCGGATTCGGGCCCCCAGCTGCCGGCCGGGTAGGGCTGCAGCGGCAGCGCGGCGTCTTTCCAGGCGTCGCTGACGCTGTCGATCCACGACCACGCCGCCTTGACCTCGTCGTCGCGCACGAACAGCGCGGGGTTGCCGTTGAAGGCGTCCACAAACAGACGTTCGTAGGCGATACGACGGTGCAGGCCCGTCGGCACTGACAGTTCCAGTTCCAGCGGCTGCAGTTCGATCGCGCCCCATTCCGGGCCAGCCAGGCTGCTCATCAGGCCGAGTTCGATGTTTTCCTGCGGCTGCAACTGGAAGGTCAGGCGGTTCGGCACCGCATTCTGGCGGTCGGGGCGTTCGAACAGCCAATGCGTCACCGGCTTAAGCGTCACCACGATGCGGGTGGAGCGCTCGGCCAGTCGCTTGCCGGTGCACAGGTGGAACGGCACGCCGGCCCAACGCCAGTTGTCGATATGCGCGGTGACGGCGACGAAAGTTTCCACGTCGCTGCCTTCCGGCGGGTGGTAGGCCTGCGCCGGCTGTCCGTTGATGCTGCCGGCAGTGTAGCGGCCGCGCACGCAGTCATGCGCGGCGTGCTCGGCGGTCATCGGACGCAGGGCGCGCAGCACCTTGACCTTCTCATCGCGGATGCGGTCGGCTTCCAGCGAGGCCGGCGGCTCCATTGCCACCAGGCACAACAGCTGCAGGATATGGCTCTGCACCATGTCGCGCAGTGCGCCGGAGCGGGCATAGTAGGCGTCGCGCCCGTCGACGCCTTCGCTTTCGGCGACCAGGATCTGCACCGACTCGATGTAGGCGCGGTTCCAGACCGCCTCCAGCAGCGTGTTGCCGAAGCGCAGTGCGATCAGGTTCTGCACCGCCGCCTTGCCCAGGTAGTGGTCCAGGCGGAACACGCGGTCCTCGTCGATCAGCGCGCCGATCGACTGCAGGATGTCGCGGGCGCTGTCGGAGTCGTGGCCGATCGGTTTTTCCAGCATCAAGCGATGCGGTGCCTCCAGCGCGCCACCCAGCGCCAGGCCCTGGCAGGTGCTGATGTACAGGCCCGGCGGGATCGCCAGGTAGCTCACACAGCGGCGGCTGGCCAGCTCGCGGACCGCATTGGCCACCGACTCGGCATCGCGCAGATCCACCGAGCGGTAATCGATTCGCTGCAGCAGCGTGTCGATCTGTTCGGCGGTCGCGATCGGCAGTGCTTCGGTCAGGCGCGGCCGCAGCACTTCGCGAAATGCATCGGTGTCGTGGGGCGACAGCGCCAGCGCACGGATGCGGAAGTCCTCCGGCAGCAGGCCGTCGATGAACAGGCGCAGAAGGGAAGGAAAGAGATAGCGCTGGGCAAGATCGCCGGTGGCGCCAAACAGGATCAGGGTGTTGTGCATGGACCGCGTTTCAGATTCTGGAGACATCGTTATCAGCAGCTTGTCGGAAAGGCGCCGGTCGTCCGGCGGTCGGTACGTCTGTTCCTGAGCGACACTTGCGTGCGCGCAGCGGGGGATGGACGCTGACACCCAGTCCCGGATTGTTGCAGCAACTGGCGATCAGCGGTTAGCGCCATGGCGGCATAGCTGCACCTGCGTGATGGCATGCCATGCTTCGTGCGGCGAGCTGCACTGCAGGCAATGCGTCATACCTGCGTGGCGGCATGGTCCTCCAGAGATCGATGTTGCCATGTGAAAACGATTACATGTCAGAATAAACCAATGCATTCGTTTGCAGGGAATTCTCGCAAGCGCATGCGGCGTCACCGCCATCGGGAGGGCCGAGGGCAGGGCGCACAACTTACGTTGAGGCCGAACGATGGCGAAAGTGCAGTTGGAAGGTGTCCGCAAGGTCTACGACAATGGCCAGGTGGCGGTGCAGGGCGCAAGTTTCGAAGTGGCCGACGGCGAGCTGATGGTGCTGGTGGGGCCGTCCGGCTGCGGCAAGTCGACCCTGTTGCGCATGATTGCCGGGCTTGAAGACATCAGCGCTGGCACGCTGAAGATCGGCGAGCGCGTGGTCAACGACGTGGCGCCGAAGGATCGCGACATCGCCATGGTGTTCCAGAGCTACGCGCTGTATCCGCACATGACCGTGGCCGAAAACCTGGCGTTCGGGCTCAAGCTGCGCGGGCATCCGAAGCAGGTCATCGCCGAACGCGTCAACAACGCCGCAGAGCTGTTGGGCCTGACGCCGATGCTGGACAAGCTGCCCAAGGCGATGTCCGGCGGTCAGCGTCAGCGCGTGGCGCTGGGCCGGGCGATGGTGCGCGAATCCTCGGTGTTCCTGCTCGACGAGCCGCTGTCCAACCTGGACGCCAAGTTGCGCCACAGCGTGCGCACCGAGATCGCGCAGCTGCACCGCAAGCTTGGCACCACCATGATCTACGTCACCCACGATCAGGTCGAAGCGATGACGCTTGGCCAGCGTATCGTGGTGCTCAAGGATGGCGTGATCCAGCAGATCGACAGTCCGATGGCGCTATACGACCGTCCGGCCAATCTGTTCGTGGCCGGGTTCCTCGGCAGCCCGGCGATGAACGTGCTGCAGGGGCGTCTGGACGCGCAGGACGGCCTGCACCTGGTCATGGCCGATGGCTGGCGCGTGCCGCTGGGTGCGGCGCGGGTCGATGCGGCTTGGTTCGGCCAGGACGTGATCGTCGGCGTGCGCCCGGAGCACTTGCAGCCGTCCGACGATGCGGTACTGGGCTTCGATGCGCGGGTCGATGTGATCGAGCCGGTCGGCAACGAGATCTTCCTCAATCTCGACCGTGGCGGTCAGCCGCTGGTGATCCGTGTCCCGCCGCAGAGCTTGCCGGCGGTAGGCCAGCCATTGCGCCTGGCATTGCGCAGCGAGGCCTTGCACTTTTTCGATCCAGCCACCGGCCAGCGGCTGGAGGCGGCTTAGGCAAACTGGTCAACTGCGACGCAGCCGCCAGACGGACACGGCCGGCGCTCGGAATTGGCGGGTGTCGTTGGGCCACTGCGTGCTGCGCGATGCCCACGCCCGCCTGGCACGGCTCGCTGCGTTTTTTTGCCGCTAACGCTCCAGCCCCGTCGTGAGTGCGCGTGGGCGGGCGCCATGCGTGCCTGCCTGCAACGCGGTACCGGCGTCCAGCGTCAGTTCCAACGGCAATACCGCCAGCGCGAGGTTGCCGGCCACGCTCACTACCGTGCCGATCGCGCTACCGTCCAATGCGACGGCATCGCCTGCATCCACGGCCGCATCCGTTTCAAGCAGCTGCAAGACGCGCTTGGCCTTGCCCAGGAAGTGCGTCCGCGCCACGATTTCCTGGCCCGGGTAGCAGCCTTTCTTGACGCTGTACGCCTGCAGGCGGTCCAGTGCCAACTGCTGCGGCGTCCACTGTTCGCGCTGGCTCTCGACCAGGCGGGCGAGCCCCAGTTGCAGATCGGTCGTCCGCCACTGCGCCTGTGCGCTCGGCAGTTCGATAGGCATCGCCAATGCATCCGGGCTGTAGAGCAATAGCGTGCGCGGCAGCGCTGCGCTACCCAGATCCAGCTCGATACGCTGGGTTCCGAGATCGGCTTGCGCGGCATGCGCGTGTTCCGGCGCTACGAAGCCGCCGTAGGCGAGCAGCGCGGCGGCGCTGATTTTCAGCTTGCGGCGGAACACGAAACGGCTGAGTTGCGCGGCGATCTCGGCCGCGTTGCCGTCCGGCAACAGCATCAGCAGGTGTGCGTCGTCCTCACGCAGGAGTGCGAAGATGGCAATCACGCGCCCCTTCGCCGTCAGCCACGCGTTCCACTGCCACTGCCCAACCGCCAGCGCCTGTACATCATTGGCAAATTGGGCATGCGCAAACGCCACTGCATCCGTACCGGCCAATCGGACGTATTGCATGTCGTGCAGGGAGCCAAAACCCTGCGGAATAAGATTCAGGTTGTCAGCCACGGAAGGGGAGGACTAAAATCGCCAAGTTGTGAGAGCACTATGATAGGCCATCCAACCCCCACCCCAGCGCAGGATTCCGAGACGCAGCCTTCTTCTCAGGAGCATATTCCCGAGAAAAAGCCACTGCCGAAGGAGATTGGTGGGCGCGACGGCCCCGAGCCAACGCGCTACGGCGACTGGGAAAAAAATGGACGCTGCATCGATTTTTGAGCAGCTTTTAGCCACAGCGGCCTAGTGCCGCCCAGCCGAGAAAACGAGCCCAGCGAATGGCGATCCGCGAACGTCCTCTCTCCCCGCATCTCCAGGTATACCGTTGGCAGATACAGATGGTGACCTCGATTCTCAATCGAGCCACCGGCATCGTACTGTCCGTCGGCGCACTGGGAATTGCCGCTGCCTTGCTCACCTTGATGCTTGGCCCCGACCATTGGAATTGTTTCCGCGATCAGGCTGCCACCTGGTATGGGCAGGTATTCCTGTTCGGCTGGACCTGGTCTTTCGCCTTCCACCTGTTCGGTGGCTTGCGCCACATGCTGCAGGACTTCGGGCAAGGCTACGCCGTGCGCTCGTTCATCAGCATGGGTTGGTTGTCGGTGGTTCTGAGCCTTGTGCTGACTATCGCCATCTGGGCTTACGTACTGCTGTCCGGAGGTGCCGCATGAGCCGCTACCGTACCCCGCTGAAGAATGTGCGCGGCCTGGGCGCCGCCAAGACCGGTACCGAACATTTCGTGATCCAGCGCCTGACCGCGGCCGCACTGGTGCCGCTGTCGATCTGGTTCCTGATCTTCGTGCTGAGCCTGATCGGTGCCGATCACGCTGCCGCCACCGCCGCAGTGGCCAAGCCGTGGAATGCGATTTTGCTTGTCGCTTTCCTCATTGCCTCGTTCTGGCATGCCCAGCTTGGCATGCAGGTGGTACTGGAAGACTACGTGCACGACTCGCTGCTCGCACTGATTGCGCAGACCCTCGTGCGTTTTGTTGCCGTGCTGGGCGCCATCGTCAGCGTATTTGCCGTGGCGCGTATCGCGCTGGGCATGAGCTGAGTCGTCAGCGACCAAACAGGAACCCATAATTCGATGTCCGCTTACAAGATCACAGAACACAAGTACGACATGGTCGTGGTAGGCGCCGGTGGCGCCGGCCTGCGCGCCACGTTCGGCCTGGCCCAGAAGGGCCTGCAGACGGTCTGCCTGACCAAGGTCTTCCCGACCCGTTCGCACACCGTGGCAGCGCAGGGCGGTATTTCCGCGGCGCTGGGCAACATGGGCGAGGACGACTGGCGTTATCACTTTTACGACACCATCAAGGGCTCCGATTGGCTGGGTGACCAGGACGCGATCGAGTACATGTGTCGTGAAGCGATTCCGGCCATCATCGAGCTCGAACACTACGGCGTGCCGTTCTCGCGTACCGAAGAGGGCAAGATCTACCAGCGCCCGTTCGGCGGCATGACCACCAAGTATGGCGAAGGCCCGTCAGCGCAGCGTACCTGCGCCGCAGCCGACCGGACCGGCCACGCCATGCTGCATACGCTGTATCAGCAGTCGCTGGCGCACAACGCACGCTTCATGATCGAGTACTTCGCGCTCGATCTGATTTTCGACGAAGAAGGCGTCTGCCGTGGCGTGCTCGCACTGGACATGGCCGAAGGCTCGCTGCATCTGTTCCGCGCCCACGGTGTGGTGCTGGCGACCGGCGGTTACGGCCGTGCCTACTTCAGCGCCACCTCCGCACACACCTGTACCGGTGACGGCGGCGGCCTGGTGATGCGTGCCGGCCTGCCCGTGCAGGACATGGAATTCGTGCAGTTCCACCCCACCGGCATCTACGGTGCGGGCTGCCTGATCACCGAGGGCGTGCGCGGCGAAGGCGGCATTCTGCGCAACAGCAATGGCGAGCGCTTCATGGAGCGCTACGCACCGCATTACAAGGATCTGGCGTCGCGCGACGTGGTGTCGCGTTCGATGACGGTGGAAATTCGAGAAGGCCGTGGCGTGGGCGAGCACAAGGATCACATCCTGCTCGACCTGACCCACCTTGGTCCGGAAGTGATCAACGAAAAGCTGCCCGGCATCGCCGAAAGCGCACACATCTTCGCCGGCGTGGACGTGACCAAGCAGCCGATCCCGGTGCTGCCGACCGTGCACTACAACATGGGCGGCATTCCGACCAACTTCTACGGCGAGGTCGTGCGTAAGCAGGGCGACGATGCGGATGCAGTGGTGCCGGGCCTGTATGCCATCGGCGAGGCGGCGTGCGTCTCGGTCCATGGTGCAAACCGTCTGGGTTCGAACTCGCTGCTGGACCTAGTGGTGTTCGGCCGCGCGGTTGCCAATCGCTGTGCCGAGACGGTCAAGCCCAATCAGCCGCACAAGACGCTGCCGTCCGATGCCTGCGACAAGGCCTTGGGCCTGCTGGACAAGCTGCGTCACGCCAACGGCTCCACGCCGACGGCCGTGATCCGCGACAACATGCAGCGCACCATGCAGTCGGACGCCGCCGTGTTCCGCACCAGCAAGACGCTGAAAGAGGGCGTGGACAAGATGGCCGAGATCTTCGCCACCTTCGAAGACGTCAAGGTGTCTGACCGTTCGCTGGTGTGGAATTCGGACCTGATCGAGACCTATGAATTGAACAACCTGCTGCTCAACGCGGTGGCGACGATCAATTCGGCCGAACAGCGCAAGGAAAGCCGCGGCGCGCATTCGCACGAAGACTTCCCGGATCGCGACGACGTCAACTGGCAAAAGCACACGCTGGTGACCGTCGACGACAAGGGCAAGTGCGAATTCGATTACCGCCCTGTGCACATGTACACGCTGAGCAAGGACGTGGACGTGGTCCCGCCGAAGCCGCGCGTTTACTGATCGATGCGCATGCAGCGACCCACCGTTGCCTTGTCATCGCTTGCCATCGCCTCGGCGCGTGGCGGCGAGTCGGTGCAGCAGTGTGATCGTGGCATGACGCTCGAGCAGCGCCGGCACATGGCCGGCCGCTGTGCGACTGCTTCGGCAGTGGCATCCGTCATCTTTACCTTCATGCGCACGGTGCAGTTGTCGTCCGCACCGCGCATCGCCTGAGCCAACGAGAGCAGCTATGGCAGAGTTCACCCTCCCCAAGAATTCAAAGATCGGCAAGGGCAAGCATTACCCTGCAAAGGGCGCCAAGAACACGCGCACCTTCAAGGTCTACCGCTGGGATCCGGACGTCGACGCCAACCCGCGCACCGACAGTTACGAGATCGATCTGGATAAATGCGGCCCGATGGTCCTGGACGCGCTGATCAAGATCAAGAACGAGATCGACCCGACGCTGGCGTTCCGTCGCTCCTGCCGCGAGGGCATTTGCGGCTCGTGCGCGATGAACATCGATGGCACCAACACGCTGGCCTGCACCAAGGCGATTGCCGCATGCGGCAAGTCCGAGGTGCCGATCTATCCGCTGCCGCACATGAGCGTGATCAAGGACCTGGTGCCGGATCTGACGCATTTCTATGCGCAGTACGCGTCGATCAAGCCGTGGATCCGTACCCAGACCCCGCCGCCGCCGGACCGCGAGCGCCTGCAGTCGCCGGAAGACCGTCGCAAGCTCGACGGATTGTACGAGTGCATCCTGTGCGCATGCTGCTCGACCAGTTGCCCAAGCTACTGGTGGAATGGCGAGCGGTATCTGGGCCCGGCGATCCTGCTGCAGGCCTACCGTTGGATCATCGATTCGCGCGACGAAGACACCGGTGCGCGTCTGGACGATCTGGAAGACCCGTTCAAGCTGTATCGCTGCCACACCATCATGAACTGCGCACGGACCTGCCCGAAGGGCTTGAACCCGGCGCTGGCGATCGCCGAAATCAAGAAGCTGATGATGGCGCGTCGCGCCTGATTGCACGGCATTGATTCCCCACCACGGGGATGTGGTTCGCAGCGGCACCGGCCCTTGGGTCAGGTGCCGCTGTCGTTTTTGGCCCGCCATGCGGTGCGGTGGAGAGTGAGAATGGACGAACAAACCCTGCTGAAAAAACTGCGCTGGCGTTGCCGACGCGGCATGCGCGAACTCGACCAATTATTCGGGCGCTACCTTGATCAACGCTGGGCGCAGGCTCCCGACGCCGAGCGCGCGGTTTTCCTACAGCTACTGGATTGCGAAGACGATAAGTTGTGGCGCTGGTTCATGGGATACGAGGCTTGCCCCGATGCCGCCAACGCCGCACTCATCGCCGATATTCGCGCCTTGCCGGCTTGAGTGGCGCCCCTCGCGCTGGTTGATTTGCGCATTGAGCGTGTTGGTAGCGCTGGCCGTGTGGGCGGTGTGGCGCAGTGGCGTACCACCGTGGCTGGCCGTGTTGTTGTCGGCGTACGCGGTGTTTGCAGGCGGGCGAGCAGTGCGCCAGCTGTTGCGTTCGCCAGTGAGGCAGTTGCTGGTGCCATGGACGCAAACGCCCGCCAGCATTGACGGTATGCAGGTGGAAGGGCTGCAGGTCCGTTGGCGCGGACCGCTTGCGGTGGTGTCGTGGAGGCGAGCGGATGGCCGGCGCGAGCGCCTGCATTTCTGGCCGGACACCTTGCCGGCGCCGCAACGACGTGAACTGCGTCTGGCCGCTCAGGCCCACGCCATTTCGTCGGGGCGGCCGCTAGTGGCACCATAGCGTCCCTTTCCCGGTTGAACCGCATGTTCAAACCTATCCCGGTTGCCATCGGCTTGCGCTATCTGCGTGCCAAGCGGCGCAATGGCTTCATATCGTTTATTTCGATGGCGTCGATCCTGGGCATCGCCCTGGGCGTGACCGTGCTGATCACCACGCTTGCAGTGATGAGCGGTTTCCAGAAGGAAATCCGCGACCGCCTGCTGCAGATGGCTGCCCACGCGACCGTCAGTGCAGAAGGCGCGCCGATGCGCGACTGGCAGCATGCGGTCGAGGTCGCCATGTCCGATCCGCGCGTGGCCGGTGCCGCGCCCTACATCGAAACCGAATCCTTATTGCAGGGCCCGCGTAAGCAGCCGGCCATCGTGCGCGGCGTGATTCCTGCCGAAGAAGGCAAGGTGTCGGTGCTGGCCAAGAAGATGCAGCAGGGCTCGGTCGACAGCCTGACCCCTGGCTCGTACAACATCGTCATCGGCAAGGAGCTGGCGTTGTGGCTTGGCGTGGATGTCGGCGATAGCATCGTCGTGTTGCTCAGCGACACCCAGGCGACGCCGCTGGGCGCGATGCCGCGGCTCAAGCGCTTTACCGTGAGCGGTATTTTCGAGGCCGGATACAACGAGATCGACCGCGGCCTGGCCGTGGTGAACATGCAGGACCTGGCGCGCGTGCTGCGCATGGATGGCGTCACCGGCGTGCGCCTGCGCCTGCATGACATGGATCAGGCCTGGCCGGTGGCGCGCGATCTGGCGGTGAAGTTGCACGGCCCGTATCGGGTTAGCGACTGGACCCAGGAAAACGCCAACCTGTACCACTCCTTGAAGATGGAAAAGACGGTGATGGGCATCCTGCTGTCGCTGATCGTGGCGATGGGGGCGTTCAACCTCGTGTCTTCGCAAGTGATGCTGGTGACCGACAAACAGGCCGATATCGCCATCTTGCGCACGCTCGGGCTGTCGCCGGGCGGGGTGATGCAGGTATTCATGGTGCAGGGCTCGTTGATCGGCTTCATGGGTACCTTCATGGGCGTGATCGGCGGCATCGTGCTGACGTTCAACCTCGAACGCATCCTCGGCGTGATCGAAACGATTTTCAGCGTCAAGTTGCTACCCGAAGACGTGTACTACATCACCGGCCTGCCGACCGATATGCAAACCCAGGACGTGGTAGTGATCACCGTGGTGGCATTGGTGATGAGTTTCCTGGCGACCTTGTACCCGGCGTGGCGCGCTTCGCGCACCCAGCCGGCGGAGGCGCTGCGCTATGAATGAGATCCGGGAAGCGGCCGTGCAAACACCAGAACAGGCATCTGCGGTGATCCGCGCCGAAGCGCTGGCCAAGACCTACGCCGAAGGCAAGATGCGCACGCCGGTATTCGATGGCCTGGATCTCTCGGTGGCCACCGGCGAAACCGTGGCGATCGTCGGTGCCTCCGGCGCCGGCAAGAGCACCTTGCTGCATCTGCTCGGCGGGCTGGATATTCCGACCTCCGGCGAGGTGTATGTGGCCGGCGAGCGCATGTCGGCGCTGTCCGACGCGCAGCGCGGCAAGCTGCGTAACCAGGCGCTTGGCTTCGTCTACCAGTTCCATCACTTGTTGCCCGAATTCACCGCGTTGGAGAACGTGATGATGCCGGTGCTGTTGTCCGGCAAGGATGTGGCCGTCGCCAAGGGTCAGGCACTGCAACTGCTGGAATCGGTTGGGCTTGGGCATCGCGTCGAACACAAGCCCAGCGAACTCTCCGGGGGCGAACGTCAGCGCTGTGCGGTGGCGCGTGCATTGGTCAACAAGCCGGGCTGCGTATTGGGCGACGAGCCCACCGGCAATCTGGACGACAAGACCGCGGGCACCGTGTTCGAGCTGATGCTGGAGCTCAACCGCGCCCAGCGCACCAGCCTGGTGTTGGTGACGCACGACCGCGGCTTGGCACGGCGTCTGGACCGCGTGCTGGAGCTAAACCAGGGCAAGCTGCGCGAATTGGCGCCGTCTGCGGTGTAAGCGCATGGCGAAGCGGTCGGTTGGCAGACCGATCGCGTCGTGTATGAGCGTGGAATCTTCAGCGGTCACCGGTGCTGTGCCCGTTAGCCGAAATGGTGGCGAATTTTGAAGTGCAGTGGCAGCGCACGATCGCATGCACCCCGACTGCCAGGGCATTAGCTGCCTGGTCGCCGCAGGCCAATGCAGCCTGCGGCGATGCCATGGCATCGGTCAAGGAATGATGCGCAGTGCCCGCAGGCGGGTAAATAGTTCGAAGAACGAGGCGCGGCTGTCGTAGAAGTCGAGGAAACCCAGTTCGCGGCTCTTGGTCATGTCGTTGACGCACTCGATCTCGCGGCCTAGGTCGGCATCGGTATGCCACCACGATGCAAGCCGATTGACGTCGGACTCTACCAGCTGGTGTTGCGCGGCCACCTCAGCCCACAGGGCAGGTGCGGTCTGGCTCATGCGTGGTTCCAGCGGTTCAGGCACAGCGGGGCAGGGCGCAGCATCGAGTTCGAAGAACTTCGCAATCTCGCCCCACATCCAGCGCCAGCGGAACACATCGCCATTGACGGTGTTGAAGGCCTGATCGCGCGCTGCGGGGCTAAGCCCGGCCCAGGCCAGTTGGCGGCCGAGCAGCCCGGCATCGGTGAGGTCGGTGAGGCTGTTCCACTGCGCTTGCGACCCTGGGAACACGAACGGTTGCCCGGTGTGCTTGCACAGCGATGCATACACCGCCAGCGTCACGCCCATGTTCATGGCGTTGCTGCCGTTGGCCATGCCGATCATGGTGTGCGAGCGATGTACGCTCCAGCGGAAACCGTGCTGCTGCGCATGCGCAAACAGCAGGTCTTCCAGCGTGTAGTAGAAGTTTTCGCCCGGCTGGCGCGGCTCGCTTTCGCGAAACGGCGTCTCGGCCTTGCCGCTGCCGTAATTCTCGAAGGCGCCCAGGTAGTGCTTGGTGCCGGTGACCAGCGCCATGTGCTGCAGCGGCGCATCGCTGAGTGCATCGCACAGGTGCCGCATCATCGCGCCGTTGGCCTGGACGTTCTCGCGTTCGGTATCGCGGCGGGTCCAGGTGCAGAAGAACACGTGGGTAATCGGTAGGCCACGTAACGCGCTGTTGGTGCTGTCGGCGTCCAGTAGATCTGCCGCGACCGGAATGACACCGTCGTGGGGCAGTGGCCGGCGTGCAAGGCCGTACACGGTCCAGCCGTCGGCGAGCAGCACGTTGGCAAGGTTGTAACCGGAGATGCCGGTCACACCGACGATCAATGCAATGCCTTTACGCATGGGGGAGACTCCTGGAAAACGGATTTCACCTTAGCGGCGACACCATGAAATCGGGGCGAATGCTGGGCCAGAGCGCGTGCTGCGCCGTTGATCGCTCCATTTGCTGCGGCATGCATCGTTAGGTGTGCACTGTCCTACGCACTGCATCTAGCGGTTGCGGGCTGCAGTACCTCTTCCGTATTCGCGATCGGCGAGCGCCGCGCAGTGTTCTTCCTACCCAGCCTTGGGCAGATCTCCGCTGTGCGTGGAAGGTGCCGCGATCTAAGGTGAAGACGTTGATCGATAGGGTGCGGGATGGCGACCGACAGCATGGAGGTGTCAGCGCAGGCAGCGCCGCCGCAGATGAGATCGGCGGTGGCCATTGCGGCCGCGTTATTGCTGGGCGTGGTGGCCTGCGCCTGGTCGCCCACACTGCTTGCGCGCATGGTTTACGTCGGCTGCGTGTGTGTTGCATTGCTGGGCAGCGGCGCGACGGTGTGGCTGCGCCCGCCCCGGAGTGCGCTATTGCTGGCAGGGGCGGCGGCACTCTTTGGATTCGGGACGATGGGGTGGCAGGTGACCGATGCCCTGCAGTCGCAACTGCTTCCGCAGGATGAAACACGCGATGTCACCGTGCGCGGACAGATTGTCGGCCTGCCGACCGCCGAGCAACGCCGTACCCGCTTTCAGCTGCGCGTGGACCAAGCGCCGGCGCAGCCGGAGGCACTGCGCGGGAAGCTCCTGCAACTGGCCTGGTACGACGACTTTGGCGCCGAGCGCATCGGCCCGCGCGCAGCGCTGCATGCAGGTGCGCGTTGGCAGCTGCGGCTCAAGCTGCGTGCGCCACGCGGCTTGCGCAATCCCGGAGGCTTCGATGCCGAGCGCCAGGCACTGGCGCAGCGCATCGCTGCGACGGGCTATGTGCGCATGCCTGCAACCGCACGCCAGATCGCGCCGCCGCAAGGCGTGGATGCGTGGCGCGAACGGATGTCGCAACGCATCGCCGAGCGTGTCGGCGGCCCTTCTGCGCCGTACCTGCGGGCGCTCGCGCTCGGAGATACCCGCGGGCTGGACGATATGGCATGGGCAACGTTGCGCGCGACCGGGCTCAGCCATCTGATCGCCATCTCTGGATTTCATGTCGGGCTGGTCGGGGCATTCTTCGCGCTGCTGGTCGCTGGCATATGGCGCTGGCAGCCGCGACTGGGCACCTTCATGCCGCGTCTGCATGCGGCATCGATTGCCGCGCTACTCGGCGCCGCCGCCTACGCGCTATTGGCTGGCCTGGCGCTGCCGACGGTACGCACCGTGTTGATGATTGCGGTGGTGGCCCTCGCCAGGGTACTGCGGCGACGCGCCTCGACCGCGCACGTCCTCTCGCTCGCCTTGTTGGCGGTGTTGCTGTGGGATCCGCTCAGCGTGCTGGTGGCTGGCTTCTGGCTCAGCTTCGCCGGCGTGGCATGGCTGGTCTGGTGCCTGCCGTCTGACGATCGCGCCATCGTGCGCGGCTTCCTGTCTGCGCAGACCGTGGCCACCGTTGGCCTGCTGCCGTTGACGGTCAGCCTGTTCGGGCAGGCGTCGCTGGTCGGGCCATTCGCCAATTTGGTCGCCATTCCCTGGTGGACTTTCGTGGTGGTGCCGCTGTGCCTGTTGGGGACCGCGCTCGAAGCGATCTATCCAGGGACCGGCGTATGGGCATGGCAGCTTGCGGGCTGGTGCTTTGAGCTGACCTGGCCGGGGCTCGTCTGGCTTGGGCACACCGCGGTGGCGTTGTGGTGGGTGCCCGAGTCCGATGGGGTTGCCCTGATCGCCGCCTTGCTCGGTGCGTTCTGGCTGTTGCTGCCGCGCGCGACGCCGGGTAAATCGTTGGCGGCGCTGCTGTGGTTGCCGCTGCTCTGGCCGGATCGCGAGCTACCCGCCGCAGGCGAGGCGGAAGTGCAGGTGCTGGATGTGGGCCAGGGCTTGGCGGTGCTGGTGCGCACGCAACGCCATGCGCTGTTGTTCGATACCGGTCCGGCGGTGCGCGACGGGTTCGATGCC
Source organism: Xanthomonas sp. A1809 (assembly GCF_017746015.1). Classification (NCBI taxonomy): domain Bacteria; kingdom Pseudomonadati; phylum Pseudomonadota; class Gammaproteobacteria; order Lysobacterales; family Lysobacteraceae; genus Xanthomonas; species Xanthomonas sp. A1809. The sequence continues at coordinate 76,006 of NZ_JAGHWZ010000009.1, read as the reverse complement.
GGCGAGCGCGTCGTGCTGCCGGCGTTGCGCGCGCTTGGCGTACGCCGGCTGGATGCCATCGTGCTCAGCCACGCCGACGCCGATCATGCCGGTGGCTATGCCGCGGTGCGCACGGGGCTGCCGGTGGCACGCACGGCTGCGCCACCGGGTGCGCCGTTGGACGTCACCGCACGTTGCCGCGCCGGGCAGCAGTGGGAGTGGGACGGTGTGCGCTTCCGCTTCCTGCATCCCGGTGTTGGGTTTCCTTATCTACGCAATCAATCCAGCTGCGTGCTGCGGGTCGAGACCGCGTCTGCGAGCGCACTGTTGCCGGGCGATATTGGCGAAATCGTCGAGCGCCGCCTGCTGCGCGGGCGCGCCGCGGATCTGCGTGCGGACCTGGTGATCGTGCCGCACCACGGCAGCGCCGACGGCTCGCAGGCCGGCTTCATCGCCGCGACCGGCGCACGCCTGGCGCTGGTGTCGTCCGGTCATGGCAACAGATTCGGGCATCCACGCGCCGAGGTCGTGCAACGCTGGAAGTCGGGCGGAGCAGAAGTGCTGGACACTGCCCAGGCGGGAGCGATACGGGTTTGGCTCGGTGCCGCGGGCCTGCAACTGCGCGAGCGGCGGCACTGGCAGCCGCGGCTATGGGATGCTGCGGAACGGCGGCGGTCGGCTGCTATCCTATCGGTCAGCGAACAGGCGGCCGTGTTGCCGGAGGAATCGAATCGTGTTGGAGCTGGTCAAGGCAGGCGGTTGGCCGATGGTGCCGTTGCTGTTGCTGGGCGTGATCGCCCTGGCGATCGTGCTGGAGCGTCTGTGGAGCCTGCGCCGCAATGAGGTGACGCCGCCGGGCCTGGGTGAAGAAGTGCGCAATTGGGCCGCGCGCGGCAATCTGGATCCCACCCACATCGAATCGCTGCGCCGCAATTCGCCGTTGGGCGCCTTGCTGGCCGCTGCGCTGGATGTGCGCGGCCGCCCGCGCGACATGATTCGCGAACGTATCGAAGACACCGGCCGGCATGTGGTGCATCGCATGGAGCGCTACCTGAATGCGTTGGGCACGATCGCTTCGGCCGGGCCGTTGTTGGGTCTGCTTGGTACCGTGGTCGGCATGATCCAGATGTTCCTGGGCATCCTCGATCACGGCGTCGGCGATGTGAATCAGCTCGCCGGCGGCATCGGCAAAGCGCTGGTGTGCACTGCCACCGGCATGATCATCGCTGTTCCGGCATTGATGGCACATCGCTTCTTCAAGGGGCGCATCGCCGGTTACATCATCGAGATGGAGCAGGAAGCCACCTTGTTGCTGGACACCATCGATGGCCGAGTCGTGCCGGCAGCCGTCGCGCCGGCCGCAGCGGGCGCCAAGCCCGTCACGGCGAAGGGTTGACGGATGCGCATCGGCAGCGACCGAAGCCAGGACGAGCCGCATATCGACCTGGTGCCATTGATTGACGTCATCCTCGTCCTCATCATCTTTTTCGTGGTGACCACGACCTTCGACGCACGCTCCACGCTGCAGCTGCAGTTGCCGACCGCCAGCGACCAGCACACCAGTGCGCCGCCGCGTTCGTTGAGCGTGCTGGTCAACGCCGATGGGCGTTATTTCATCAACGATCAGGAAGTACTGCGCTCGGATGTGGATTCGCTCAAGCAGACCATCGCCCAGATCGCCGGCGATGACCGCGAACAGACCGTGCTGATGCGCGCCGATGCGCGGACCCCGTATCAGGCCGTGGTGACCGCGCAGGATGCGCTGGGCCAGCTCGGCTTCCGGCGCATTGCCATCGCCACCGCGCCTCCGGCCAGCGCCACCGGTACGACCGGCAAGACAAGCACCAACGGAACCCGCCAGTGACCATCTCCACCGACCGCCCGGCGCCAGTGTCTTCCTGGCGCACGTACCGTCGCCTGCTGGCGTTTGCCAAGCCGTATCGCTTGTTGCTGGTGGCCGCGTTGATCGCCGCGTTGATCGAAGCGGCCGGCACCACCGGGTTTCTGGCGTTGATGAAGCCGATCACCGACGAGACCTTCATCTACAAGAACGCCGAGGTCAGTCGTTGGCTGCCGGTGCAGATCATCCTGCTGTTCGTGGTGCGCGGCGTCGCCGGTTACATCACCGACATGGCCATGGGCAAGTCCGCACGCAGCATCGCGCGCGACCTGCGTATCAAGGTGATGGCCAAGTATCTGCGCCTGCCGGGGTCACGCTTCGATTCGGAGCCGGTGCCCTCGATGCTGATACGCCTGGGCTCGGATTCGGACCAGGTTGCGCAGGCCGCAGTGGATGCGGTCAAGGTCATGATCCAGCAATCGCTGCAGGTGATCGGTGCGCTGGCACTGATGCTGTGGCATAGCTGGCAGGTGACGTTGACCATCCTGGTGCTCGCCCCGGTGCTGGCCTGGGTGATGGACAAGGTGGCGCGGCGCTACCGCCGTATCAGCCACAGCATCCAGGAAAGCGGTGCGCAGCTGCTGCAGGCTGCCGACCAGACCTTGTCCAGCCATCAGGAGGTCAAGATCTACGGGGCCCAGCAGACCGAAATGGAGCGCTATGGCGCGCTGGCCAATCGCAACCTGCGCCTGGCGATGAAGGTCGAATCCACCCGCGGCATTTCCACTGCCACCGTGCAGATGATCGGCGCGATCGGCCTGTCGGCCCTGCTGTTCGTGGCCGGTGCGCAGGCCTTGGCCGGGCGCCTGACGGCCGGCGATTTCGTCGTGCTGATGACTTCGATGCTGACCATCATTCCGGGCCTCAAGCAGCTCACCAATGTGCAGAACATGGTGCAGCGCGGCCTGGCATCGGCCGAGCGCTTGTTTTCAGTGCTCGACAGCCCGGACGAGCCGGATCAAGGTACCGTGCCGCTGACGCGTGCCAAGGGCTTGATCGAATTTCGCGATGTCACGGCGCGCTACCCCGGCCAGGTCAATCCGGCGCTGGCCGATGTCAGTTTCGTTGCGCAACCGGGCACCGTCACTGCCATCGTCGGGCGTTCCGGAAGCGGCAAGTCCAGTCTGATCAAGTTGATCCCGCGTTTTTACGAAGCCGAGGCCGGGCAGATCTTGCTCGACGGTCATCCGGTGCAGGCGTATGCGCTGGCGGATCTGCGCAGGCAGATTGCGCTGGTGGGCCAGCAGGTAATGTTGTTAGACGGCAGCATCGCCGACAACGTGGCGTTCGGTGAAATGCGCAACGCCGATGCCGGCCAGTTGGAGCGGGCGATTCTGGGCGCAAACGCAATGGAATTTGTCGCGCAACTGCCCGAGGGGCTGCAGTCGCATGTCGGCACCAAGGGCGGGCGCCTGTCCGGTGGCCAGCGCCAGCGTCTGGCGATCGCACGCGCCATGCTCAAGGACGCGCCGGTCCTGATCCTGGACGAGGCCACCGCAGCGCTGGACAACGAATCCGAGCGCTTGGTACAGGACGCCCTGCACAAGCTGATGCCGGACCGCACCACGCTGGTCATCGCGCATCGCCTGTCCACCATCGAGCATGCCGATCAGGTGCTGGTGATGGACCAGGGGCGGATCGTCGAGCGCGGTACGCATCACCAATTGCTGGCGCAGGGCGGCTTGTATTCGCATCTGCACGGCATGCAATTCCGCGAACGCCAGGCATGAGCAAGCGCGGCACCCGCACCCCGGGTTACTGGTACGACAACACGCCGATCCCCTTGCCGGCGCGCATCCTGGCGCCGGTCTACGGCGCTGCCATCGCATTGCGGCGGGCGCTGTATCGCCGCGGTTGGCGCAGGCGCCACCGGGTACCAGTGCCGGTGATCGTGGTTGGCAATGTCACCGCCGGCGGCACCGGCAAGACGCCGCTGACGATCGCCTTGGTCGCAAAGCTGCAGGAAGCCGGCTGGACGCCTGGTGTCGCCAGCCGTGGCTACGGCCGCGATGACGCAGGTACCGCGCGGTGGGTCGAAGCGGACACGCCGGTGGCGCTCGGCGGCGATGAGCCGGTGTTGATCGCCTGGAAAACCGGTGCACGCGTGCGTGTCGACAGCGACCGGCTCGCTGCTGCACGGGCGCTGGTCGAAGCGGGCTGCGACATCGTGATCTGCGACGACGGGCTGCAGCATTACCGTCTGGCGCGCGATGTCGAGATCGAAGTGGTCGATGGCCAGCGGCGCTACGGCAACGGACGCCTGTTGCCCGCTGGGCCGCTGCGCGAACCGGCCGCGCGGGCACGCGATTGCGATTTCCGCGTGGTCAATCTCGGCCAGGCCAGTGCGACTGCCGCACCGCAGGTGCCCGATGATGCCGGTTTCGGCGAGTGGCAGATGCGTTTGAGCATCGACAGCGTGCAGCCGATGGATGGCAAGCGTGCGCAGCCCTTGAGCATGCTTGCCGGGCAGCGCGTGCATGCGGTGGCGGGCATCGCGCATCCGGAACGTTTCTTCGCCATGCTGCGCGCGCGCGGCATTGGCGTGGTGCCGCACGCGTTTCCGGATCATCACGTCTACCGCGCCGCGGATTTCAGCTTCGGAAGCCGCCTGCCGGTGCTGATGACCGAAAAGGACGCGGTGAAATGCCGTCCGTTCGCCGACGAGTGGTTGTACAGCGTGCCACTGAAGGCGGAGCTGCCGGCCGCGTTCTGGGTGAGTCTGCTGGACCGCCTGAACAAATTGGCCAGCCGGCAGGGCGTGTGAGTGCATCACGGGCCATGGTGAGCATGCAGCTGGACGTTGCTGGCCAACCATCGCGAGCCAGGCGTCGAGGACGCGCTTGCTGCTGTGATGTGGCATCCAGGCTGCATGACGTTTCGCAACACTCGGGCAGAGGTCTGCCCTGAAATATCGGTGCGCATGGCTGCGAGCAGGGCACGCAGCGCGTTTTTGAGTGCTGATGTCGTGCAGCGCAGCTCCCACTGAATACAGCCACTTCGCTCAATCACACATCGGCATCAAGCGATTCGGTTCTCTCGTTTCCCCACTGCATCCAGAGCGCGCACGTATGACACCCACCACGCCTGCCGATTTCGTCGTCGCCATTCCCGCCCGTTACGCCTCTACGCGGCTGCCGGGTAAACCGCTGCAACGGATCGGCGATCGCCCGATGATCCAGCATGTGGCCGAGCGTGCGTTGCTGGCGGGTGCGCGCGAGGTATGGGTGGCCACCGACGACGCGCGCATCGCAGCGGCGATCGAACATCTGCCAGGAGTGCATGTGGCAATGACCGGCGCCGCGCATCTGTCCGGCACCGACCGCCTGGCCGAATGCGCACGCATTGCCGGATGGGACGACCAGACCTGCGTGGTCAATCTGCAGGGCGACGAACCGTTTGCGCCGGCTGCAGGCATCCGCGCCGTTGCCGATCTGCTGCAGCACTCCGGTGCCCAGATGGCCACGCTGGCCGCGCCGGTGGAAAACGCGCACGACCTGTTCGATCCCAACGTGGTGAAGCTGGTGCGCACAGCCGGCGGCGATGCGCTGTATTTCAGCCGCGCGCCGATTCCCTGGCACCGCGACAGCTTCGCCAGCCAGCGCGATAGCGTGCCTGCAGAAGGTCAGTGGCTGCGCCACATCGGCATCTACGCCTATCGCGCAGGCTTCCTGCAACGCTTCGCGGCCATGCCGCCTGGCATGCTGGAGCGCATCGAATCGCTGGAACAACTGCGCGTGATGGAAGCCGGTTATCGCATCGCCGTGGCGGTGACGCCCGAGCCGTTTCCGCCGGGCATCGATACCCCGGACGATCTCGTCCGCGCACAGGTGCGGGTGGCATCGCCATGAAGGTGCTGGTCGTCTGCCTGGGCAATATCTGCCGCTCACCGATGGGCGAGGGTGCGTTGCGTGCGCGGCTGGATGAAGCCCGTTTGTCGCGGCGCATCCAGGTCGATTCGGCCGGTACCGGCGACTGGCATGCCGGCGAGGCGCCGGACCCGCGCGCCATCCGCTGCGCGCGCGGTCACGGCGTGGATATTACCGGCCTCCGCGCGCGCCAGGTGAAGCACTCGGATTTCGAGCATTTCGATTGGCTGTTGTGCGCAGACGCCAGCAATCTGCGCGATCTGCAGCGGCTCGCCCCGGCGGCGCAGCGCGACAAGCTCGCCTTGTGGCTGCCCTGGGCCGGCATCGACGCGCGCGATGAAATCCCCGACCCGTATACCGGCAGCATGCATGACTTCGAGCAGGTATGGCAGCTGGTCGACACTGCCGCGCGCCTCACCGTGGCCAGACTCACCCGCGGCTAATCGCGCTTGGGCATAATCACCGCATGAACGCCCAGCTCACCCAGGAACTGCCGGAATTTCCCACCTGGCTCAATGCCAGGCCCTCCACCTTGCAGGAGCATCGCGGCCGTGCGCTGGTGCTGGCGTTCGTCAACGCCAGTTCGGTGTGGTGCGCCGAACGCCTGGCCGAGCTTGCCCACTGGCAGGCGCGCAGCCCTGGCCGGCTCCAGGTGATCGTGGTGCAGGTGCCGCGTTTCGACAGCGAGCGCCTGCCGCAACGCTCGCTTAAACAACTGCGCGGACACGGCGTGAGTGCGCCGATCCTGCTCGACAAGGACTGGGAAACCTGGCGTCGCTTCGGTATCGAATCCTGGCCCACGCTGGTGCTGCTGGATGCCTACGGCCGCGAGCGGCAGCGCCTGGTGGGCGTCACCGGCGATCTGGACAAGGCGCTGACTGCCCTGTGCGAGGGCCAGCAGCCGCCCTCGGACGCCGACCTGCACGGCGTGGCCGAGCGCGAGCCCGAGCCGCACCTGGCGTTGCGTTTTCCTACCGGCCTGGCCGCGACCGAAGACCGGTTGTATGTCGCCGATACCGGCCATCACCGCGTGCTCGAGTGCACGCACAGCGGACGCGTACTGCGCCAATTCGGGCATGGCAATGCTGATCTCATCGACGGCGGTGTCGGCGAAGCGGCATTCCGGCGCCCGCAAGGTTTGGCGTTGGAACGCGATCAGCTGTATGTCGCCGATACCGGCAACCATGCGCTACGTCGTATCAACCTGCGCAGCGGGCAGGTGGATACCTTGTGCGGCACCGGCCGTTCCGGCGAGCCGGTCGAAGGCCCGCTGGCGTCGCCCGGTGCCTCTGCGCTGAACTACCCGCAAGGTCTGGCCATCGCCGACAACCAGGTGTTGATCGCCATGGCCGGCGATAACCGGATCTGGAGTTATCACCTGGGCCGCGCCGCGCTGACCGCGCGCGCAGGCACCGGTGCCCTTGAAATTCGCGACGGCAGCGGCCATCTCGCTGCTTTCGCACAGCCGGCCGGCTTGGCGTCCGTGCAGCAGGTGGCCTATGTCTGCGACGGGCTGGGCTCGTCAATCCGCACCATGCAACTACGCGGCGATCTGGTACAGACCTTGGTCGGCGGGCAGGGCACCTGGCAGTTTGGAGATCAGGACGGCCCACGCAGCACGGCACGCCTGCAGTTCCCACAGGCCATTGCACTGGCGGCCGATTCGCCGTTGCTGTGGATCGCCGACACCGGCAATGGCCGCCTGCGCTGCCTGCGCCTGGGCGGCGGTGAATTGACCACGGTCGCGCTGCCGCGTCGTCTGCATGGCCCGGCCGGTCTGGCGGTCACCGCCGGTGCGGTCTGGATCGCAGAAACCGATGCACATGCCATCTTGCGGTACGACCTTGCAAGCGGCGAACTGAGTGATGTTTCGATAGACGAATGAGCGTCAGGCCCCACAACGATTTCGATGGAAAAGCGTTTGCTGCGCAACTGAGCACCGCGCCTGGCGTCTATCGCATGTATGCGGGCGACGATACCTTGCTGTACGTCGGCAAGGCCGGCGCGTTGCGCAAGCGTGTGGGCAGCTATTTCAACGGGACACCGAAGAACGCCCGGTTGACCTCGATGCTGTCGCAGGTCGCGCGCATGGACGTCACCGTTACCCGCAGCGAAGCCGAAGCGCTACTGCTGGAAAACCAGCTGATCAAATCGCTGTCGCCGCGCTACAACGTCTCGTTGCGCGACGACAAAAGCTACCCATACGTGTTGCTGACCCGCGAACAATGGCCCCGGATTGCCTTGCACCGCGGTCCGCGTGCGGTGCAAGGGCGTTATTTCGGCCCTTACACGGGCGTCACCGGTGTACGCGAGACGCTCAGCTTGATGCACAAGCTCTTCAAGCTGCGCAGTTGCGAGGACAGCGTATTCCGTAACCGTTCGCGGCCATGCCTGCAATACCAGATCGGGCGTTGCAGCGGTCCGTGCGTGGACTTGGTGGCGGCTCCGGATTACGCCGAATCGGTACGCCGCGCTACCATGTTTCTCGAAGGCAAGAGCGATCAGCTCGGCGAAGAGATCATGCACTCGATGCAGCAGGCCAGCGAGGCGCTGGAATTCGAGCGTGCTGCGCGTTTGCGCGATTTGCTCTCGTCGCTGCGCAGCATGCAGAACCGTCAATACGTCGACGGGCGTGCAGCGGATCTGGACGTGCTGGCCTGCGCCACGCAATCCAGCCAGGCTTGCGTCTTGTTGCTGAGTTTTCGCGACGGCCGCAATCTCGGCACGCGCTCGTTCTTTCCCAAGACCAACGGGGAAGACAGTGCCGACGAAATTCTTGGCGCGTTCGTATCGCAGTACTACGCCGAGCACTCTCCGCCGCGCGAAATCCTGCTCGACCGCGAGATCCCGGAAGCCGAGCTGATCGAAGCGGCGCTCAGTACGGCAGCCGAGCACAAGGTGGCGCTGAAGTGGAACGTGCGCGGCGAGCGTGCCGGCTATCTGCTGCTGGCCACGCGCAATGCGCAGCTGACGCTTGTCACCGAGCTCACCAGCCAGAGCGCGCAGCACGCACGCAGCGAAGCCTTGCGCGAGATGCTTGGACTTGCCGAGCCGGTCAAGCGCGTGGAGTGTTTCGACATCAGTCACACCATGGGCGAGGCGACCGTCGCTTCGTGCGTGGTATTCGACGCCAGTGGCCCGGTGCGTGGCCAGTACCGGCGCTTCAATATTTCCGGCATCACGCCGGGCGACGACTACGCAGCCATGCGGCAGGCGATCGAGCGCCGCTTCCGTCGCGCCGTGGAAGAGAACGGCGTGCTCCCCGACGTACTGTTGATCGACGGTGGCGCAGGCCAGCTGGCACAGGCGCAGGCCGCGCTGGCCGATCTCGGGGTCGAGAACGTGTTGCTGGTCGGCGTGGCCAAGGGCGAAGAGCGCCGGGCCGGGCATGAAGCGTTGATCATGGCCGACGGCCCCGAGCTGCGGCCGGGCGCGGCGTCGCCTGCGCTGCAATTCATCCAGCAGGTGCGTGACGAAGCGCACCGCTTTGCGATCACCGGCCACCGCGGTCGCCGCCAGAAGGCGCGCATGACCAGCAAGCTCGAGGATATCCCCGGCATCGGCCCTCGGCGCCGCGCGAGTCTGCTCAAGCACTTCGGCGGGCTGGTCGGGCTCAAGGCCGCCGGCGAGGCCGAGATTGCACGAGTGGAGGGGGTCAATGCCGCACTTGCCGCGCGAATCTACGCTAACCTGCACGGGCTGGCGCTTCCCGATGCGGCAGGCGAGGCAAGTCCGCAATGAAGTTGACCATCCCCACGTGGCTGACACTGCTGAGGATCGTGATGATCCCGGTGTTGGTCGTGGTGTTCTACCTGCCGTACACGTGGACGAATTTCGCGTCCGCCGGCGTGTTTGCGCTGGCCGCCATCACCGACTGGCTGGACGGCTGGGTCGCGCGGCGTTATCACCAATATTCCGCGTTCGGCGCATTTCTGGACCCGGTCGCCGACAAGTTGATGGTCGCCGTGGCGCTGTTCCTGATTGTGCAGGGCCATCCCACGCCGTGGATGGCGTTCTGGGCAGCAGTCATCGTCGGACGCGAGATTGCCGTCTCTGCACTTCGCGAATGGATGGCCGAGATCGGCCAGCGCGCCAAGGTACGCGTGGCGGCCATCGGCAAGATCAAGACCACCGCACAAATGGTGGCTTTGCTGTGCCTGTTGTATTCGGTCACGCCTGGGCAGATGCCCACGCATGAAATCTGGCTGGGCAACCTGATATTTCGTGCAGGCTACTGGACACTCGCCATTGCAGCCTTGCTGACGCTGTGGTCGGGGTTTCAGTATCTGCAGGCTGCATGGCCAAGCCTGCGCGCCGACGAAAAAGCAGCGATCAGCAACAAGCCGAAAAAAATCGAAAGCAACAGTTGACAGCTATCCTGTTCGCTGTAGAATTTCGCCTCCCAAGCGGGAATAGCTCAGTTGGTAGAGCGCAACCTTGCCAAGGTTGAGGTCGCGAGTTCGAGTCTCGTTTCCCGCTCCAGATGTAGACAGGGCCCCCGCGTCAGGGGTCTCGTCGTTTCAAGGCAGGATGCCTTGGGTTTGATGTTTCGGCCTGGTGGTAGAGTGGTTATGCAGCGGACTGCAAATCCGCGTACGCCGGTTCAATTCCGGCCCAGGCCTCCACATCGCATGCGGTCTTCCTGCCATCGATAACGACGACAGGGCTGGCGCAACGAAGTAACACGCTGTACAATTTCACTCCACGCGGGAATAGCTCAGTTGGTAGAGCGCAACCTTGCCAAGGTTGAGGTCGCGAGTTCGAGTCTCGTTTCCCGCTCCAAATTCGAACCCTGGATATCGATCGATATCCAGGGTTTTTTTATTGGTCGCGTGTTATTGCTGGGGGCGTCCACTAACTACGCGGCGGCTGCGAAATATGAGCGGTGGTGCTGCGGTGTCCGGTAATGAGCGCATGTGCCAGTGCCGCACACCTGTGCTTGGGCACTTGGACACGTGGGTTTGACTGATTGCGTTGGAGGAATGGCGCCACGCGATGTCGCGGGCACGCGTAATCGAAACGCAATCCGGGGCCAGGTGACCAGCGCGTTGGCTGCATGATGCGGATGGTCGTGCAGGGACATTAGCCGGTAAGCGGCGCGCAGACGATTGCGTGTGCGCCGACTCGATTACCTTATTAACGTGTGCCCGGGGCGGGGGTCGAACCCGCATAGCCTTGCGGCTGAGGGATTTTAAGTCCCTTGCGTCTACCAATTTCGCCACCCGGGCATTGCGATAGCGTGCCTGATTGCGCGGCGATTGTGAATCGTTGCTGCGTACTTCCTGCACTGCCCGGCTCCCTGCAGCCTGCGTTATGCTGCCGCCACATAGCGCGCCGCCACCGGCTGCGCACCATTTTAAGGAACCGCATGTCCGGCATTACGCTTCTCGCCCCCCCACAGGGGCGCATCGCCGTCATCGGCTTGGGCTATGTCGGCCTGCCGCTGGCTGTTGCATTCGGGGAGCAGCGCGACACCCTGGGCTTTGACATCGATGCGCAGCGCGTTGCGCAATTGCGCGAGGGCCACGATGCCACGCTGGAACTGGACGATGCCGAATTGGCTGCCGCAACGCAGTTGCGCTATAGCGCAAACGCTGCGGATCTGGCCGCGTGTCGCATTTTCATCGTGACCGTGCCAACGCCGATCGACAGCTTCGAGCAACCGGATCTGGAGCCGTTGCGTAGCGCCACGGCCTTGATCGCCGCCGCCCTCAAGCCCGGCGACCTGGTGATCTACGAATCCACGGTCTATCCAGGAACCACCGAAGAAGTTTGCGTGCCCTTGCTCGAAGCAGGCTCCGGGTTGCGCTTCAACCACGACTTCTTTTGCGGTTACAGTCCCGAGCGTGTCAATCCCGGCGATCGCCAGCGGCGTCTGCGCGACATTCGCAAGATCACCGCGGGCTCGACGGCGGACGCCGCTGATGCAGTCGACGCGCTGTATACCAGCATCATCACTGCCGGCACCTGGCGCGCTCGGTCGATGCGCGTGGCCGAAGCGGCAAAGGTGGTCGAAAACATCCAGCGCGACGTCAATATCGCACTGGTCAATGAGTTGGCGTTGATTTTCGACAAGTTGGGAATCGACACCCTGGATGTGCTCGAGGCCGCAGGAACCAAGTGGAATTTCCTGCCGTTTCGTCCTGGCCTGGTCGGTGGGCATTGCATCGGCGTGGATCCGTACTACCTGATGCACAAGTCCGAAAGCGTGGGCTATCACCCGGACCTGATCCACACCGCGCGGCAGGTCAACAATCGGGTCGGCCGACATGTGGCCGAGCGCGTGTGCGGCATGTTGGCCATGCGTGGCGTCGCGCTTGCGCAGGCGAGGGTGCTGGTACTGGGCGCCACATTCAAGGAAAACTGCCCGGATCTGCGCAACAGCCGCGCCCTGGAATTGGTGCAGTTGCTGCAGGCCGTGGGTGTGCAGGTGGACACTTGCGACCCGTGGGCAGACCCGGCTGAAGCGCTGCAGCACGGCGGTGTGCATTTAAGCCAGACCCCGGAAGAGGGCGCCTACGATGCCGTGGTGCTGGCAGTGGCGCACGCGCAGTATCGCGACTACGACGTCGCGCAGATCGCCGCGCTCGGCAAGCCGGGCGCGGTGGTGTACGACGTCAAATCGGTGTGGCCGCGTGCGGCAGTCAGCGATCGTCTGTAGCGTCTGCGTTGTGCTGCGCTAGCCACTGCACAGCGCCGCGTGCGGCGCGTCGGCCGCTGGCGAAGCAGGCGGTGAGCAGATAGCCGCCGGTTGGCGCTTCCCAATCGAGCATTTCGCCAGCGCAAAACACCCCTGGTTGCGACTGCGCCATCAGCTGATCGTCCAGCGCCTCCAGCCGCACGCCGCCTGCAGAACTGATTGCTTCGGCAAGCGGACGTGGCCGCAACAGTCGCAGCGGCAACTGCTTGAGCGTGCGTGCGACCAACGCCACGTCGTCGCCCGCCTGCTTGCCGAGTTCTTCGTAGAGCAGGGCCGCCTTGACACCATCGATGCCGACCTGGCGGCGCAGATGCTCGCTGAAACTGCGCCCCTTGCGCGGTTGGGCCAGTTCGGCATGCACGCGTTCGAGCGAGCGGCCGGGAACCAGATCCAGCACGAGTTCGGCGACGCCATGGGCGTCGATCTGCTCGCGCAGGTCCGCGGCCAAGGCATAGATCAAGCTGCCCTCGATGCCATTCGCTGTGGCCACGCATTCCCCCTGCAATGCATGCTGCATGCCGTTGCCATCCTGCCAATGCGCAACGACCGGTTTCAGCGGTGCACCTGCATGGCGCTGCACGAAGTGCGCACTCCAATCGATATCGAAGCCGCAGTTGGCCGGCACCAGGGGCGCTACCGCGATACCGCGTTGCTGCAGTGTTGCTTGCCACTGGCCGTCGGAACCAAGCTGCGGCCAGCTGCCGCCACCCAGCGCCAGCACGACCGCCTCTGCACTGCACTCCACAGCACCGGTGGGTGCGTCGAAACGGAGTGCGCCGTTTTCAGTCCAGCCCAGCCAGCGGTGCTGCACATGAAACGTGACACCCTGTTCCTTGAGCCGGCGCACCCAGCCGCGCAGCAAGGGTGCGGCCTTGCGGTCCATTGGAAAGACACGGCCGGAACTGCCGACGTAGGTCTCGACACCGAGCTCTCGCGCCCAATCGCGCAGCGCATCAGCATCGAAGTCCTGCAACCATGCGGAAACCGGTTGCTGACGTTGGCGATAGCGTTGCGCAAACAGCGGCATCGAATCGGAATGCGTGAGGTTCAAGCCGCCTTTGCCAGCGATCAGGAACTTGCGTCCCACCGAGCCCTTGGCTTCGTACAGATCCACCGCCAAGCCTGACGCGCAGGCCACTTCCGCCGCCATCAAACCGGCCGGCCCACCGCCGATCACTGCCAGCCGCTGCCTGCTCAGATCAGTCATCGTCAGGCACTCAGCGCGGCTGCACGCCCAGCAATTCCACATCGAACACCAGCGATGCACCGGGCGGTATCACGCCACCGGCGCCGTTGTCGCCATAGCCGTAATCGGGCGGAATCATCAAGGTGCGCTTGCCGCCGACACGCATGCCGGCCACGCCATCGTCCCAGCCGCGGATGACCTGGTGGCCGCCTAGTACGAATTGGAACGGCTCGGCACGATCCAGCGAGCTGTCGAACTTCTTGCCGTGCTTGTCGGCGGCTTTTTCGTCGTAGAGCCAGCCGGTGTAGTGCACGGTGACCATGGCGCCTGGTGTGGCCTCTGCACCGGTCCCCACGGTGCGGTCGATCCGCTCGAAACTGGCGATGGTGCCGCCGGAGGGCGGCAGGGCGGGCGCGCAGCTTGCGAGCAACAGGGCGACAACGAGCGTCAACAAAAGGCGCATGGCAGGGTCCATGGAGAAAGGCCGCCATTATCGCACCTGGCTCCCGGTATCATCGCGGCATGGCCAAGCTGCTGCTCAATCTGCGCAATGTTCCCGACGACGAAGCCGATGAGGTGCGGGCGTTGATGCGCGAGCAGCGCGTGCAGATCTATGAAACGCGCCCCAGCAACTGGGGGATTTCCGCTGGCGGTATCTGGCTCAGCGACGATGCCGACTATCCACGCGCCAAGGCGGCGATGGATGCCTACCAGGCGCAGCGCGGCGCGATTGCGCGTGCCCAGCGCCAGGAGGAACTTGCAGCCGGCACTGCGGAGACCTTTGGCGCGTTGCTGCGCAGGCGACCGGTCTTCGTGCTCGTGACGCTGATCGGCATGCTGGTCGTCGCCTCGCTGGTGTTGCTGCCGTTTGTGCTGTTGCGCGGCTGAGTGCGCGGCATGACGCGCTTGCAGGCACGCTGCTGCACCGTGCTGGACGTCCCATCCACGGCGCTCGCTAGGGGCTGCCCGCGGCCCTAAAATAGCCGCATGATGATCAATACCGCCGCCTACCAGTTCGTCACCATCCAGGATCCGCAGACACTTGCCGACGGCGTGCGCGCGCAAGCCGAGCAGCATGCGCTGAAAGGATCGGTGCTGGTGGCCGAAGAGGGCATCAACCTGTTCCTGGCAGGGGCTGCCGAGCAGATCTACGCGTTCTACGCCTGGCTGCAGGCCGACGCGCGGTTTGCGCAGATGCGCATCAAGTACAGCGAAAGCGCGCATCAGCCGTTTGCGCGGCTCAAGGTCAAGATCAAGCCGGAGATCATCAGTTTTCGGCGCGACGATGCATCGCCGCTGCAAGGTCGTGCACCGTCGGTGACGCCTGCCGTGCTGCGCGAGTGGCTGCGGAACGGGCAAGATGATCGCGGCCGTCCGCTGGTGTTGCTGGACACGCGCAATGCGCAGGAAGTGGCATACGGGACCTTCCAGGGTGCATTGACGCTGCCGATCGACAAGTTCACCGACTTGCCTGGCGCGCTGGAACCGCATCGTGGCGCGTTGGCCGATGCCACGGTGGTCAGCTTCTGCACCGGTGGCATCCGTTGCGAAAAGGCCGCGCTGTGGATGCAGGCCGATGGCATGGACAATGTGCTGCAACTGGAGGGCGGAATCCTCGGCTACTTCGAAGAGGTCGGTGGCGAAGGCTACGAGGGCCGCTGCTTCGTCTTCGACGAACGCGTTGCGCTGGATCCCGAATTAAAACCCTTGGTGGACGCCGACCGTACCGCCTAGCCAGTGAAAATCTGACCGAGCGCGACTGCATTGCCCGATGTCACCGGTCGCCCTGGCGCCCGCATCATCGGCACACGTTGCATCATCTTGCCTAGAGACATCGCGCCATGCGCACGTCATGCATGCTCTAGTGACGTGTCATAACGCTCTAACTTGGGCGTAATACGTCGCATCGAGCTTGCCCTGAATTATTCACGGAGATAGGCTGCACCAGCCAGCCGCTAGCGAGGACAACAAGGATGACCATCAGAGTTTTTCTGATCGACGATCATGCACTCGTGCGTACAGGCATGAAGATGATTCTGTCCAAGGAAGTGGACGTCGATGTGGTGGGTGAAGCAGAGAGCGGCGAAGCCGCATTGCCGCAGATTCGTCAACTCAAACCGGACATCGTGCTGTGCGATCTGCATTTGCCCGGCGTCAGCGGCCTGGAAATTACCGAGCGCATCGTCAAGGGCGACTACGGTACGCGGGTCATCATCGTCTCCGTGCTCGAAGACGGCCCATTGCCCAAGCGTTTGCTCGAGGCAGGCGCCTCCGGCTATGTGGGCAAGGGTGGTGACGCGCACGAGTTGCTGCGCGCGGTGCGTGAAGTCGCACTGGGACGGCGTTATCTCGGCAATACGATCGCGCAGAACCTGGCTCTGTCTAATCTGGAAGGTGGCGGTTCACCGTTTGATGCATTGTCGCCCCGTGAGCTGGAAGTGGCCTTGCTGCTGACCCAGGGCCTGCGCCAGGAAGACATCGCCAAGCGCCTGAACCTCAGCGCCAAGACCATCAACACGCACAAGGCACGCCTGTTCGAGAAGGTCGGCATCCAGGACAACATTGCGCTGGCGCGGCTAGCCAATCAATACGGTCTGACCGATCCCTCCAGGGTGCTGTGAACCGTTGCCTTGAGTGCGGTGCAGTGGCTGCGCTGCATCGCAAGGCCAGGGCGCACAACATCGCGTAGAGAAAGCTCATCACCTGCCTAGAAATGACGTGTCTCGCCCTCAGCAGCGGTTGCTGGATTGCGTCAACGCGTGAGTGGGGGAACTAGCCCGACCTTCTAGAGGCGCGCGGTATGTCGAACAAGACCCGGGCGTCAGGGCGCCCGGGGGGTGAGCGTAACGACACGCCGTGTACTAGGAGCTTTCCGCGCTGATTGTCGTCATGTGCCAGCAAGGCCTGGCGTCGCCGCACTTGCCGATCGAAGGGTCTTTGCAAACACTGACCACGAGTGACGACAAACGTCGCCGCTCATGTGGAAGAACGTGGAGCGTCGATGTCTCTCCGGGATCACAACCGGCGGATGCGGCTTGGCGTTAGTGCAGGCGTTGCACAAAAAAACAGCGGCCCGAAGGCCGCTGTTTCGATGTTGACGTGGCCTGTTATCCCAACAGGCCACCCAATCAAGTCACCTGGCCATCAGTGATCGCCACGCGGCTTGTTGCTGTCGTCATCCTGCACCTGGTCGGCGTCGGTCGATGGAGCAGCCGGCTTGACTGGTTCGGACACGACCACCGTCGGCTTGGGCTTGCCTGCCTGCAACTCCTGCGCTGCTGCAGGGTCTGCCGGAGGCTTGCTGGCCGAGGAGGCTGCTGGCGCAGCATCGTTCGGGCTCAGCGCATCGAGCATGGTGGTCTGCACCGGAGCATACGGCTTGCGCACGGGCGCGGTGTCTGCACTTGGGCTTGCCTGCACAACCGTCGAGGTCGAGGTCATTGCCACCTCGGCCGATGGCGCCTGCGAAGCAGACTGCTCGGCGTGCGGCGACGTCACCGTGACCACTGCGGCCTGCGATGCCGGCGTAGCCGCCGCTGGTGCCGGTAGGTCGTCAGCAGGCGTTGCCCGTGCCGGCTGCACCGGCGCTGCCTGCACCGCAGGCGCTGCCACGTCCGCCGACACAGCGCGCTGCTGGTGGTCGGCCTTCGCGGCCTCGGCGTCGGCGGCAGGTACAGCCGCACTTGCCGGCGCCGAGGGCGCAGGTTGGTGCTGGCTGCTTGTCGCCGCATCGTTGGTCACAGGCGATGCAACAGCCGGTGCCGTCGATGCAGTCCCGGCAGCGGGAGCCACTGCAGGTGCCGGCGTGGATGCCACTGGCGCAGGGGCGGCAAGCGGAGCCGGGGTAGCGGACGCCTGCTGTGCGACCGGCGCGGGGCGCTGTTCTGCAGCCTGCGCTGCAGCACCCTCGGTGCTGGCAGCCGTCGACGCTGTGACAGCCGGCGCGGGTTTGGCTGGTGCGTCGGTAGCAGCAACGGGCGCAGCAGGGCGCTCGCGGGCGGCTTCGGCAACGGGTGCTGCCGAAGCCTGCGATGCCGGCACGGTATTGGAAACCGGCGCGGTGGTCGAAGCTGTGTCACTGCCGCCCCGTGGCTCTGCGCGCTCCTTGGGAACCGGACGCGGCTTGGCGGTTGCCTGGGCAGCGGATTCCGACTTGGCGAGCACCGCCGGTGCCGGTGCCTCATCGTCGAAATCGAACTCCGGCTGGCCGGCGCGCGGTGCGCCCGATACATGCGCATGAGCACCGGCGTCGTCGCCTTCGCTGTCGCCATCGAGATCGTTGTCGGCATCGCTGTCCAGATCGTCGCCTTCCAGGCCATCGACGCTGGTACCACCTTCTCCGTTGGTACCGGCGCCACGACGACGACGACGGCCACCACGACGGCCGCGGCGGCGACGGCTCCCGCCTTCGCCATTGGCTGCATCGTCGCCTGCGGCATCCTGGGCCGGTGCAGTTGCATTTGCGTCGGCGCCACGATCAGCGGTGGATTCGCTCACCATGACATCGACAGGATGCGCCTGCGCCGCTTCATTGGCGTTGGTCTGCGCATTGCTGGGTGCAGCGGCGTCGGCAATGGCGGCCACCACGCTCGACGTGGTGGCCGTTGCGGCAGTGGAGGTCACGGTTTGCGCCGCTGCCGTACCCTCATCCTGGCGTGCCGGACGCGGCTGCCGCTCGGCTGGCGCGCCGTCCTGCTGTGCAGGCGCACGTGGCGGGCGTGGGCTCTGGTTCTGCGGCTTGGACTTCTGCTGCTGCGGTTGCTGCTGCTTTGGCGCCTGCGTTTCATTGCGCGGCGGCTTAGGCGCCTGCACCTGCTGCTGTGCCTGTGCGCCATTCTGCGCGCCCTGGGCGCTGGCAGGCTGGCGACGCTCGTCACGGCGTTCCTTATTGGCGCCGTTGCCATTGCCGCCATTGCCACGTTGCTGGTTGCCACCATTGCCGCCATTACGGGCATCGCGACCATCGCGGCGCTGACCGCCACGCTCGCCGCGTTCGCCACGGTTATTGCGGCCGGCATCGTTCTGGCGCGGACGCGGGGTCGACTCCGGGGCCGGGGCGACGGGCTCGACCCCGCCGAAGATCCGCTTCAGCCAGCCCACAACACCGGTGACCGGTGCCGGAATGGGCACGGTCACCACTGGCGCTGGCGCAGCGACGGGCGCAACCGGGGCAGGGGCTTCTTCGCGAACCGGTGCCGGTTGGCTCGGCTTGATCGACGTGACCGCCGGGGCTGCGGGAATATTCAACTGCGCCTTGGTCAGTGCATGCACCGGCAGCTTGCGCGGGGTGCCGCGCTGGTAGCTCGGCTTGCCGCTCTCTTCGCCCAGCTCGTTCTCGCGCAGGCGCGTGACTTCGTAGTGCGGGGTGTGCAGCTGCTCGTCGGCGACGATGATGATCGGCGACTCATGGCGCTGCTCGATTTCACGCAGTGCGCTGCGCTTTTCGTTGAGCAGGTAGTTGGCGATTTCCACCGGCGCCTGGACCAGCACCTGCCCGGTGTTTTCCTTCATGGCGTGCTCTTCTGCCACGCGGATGATCGACAGCGACAGCGACTCGACGCTGCGCATGCGGCCATGGCCATCGCAACGCGGGCAGACGATCTGGCTGGATTCGCCCAGGCTCGGTCGCAGCCGTTGACGGCTCATTTCCATCAGGCCGAAACGCGAGATACGGCCCAGCTGCACGCGTGCGCGGTCGTACTTGAGTGCGTTCTGCAGCCTGTTTTCGACTTCGCGCTGGTGCTTGGACGAGGCCATGTCGATGAAGTCGATGACCACCAGGCCACCCAGGTCACGCAGGCGCAGCTGGCGTGCGACTTCTTCGGCCGCTTCCAGATTGGTCTGGAACGCGGTTTCTTCGATATCGCTGCCCTTGGTGGCGCGCGAGGAGTTCACGTCGACGGCGGTCAGCGCTTCGGTCTGGTCCACCACGATCGAGCCACCCGAGGGCAGGCGCACGTTGCGCTCATAGGCGCCTTCGATCTGCGATTCGATCTGGAAGCGATTGAACAGCGGAATATCGTCGGTGTAGTGCTTGAGCTTGCGCAGGCTCTGCGGCATCACCTGCTTCATGAATTCCTGGGCGTCGGCGTAGAGCTCCGGCGTATCGACCAGGATCTCGCCGATATCGGCGCGCAGGTAGTCGCGCAGGGCGCGGATGATCAGGCGCGATTCCTGGTAGATCAGGAACGCGGCCGGCTTGCTCAGCGCAGCTTCGGCAATCGCCTTCCAGGTCTGCAGCAGGTAGTCCAGATCCCACTGCAGTTCTTCGGCATCGCGGCCCACGCCGGCAGTGCGGATGATCACGCCCATGTCGTCAGGAATGTCGAGCTTGTCCAGCGCTTCCTTCAACGCGGCACGGTCTTCGCCCTCGATGCGGCGCGAAACGCCACCGGCGCTCGGCGAATTGGGCATCAGCACCATGTAGCGGCCGGCCAGCGAGATGAACGTGGTCAGGGCGGCGCCCTTGTTGCCACGCTCTTCCTTGTCCACCTGCACGACGATTTCCTGGCCTTCGCGCAGCAGCTCACGAATGGTCGACTTGTTATGGTCGACGCCGGCCTGGAAATAATCGCGGGAAATTTCCTTCAGCGGCAGGAAGCCATGACGCTCGGCGCCATAGTCCACGAACGCCGCTTCCAGGGAAGGCTCGAGCCGGGTGATACGGCCCTTGTAGATGTTGGACTTCTTTTGTTCCTTGGACGGCTGTTCGATGTCGATGTCGTACAGGGTCTGGCCGTCCACAATCGCCACGCGCAGCTCTTCGGCCTGCGTTGCGTTGATCAGCATTCGCTTCATTGTTGCGTTCCTCACGCGCTCTACCGCGCGGAACGCCGTGACGTTTCGCCTCTGGAACAGCTTGTCGGCCCTTCGCGCAACGCGCGGACAGGCCTGACCAGAGTTTCCAGCGCTGCAACACCACGGCAGGCCGCGGGAGCGCTTGTTTAAGTTTTATAGGTGTTTCAGGGCCGGCAGCCGCGTCCGGACGAACCGGGGCAGCGCACGGGACATGTTCAGCGCAGCGGTCAAAAACCGCTGGCGATGGCCGGGTAGGCCGGTGAGCCGCTAACATGGCCGCCCCGGGGGCGGTGGTCGCGCACTGTGCCGGAATCATCGGAAGTCAGGCTTCTGGCCAATCAACTTCCAACAAAATCAAACCCTTATCTCGCTCGCCGAGTGTAACAGAATAAAGAGCCAGATGACCGACCCCCAGCCCCCCAAGCCGCCGGCCGACCGCGTCGGCGTGCGCATTCTCAAAGTTCCGGAAGACCGTGCTGGGCAGCGGCTGGACAATTTCCTGCTTGGCCAGCTCAAGGGCGCTCCGCGTAGCCTGATCTACAAGCTGGTGCGCAGCGGCCAGGTGCGCGTGAATGGCGGGCGTGCCAAGGCCGAACGCAAGCTCGAGGGCGGCGAAGAAGTGCGGATTCCGCCGGTGCGCATCAACGAAGAGGGCGACAAGGCAGCGCCGCCGTCATCATTCATGGCGCGGCTGGAAGCGGCAATCGTGTTCGAGGATGCGCGCCTGCTTGCCCTGAACAAGCCGTCCGGGGTTGCCAGCCATGGCGGCAGCGGGATCAGCTTTGGCGCCATTGAAACGCTGCGGGCGCTGCGGCCGAACCAGAGCCTGGAACTGGTGCACCGGCTTGATCGCGATACGTCCGGCCTATTGATCGTGGCCAAGAAGCGCTCGGCGCTGACCGAGCTGCAGGCCCTGATGCGCGAAGACGATCGCGTCGAAGGGCGCGGCATCACCAAGCGCTACCTGACCCTGCTGGTGGGCCGCATGCCCGACGGCGTGATGACCGTGGACGCGCCGCTGCACATCGGCCTGCGCCAGGGAGGGGAGCGGCATGTGCAGGTGAATGCGATCGGCAAGCCGTCGCTGAGCCATTTCAAGTTGCTGGAACGGCGCGGCGGCCATTCCTATTGCGAAGTGCGCATCGAGACCGGTCGCACCCACCAGATTCGCGTGCATGCCCAGCACCTGGGGCACCCGGTGGCAGGCGACGAGAAATACGGTGAGGCAGACGTCAACAAGCGCCTACGCGACCAGCTTGGTTTGAAGCGGCTGTTCCTGCATGCCGCATCTCTCGAATTCGCACTGGATGCCGGCAAGACGCCGTACGTGTTGAGCGCGCCATTGGCGCCAGAGCTCGCCGAGGCCCTGGACCAGCTCGGTCGCTGACGCAGCCATGGCGGCTGCGCCAGCGCGGCTGGCTCAGCCTTCGTGGCGATGGTCGTGATGTTGCGGCTGCGCCGACGGATGCGGGCGTTGCTGGTGCATATCGGTCTGATGGGTTGGAGCGGCACGCGGCGGGGCGAAGGACGCCATCCGCTGCATGCGCTGCTGCGGCTCTGCCTTCATGACCGGGCGCGGTTCGTCACGCGGCTGCGACGGCTGCGCATGTTCGACACGCGGCACTGCCGCGGATGCAAACTGCTGATGAGGCGCCAGCTGCCGCTGCTCTTGCACGGGCGGCTTCCATTGCGCAGGTTGGGCTTGGGCTCGGAACTGGCTGTCGCGGGCGTCGCGGCTCGCAAATGCATCGCGCGGCGGCATGCCGGCATGTGCGCGGTTGGCTGCAGCTGCCTGCTCTTGCGCTGCCCGCGACTGTGCGTGCATCTGCGCCATGTGCTGTTGTGCGGTCTGCAAGTCATTTACCCGTGCAGGCGTTGCAGCCGAGGCGAATGCCGGTACTTGCACGCGCGGCGAACGCATCCCGGAGGGCAATGGCTGCATCGGATGGCTCGCAGCTGTCAGGGGCGCAACATGCGCCAACGGCGATGGCGATGGCGATGCGTTCAGCGTTACCGGACGGCCTGGTTGCAGCATCTGTGCATTGAAATGCGGTGTGGTCAGATGCGCATAGTCGGGCGGGCGATGCAGTTGGGCGGGCGAAGGCGCTGGCGTGGCCGCTCCTGCAAACGCACCAAGCCCACGTGCGCTGGCGACTGCTGCCGGTAGAGCGGCCGCCTGCGCCGCATGGAAGTTGGCTGGGGACATCCCGGCCACAGGCGCGGATGTCGAATTGGACCAATGGCGCTGATCCTGATTCACGTACGAGCGTGAATCGACATACGTATTTCGGTTGTTGATGATGGTGGTACGCGGCGCGTAGACATGGTTCTGGTAGACCACGTAATGCGGTGCGGCCGGCGGCGCGTTCCAATCCACACCCCAGCTGTTCCAGCCCCAGCGGTGCCAGACAGGCGCCGGCTCGGCCCAGCCGAACCAACCGTGATGGTGCTCGAGTGCGCCGCCCACCAGTACGCCGACGCCGAAGGACACCAGGCCGGTGGTGACAACGTCGCCTTCGTCGTACCAGCGGACCGGGCGGTAGCGATACTCCCTGTAGACATCGACCGGCGCGCCGTAGACCACGCCGGGATCGTAGCGCGGCACGTACACCACATCCGGTTGCGCTGGTTCGATGGTGATCACCTGCGAGGGCGGCGGGATGCGGCCCTCATCCGGAATGGGCGTCACCACCACGTGGCGCGCCACCTGCACTTGCTGCTGCGGCGTACTGCGCAGATGGCCGCTGGCCTGGGCGCGTTGGCGCATGATCTGCACCGCGTTGAGCACATCGTTGGGATCGTGGGCGTAGGCATCTCCGAGGGCACGCGTCCAATCCAGATTGCCGGCCAGTTGGGCCACCACGTCGGGAAAGGCGGTCAGTGCCTTGATGCTCGGGTCCCACGACTGCGACACCGTGGCCTGCGCGCGATCTGCAGCGCTCAAACCGCTATTGCTGCGTAGCCATTCCTGTGCGGTGACCACTTGATCGGGATACACCGACGCCGCCAAGGTTTGCGCCAGCAACTTGTCTGGAAACAGCGCAATCGGCGCGACCAGTTGGTAAAGCTGGTCCGCCGTGGGCGGCGTGTAAGCCGGCGCTGCCATCGCGCTGGGAGGAGGCGGAGGCTCGGCGGCGGCCGGCGCCGGTGCGTCGGTGCGTTGGCAGCCGCCGAGTGCAATCAGGCCGGTGGATGCGATCGACAGCGCCAAGGCAAGGCGCCCTTGTGACCATGTGCGTTGCATACGGCACCTCGCTGTGTGTGCGTTGATGACGCGCGTACCATGCGCCGGCTTGAATGTCTGGAACCTTTCTAAAACTTGGCTTCAGTCAACCAGGCGCGACGGTGTTCAGCAGACGTGCGGGAAACCGCACGTCACGCAGGTGCGCTGCGTGGCATGCGGTTGATTTCAGGCGGGCGGGCGCATCGGCTCGTCACGGGCAACACAGCGATCGGGCTGCTGGAGCGGCATTGTCTGCACTTGCTGCAACAGACTTCGCGCCAGTCCATCACGAGTGGTGATACCCGCGCATGACGCGCTTCACGGCGTTGCGAAACGGAACAACACCAGGCTGATCGCCAGCGTTCCCATGCCCGAGACCAGGCCATACACGGTCTCGTGACCTTGGGCGTAGCGCTTGGCAGCCGGCAGTAATTCGTCCAGCGCCAGAAACACCATGACCCCGGAGATCAGCCCGAACACGGTGCCGAAGACCGCATCCGAGAGCACGCTGGACAAGGCCAGATATCCGATGCCTGCACCGACCGGTTCGGCCAACCCGCTGAGCAGGCTGGCGCCCACCGCATAGAACTTGTTGCGCGTGGCGAAATACACCGGCACCGCGATCGCGATGCCTTCGGGAATATTGTGGATGGCGATCGCGAACGCCAGCGGCATGCCGACCGCCGGGCTTTCAAGCGTGGCGAAGAAAGTCGCCAATCCTTCCGGGAAATTGTGCGCAGTGATCGCGACGGCGGTCATCAGGCCAACCCGGCGGATATAGGCCCGGTTGTCTTCGCGAAACTGCGGATCGTCGCTGGACAAACTCTGGTGCGGATTCGGCACCAGGCGGTCGATCACCATGATCAGCAGCATGCCGCCCAGAAAGGTCAGTGTGCCGAAGGTAAAGCCGAGCTTGTCGTTGTAGGCCTGGGAAAACGCGGCGATCGATTTGTTGAGGATTTCGGTGAGCGACACGTACACCATGGCGCCGCCGGCGAAGGCCAGGCCGAATGCCAACAGGCGCGGATTGGGCTTTTTGGCGAACACCACCATGAGGCTTCCGAGCCCGGTTGCCAGCCCGGCCGCCAGCGTGACCGCAAGCGCGATCCAGAGATTGTGTGATGACACTGCAAGCATGTGGCGCGACGTCCTCGTGGAATGAAGAACTTCCTGCGGAGAGCGTGGCAACTGCAGCTCGCCAGATACGCACACCCCTCCGCGGAACCAGGATGGCCATGCCGCGATGACGAAGACGTGGTGTCGAAGACGAAAAGCAGGCGCCTCTGCGCCAGCGTCAGGCAGGGGCGACACTCAAGCGCGCGAACAAGGCGCTGTTGCTCATGCGCTGGTGTCGATGCGCTTGTGCCGTGCGGAAATAAGGCGTCACCGACCTGCGCGGTCCTCAGCCGCCGCGGCGTGCGCGTTCCTCGATGGCGAAACATTCGTTCGGACGCGGCACCGGCGGCTTGAACGAGACCGGCACCTGGATGGTCTGCGGCACGGCCTGGCCATTGCGGGTGGCGGCCTTGAACTGCCACTCGCGCACGCGCGTCAGGGCCGCTTCGTCGAGCACGGGCTGACCGCTGCTCTGTGCCACCGAGACATCGGTCGGCGTGCCCTGGGTGCCGACCACGACCCGCAGCACGGTCGTGCCGCCCACACCGGCGCAGGCCAGCTGCGGCGAATATTCCGGCGGTGGCGTCTTCAGGGCGGCCAGCTCGGTGGGCGCGACGGTGGGCGCGGCGGCCTGCTGTGGCGACTTGCCGCAGCCAGCAAGGCCGGTGGCGACGACGAGGCCGGCGAACGCGGCGCGATACCTGTTCATGCAGTGATTCCCTGATCGTAGAGCTGCGCGGTCTTGGCCGCGCAGATGAAGTCGTTTTCGCTCAGTCCGCCCACGTCATGGGTGGAATAGCGCACCACGACGCGGTCGTAATGCACGCCCAGGTCGGGGTGGTGGTCTTCGCGATGGGCGATCCAGGCCAGCGCATTCACAAAGGCCAGGGTGCGGTAATAGTCGGCGAAGCGGAACGTGCGCGTGAGCGCCATGCCGGCCTCGGCCAGCTCCCAGCCGGGCACCTGCGGCAGCAGCTCGGCCAGGCGCGCCTCGCCCAGCTTGTGGTCGCTGCCTTTGCGCGGGAGGCAGTGGGCCTGCTCCAGGGGAATCAGATCGGTCATGACGGTCTCGCAGGGGTGGCGGACGGCGCGCCCACCAGGATCACGGTGTTCCATGAGCGAGGGCGCTTTGGGCGGTAGAATAACCCGCATGATCCAGATATCCGACAAAGCCCAGACCTATTTCCGCAAGCTCATCGAACGCGAGGGCGTGCCCGGCATGGGCGTGCGCCTGAGCGCGGTGGATGCGGGTACCCCACGTGCCGACGCCCGGCTTGAGTTCGCCGAACCGGCGGACCTGAGCGGCGACGAATGGGCGATCGACTGCGATGGTTTCACCTTGTATGTGGTCGCTGCCAGCGTGCCGTGGATGGACGGGGCCGAAATCGACTACGTCACCCAGTCTACCGGCAACCAGCAGCTCACCATCAAGGCGCCCAAGATCAAGGGCGAAGCGCCCGCAGAGTCGGCTTCGATGGTGGAGCGTGTGCGCTGGGTGGTGGAAAACGAAATCAACCCGCAGTTGGCATCGCATGGCGGGCGCGTGGCCGTGCAGGAAGTCTCCGCCGACGGCGTGGTATTGCTGCGCTTCGGCGGCGGTTGCCACGGCTGCGGCATGGCCGACGTGACCTTGAAGCAGGGCATCGAAAAGACCTTGATGGGGCGCGTGCCCGGCGTGACTGCGGTGCGCGATGCGACCGACCACGCCACCGGCGACGCTCCCTACATTCCGCGCGACAGCGCGGCCTGATTCCGCGCCACCGGTGACAACGGCTGCCGATCTGCTGCAGGCACTGCGCGCGCGCATGCCCGGCAAGCTCATTCTGGATCGGCGCACCGGCCTTCCGTATGGCTGGGGCATCTGGATGGGCAACCGCAAGCACGCGGCTGCGCCATTCAACGATGACCACGTCATGGATGTGCTGTTGGCGCGTGGGCAGCCGACATGGGGTGCGGTGACCGGCGTCTCTGTGCTGTCGCCATTCCAGGCATTCCGCAGCCTGTGGTGGCAACACTGGGACCCGCGGCCGAAGGATCAGCGCCGGCAGCACTGGCTGGCGGTGCTCGGCAGTTTTCTCATCCACCTCGGTTTTGGTGCGCTGCTCATCTGGGTGGTCACCGTGCGCTGGGCGCCGGAAGAAACCAAGCCCGGCGACGAATCGCGGGTGCGCATGACCTTGATCGGCGATGGGGCTGAAGCGCAGGGCGGCGGGGAAGCTCAACCCACGTCTGAGGCATCGACGCAGCCGGCTGCAGCTGCGGCGTCTTCACCAGCGCACGCGGGTGCATCGGCGGCGAAGAGCGAACCAGCTGCATCGCCGGCACCGACACCGACGCCAGTGCCGCCAGCTGCCGACCCTGTGGAGCGCCCCGACACAGCCCAGGTACCAGAACATGCGCCGGAACCGGTGCAAGCGGCCAGCGAACCCGTCACCGCGGATATTCCGCAGGTGACGGTGCAGGTGCCGCCGGTGACGATCGAATCGCCGCTGCAGGTCACCGAAACCCCGGTCGCCACCAACGACTTTGTCGTCCCACCGCCGCCAACGATCACGCTGACGCCGCGTGCGATCGAGCGGGCGGCGCCGCAGGTCGAAGTGCGTCAACGCGACATCCAGACGGTGACCGAACGCCCGCAGGTGCGCGAACTGCAGCGCCCGGCCACCGACGTGGCGGTGCGCTCTGCCGCTGCGCCAACAGTGCGCGAGCGCGACATCGTCATCCCCGAGCGCCCGCAAATCGCCGCGCCGGCTGCGCGCCTGCGTGAGATCTCGCCGACCGTGCGCATGCCTGACGTTGCGGTGCGTCCCGCAGAGCTGCCGAACGTGCCGGATCCGGCGCCTGCGCCAGTGGCGGCGACGCCTATCGTGCCAGCGACGCCTGCGACTCCCGAACCGCGGCCGGCCACCGTGGCGGCGCCAACCGCGCAAGCAGCCGCGCAACCTGCACAGTCGCAGGCCAGTCCTGCCCGGTCCGAACGTTCCAGCAGCGCGCCAGCCGCTGCATCGTCGCCCGCCAAGCCAGCCGCCAGCGGTCATGCCGGCCCGGCGCCTGCCGATCGCAGCGGCGGGTGGGACGTGGCCGCCAACGCCGACGACTGGAGCAAGTCCGACCGCAATCGGCAAGGCGACACGACAGGTGGCAACACCCAGCGCAACGGCATGTTCAATGCCGATGGCAGCATCAAGGTGGCCACCGGAGCCGGTGATGCCGGCCAGGGTGCAGGTGACCGCGGACCACCAGGCAGCGAGACCGATACCTGGACCCGCGACCAGATTGCCCAGGGCGGCACCTGGCTTAAACGTCCGCCGTACGGCTACACGCCGACATCGCTGGACAAGTACTGGATGCCGAACCAGACGCTGCTGCAGGAATGGGTGCGGCGCGGCCTGAAGAAGATCGAGATTCCGATTCCGGGCACGACCACCAAGATCAGTTGCGTGGTGTCCCTGCTGCAATTCGGCGGCGGTTGCGGCCTGAGCGACCCCAATCTCAACGATCAACCGGCTACCGCACGCCCACCGCCGGACGTGCCGTTCAAGCGTGAGTTGCAGGAAGACAAGGGCGCGCTGCCCCATAACGGCGGGTGAGCGTGACGCGCGATGGCGTGCGGCGATGTCTGCCTGAGTGCAAAGATCGGCCCTGCGCCCCTTCGCTTCACGGTGCGCTTGCGCGCCTCCGGGCGCGTGGACATGCATTGTCTGCATCAGCCGCCGAGAGCGCATGATGCGGGGACGCTCGTCCATCGGCTGCAGACCGTGCCGGCCACCGGCGAACCGGTTTGCCGCCTCGATAAAAACCGATCGCTCAACCTGCGGAAACGCGATACATCGCGTGGTGTTCCGGCTGGCGGTGACGGTGGCGCCAGCGGCTCGCGGCTAGGGAGATTGCACTCTCGAACCGGAACGTGCGCCTTCCAAAAACGAGGTCAGGACCGCACGTACGACCGATGCCTGTGCCAGACGGCCGGTGGCCACTGCCCAACCGGCTCCGAACAGGCACGAGAGGTAGAAGTCGCTCCACCAGGACGCCGGCATTTCGATACCGAACACGCCGCGCTGCTGGCCGTGCAAGAAGAAAGCATCCAGATGCGCCTGGAACGACTCCCACTCCGGCGCGGCGTAATAGGTGTTGCCGCGTTCGGCGCCCTCCATGCCCATCTCGTTGACGATGTAGATGACCAGATCCAGGTCTTCCACCAAGGCGTGCGTCATGCGTCGCAGGCTTGCCATGGGATCGGGCAGGGCGTCGTCGTCGGGCAGGGCCGCCTGCAGACGCAGCCACGCTTCGGCGGTGACCTTTTCCACGATTGCCGCGCGGGTCGGGGCAAAGCGGTACAGCGTCGCGCGGCTGATCCCCGCGCCACCGGCCAGCTCGGTGAGATTGCTGCGTGGGCGGCGGGTCAGCGTTGCGGCCAGCAGGCGGATAAGGCGTTGGTCGTCCTGGCTCATACGCTTGAAAAACGAGTGAAGCAGGGATGATACAGGTTCTTTGGAAATGATCCTTATGAATCATATTTGATTCATAAGGATCTATGGAGCATCATTCCCGCGTCATCCTTTGGACCCCGCGCTGTGACAGCCCAACGCGCTTACCGTTTCTTTCCGCTGTGCGCTTTCCTTCCGTTCGCACTGGCCGCCTGCGGCAAAGCCGCTCCACCCGCTGAGTCTTCGGTTGCACCAGCGGTGGAAATCGCCACCGCGCAGGCGCGCAAGGTATTGCAGACCACCGATCTGCCCGGCCGTGTTTCGCCGATGCGCGTAGCGCAGGTTCGTGCGCGCGTGGCCGGCGTGGTGCTGGCACGCCGGTTCGAAGAAGGTTCGGAC
Organism: Xanthomonas sp. A1809; assembly: GCF_017746015.1. Lineage (NCBI taxonomy): Bacteria > Pseudomonadati > Pseudomonadota > Gammaproteobacteria > Lysobacterales > Lysobacteraceae > Xanthomonas > Xanthomonas sp. A1809. The sequence goes on along the minus strand of NZ_JAGHWZ010000009.1, from coordinate 46,412 downwards.
GTCAGGGCAGGGCAGGTGTTGTTTCAGATCGACCCCGCGCCGTTCGAGGCCGCGGTGGCGCGCGCACGCGGGGAGCTGAGGCGTAGCGACGCCGAGCTGGAAAATGCCGCCGCCCAGTTCGAACGCAGCCAGCAACTGGTGCAGCGGCAGGTGATCAGCCGGCAGGATTTCGACACCGCCCGCAGCAATTTCAAAAGCACCCAGGCAGCCGTGGCGTCGGCGCGTGCGGCGCTGAAAACCGCGCAACTGGAGCTGGGCTTCGCCACGGTGCGTGCGCCGATCGACGGCCGCATCGGGCGGGCGCTGGTCACCGAGGGCGCGCTGGTCGGGCAGGGGGGCGAGGCGACAGAAATGGCGCTGATACAACAGCTCGATCCGATCTTCGCCGACTTCAATCGTCCGGTCGCCGAAGCGCTGAAGTTGCGCGGTCGCGCCCGCAAAGGCGAGGCGCCGCTCAAGGTCGTCATCGACATTCCTGAGCTCGGCGAGACACGCGAGGGCGACCTGCTGTTCGCGGACATGCGGGTGGACGAAACAACCGATACGGTGTCGCTGCGCGCGCAATTCGACAACCGCGACAACCTGTTGCTGCCGGGGATGTTCGTGCGCGTGCGCACGCCGAACGGTACCGCCAGCGACGCGGTCTACGTGCCACAGCGGGCGATTCAGCGGCGACCGGGCGGCAGCGCTGCGGTGATGGTCGTGGGCGCCGACGGCAGGGCCGAACTGCGCGATGTCCGAACCGGCGCGATGGTCGGCACCGACTGGCAGATACTCGAAGGGCTGAAGGCCGGTGAGCGCTACATCGCCTCAGGCGCGACGCGGATCCAGCCTGGTGCCGTGTTGAACGCCGCGCACTGAACCACTCTTCATTCCGCCTGTGCGGGCGCGTGGCGCCCCGGTGACCGTCCATGTCCCGATTCTTTATCGACCGCCCCAACTTCGCGTGGGTGGTTGCGATTTTCATCTCGCTCGCCGGCCTGCTGGCATTGCGCACCTTGCCTGTCGAAAAATATCCGGAAGTGGCGCCGCCGCAGATCAGCATTTCTGCCACCTATCCCGGCGCGTCGGCCCAGGTCGTCAACGACGCGGTGACCAGTGTCATCGAGCAGGAGCTCAACGGCGCGCGCGACATGCTGTATTACGACTCCAGCAGCTCCAACGGCAGTGCGCAGATCACCATCACGTTCCAGCCCGGCACCGATCCCAACATCGCCCAGGTGGACGTGCAGAACCGCATTCGTCAATCCGAATCGCGACTGCCGGCAGCGGTGACGCAACTTGGCTTGCAGGTCGAACAGACCACTGCCGGCTTCCTGATGCTGTATTCGTTGGTCTACAAGGATGCGACCGCCGCGCAGGACGTGGTGCGCCTGAACGACTACGCGGCCAGAGTGGTCAACGACGAGATCCGCCGTGTTCCCGGCGTGGGACGCGTGCAGTTCTTCGGCGCCGAAGCGGCGATGCGGGTGTGGGTGGACACCCAGGCATTGCGCGGCTATGGGCTGAGCATTGTCGACGTCAATAACGCGATCCGTGCGCAAAACCTGCAAGTGGCAGCCGGTAGCCTGGGCGAACGCCCAGGCGCGCATGATCAGGAATTGACCACCACGCTGGTGGTGCGCGGCCTGATGGAATCGCCGCAGGAATTTGGCCAGATCATCCTGCGTGCCCAGACCAATGGCGCGGTGGTGCATCTGTCGGACGTGGCGAAGCTGGAACTTGGATTGGAGAACTACCAGTTCGATGTGCAGGAAAACGGTGGCCCGGCCGCCGGCGCGGCAGTGCAGCTGGCGCCAGGCGGCAATGCCGTCGCCACCGTGGCGGCGGTGCGCCAGCGCCTGCAGGAACTCTCGCAGCGTTTTCCGGCAGACATCACCTACTCGGTGCCCTTCGATAGTTCGACCTTCGTCAATGTGGCAATCAGGAAGGTGCTTCACACCTTGCTCGAAGCGATGGCGCTGGTGTTTCTGGTGATGTTCGTGTTCCTGCAGAACATCCGCTACACCTTGATCCCGGCGATCGTGGTGCCGGTGTGCCTGTTGGGCACGTTCGCGATGATGAAGCTGCTGGGTTTCTCGGTGAACATGATGAGCATGTTCGCGATGGTGCTGGCGATCGGCATCCTGGTGGACGATGCGATTGTGGTGGTCGAGAACGTCGAGCGCCTGATGGCCGTGGAAGGCCTGTCGCCGCGCGATGCCTCGATCAAGGCGATGACTCAGGTGGGCGGTGCGATCGTCGGCATCACCCTGGTGCTCACCGCAGTGTTTTTGCCGCTCGCCTTCATGAGCGGTTCGGTCGGCGTGATCTACCGACAGTTCTCCGCAGTGCTCGCCGTCTCGATCCTGTTTTCCGGTTTCCTGGCGCTGACCATGACACCGGCGCTGTGCGCGACGTTCCTGGTACCCATCGATGGCCGCCATGAGAAGAAGGGATTCTTCGCTTGGTTCGACCGCAACTTCAGCGCGCTGACGTCGCGTTTCGATCGGTTGAACCATCGCCTGGTGCGCCGTGCCGGGCGCTACATGCTGGTGTACGCCGTGCTGCTTTGCGCGCTTGGGCTGGCATACGTGCGGCTGCCGGAGGCCTTCGTACCGCAGGAAGACGAGGGCTACATGATCGTGGACATGCAGTTGCCGCCCGGCGCGAGCTACAGCCGTACGCGCGCGGCCGGGCAACAGGTCAACGATTACCTCGCCGCGCGGCCGAGCATGCAGGACGTGACGCTGGTGTACGGTTTCAGTTTCTCCGGAAGCGGCGCCAATGCGGCCATGGCCTTTCCGTCACTGAAAGACTGGAGCGAACGCGGCGACAGCGAATCGGTGGCCAGCGAAGTGGCGGCCGCCAACGCGGCGCTGGCACGCATCAGCGACGCGACCATCATGGCCGTGATGCCGCCGCCGATCGAAGGCCTGGGCAATTCCGGCGGTTTCTCTCTGCGCGTGCAGGACCGCGGCAATCTTGGGCGCGACGCGCTGATGCGGTCGGTGAACCAGTTGCTGCATGCGGCCAATCAGTCGCCCAAGCTGGCATACGCGATGGTGGAAGGTCTTGCCGATGCGCCGCAGCTGCGCCTGGAAGTGGATCGCGGCAAGGCCGAAGCGCTGGGCGTGAGCTTTCAGAGCGCGATGGAGGTGCTGTCCAGCGCGTTCGGCTCGACGATCGTCAACGATTTCGTCAACCGCGGTCGTCTGCAACGGGTGGTGGTACAGGGCAATGCAAGCGATCGCGCCACGCCCCAATCACTGGACACGCTGTCTGTCACCAGCAGTACCGGCAAGCAGGTGCCGTTGACGGCGTTCACCACGCAACGGTGGGAGCAGGGGCCGGTGCAGATTGCCCGCTACAACGGCTATGCGTCGGTCAATCTCACCGGCGTGGCTGCGCCAGGCATCAGCTCGGGCGACGCGCTGGCGGAAATGGAGCGCCTGGCGACTGCACTTCCCCAGGGCATTGGCTACGAATGGTCTGCACTGTCGTATCAAGAAAAAGCTGCCGGCACACAGGCGCCACTGCTGCTCGGCCTGGCCTTGCTGGTGGTGTTTCTGCTGCTGGTCGCGCTGTATGAGAGTTGGGCGATTCCGTTTTCGGTGATGCTGATCGTGCCGATCGGCGCGATTGGCGCAACCGCCGCGGTGTGGGTGGCCGGCCTTTCCAACGATGTGTACTTCAAGGTCGGCCTGATCACCATCATCGGCCTGGCCGCCAAGAATGCGATTTTGATCGTGGAGTTCGCCAAGGAACTGCATGCGCAGGGCGCGCGCGTGCCGGACGCTGCAATGCAGGCGGCCAGGCTGCGCTTTCGCCCGATCGTGATGACGTCGCTGGCCTTCATTCTCGGCGTGATTCCGCTGGTGATCGCACGCGGTGCGGGTGCAGCGAGCCAGAATGCGTTGGGCACCGGCGTGATCGGCGGCATGCTGGCGGCCAGTACGCTTGGTGTCGTGTTCACCCCGATCTTTTTTACCTGGGTGATGGCGTATGTGGCTGCCCGCAGGAGTGCAGCCGCAAACCCGGCGGAGCCCTCCACATGATCATGCCGGGCGACTGCATGCGGCATCGGTCGATCGTGAGAAGAGGGCGGCAGTAATCGCGATAGCGTTCGTGCCGACCTGACGGCGCCAGCAATCGACCGGCAGGCGCTCCAAAGCCCCGAGCCTGTTTGCGGGCGCTGAGCGCGTCTCAGCGCGGACGTTTCGTCTTTAGCTGGCCTGCAGCGCTGAGCAGTCCCAGCGCCCACTCCACGCGCTCTGCTGCGGAGTCGATCAGGCGTGCCGGGTGTTCTCCCAGCAGCGCACGAAGTTGATGCGGCGCAAACACCAGATCGACGAAGTGGCCTGCTAACGCAGAGGGATCGGCGGGTTGATCTTGGCCATCGAGGATCGCCATGCGCACACGTTGCAGCCCGCCTTCCCAGCCGATGCGGTTGACCTCCGCAGCAAGCTCCGGCGCCCGGATGGAGGTGCCGACGACCAAGCGCATCATTGCCACGGTCTGCGGCTGCAGCGCGTGCGCAAGTATTCCTCGACCTGCGAGCCTTAGCCGCCCCTCAAGATCCAGCGGGGCGCTGGGAGCGGCTGGCAGGGGCTGGGTCTGCACATCACGGCGAATCACTGCCTCGAAAATGGCGTCCTTGTTGGCATAGCGCGCGTAGAGGCTGGCCTTGCCGGCACCTGCCAGTCGCGCGATGTCGTCGCATGAGGTGTGCTCGAAGCCGCGTTCCAGGAAGAGCTGTAGTGCCGCATCCAGAAGCCGCCGATCGACATCGCCGGCTTTATCGGGTGGCGGCCTGCCGCCTTTGGATTTTTGCTTGACCGCCTTCATCGACGAAACGTTACACGCCACTTGTGCTTTCAACAACTGAACGATATCGTTCAGTTGTTCGCTGCATGGTCTTTCCCGCCAGCACGATGCATGAGAGCCGATGTAACAGGGCGCTGCTGCCCCCTGGTGCGTTGGCTGCCCGCCGCTTTCGGCACCCGAAGACTCAAGCGAGAAGCACGTGGTGAACACACAGACGAGTTCGCAGGTCGTTGTTGCTGGAGCCACCGGCGATCTCGGTTACCGGATCGCGGTGGCCCTGAAAGATCAGGGCGCGGCCGTGGTTGCACTGGTGCGGCACGGGGCAGGGAAGAGCCGCGTCGCGTCGTTGGAGGGGCAGGGCATCCAGGTTCGACATGTTGAGCTCGACGACGCCGAGCGGTTACGCGAGGCGCTCATGGGCGCGGACTGTGTGGTTTGCGCACTGAACGGCTTGGAAGAGGTCATGTTGGGTCAACAGGGAAACCTGTTGCATGCAGCGGTTTCTGCGGGCGTCCCGCGTTTTATCCCGTCCGATTTCTCGCTGGACTACACGAAGACGCGGCCAGGCGACAATCGCAATCTGGACCTGCGGCGCCGCTTCAGAGAGCAACTGGACGCCACGCCCATTTCGGCCACATCAATTCTGTGTGGCGGCTTTCTGGAATTGCTTGAGGGCAGTGCGCGCCTGGTTGTACCGGGCCGCCGGGTTCTGCATTTTGGCGACGCAGACCAGAAACTCGATTTCACTGCCAAGGACGATGTCGCCCGCTATACGGCCGCGGCGGCGCTGGATCCCAATGCTCCACGCGATCTGCGGATTGCCGGCAACAGCATTTCGCCCAACGACATCGCACACCTGCTCACCGAGCTCACGGGCGAGCGATATCGCACGCTCAGGCCAGGCGGAATCGGCACGATGTCGGCCATCATCCGCGTCGTGCGCGCACTGACGCCGACCAGCGATGACCCGTTCCCACCCTGGCAAGGCATGCAATACCTGCGCGACATGATGAGTGGACGCGGCAAGTTGATCCATCTGGACAATGATCGCTACGGCGCGCGCGCGTGGCAGTCAGCTCGCCAGACCTTGGCGAACACCTACGCAACGGAGGCTTGAGATGACTGACGGCATGACACCGTTTCGGATCAACATCGCGCAGGCTGAGCTGGATGATCTCAACCAACGTCTTTGGCACACGCGTTGGCCCAGTCCGGAAACCGTGAGTGATCACAGCCAGGGCCCACAATCGGCGCGCATTCGACGCCTGGTCGAGCGCTGGCGGACGGGCTACGACTGGCGCGCCACCGAGCGGTTGCTCAATGGCTGGAATAGCAGTCGCACGGCCATTGACGGACTGGATATCCATTTCCTGCATGTGCGTTCACCGGAGCCGGGCGCGCTTCCATTGCTGTTGACGCATGGATGGCCGGGATCGATTCTGGAATTTCGCGACGTGATCGGCCCACTGACTGACCCGGTGGCCTACGGCGGGAAGGCGTCGGATGCGTTTCATCTGGTGATCCCATCGTTGCCCGGCTTTGGTTTCTCTGGGAAACCCACCTCCCGCGGCTGGGGAGTGGGGCGAACGGCTGCGGCATGGGTCGAACTGATGCGCCGGCTGGGTTATGGCGAACGCTGGACCGCCCAGGGCGGCGATTGGGGCAGCGCGATCACGACCGCGCTTGGGTTCATGCAGCCGCCCGGCTTGGTGGGCATCCATCTGAACACGGTGATGTTCGACCCGAGCGCCGAAGAAATTGCCAACGCCACGCCAGCAGAGCAGCGGATGCTCGACGATGCCAAGCGCTATCAGAGAGAATTTTCAGGCTACATGCACCTGCAAAGCACACGACCGCAGTCGGTGGGGTTTAGCCTGGCTGATTCTCCAGCCGGCATTGCCGCATGGATCTATGCGCTCTTCCAGGATGTTTCCCAAAGCGGCGGCGAACCGGAAAACGTGATCGCGCTGGACCATCGCATCGACGACATCATGCTGTACTGGCTCCCCAATGCCGGGCCCAGCTCGGTGCGTTTTTACTGGGAAGCTGCGCAGGAAGCTGGGACAGCGATGCCCATGCACCCGATGCCCACGCCAACCGGGATCAGCATGTTTCCCGGAGAACAAGTACGCATTTCGCGGCGCTGGGCAGAACGACGCTTTGCAGATCTGCGCTTTTTTGCAGAGGCAGAGCGGGGCGGGCATTTTGCTGCGATGGAAAATCCGCCGGCATTTGTCGACCACCTCCGAGACACCTTTCAATCGCTGGGGTAATGGTTGCGGGATCTTATCGAGTCCGACTAGCTGATTGGGCTTTGCAGCGGCAATCCAGTGCATTCGGCTGCGATGAGCTATTTAGCGAAGGGAGGGCGGACAACTTCGAGCCAGCGGGACGTGGCGGCTGATGCAAGAGGCGGATCGTTAGCCTGAGGACATGCTTGGCTAGCGACCGCCTTGAAATGTAAAGGTGAAGCGCGCCGCAGAGCGGTCGGCGGTTTGCGGGGCGATGGGCACGGGCGTGGCCTCCACCAGCGTCAACATGCCATCGGCAATAGGCACCGGAATGCCTAACGTAAGGTCAACCTGTCTGGACCAGCCACCACCCAGCACCGTCGCACGTACGATCAGTCGGCCTTCCACGATGCATTGAACATCAGTAGGGCAACGGCTGTCTTCGACGACTCGGTCGGGCCGTACCCTGGGACCATCGACCGCTGCCATCTCGCCTAGGCGCACAGGGCCTTCAATGAGATGACCCGTCGCCGGGGGCGTGGTGGCGCATCCTCCAAGCGACATGACGGCGAGCACTGCCAGAGACAGTAAAGGGGCGCGATGAAGGTCATGCTTGCCGGCAGTCCTCGCCTGGCACGATTGAGGTTGCGGGTGGCTTTGGAGCGATGCGCGCATTGATCGACGTCCTTCAGATGAGATCCCGAACCACGTCTTCGGCCAGCCACTGCGACGCGTCAGCGTCTTCGCTCACCGTGCAGCGGATCGACTGACCTGCCAGCATGGCACCGCCGCGCCGAGGCGGCTTGAGCGTGCTGACCATGAACGCGCGCTGCCGCTCTGTATAAGTAAATTGTAATGCCTGAATTGCCAATTGGTGCATCACACCCTGATACTGCGCTCGCAGCGATCTCAGGAGGAGCCGGCGCTGACGACTCTGCAGAAATGGACGTTGGAGCAGATCACCTATCGGGATGAGTTCTTGGCAAATCCACCGTTGCAGGCCATCGCTTACGTGAGCGAGGTGCGTCGTCCCATGTCGATGGGGGAGGTCGACCGGCTGCTTGTCTCTTCCAGTGCACACAACGCGCTGGCCGCCATCACCGGCGTCCTGCTCTACGATGGCGCTCGATTTTTTCAGTATTTCGAAGGCCCACCTGCCGGGGTGCAGCATACCTACGATCGCATCAAGCAGTCTGCGCGCCATCACGTGATCGCAGAGGTCTACAACGGCTCCATCGTCGAGCGTTACTTTCCCGACTGGCAGATGGCGTGCCGCAAGGTGCTTCCCGGGTCGATCGTCGAGCTCAGCGCACAACGCTGGTCGCGCACACGCCTTGCGCTGTGGTCTGCGGGAAATAAGCCGGAGCCTGTGTCCCGGTTGCTGGAGTTCTGGGAGGGGGCCATGCCGCCGACAGCTGATGTATGACCAGGCGCGGGTGAACGGTCTACCCCATCGCTAGGGCGCCCAGCAGGGAGGTTCCTGCGACCGATTTGCGTCCGCCATGGCTGCAGTCCTCTTGATGCAAGCGATATCGAAAGCGACGTAGAGCGTTCTTTTCGGCGAAGAGCGAATGGCGAATGGCAAATAGCGAGCACGCTGTATCAGGTAGGCGCATCGAGCATCCGATTCGCTCGCATCACGGCGCAGCGCACCAGGCACTGAAGGACGATGCCAGGGTCATTGCCCACTTTGCAGCAATCAACAGGCACTCAAGGCATGAGCACGTTGCAGGATCTGAAAGAGGAGCTGTCGCGCTTTGGGGCCAACAACGATGCGGTAGAAACCGCACGTGGCAAACGCATGCTGAATATCACCCCCGAAACCGGCGAACTGCTCGCCCTGCTGGTACACGCGACGCGGGCACGGCAGGTGCTAGAGGTGGGTACTTCCAATGGCTACTCCACGCTGTGGCTGGCCGAAGCTGTCATCGCCGTCGGTGGACACGTCATCACGCTGGAACATGCCGAAGACAAGGCCGCCCTGGCGGCGGCGAACTTCGTGCGTGCCGGACTACAGGCGCACATCACGCAGGTGCTGGGCGATGCAGGCACGTGGTTGGAGACCGCCGACGATGGCAGCGTCGATCTGCTGTTTTTGGACTCGGACCGCAGCGCCTATGCACGGTGGTGGCCGCAGCTGCGCCGCGTGCTCAAGCGCGGCACCGGCCTGATGGTGGTGGACAACGCCACCTCACACGCGACGGAGATGGCAGATTTCATGCAGGCTGTCCGAGCCGACATGTCCTTCCGATGCAGCGAGGTGCCGGTTGGCAACGGACAGTTCATGGCAGTGCGCGTTGCAGACTGAATCGCGAGCGACGTTGCGCAGCGGCTAGCGCCCGACGATTCCAACTGAGGCTGATGCACGCCTGTTCTGCTGAGCGGTCGAGCCGTCGATTCTTTCCGGCTTGAAGTGACATTCGGTAGCACGACTGATTCTTCGCATCGGCTGAGTCCGGTTACAACGCTTGACCAAAACTCTGTTCGCTCCCCTTGCACGAACGCACGCACGGCGTGACGTTTCTTACGCGTGGCATTGCGATCGGTGTTGATTGGCGAAGCAGGCTTGCATCGACGACTTGCGCCCATCGTCAAGCGGCAAAGCATTGTTCTTTATCCAGCTGCCGTCGCGGTGAGGCACTTGGCCGTTGGCTCACTTGAGTTTGACGAGCCATCGCCTAGATTGGCGTATGTATCAATCAGCACTCGCCCGCGACGATCTGCCGGGTACACCTTTGCTATCGCCAAATCCAGCGCTCGCGCAATGCGTGCGTGAGTACCTGCGACTGACGCCGCAACTTCCCAATCCTGGCGCAGGGCGCACGTACGCGCGATGGCAGGCGCTGAGCAAGCTGGGGGCTGCGAGCTTGCCGCTTGCCAAGGTGCTGGAAGCGCATTACGACGCGGTGTCGATTTTCTCCGAGGCCGGCCAGCCATTAGCTTCCAATGGAGCGGTGTGGGCTGTGTGGGCAGCGGGCGGGCCGCATGACACCGTGGCGTATGAAGCGAGCTCAAGCACGGTGTCCGGTATCAAGCCGTGGTGCAGCGCGGAGTTGGTCGTTGTGACGCACGCCTTGGTGACCGTCCGAAACGGCGATCGGCAGCCGCTTGCCGCGGTGACGCTGAGGCAAGGATGCTTCGAGCTTGATGCAAGTCAGTGGCACGGACCAGGCATGCTCGGCATTCCAACTGGCAACGGCCATTTCGCGAATGCGCCGGCACGTTTGCTGGGTGAGCCGGGATTCTATTTGCAGCGGCCGGGTTTTTGGCATGGCGGGGCGGGCATCGCGGCCTGCTGGTATGGCGCCGCCGCAGCCATTGCCGAGCATGTCCGCCGCTCGCCACGAGTGGCAAACAATCCTTTTGCCGCAGCACACCTGGGCGCAATCGACGAACGGCTGACGGGTGCACGGCTGATGCTGCAGGACCTGGCCAAAACGATCGACGACGCTCCAACCCAAAGCCATCAACTGCCTGTCATTCGGTTACGTAGCGTGATGGATCGCGTCTGCCGGGACGTGATCGAACGCGCCGCCTTGGCCCTGGGGCCTGCCTCGCTGTGCTGCGATGCCGGGCACGCGCAACGGTGCGCCGACCTGGCTGCCTTCATCCGCCAATCCCACGGGGAAAAAGACGAGCAGTGGCTGGGGGAACAACTGCATGCACGCGAGGTCAACCCATGGCGGCTGTGAGGGGCGAGCAGATCGCAGGGCAAGGCGTCAGCGAACAGCGCTGGCGTGCATCGCGCCAGTTGAATGCGCTGCTCACCAGCAGCCTCGACCAGCTACTGGGCACCGCCACACGGGTCGTGGTGGTTTCCCCGCATCCGGATGACGAGGTGCTGGGGTGTGGCGGGCTGCTTGCGATGGCGATCGCATCGGGAAGGCAGGTCCTGATCATCTCCGTGACCGACGGCGAAGCCGCCTATCCGCAGGACGACGCATGGCCGCCCGCGCGGCTGGCAGCTGCGCGTCATGAGGAGTTGCGTGACGCGCTGGCGTGCCTGGGTATCGATCCATCCAGCATCGTCAGGCTGGATGCGGGAGATGGCCAGGTACGTGCGGGAATTGACGCACTTGGTGCACGGCTGGCCGAGCTGCTGCAACCACGCGACGTGGTGCTGGTGACGTATGCGCGCGATGGCCACCCCGATCACGAAGCCTGCGCAGATGCAGCGAGTGCCGCAGTTGCACGATGCGGAGCGCGGTTGATCCAGTTTCCGATATGGGCATGGCATTGGGACGACCCCGACCACAGTCAGATGCTGGCATCGGCCACGCGTCTGGAGCTTTCTGCCGATGCTCACGCTGCAAAGCTGCAGGCGATGTCCGCGTTCAAGACGCAGACCGGTCACGTCACGCCTGCGTTGCGCAACCCCATCCTTCCCGACTGGGCGCTGGCGAGGTTTCGGCGCGACTTCGAGGTCTATCTCCCATGAACGCCCAGGCCAACGCCGATTATTTCGACAGCATCTACCAGCAGTACGATCCCTTCGGCTATGGGACACGTTGGTACGAAAAACGCAAACGCGACATCCTGCTGGCAACCTTGCCTCGGCAGGGATTTGCACGGGGATGGGAGCTGGGGTGTTCCAATGGCGAAGCAACCTGTGGGCTCGCTGCCCGCTGCGATCGCTTGCTGGCAACCGATATGTCCGCCGCCGCGGTACACCACGCCAAGCAACGCGTGGGGGAGCGCAGCAATGTCGAAATCGTGCAGGCTTGCCATCCGCAGCACTGGCCGGTGGGAAGTTTCGATCTGATCGTGCTGAGCGAGATCGGCTACTACCTCGCCGCCCCCGAGCTCGACGAGCTGATCGCGCGTCTGCAGCAGGCGCTCACGCCGGAGGGACTGCTGGTGGCCTGCCACTGGAAGCATCCTTTCGAACAGGCACAGCAAGATGGCATCGCGGTCCATGCCTGTATTGCCCGACTGATCACCTTGCCGCTGAGTTATCGCTATGAAGACAGCGATTTTCTGCTGGAAGCGTGGACCGCGCAGCCATTGTCGGTGGCACAGCACGAAGGCTTGCGATGATCGCCGTCATCATACCGGCACATAACGAGGCCGAGTGCATGACCGCCTGCCTTGCATCGGTGTTTCTCGCCGCATCGCACCCCGAACTGCACGAGGCTGTGGAGGTGATCGTCGCGGTGGACCGTTGCACGGATGCAACGGCAGAGCTGGCACTGGCATTGGGCGCGCACGTGATCGACGTACCCGTGCCCGGCGGCGTCGGCATCGCATGGGCCGCAGCGGCCTCAAAGGCCATTGCACTGGGCGCCGATTGGCTGGCCGTGACCGACGCTGATTCGCGCGTCCCGGCCGATTGGCTGGTGGAACAGCGCAGGGCCGACGCGGACGTGTTCTGCGGTGTCGTGCAGGTGGAGGATTGGCTGGATTATTCCGATGAAGTGCGTTGCAGGTTCGAACAGACCCAGGCAACTGGACAAGGTCATGGCCGCATTCACGGCGCCAACCTCGGTGTGAGCACCGCGCTCTATCAACAATGCGGTGGGTTCTCTGCGTTGACCTGCAGCGAAGACGTTGCGCTGGTCCACGCGCTGCAGGCGATCAACGCGTCAATCGCCTGGTCGCCACGCTCGGTGGTGTGGACCAGTGCCCGCAGGCAGGCACGGGCAATTGGCGGATTCTCGGATTTTTTGAAGCAGCTGGAAGCCTCGACCTGCGTGCCTGCGTAGTCGGTAACGCAACGCTTTGAGCCGTCTTTGCAAGATGTCATGGCCATGCCGCATGTCTTCGATTCGCCAAGCAGATGCGCTTTAGCTAAAACGTGTCTTCGCTTCAACGACTGCAGGGCTACGGCCTGGCAAGACCAGCGACTTGAAGCGCATCCGCGGCATCGCCGCAGTCGAACCACGGCATGTCGCGGCCCAGCGCCTGACACCTGCTAACCGGCTGTCGACCTCATCTGCACGGGGCGTGGACGAAGCGTACGCCACCATGCCGAACCGACTCACAAGGTGCGACATGGCCAAGCCAACGCTGTTCTTCCTGCATGCGCTCGGCGCCAGCCGACAGGAGTGGAGCCATGTCATTGCGCAGTTGGGTAGCCGCTTCGACTGTATTGCCCTGGACATCCCAGGATTCGGCGATGCACCTGCGCTGGACCACTTCGACACGAACGCGCTTGTTGACTGGTTTAGCGCTGAAGTCATCAGGCGGCAACCGGCATGCTGGTTTGCAGTGGGGCATAGCATGGGCGGAAAGATCGCTACCTTGACGGCGGCCCGGGCACGCGACGGTGTGGCGGGCCTTGCCGGGCTGGCGGGCGTGGTGCTGGTTGCCGCGTCACCGCCGGCCCCCGAACCGATGCAGGAACCGCGACGGCGCACCATGCTTGCCTGGTTCGAAACAGGGCAGCCTGCGCGCGTGGAGGCAGCGCAGTTCGTGGATGCCAACTGCGCCTGCCCGCTGCCTGATGAAATCAGGGACGCTGCGATCAACGACGTTCTGCGCACCGCACCCAGTGCATGGATGGCATGGCTCACACACGGCAGTCGCGAAGACTGCACGGCGCAGACCGGATGCATCGGCGTGCCGGCACTGATTGTCGCGGGCAGCCAGGATGGTGATCTAGGTGAGGCTGCGCAGCGGCGCCTGAATGCGCCGCACTATGCGCATGCGCAGTTCGCCATCGTGGCCGACGCCGCGCATCTGATTCCCTATGAACAGCCGCAGGAACTGGCGCGGTTGATCGCAACGCATGTAGACCGCTGCATTGAGAACTGCTTGCCTGAGGACTTCATTGCCTTGCTGAATTCCGAGCGCGTTGCGCCGCGCATGCGCAAGACCTTGCTCGCGCGGCACGCGGGGCCGCCGGCCTCGGACGAGGGCGTGTTGAACCCGCGGCAGTTGAACGTGCTCGCCGCCGTGGCTGCACGCGTGCTGGATGGCGCGGGCGATGCGGCGCAGATTGCGCGGCGTATCGACCTGCAGCTTGCAGAAGGCACGGGAGATGGCTGGCGGTACGCAGACTTGCCAAACGATCGCCTGGCGATGCCGCTTGGCCTGGATGCACTCGATGCATTGGCCGGCGGCTTTGCCGAACAGTCGGCCAGGGACCAGGACCGCTGGCTGCAGGAGATCGCGCACTCGGTGGTGGGCAATACCTCTGCGCACGGCCTGGATGCTGGGCAATTCGCGCATTGGTTCGAGGATGTACGTGCGGATGTGGCGCGCACCTGGACCAGCCTTCCCGCCACCATGGCCGCGCTGGGCTACGACGGTTTTGCGGTCGGCAACGACACGGGCGGTGGCCCCGTCGGCTATGTAGAGACGGCAGCGGGCCGCGATGAGCACTGGCAATTGCGTGTGCCCGAGACTGCCCAATGAGCAACGCGGGTGGCCAGGACAGTGTCGATGTGGTGGTGGTCGGCAGCGGAGCGGGGGGCGGCCCGCTTGCGGCGCGGCTTGCGCAAGCCGGCGTCTCGGTTGTCGTGCTGGAAGCCGGCGCGGCATTTACGCCGGATTCGCATATTCCCGATGAGTTGACCACCGGCATCTATTGGATGGACGAGCGTCTGAGCGGTGGGCAAACGCCCACTGCGTTCGGGCCGAACAATTCGGGCTGCGGACTGGGCGGTTCGACGTTGCATTGGGGCGCGTTCTGCCCGCGGCCGGACAAGCGCGATCTCAGCCTTCTGACCCAGACCGGGCAGGGCGCCGATTGGCCGATCCCGCACCATGAGTTGGTCGCTTACGTTCGTCGCGTGGAAACCTTCATCGGGGTCTCCGGTCCCGTGCACTACCCGTGGGACCCCGAGCGCAGCTATGCGTATCGGCCACCACAACGTAATGCGTCGGCCACGGCCATGGCGCACGGTTGCGGCGCGCTTGGCATCCGGACCACCGATGCACCCGCTGCGTTGGTCACCAGGCCGCATCAGCAGCCACATTGGGGCCAGCGTGCGGCCTGCAACAACTGTGGTGCCTGTCACCAGGGCTGCAGCAACGCCGCCAAGGTGAGCGTGGACACCACATGGCTCCCGCTGGCCAGGGCGCATGGTGCGCAATTGCGCACTGACAGCCGGGTGGTCGATCTTGAACGCGACGGCCGCGGCGCGGTGAACGCGGTGATCTACCGCCAGCATGGGCAGGACTATCGCCAGCGCTGCAGCACCGTCTTCCTGTGCGCAGGGGGTGTGGAGACACCGCGCTTGTTGCTCAACCTGGCGCTGGCCAACTCCAGCGGGCAGGTGGGCCGCAATTTCATGGCGCATGTGGCAACCCAGGTGTGGGGCGAGTTCGACACAGACATGCGCATGAATCGCGGCTACCCGTCTTCGCTCATTAGCGAAGACATGCTGCGCCCGGCTGACGCCAACTTCATTGGCGGCTATCTGGTGCAGAGCCTGGGCGTGCAGCCGATCACGCTGGCGAACACGCTGGCGCGCGGTGCCGGCCTGTGGGGCAGGGACCTGGTCGCCACGCTGCGGCGCTACAACCGCCTGGCCGGTATCGGCATCAATGGCGAATGCCTGCCGCAGGACGCCAATCGCCTGACCTTGTCCGACGAACGGGACGCCTTCGGGCAGCGCAAGGCGCGCATCGATTTCAGTTACGGCCCCAATGAGCAGGCCATCGACGCCCATGCGCGCGCAGTGCTTGGATCGATCTGGCAAGCCGCTGGCGCCCGCAACATCTTCGCGGCTGCGCGCTCGGCCCACACGCTCGGGACCTGCCGCATGGGGACTGATCCTGCACAGGCCGTGGTCGATCCCGATGGCCGCACCTTCGACGTGCCGAACCTCTACATCTGCGACAACTCGGTGTTTCCCAGCGCACTGGCAGCCAATCCGGCACTGACCCAGATGGCACTCGCGCTGCGCACCGCAGAACGCTTCCTTGCGCGCTAGCGATAGCTGCGCCAGCACTGCGCCATCACGTATTCAACGACCAGGAGCTCAACATGGATCTCGGAATCAAACAGCGGATCGCCCTCATCAGCGGCGGCGACTCCGGCATGGGCAAGGAGACTGCGCGCCAGCTGCTCGAAGCCGGCGTGCGCGTGGCGATCACCGATCTTCCCAATGGCACGCTCGACCAGGCAGTGGCCGAGCTGTCCGGCCTGGGCGAGATCATCGCCGTCGAAGGCGATGTGACGCAGGAACAGGAGGTCGTCCACATCTGGACCCAGGTGCGCGCGCAACTGGGCGAACCGGATATCTACGTCAACGCCGCCGGCGTGACCGGCGCCACCGGCGATTTCCTGGAGGTCAGCGATGCCGGCTGGCTCGAAACGCTGGACATCAACCTGATGGGCGCGGTGCGCATGTGCCGCCAGGCCATTCCTGCCATGCGTCGCAAGCAGTGGGGGCGGATTGTGTTGTTCGCGTCCGAAGATGCAGTACAGCCGTACGTGGATGAGTTGGCCTACTGCGCGTCCAAGGCCGGCATCCTGAGCCTGGCCAAGGGGCTGTCAAAGGCCTATGGCGCCGACAATGTGCTGGTCAACACGGTGTCGCCTGCCTTCATCGCAACACCGATGACCGACAAGATGATGCAAAAGCGCGCGCAAGAAAACGGAACCAGTGTCGAAGAAGCCATCGCCTCGTTCCTGGATGAAGAACGCCCGGGCATGGTGCTGAAGCGGCGCGGCCGGCCGGAGGAAGTGGCTTCGGTCGTCGCATTCCTGTGCTCGGAGCGCGCCAGTTTCATCAACGGCGCCGGCGTGCGCGTGGACTCGGGCTCGGTATTCACCATCGCCGGCTGAGGCGGGCGGCGCTGTGCAGCGGCAAGCACGTGCATTGCCCAACCGTCCTGCTGCATGTCTTATCCAAGCAAATCCCCGTGCAATTGGCGAGGGCGGGGCAGATCGTCGGTGGCCGCTCTCGAACCGATGGTGGAGCTGCGTGGGGCTGTCAGATGAGACGACAACCGGTCAGATCACCCGCCACAACATGTAGCCCGCAGTGAGGAAGATCAGGCATGCAAATGCGCTATTGAGCAATCCCCGATGCCCGGCTAGCGCCGCTGCAGCACGTGCTCCCGCCATGCCACCTACGCTGCCGACAACGATGAACGCGGCAGCCAGTGGCCAGTTCACCAACCCGGAGTACGCGTAGTTCACCGCGGTGGTCAGACCGAAGGCGGACACCGCCACCAGCGAGCTGCCTACCGCGGCCAACATTGGCATCCCGGTGGCGGTCATCAAGCCCGGCACGATCAGGAAACCGCCGCCGATGCCGAAGAAGCCGGAAAATCCGCCAGCGAGCGTTCCCAGCCCGACCAACGCGGGTGCATTTTCCTTGCTGATGCGCGCAGCCGCATTCTCTTGCGCATTGCGCTTGCGCAGCATCAGCAGGCCAATCACCACCATCAATACCGCAAACAGCGCCAGCAACCGTTGTCCGTCGACGGCCTTACCCAGACTCGAACCAAGGTAGGCGCCGGCAACGCCGGCCAGGGCGAAGACTGAGGCGCACGGCCACCTGACATTGCCACGGCGGGCATGCACGAACAGGTTGGACAGCGCATTGGCAGCGACGGCCAATGCACTGGTCCCGATGGCCACATGCGGATTATCCACACCGACCAGATACAGCATCAGCGGGACAGCGAGAATGGAGCCGCCGCCACCGACCAGTCCCAGCACGAAGCCGACCAACACGCCGGAAAGCCCGCCCAGCACGAGCTGCAGCAATGAAAGGGTTTGCATGACCGGTATTTACTCAGGACTGGATGGCGCGTCGCGAATGAGACGCGGAGCGAGTGAGGAAAGGTCGTAACCTGCGCCGGCGGCGATCGACAGAACCTGGTCTGTGGTGAGCCTGAGGGTGCGGACTTGTGCCAGCGCCCACAACGACGTCGAGCGCGTTCCCGTCCTGCAATACGCGACGACGGGCGCGGGCAGTTGCTCCAGCATTTCGCAAAATTGCTGCACGTCGTCCTCCGAAATGGCGCCGGCGACAACGGGCAGATAAGCGAAACGCATGCCCGCCTGCGCGCAGGCCGATTGCATGGTCAGATGATCGGGTTGATCCGGCTGCTCGTTGTCTGGCCTGTTGCAGACAACGCTGGCGACACCCAGGCTGGCAAGGGCAGGAAGATCGGCAGGCAACAATTGGCCGGCCACCAGCAGGGCAGGCGAAAGCGATCGCAGTTTCATGCGACGTGTTTTCCCGCGCCGGCGCGATGGAGAAAGCTGTGGAGGAAGACGCCTGCCACCAGCGAGGCAGCGAACACCAAGGCGAACGCCTGGCCGGTCGCCAACAGCGCGATGGCGGGACCAGGGCAGACCCCGGCCAGACCCCAGCCAATGCCAAACAGCGCCGCACCGATTACCAGCTTGCGGTCGATTCGCCGCTGCTGCGGCAGCTGCAATGTCGGGGCGAGCAAGGGAGTGCGGCGTGCGCGCGCCCATCGGTAGGCGATGGCCGAAGGGATCAGCGCGCCTGCCATCACCAGGGCCAGCGAATCATCCCAGGCACCGGTGACATCGAGGAAGGCAAGGACGCGTGCAGGATTGGCCATGTCCGAAATCACCAGGCCCAACCCGAACAAGGCGCCGCAGAGAAAAGCCGCCACGCGGATCATGCGCCCGCTCCAGCGACAGCCCGCACGGCCGTCACTGTTGCCATGCCCAGCAGCATGAACACGGTGGTGGCGACGATCGAGCGCGGCGACAGTCTTGCCAGCCCGCTCACTCCGTGCCCGCTGGTGCAGCCGGCACCCAGACGGGTTCCATAGCCCACCAGCACGCCGGCCACGATCAGCACCGGCATGCTGGTGCCGCTCAGCGGCGCGAGCGTGATGGGCTTGAGCGCCAATGCCACACCTGCGCTTGTCAGAAGCCCGGCCAGAAACAGGATGGACAGCGAGCGTGCGCCGCCCGCGTGCAGACCAAGCGCATCGGCGAGCAGGCCGGAGATGCCGGCGATACGGCCGACCAGCAGTAAATACGCGCCAGAGGCGGTGCCGATCATCAGCCCACCAATCAGCGGCCAATACCAGGCGAGGTGCGGGAGCGTCATAGCACGTCCAATGGCAGTTTCAGATAACGCACGCCGTTGTCTTCCGGCGTGGGCAGATGACCGGCGCGCATGTTGACTTGCACCGATGGAAGCAGCAGGCGCGGCATGGGAAGCGTGGCGTCGCGTGTCTCGCGCATCTTCACGAAGTCCGCTTCGGAAACGCCTGCATGCAGATGCACATTCGCGCTGCGTTGCGCGCCAATCGTGGTTTCCCATGCGAAATGGTCCCGGCCTGCGGCCTTGTAGTCGTGGCAGACGAAGACACGCGTGGCATCGGGCAGTTTCAGCAGCCGGTGGATGGAGCGATAGAGCTGGCGTGCCGAGCCGCCCGGAAAATCGCAGCGCGCCGTGCCGGAGTCCGGCATGAACAACGTATCGCCCGAAAACAGCGCATCGCCGATGACGTAAGCCATGCACGCGGGCGTATGTCCGGGAACATGCAGCGCCACTGCGTGCAGATGCCCAATCGTGAATGCTGCGCCGTCGGCGAACAGATGATCGAACTGGCTGCCGTCCCGGCTGAATTCCTTGCCGGCGTTGAAAAGGTTGCCGAAGGTCTGCTGCACGGCCGTGATGCGCTCGCCGATGGCGAGCTGTCCGCCCACCTGCTGCTGCAGCCACGGCGCAGCCGACAGGTGGTCGGCATGGGCGTGTGTTTCGAGGTGCCATTGCACCTGTAACGCCTCGTCACGCACGTAGTGCGCAAGCGCTTCAGCCGAACCGGTCGCAGTTCGACCGGACGCCATGTCGAAGTCGAGCACGCTGTCGATGATGGCGCAGGCCGACGAGCCAGGGTCTCGGACCACGTGGCTGGCGGTAAAGGTCACCGGGTCGAAGAATGTCGCCACGTGCGGCGCGCTCATGCGACCGGAGCGGGTGTCTTCCACGACAGCGCAGGCCGCTGCCAGGCAGGTGTCGCGTGTTGGATGACTCACGATGGCAGCGTCGAGAAGGAGTAAAGAAACAATCTCATAGTTACTTATACTGTGCAACTATCAGATTGGCGCTGGCCGTTTTCGTTCAGCCGCAGTGCCTAGCCGTTACCCTCTACATTCCTGATCCGCAGTCCCCACGCCTCGTGACCGAATCCGCTTTCTCCACCGATGCTCTTGCCGCCATGAAGGAGCGCGTCCCAGACGTGGCCGAGCTGCTCCGTTTCATGGCCACACCGTCACGCCTGCTGTTGCTGTGCCAGTTATCGCAAGGCGAATCCACCGTCAGTGGCCTGGAAGCGACGACAGGCATTCGGCAGCCCGCCTTGTCCCAGCAACTGGCCGACCTGCGTCAGCGGCAGTTGGTCCTGACTCGCCGCGAATCTCGATCCATCATTTATCGTTTGGCCGACCCAAAAGTGGCAGCCTTGCTGAGCGCCATGCATGCGATCTTTTGTGCGGAGGATGACCATGGCGATCGCGTCCCTGAGTAATGCGCTATGGATGCAGCTGCTCCGATCTGCGCAGCATTGCCGTCCGCGCCGCGCGACGCTGGCTAGCTCATCGCCGTAATCCAGGCGCATCTGACGGACGACCCCGGACACGGATTTGACCTGCCTATGGAGTCGGCGTGGCGGTCGCGGGGTCGGGGCAAAAACCGTGCCTGGCGGGTCCAGACCGCGCTGAACCTCACTCTTCCATGTCGCGGCAAGCGTCGGCGACCTGATCGCATCCGCGCCGCTGGAGATCCCGCAAGCGGCGAACCACACCTGGCAGGCAGACTTCATGTCCGACGCCTCGTGGCCTGGCCGCCGCTTCCGCACCTTCAACATCAACGATGACTGCAATCGCGGATCGATGAAGTTGAATCCACACCAGCTTGCACTCGGCACGGGTCATCCGCGCCCTGGACGAGTTGGCACGTTGAAACGTGACACGGCTCAGTCACGGTTTCCTTCCTGACAGTTCAACGGTTCCTTGCCATCGTCTACCGGCCGAGCCAACTGCGGAAGCGGCGGCCACAGAGCCATTCCGCTATCGCGCTTACTTCAGGTGTTCGCGTAATCCATCGCCGGCTTGGCGAATCGCATCACGGACTGCCGATACGTCCCGAAGCGCATTGAGCAGGCCGTAATCGTGGATCAGCCCGTTGTAGCGCGTCACGGTCACCTCGACACCTGCTTGATCTAGCGTGCGACCGAAGGCTTCGCCCTCATCGCGCAATACGTCCAGCTCCGCCGTCTGAATCTGGGTCGGCGGCAAGCCTTCCAGCTGGGCGGCGGTAGCGCGCAGGGGCGAAGCAGTGATCTCGGCGCGGGCCTTGGGGTCGGTGGTGTAGTTGTCCCAGAACCAGGTCATCATGTTGCGGCTGAGGAAGTAGCCGCTCTGGTAGCGCTGGTACGAGTCATTGTCGAACGCGGCGTCGGTGACCGGCCACAGCATCAGGTTGTAGCGCAGTGCCGGCGTGCCTGCTGCCTTGGCCTGCAGCGCCACTGCCGCCACCATGTTGCCACCGACGCTGTTGCCGGCCAGTGCCAGGCGTTGGCCATCCACGCCGATCTCCATGCCGTGTTCGGCAACCCAACGCGTGGCGGCATAGGCCTGATGGATCGCCACCGGGTAGCGCGCCTCCGGCGAGGGCGTGTAATCGACGTAGACCGCCGCTGCGCCGGAGGCATTGACCAGGTCGCGGATCAGGCGTTCGTGGGTCGGGAAGTCGCCCAGCACCCAGCCGCCGCCATGGAAGAACATGAAAGCCGGCAGCACCTGCCCAGTGCTATGCGGCGGCCGTACGATCACCAGGTTCAGCGGCTTGCCGTTGGCCTGGATGGTCTTGCGGCTGACATCAGCCGCCGGCAGGGGTGTATTGGCCTGGGCGTTGGTCAGCACCTGCCGCGCCTGCGCGGGGCTCAGCTGCTCGATCGGCGTGCCGCCACCGCTGTTGAGCGCCTTGAGGAAGTCTGCGACCGGGCGCAATGGCGCCGGCTGGTCGCTGGGTGCGGCCGCGACAGCAGTGCCAACCGATGCCGCCAGCAGCGTGGTGGCAATAAGGGCGAGGGGAGTCTTCATGATGCGGTTCCTGGACAAGCCGGGCAGGGCGCCGGCGACAGGAGTGACTTTGCGCGTCAAGGCGATACGATAGGCCGAAAATCGTCCATGAAACTTTACCTGGAGTCCAAGATGGTCGACCGTCTGGCCGCCTTGCTGAGCCATTTCTCGGTGACCGCCGAGGTCTTCCATGCCGGCGCGCTGTGCGGCATCAACCAGCTCGACAGTGGTGACCGGGGCCAGCTGCACCTGATTCGCCAGGGCGCGGTGGTGGTCCACAACGGCGACGGCAGCCACCTGCAGATCGACCGGCCCAGTTTGCTGTTGTATCCGCGCGCACTTGCGCACCGCTTCGACACCGACCCGAGGGTTGGCAGGGAATCGTTACGAACACGGCCAGATCTTCGATAACCGATTGATGGATCGGTGAATTCTACCCTCGGCCGCACTTCCAGGGGCGGCCCTCCCCAGGGAGCTGTGGCACCATTCAACCATGACCACCACGTACTACTTCTTGGACACCGAGTGGGCCGATGTGACGGGCAGCGAGCTGGTGAGTCTGGCGCTGGTGAACGAAGGTGGAGACCGCCTTTTCTACGCTGAGCGAGCCAGCCTGCCCGAGGCTCCCACCGACTTCGTTCGTCAAAGCGTCTACCCGCTGCTAGACCGCGGCGACGCAGCCCTGGCTGATGCTGTCTTGACTACCGAGCTGCGCGCCTTCCTCAGCGAGGTCGACGCGCCGGCAGTGATGGCGGATTTCCCGAACGATCTCCAGCTGCTGCGGTACGCCCTTGATGGGTTTGAGTTACCCGATGACCAGGTTGCCGCGTGCGGGCCCCGGCCGGCGCCGGTCATGACACGCATGTCGAAGGAAGGTCTTCCGGGATTGCTGGTGGAAGATTGGTTCGCGGCCCATCCGGAACATAGGGCCAGGCGCCACCATGCCTTGGTGGACGCGCAGGCCTTGCGGATGGCTTGGCTGGTGGCGACCGACCGCATCCCTGCTCCGGCGTGGGCCCACTCCTACCGCCGCGCCCGGGGATAGCGGCATGGCGTCCATCCCCGGTATGCTTGCCCCATGAACCGCCTGAGCCAGCTCGACCTTCGAATACCGGCGTGATCGCATCGATCGATCACGCCCCTGTTGCTCATGATGGTCAGAGCGCCGGCCTTATACCCCGGTGAGAGCACGCGCCAGATAAGCGCGTACACGTTGGTTCGATTCCGACCAGGGGCACCACCGTCAACGACGGAAGAATGCTTCTACTTGCGTCCCATGACAGCGCTTGTACTTGCTGCCGCTGCCGCACAGGCACGGTGCATGCTCGCGCAATCCCGCACCGAGTGACTGGCCCAAGAAATCCCTCGCCTGTAGCAGGGGCTGGATTTCATCGGCGGGCACGCTGACCTCGCCATACTGGGATGATCGCTCGCCGCGGTTCATCACCCGGACGATCGCTTCGGACATCTGGATGAAGTGCTTGATCAGCAGGTCATCGCGTAATGGCATGCGGACGTTGTCGATGGCCAGGCCCTCGTAGCGTCTGCGCGGGTCCGGCACGAAGAGAATGCGCTTCTCGCCTTCGGGCTTTGGCGTGATGTCGATCATTTCCCCTTCAGGGCTGACCCACACCGCATGGAATTCTGCCTCGACCAGCACGTGCGGCCATTCCCACAGCTGCCACCCGCACAGCATCTGACCACCGTCGCGCGCGACCTTGGCCTGCACGTTGGGAAAGCACTCGCGCACGATCGCGTCGGCTTCCGGCCGTACATCGAGATAGACCGGTTCTGCGCCGCGTACGACCGAATCGGTTAAGCGCCGCACCGCACGGGTGATTTCCGGGGGTGTGGTGGTGACTACGCTCATGGTGAAGCTCCTTGCGATCGTGGCGCCTGATGTTCTCTTCCTAGGCTATGACCCCGGCGTCTCTTCCGATGAGATCCGCTTGGTGCCTTTGCCGCCGGCTCTGGCCGGCTGCAGCTGGGCCAACAGCGGCTCCAGAGTGCTCAGGCGCACTGTGGCGCGCAGGGTTTCCGCTTCGGCCTGCTCGCGTCGTTCGCGCTCCTGGGCCAGCTCGGTTCTGGCTTGTGCGAGGTCCTGCCGAGCGGCGTCCAAACTCTGAGCGTCTTGGCCCCAGCGCACCTGCAGCGCCTGGTGTTCGACCGCCGTCAGGCGCAGCGTATCGAGGTCGCCCTGTTGCGTCTGGATGGTCTGGCGCAGCTGCGCCACCTCCTTTTCCAATCGAGTGTGACGCTCCAGCCACTGGCCGTTCTCCCGGTTGAGCTGCACCAGGTCGTGGTTCTTGGCGGTCAATGCTTCGTTGGCCTGGCGCAGAGTGACCTGCAATTCCTGCACCTGGTGCTCGTGCCGGCGTTGCTCCTGCTCGCGTTGGTCTTTAACCGAGGTGCGGTAGTGCTCAAGGGCTTCCCTGGCATGCTCGTGCTTCTGCTCCAGGGAGCGCGCGTGACTTTCGTGCTCTGCCAGCCGCGCAGTGAGGCCCACAATGCGTTCCTGCAGTTTTGCCAGCTCGGTGGTGCGGCTGGCCACCTCGCCCCTGGCGGCTTCGCTCGCCTCGCGTTCTGTCTGCAGAGCTGTCTCGGTGCGCTGAAGCTGCACACTGAGGTTCCCGGCCTCTTGCCGGGCCTGTTCCAAGGCTTGGGTGCGCTCGTGCAGCTCGGCCTGGAACCGTTCCTGTGCCTGCGCGACCATCGTTTCGGCGTCGACATGCAGCCGTTCGGCCAGACGACCGACCAAGTCCTGCAGGGCGTCGCTGATCGCGATTTTGGCGCCTGGGCCTTGCCCTTCCTCCACTTCCAGCTCCTTCAGGTAGCGGTGGATGGTGGTTTTAGACCCCGTGTTGCCCAGCGCTACGCGGACGGCGTCTACCGAGGGGTTCTTGCCTTCGGCCCGGAGGGTGTCCCGGGCACGCTGCACATCGCTTTTGTACAAGCCAGACCGAGCCATGCGTCCACTCCGGTTATTTCGTAATTGATTACATACCATGTAATTACGTACTATTCAACGTCAATGAGGGCCGAGCCTGCGGCCTAAACATCAAGCGGGATAATATGGAATTATCCCGCGTAACCGGCGTTTCGGCCATTTCAAGTCGTCAAAACGGTACGAAACCGCCCAAGGCCGGCGATCGCTGGGTAGTATGGCCCAGAGCGGAAAGGAGGCCAGCCGGGGTGCAAGCAGGCGCCGCCACCGAACTCGTTGGCCATCAAAGGACTGTGCATGCCGATCGAACGTATCGTCATCGACAACTTCAAGTCGTTTCGCCATCTGGACCTGCCGCTCAACGCCCACATGAACTTGGTGGTGGGCGATAACGAGGTCGGCAAGTCCACTCTGCTGGAGGCCATCCACGCGGTGGTCACCGGCCAGCTGCATGGGCGCAATCTCGCCTACGAGCTCACGCCCTACCTGTTCCATCAGCCGACGGTGCGGGAGTACTTCGCGGCGCTTGCAGCAGGCACGCCGGCCTCGCCGCCACGGATCTCCATCGAAGCCTATCTGGGCGGCGATGCCGCGCTGGCGTCGTTACGCGGCACCAACAACTCCCTGCGCCTAGATACCGCCGGCATCCGGCTGCTGGTCGAGCTCAACGACGACTACCGCGAGGAGTTCAACGCCTACCTGCAGCAGCACCAGGGTGCGGTCAGCCTGCCGGTGGAGTACTACACGGTGCGATGGTATTCCTTCGCCAACAATGGCGTCACCGCCCGCAGTATTCCGTTCGACTCGACCATCATCGACACGCACGGCATCAAGACCTTGTCCGGTGCCGATCGCTATATTGCCGGCATCATCGAGCAGGCACTGACGCCTGCGCAGCGCGTCTCGCTGTCGCTGAGCTTCCGTCGCATGCGGCAGAGTTTCTCCGAAGAAGCCGATGTGGCGGCCATCAATGCCTACCTGACCGAGCACACCGGGGACATCAGCCACCGAGCGCTGACGGTGGGGGTGGATACATCGCCGCGCTCAACATGGGAAACCAGCCTGTCTCCGTACCTGGATGAGCTCCCCTTCACCCAGGCCGGCAAGGGGGAACAGAGCGCGGTGAAGATGAAGCTGGCCATGCACGCGGCAGGGGCGGCCCACGTGCTGCTGATCGAGGAGCCGGAGAACCATCTGTCCTTCTCCAGCATGACCCAACTGATCGACAAGATTGCGACCCTCTCCACCGCGCAGCAGGTGATCATCGCCACCCACAGCAGCTTCGTGTTGAACAAGCTGGGCGTGGACAACGTGATCCTGTTCAGCGCGCAGGGCCAGATGAAGCTGGACCAGCTGCCGAGCGATACACACGACTATTTCATGAAGCTGCCAGGCCACGACACGCTGCGGCTGATCCTGGCCAAGCAGGCAATCCTGGTGGAGGGCCCTTCTGATGAGCTGATCGTGCAGCGTGCCTACAGCGACCACCACGGCGTGGCGCCGATGGCTCATGGCGTAGACATCATTTCGGTCAAGTCGCTGGCATTCAAGCGCTTCTTGCAGATTGCAGATCGGCTGAGAATTCAAGCCAAGGTGATCACCGACAACGATGGCGATATCGCCGTTGTGCAGGAACGCTACGCCGACTATCCCAACGCCATCTACTACGATTCCGACGAAAGCGCCCCGTCGCTGGAAGAGCAACTGATAAAAGCCAATTCTGTGTCCGAGCTCAACACCGTGCTGGACAAGTCATTCGCCGATGAGGTGGCGTTGCTCAAGTACATGAAAGGTCACAAGACCGATACGGCCCTGGCGATCTTCAACAGCCGGCACTCGATCAGGTTCCCGGACTATGTCCAGCGTGCCATCACCTAACCGGGTCCTGCTCTCAGCGGCCGGCTCGGGCAAGACCACGTTGCTGGTTCGGCAGGCCTTGGAGCGGCCTGGGCGCCGCATCGCGATTGTTACCTACACGCTGGAGAACCTTGAAGAGATCCGGCGCTCGTTTGAGGTTCACGCCGGCGCAGTCCCCGCGCATGTCACCTTGCACAGCTGGTATGGCTTTCTGCTGCGCGAGTGCATCCGCCCGTACCAAGCTGCGCTTTGCGCCGAGCCTCGGGTAGAGACGATCCTGTTCGTGGAAGGTCTCACCAACAATCGGGCCCCACGCACCCAAGCCGCGCGACACTATCTGGCGGGCAACCGGATGTATTCCGATCGGGCGGCCGACTTTGCTGTGCGATGCGATGAACTGACCCAAGGTCAAGTGATGGCGCGCCTGGCGGCCATGTACGACGAGCTCTACATCGACGAGGTCCAGGACCTGGCCGGCTACGATCTGGATCTGGTCGAGCGGCTGTTGAAGAGCGATATCGCCATTACGTTGGTAGGTGATACGCGGCAGGCGACGTATGCCACCAACTATGCGCAAAGGCATAGTCAATATCGCGGGCCGAACCTGGCAGCGTTGTTCCGGATTTGGGAAGCGGATGGATTATGCCAGCTCGATCACCGCCTCATCAGCTTGCGCTGTGTCCAGACGCTCTGCGACTTGGCCGACGCGCTCTACCCGCAGATGCCACGGACCGAGTCAGGCAATGGCGAGGTCACCGGGCACGATGGCATCTACCTCATCGCTCCCGAGCATGTGGCTGCGTACATGCAGGAATTCGCTCCCACCGTGCTTCGGTACGACCGGCGGCAAGCGTGTGATGGGTTGCCGGCCGTGAACTTCGGCCAGTGCAAGGGCCGGACCTATGGGCGTGTACTGATCTTCCCCAACGGGCCATTGACGCTGTACCTGCGCACGGCCGATGCATCCCGCGTCACCGCGCCACCGAAATACTATGTGGCCTTCACCCGAGCACGCCAGAGCGTGGCATTCGTGTATGCCGGCGCGTGTGCGCTGCCGGGTCATCAGCTCTATGCGCCTGCCAGCGCAGACGCATAGAGCCACGGGCAGCGATCACATCTTCTCTAACGGCGCGCCGGTGGGCGGCGGCGGTACCGGGCCCGGGTCGTTGAAGCACAGCATGACTTGATCAATGTCGAATTGATCGGCAAGCACCTTGGCAATCACGGCGTGCACCAGATTCAGATCGACCGAGGGCGCAGCGACAGTGATGGTGGCCGTGATCGCACGGCCATGTTCTTTCCCGGGGACCAGGCGTAGATCGTCCACCGCCTTCACACCGGGGTCGGTAAACATCGCCGCACGAACTTGTTCGATGTTCATCTCGTTCATAGTGTCGAGGACTCCAAGGCAGTGCAACAGACGCGGCTGGTAGGCCGCAACGCATCCACTCTAGAGCGCGGGAGCTCTGACAGGATATGAAAATGCAGCCCCATGCTTCGTGCCTCGGCAGTTCCTGACGGCCTCTTCATGATTTTGTACAACCTGCGAACACATCTTTGCGAGGGTCGTAGACCTTTGATCCAACTTGCATTAGACCCAGAACCGAATGAAAAAGATTATCGTGCGAGGCAGGTTCCCGAGCACGCCGCTCAAGACAAGGACGATTCAACCCGCGCCATCGGGCCATGCCTTCGGATAGCCACGTCAACATCGGAACTTTCATTTGGGTATCAGGCGCGATCGCATACGGCAGGCCATGCAGATACAAATTGCGTTCGCCTAGAGATTCACCGTGATCTGATAGATAAATCAACGCACTGTCGTGTGTGGTGACGCCCTTCAGTAGATCAATGGCAGCAGCTACCATCTCGTCAGTAGCCAGGATGGCATTGTCGTAAGCGTTAACGACCTCCTCGACGGTACATTCTCCTATGTCCGGGCTTCGACAATCCGGCGTGAACTTGCGGAGCCGCTGCGGATACCGCTGGTAGTAGCTAGGCCCGTGATTTCCTAATTGGTGGAGCACGATCACAACATCACCGGGCGAGCTAGCGATACGTTCTTGTAGGCCTTTAAGCAGTATCTGATCCATGCAGCCTTCGCTACTGCACAAGGCGGGGTCTTGCTGATCACGGAACGACTCAAACGGCAAGCCATCGCATACGCCCTTGCAGCCGCCTTGGTTGTCTCGCCAACTGACATCGGCGCCAGCTCGCGCCAGGATGTGAAGCAGCGACTCTGATCGTTCAATCTTCTGCTCATCGTAATTGCTGCGGCCAAACGCTGAGAACATGCACGGCAATGAGACCGCTGTACTCGATCCACAGGCCCGAACATTACGAAAGTTTGTAACGTCTTCTGTCACAAGCCTGGGGGTCGTCTGCCGTGAATACCCATTCAGGCCCCAGTTTTGAGCCCTGACTGTCTCACCTATAACGATGATCAGGGCATGAGGCCGCTGAGACGTGCTGTGTCCAGGTGTCAGGATCGCATCGGGCGCGAGCACAGTCCGAGGGCCCCGATATGGCCCCAAGCCATCCTTTGCAGCGACACGGACAAATGAGACCAGCAAGTTTTCGGGAGCAATTAGATGTCGCATTTCCCGATTGTTGTGCATTAGCGGCGAGATATCCTTAAATCCGGCGATTGCCGCGCCCACCAACACGACCAATGCGATGGCGACCGTACCCAATGCCCGCAGCAGCGAAGCGAGCGGCGGTCTCCAGGTCACCTGAACAAAGAGCAGCACAAGGATAGGGAAGCTAGCAGACCACGCCACACCCATAACTAGGTTGCGGGTCAATAGTTGGTTAGATTCGGATGCGTCTGTTGCCAGGATATTTCGCGCCATACCTACGTCGAAGTGCACGCCATACTGGAGCGAGAAATAGGACAGCACTGCAGTGATCAAAGTAAAACTGATCAGCACTGGCTTGATTGTCCAGCGTGTACATAGAAGTCGTACCACAATGACATTCAGAGCCACCATAACGAGCGCAATACAGACTCGGGATGTTGCGCCTGTGAAACCGTTCAAGGCCTCTGAGGCAGTGACTGCCCGCCAAAACGCGGGATTCAGCATCAGCGCCGCATAGACTGCGACGCTCCAGACTAAAAGTTCGGGACTGATAAGCGGTCGCTTCAGTAGCGCACGAGCGCGCTCATGAATGCCCATGCGCATTGCCCTCATCAGCGCATGACACTTGTTCAATCTGTAGGGTGATCTCCTCGATCCCAAATAGCTCATCCACAGTCGCGCTGAGTTCGCTCCGGACCTCATCTAAAGGAGCGCTCTCTTTCTGCAACACTACATGCGCGGTCAAGACCGGACGTTTGCTGGACAGTGACCATACGTGCAGGTCATGCACCTCGCTTACGTTGCGATTGCGTATCAGTGCAGCGCGCACGTCTTCGACTGCAACTCCAGATGGAGCACCCTGCATCAATACATGTGAGGCTGCTTTCAGCAAGGTCCACGTGCGCGGGAGCACCCACAGGCCAATCGCGACAGCAATGATGGGATCGATTAGCGTCCAGCCCGTGAATCGGATAATGACTGCGCCCACGATCACGCCAATGGAGCCCAGCATGTCGCTCCACACTTCCAGGTATGCACCTCTAACATTGAGCGAATCCCCACTACCTGCTTTCAATAGGCGCATCGAGATCAGATTGACGACCAGCCCAAGTACCGCCACTACAAACATGCCAGTTGAAGCAACCTCTGGAGGCTGCCGAAAGCGGCCCACTGCCTCCCACAGGATGTAGAAAGCCACAAGGAACAACAGGCCCCCATTGATCAATGCCCCCAGTGCCTCCATGCGAGCATAGCCATAAGTATTGCTGAGATCTGCAGGCCGCTTGGCCATGCGAACAGCGAACAAGGAGACACCGAGCGCGATGACGTCGGTCATCATGTGCGCAGCATCGGACAGCAAAGCGAGGCTATTAGTGATCAGCCCGCCGATGACTTCCGCGACCAGAAACGTGGCCGTCAGGACGAGCGCCCACCATAGTGGCTTCTCGAATTTGACCTCGGAAACACCGTGATCGTGGTTTCCACTCATTTGAGTTCTCCCATGGACCAGAGTTGAAGCTGGGCCCAGCCGATGGCCCCGGCCGTGACTTCACGGCAGGGGCAATACTGATTGACTTAGGACGCCGTGCTTGCGCGATTCGCAAACCTGCTATGTACCCAGCGATAAAGCACCGGCAGCACGACCAGTGTCAGCAAAGTTGATGAAATGATTCCACCGATCACTACCGTCGCCAACGGGCGCTGCACCTCCGAGCCAGCCCCCACATTCAAGGCCATGGGTACAAAGCCAAGTGACGCTACCAGGGCGGTCATCAAAACTGGTCGCAGTCGGCTTAGCGCGCCCTCGCGCACAGCATCCGCCAAGCTTGTGCCAGTTTCGCGCAAAGACTTGATGAAGCTGATCAACACAAGACCGTTAAGCACTGCCACGCCGGACAGCGCAATGAAACCGATTCCTGCCGAGATGGACAAGGGGATGCCACGCACGGTCAGCGCCAGGATGCCACCAGTCAGTGCCAGCGGTACTCCACTGAAAACGATTGCCGCATCCTTGATCGAGCCAAAAGCCATAAAAAGCAAAGCGAAGATCAACACCAGCGTCACCGGCACAACAATAGCCAACCGCTCGCTCGCTGAAATCAGCTGCTCGAAGCTGCCACCGTATTCCAACCAGTAACCACTCGGCACCTGCACCTTACTGCCCACTTGGCTTTGCAGTTCGGCCACAAAGCCACCCAGGTCGCGATCCCGCACGTTTGCAGTGACAGCGATGCGACGTTTGCCGTTGTAGCGATTGATCTGGTTAGCCCCTTCGCTTGCGATCACCTTGGCTACCTCACTTAACGGCACTGTCCGGGCAACACTGCCGGCTGCAGCACTAGCATCGGCGGGCAGAGGAATCGGCAGGCTCTCTATCGCAGCAGGATTCTGTCGTAATGATTCGGGCAGCCGGACTACCAGATCAAATCGACGGTCACCTTCAAATAGCTGTCCGGCTACTTCACCGCCCACGGCTGTGGAAACCGTACGTTGCACATCATCCGCACTGAGGCCATAGATCGCTAAGGCTCGCCGATCAGGTTCAATTGTCAGCAACGGAAGTCCGCTGGCCTGTTCGACCCTGACATCTGCCGCGCCGGCGACGTTCTTCGCAACTTGTTCAACCTTCTGTCCGATCTGCAGCAACGTCGCCAGGTCGTCGCCGTATACATTGATGGCCACGTCCGCTCGCACGCCCGAGATGAGCTCGTTCGTTCTCATCTGGATCGGCTGACTGAACTCATAGTTGTTCCCCGGAATTGTCTCTAAGCTTTTTTCCACCTCCGAGACCAGATCGGCTTTTAGTTTTTTGGGGTTGGGCCACTGATCGCGCGGCTTGATCATCACGAATGTATCGGCCACAGAAGGTGGCATGGGGTCAGAGGCTACTTCAGATGTTCCAATCTTTGAGAACACCCGTTCAACCTCGGGCATTTTCGCCAAGCGCTCCTCAAGGACTCGCTGCATCCCGATCGATTGCGTCAGGCTTGTGCCGGGTATACGCATCGCCTGCAGTGCAATGTCGCCTTCATCCAGGCTGGGTACAAATTCGCTGCCTAGCCGCGATGCCATTAATGCGCTGATGCCAAGTAACACCACAGCCGCAATGCCGACCAGCGCACCACGTCGTAGACTGAAGTTCAACAGTGGCTCGTAACCTCGCCGCATCCAGGCCATGATGCGATTTTCCTTCTCATCGACCTTCCCACTGAGCGCAAGGGCAATTGCGGCCGGCACAAAGGTCAACGACAAGATCATGGCACCCGTCAGCGCCAGCACTACAGTGATGGCCATCGGGTGGAACATCTTCCCCTCCACCCCTGTAAGCGCGAAGATCGGCAAATAAACCGCAGTAATAATGCCCAGGCCAAACAGACTAGGACGGATCACCTCGGCGGTCGCAGCTGCCGTTTCTTCGAAACGTTCAGCCAAGTCCATCTGACGGCCAAGATGGTGCTGGCGTTCGCCGAAGCGCCGTAAGCAGTTCTCGATGATGATGACTGCGCCATCAACAATCAGGCCGAAGTCCAGCGCACCCAGGCTCATCAGGTTGGCTGAAACCCCGCCACGGGCCATGCCAGTTAGCGTGAATAGCATGGCCAGCGGGATCACCAAAGCAGTGATCAAGGCCGCACGGAAGTTTCCTAGTAGCAGGAAAAGGATAACAATGACGAGTAATGCGCCTTCGATCAGATTTTTCGCCACCGTGCTGATCGTGCGATCCACCAGCACAGTGCGGTCATAGACCGGTGTTGCAGTGACACCCTTCGGCAAGCTCTTTTCTGCTTCTTTCAAGCGCGCCGCAGCGGCCTGTGCCACGTCACGACTGTTCGAGCCAACCAACATCACAACCGTACCCAGAACAACTTCGTGTCCGTTCTGCGTAGCTGCACCAGTGCGCAATTCTGCACCGTCCGCCACCTGCGCGATGTCTTGCACACGAATGACGGCCCCACCGCGGTTGGCCACGACGATCTGTTCGATTTGCGGGATGTCCGCCACTTGCGCTGGCATCCGCACCAAAAATTGTTGACCATTGCGCTCGATGTAGCCGGCGCCTACGTTTTGGTTATTTTTCTGTAGCGCTTCGACTAAACTCTCCAGAGTCAAGTCCAGTGAACGCAGGCGAGCCGGATCAGGCGTGATGTGCACTTCACGTTTGTAACCGCCGAGCGTGTTCACCTCAGTGACACCAGGCACGTTGCGCAATTGAGGGCGAATTACCCAGTCCTGCAGAGTTCGTAGATCTGTTGCAGTAAAAGGCGTGCCATCAGCTTTTCGTGCTTTTGGATCGGCATCGATCGTGTAGGAGAAGATTTCCCCCATGCCCGTGGCGATTGGTCCCAAGGTTGGCTCGATGCCGACAGGAATTTGCGACTTGACCTGTTGCAGGCGTTCGGCCACTTGCTGGCGAGCGAAGTAGATATCGGTGCCATCTTTGAAGACCACCGTAATCTGCGACAGTCCGTATCTAGAAATCGATCTGAAGTAATCCATTCTCGGCAAGCCGGCCATCGCCGTTTCGACCGCATAGGTGATGCGTTGCTCTGCTTCTAGCGGCGAATAGCCAGGCGCTGCCGTGTTGACCTGCACTTGGACGTTGGTGATGTCTGGGGTGACGTCAATGGGCAGCTGTTTGAAGCTCCACACACCAACCGCAATCAGCACAACAGTAAGTGCCATCATCAACCATCTGTGGCTGACGGAGATCCTAATAATTTTTTCTAGCATGTCGGTCTCCTTAGTGCTCGTGCGAGGCGCCAGACTTTTCGATGTCTGCCTTGATCAGGTAGCTCTGCTCAATGACAACCTCTTCGCCAGCTTTTAGGCCATCCAGCACCTCGACGACTCGCGCATCCTTCTCGCCCAATTTCACGGCGCGAGAGGAGTAGAGTTCTCCGGTGCGAACAAACACTGCTTCATGACCATCCATTGTCTGGATAGCTTGAAGTGGGACGACTACAGCGGCGTCGCGCGCGCGAGTCGCAATCTTGCCAGTCACTGCAATACCTGGGCGCCATTGGTCCTTAGCGTTATCCAATGTCAATCGCGCTACTGTGCTCTGTGATGCGCTGGCCGTGCCCGGCAGCACGCTGTCGATCGTAGTGGTGATCTGTTGTCCACCATATAGACTCTCTAACGTGACTTGCTGTCCGGGCCGCACGTCGCTGATTTGGCGCCCAAAGACAGTCAGGTCAGCCCACACTCGGCTGAAGTTAGCGATCTCAAACAAGGTCTGCCCCTCGGCCGCTCCGCCGCCTGTCTGCGCTTGACGACTTAGCACCACTCCCGAGATTGGCGAGACAACGCCATATGTGCTGAGGCTCAGATTGCTCTCAATACTGGCGAGATTCTGTCCTGCCGTGACTTTGTCGCCCACATTGACGCGAAGCGCCGCCACACGCCCTGGATAGCGTGCGCTGACGTGAGCCACGCTCCCATCGATGACCCGGATTACGCCTTGCACATCGATTTCATTGGCCACCTTGCCGCTGCCAACGACAGCGACTTTGACGCCGTTTGCCTCCGCATCCGCAGCTGAGATCGTGGTCGATTCAACCGCTTCTTCTGCATGCCCGCCTGGCTCATCTCCCTGCGTGTTCGCAGGACCCGCACCGGG
Organism: Xanthomonas sp. A1809; assembly: GCF_017746015.1. Taxonomy (NCBI): domain Bacteria; kingdom Pseudomonadati; phylum Pseudomonadota; class Gammaproteobacteria; order Lysobacterales; family Lysobacteraceae; genus Xanthomonas; species Xanthomonas sp. A1809. The sequence goes on along the minus strand of NZ_JAGHWZ010000009.1, from coordinate 11,398 downwards.
TTCGGTTTCTGTCGGCTGCTTCGAGCCTCCGCAGCCTGCAAGGGCAAGCACGAGAAACCACACCAACACGTTCATGGGGTTGGAGATTTTCATTTCGAAGGGGTATCCGTATTCGAGGCGCCTTGCGCCTTAACGATGGGTTGTCCCAGCAATCGCTGGATTTCGATGAGCGCAGCCTGTGCCGAGAGCGCCGCGTTGAGCTGACGCCGCCGCGCTTGGATGCGCTGGTCTTGTAACAACGCCCACTCCATGTAGCTGATGGCTCCTGCGCGCCAGGCCCGGTCGGCCGCAGTCTCGGCCTTTGCCAGTCGAGGCAAAACATCGCTCTGCAGTCGCTGCACTTCCAGCTGTGCAGTGCTGTAATCACCATAAGCCGTAGCAAGAGCTGAGTTCATTCCGACCAGCAATGCCTCGCGCTCCACGTTTGTTAGTGCCAGTTCTGCTTCCGCCGCACGTATACCTGGCTGTGCGCGACGCGACGCGCCTAGTGGAATGGTGAAGCCCGCCAAGATGCCGACGTCATTGCCACTGCGAAAGGCCCGGCCACCGACCTGCCATTGGATGTCAGGTGTGGCATCACTTCGGGCCAAGCGCAGCTGCGCCTCCCGAATGCGCCCTTCGCCGGCGAGCTGTGCTAGCTCTGGCGTACGCGCCAGAAAGCCACTCAACAGAGCGAAGTCCTCCAGGTTGGGCAACACCATGGGATCGCCAGACACCGCACCAGCGGCGGGGCTTAGGCTGTTCCAGAGCGATGAAAGCGATTGTCGCGCAGCCTTCTCAGCCTGATTAGCGCGATCGCGATCCAGCTCTGCCTCAGCCAATGCAGCTAGTGCCGTGAGCACCACCGACTCAGGAGATGCACCTGCCGCAAATCGGCGCTTGGCAGCGTCGACCGTACGGCGGCGCTGCTCGATGTCCAGCTCGGCAATCTCGCGTTGGCGTATAGCCGCAGCGACAGCCAAGTAGCGGCGTGCGGTCTCAGCCAATAGATCAAGTCGCGTTACTTCGCGCTGTGGCGCCAACTTGTCGATATTTGCTTGAGCCAAGGCTTTGCGCGCGTCAAGCTTGCCACCGCGTTCCAGCGTGCCGGCGAGCGTTACGGTGACTTCTGCCTGGTCGAATGCGCGATAGGCGCCAGATCCCAGGGCATTTTCGACCATTGCACCAATGGTCAGGGCAGGCTTGAAGCTTGCCGAGTCATAGTTGGCCTGCAGCACAGCACGCTGGCCGTCTACCAAGCGAAGATCGGGATGGGTCTGGGCGACATGTTCGATCGCCTGTTGAAGAGTTAACGTTTGACTAGGCACTTGCTCTTGCGCATAAAGCGCAGGCGCAAAGGCACAGGCGACCAGTGTCGCCAATCGCAACCACATGGGAATTCTCCGGAAAAGGTCAAAACAGTGATCGCCCGCAAGAGCGATAGACCATTACAGACCGATCGGAGGACGGATATCGAAACGAATGCGCACCGAACGTGCTTGCCACTGTCCGGACTCAGGCGCGCTGGCCGCCACTGCCAGTGGAAGACTTAATGCAAATGCAGATGGAATTGCACTTAGATGGCCACAGCAGTGAGAGGCGTGCATTAGAGCGTGAAAGAAGTCGCCGCCCTGACCATCTTCGTCATGAGCTGCATCCTGAGTGAGAACCTGCTCGTCACGATCGTGCAGGTGCTCAGCTAGGCCTCGCGCAGCTTCGTGCGTGTCACCTATGGCAGCGAAGATCGGGTTTATCTGCACCGCGAGCAGCAGCAACACCAGCGCCGGAAGGCGCAGGTAGCGGCGGAGTCGTGATGCGACAATAGACATTTGTAGGATAGTACTCAAAGCTCTGAGCGTTAGACAATTTCGTTTGAGCCCCTGATTACTCCAATACGTCAACGTCCACGCACTGAGCGCGGACACCCCAGCAGTAGCTGACGCGTGCTTTCCAGGCTTTAACAGATGCGATCGCCCAGCGGACCCCGGCTCAGCCGATATTGGGCAGCTGCGGACGTGGTATTTGCCGGTACTGACAAGGCCGAGTGACGCTCTCTGTTTCCAAAGGTGCGTGACGCAGCTTGCCCTCAAGTCCCAAGGGTTGGCGAGACATGTTGAGGTCCACCGTCAGGTGTGCCACCTGTAGCCCGCGTAGGCATTGCTTAGCCGGCCAAGTGCTGTCACGCGGGTAAGTTGCGCGCGTCGGCTCGAGCCCGGCGCGCGTCGCCCAAGATTTCGAAGGCTTCCTTGATCACGTATAGGCCGATTAGGGCGCCGATCACAAAATCCGGGTACGGGCTGGCCAGCCACCACACCAACAGGCCGGCCAGAATCACCCCAACGTTGGCCACCACATCGGCTCGGGTGAACAGCCAGGTCGCTCGCAGATGAACTTCGCCGGACTTCAATGGGGCGAGCATACGGAGCACTTTCAGATTCACCGCCAGCGAGACCAGAGCGGTACCTATCATCCAACCGCTGACCGGCTCGGCGCCGTACATCACCCGGCGGCCGACTTCGACCAGCACGCCTACGCCCAGCACCAGCAGCACGCTGCCACTGACCCACGCGGCGTTGGCCTTGAACCGCGCCGTGCGCCCGATAGCGACCAGGCCAATGGCATAGGCGGTGGCGTCAGACAGCATGTCCAGCGCGTCGGCCAGCAGCCCGGTGGAATGGGCAATCCAGCCGGCAATGCCGCCGATCACGGCCATCGCTGCATTCAGCACCAAGGCGATCCAGAGGATGCGCCGCTCCTCCTTGTTCTTGGCCTCGTGGTGGCACCCGCAATCACTCATGTCCTGGTCCTCTGCTGTGTTGTTTCATTGCTCGTTTGCGCCTGGCTGTCTACGCACACCGGAACGAGCATTGGCGAGGAACCCCACGATGGCGGCGGTGCCTACCAATACCTGCGCCAGCAGCGACTGCCAGGTGGGATACAGGCCGATCCATTCGATGCGCGGCAACGCGAGCGGTGTTTGAGAGATCCAGCCGGCTTCCTGCAACGCGGCCACGCCTTTACCGATCAGGATGACCGCCATCACCGCGATGAGAATCGAGCTGATCGAAAAGAACCGGCTAATCGGCAGTCGCCTGCTCATGCGCAGCATCGAGTACGCCACCGCGGCCAACACCGCGATTCCCGCCACCAGGCCTGCGAGGATGGCGGTGGACGCCTGGTCGCTCCACATCGCGATGTAGAACAAGATCGTCTCAAACACCTCGCGGTACACCGCGACAAAGGCCAGCATGAACAGAAAAACAGCCGAGCGCCGTGTCAGCGCGGTCGTCAGCTTGGCGTGCAGGTACTCCTGCCACCGTCCTGCAAGGCTCTTTTGGTGCATCCAGATGCCTACGCTGAGCAGGACAGCGGCAGCGAACAATGCCGAGACGCCCTCAGTGACTTCCCGGTTCGCACCGCTGATATCAACAAAGTAAGTGGCCACTGCCCAGGTAGCTGCACCTGCCAACAACGCGCAAATCCAACCCGCATGCACATACGGCAACACATCAGACCGCTCGGCTTTACGCAAGAACGCCACGATGCCAATCACGATCAACAGCGCCTCCAGTCCTTCGCGTACCAGGATGGTAAAGCTGCCCAGAAATGCGGTGCTGGCGCCTATTCGGGTGTCCTGCAGCGCCAAGTCCGCCCGATCAAACAGCTGGGCAATTTGCGCTGCCTGCCCGGCAACGTCAGCCGCGGGCGCATGCTGGTCCAGCTGCGCGCGGTAGCCTGCCATGGCCGTTTCGATCTCTCGCAGCAATGACGGATTGCGCGTGGCCAGCGTGGGCTCAAGCGGCTCTACTCCATCCAGATAGGACGAGAGCGCAAGCTTTTTGGCTTGAGCCAGGTCCTCAACAGCGTAAGCGCGCTGGCTGGCGGCCAGTTGCTGCCGCGCCACCGCAAAGCGATCGGCTCCTGGTACCGCTTCGTTGACAGCCTGTGGCTGCGAACGCAGGTAGGCGATGATCGCGTTTGCCTGATCAGCGGGCATCGTGGTGGCAAGATCGGCTTCCCGCGTGCGCGTCAGCGATTCGAGGGTGGGAATGCGTGCATGGGCCTCCGTACTGGTGCGCCATAACGCCTCACCTTGAGCCTTGGCTTGCGAGGAGTACCCCAAGCTGCCCACATAGAATGCCAACGCCCAGCGATCACTTTCTGACAGCCCAGAGAAGCTGACCATGCCGGTACCCGGCACACCCTGGGAAATGACCTCGTACAACGACAGCGGGGTGCGCTGCGCGGCGCGAGTGGCATCGGTGAACGCGATCGGCGGCGGACTTAACGCTTGCGCGGCGGGGCCATCACCGTGACCTGTGGGGCCGTGACAGGCCGCGCACTGCTGGCTGTAGATGGACGCGGCCTGGGAGGTTTTCGGCGGGCTCGCCGGAACCGCGCCGATCGGGTAGTGGGCCAACAGCGCCGTGCCGAGCCCGCGCGCCAACGTTGCTACCTGCGCAGGGTCGGCCTTCTCTGCCACCGCCTGGACTAGGCGGTCGGCCTGGGCCGTCAGCTCCTGCTGGTTCGGGCCACCGGGCAATGCCGCCAGCTGACTGCGGACGGCGCCAGCAAACTCGCTCATTTCGGCGTATTCGCTGGGGGCAATAACGCGGCCGGCCTGGACCGCGCCGGGGTAGTCGACCGCGATGTAATCGAGCATCTGCCACGTTTGGCGCAGGTCTGCTGTGGGAGGCTCCGCCTGAGCGGAAGCGGGCAGAACCCAGCCGATCAGCAAGGCAATCAGGCAGTAGCGAATCAAGGAGATGGGCAGTGGCATGGTCGTCACACGCAGCGGCGCGGCCGGAGTGGCGGCGAATACGAGCTCAGCGTAAAGTCCGTAGCTACTACGGAGTCAAGTGTACTACGAATGAAAATCAGTGAGGCTGCCGACGCCAGTGGATGCCACCTGGAGACGATCCGCTATTACGAGCGGATCGGCCTGCTGCCGCGCCCGGGGCGCTCGGGCAATGGCTACCGGGTCTATGGCCCGGCCGACATCGAGCGGCTGCGCTTCATTGCGCGCGGCCGGGACCTAGGCTTCAGCCTGGAGGAGGTCCGCAGCCTGCTGCAGCTGGCCGGCGATGAGGAGCTTTCGTGCGGCGACGTGGATCGGCTGGCACGCAGCCATCTGACGGACGTGCGGGCGCGCATGGCCGACCTGCAGCGCATGGCCAGCGAGTTGGAACGGGTGATTGCCAGTTGCCACGGCGGGCAGCGGGCGGAATGCACCATTCTGTCGACCCTGCGGCAGCCGGTCGCTGTGGAGGCCACGCGCCAGTGACCGAACTGGACCGCTACCTCGATGCGGCCACGCGCCAGAACACGGTGCGCAGCTATGCGTCGGCGCTGCGGCACTTTGAAGTCGAGTGGCAAGGCCACCTCCCAGCGACACCTGACAGCGTGGCCCGATACCTGGCCGCGTATGCGCAGACCCTGGCCACCAGCACCCTTCGCCAGCGCCTGGCCGCCATCGCCTCTTGGCACCGCGACCACGGATTTGTCGATCCCACCCGGTCGCCGCTGGTGCGCAAGGTGCTCAAAGGCATCCAGACCCTGCACCCCGGGCAGGTCAAGCAAGCCGCGCCGCTCCAGATTCGGCGGCTGGTCGAGCTCGATGACTGGTTGGCTGCAGCGATTGCTGCGGCGCATGCCCGCGGCGACGGAGCGGCGGCGCTGCGCCATCAACGCGACCGAGCGCTGGTGCTGCTCGGATTCTGGCGAGGTTTCCGTGGCGATGAACTGCTGCGTCTGGAAGTGGCCCACCTCACGCTAGTGCCGGGACAGGGGATGACCTGCTTCCTGCCGCGCAGCAAGGGCGATCGGCAGGCGGCCGGCGTCACCTATAAGGTGCCGGCGTTATCGCGGCTGTGTCCGGTGGAGGCGACCCAAGCGTGGCTGCAGGCGGCTGACTTGCAAGAAGGGCCGGTGTTTCGGGCGGTCAACCAATGGGGCCAGGTCAGCGCTGAAGGGCTCCATCCCAACAGTTTGGTGCGCCTGCTGCGCGAGTTGCTGGCCAGTGCCGGTTTTGCCGATGCGGGGCTCCACAGTAGCCATTCGCTGCGTCGAGGCTTTGCCAGCTGGGCCAACGACCAAGGCTGGGACATGAAGGCGTTGATGGAGTACGTGGGCTGGCGCGATGTGCAGTCGGCCATGCGCTACCTGAATGGGCGTGACCCGTTTGCCCGGGACCGCATTGAAGCGAGCCTACCCAGTCCAACCGCGCCGGTACCGGCGATGGCACTGCCGGCACCCGAGAGTAAATCTGCGCTGCAGCTCCGTCTGCGCATGGTGCTGACCCCGTTTGCCCGCGCGGGCCGCGGCGCGGCCAAGGCCCGGGGCCGGATTGAAGATATCTGCTTGGCTCCGTTCCAGGCTGTGCGTCTGAACACCGCCAGCAGCGAGTACCGGTTAGCTGTTCCCACCGATCCCGATCGGGATCTGGATGAAATCCTGGCCACGTTGCTCGATGACATGCACCGCATGGCCGATACGCACCAGTGTTTCCTGGAAGCGTCTCTCAATACAGACGACGGCCGGCATTGGGATTGATCCCCTCATAACCTTCGGATCCAATGGCTACCCTTCACGAGACCGCCTACCCGCGACTGAAGCCTGATCCCACCGCCAAGGAACTGGAGGAGATCTATACCCCCACCGCCGCTGAGATTGCATTCGCCAAGCAGCTGACCACCCAGCCGGGTCCGCAACTGGCGGTGCTGATCCATCTCAAGCTCTTCCAGCGCTTGGGTTACTTCACAGTGTTGGCCGAAGTGCCCGAGCGGATCCGGAAGCACATCGCCAAGGCCGCCCGACTCGGGCGCGTATTGGACACCGACCAGCTCGAACGCTATGACGCCTCCGGCAGCCAGCGCCGGCATATGCCGCAGCTGCGGCAGTTCATTGGGGTGCGTCCCTTGGACAAAGCTGGGTTGTCTTGGCTGGACACAGTGGCCACCGGAGCAGCACAGACCAAACACACTATCCCGGACATCGTGAACGTCCTGCTCGAAGAGCTGGTGCACCACCGCTACGAACTGCCAGGCTTCCGCACCCTGGAGCTGGCCGCCATTGGCGCACGCGAGCGGGTCAATTTGGGGTACTACCGCAGCATCAGTCACGCACTGACGCCTGCCACGCGCGCGCTCATTGACGAATTGCTGCGCGCACCGGAAGGCTCCAGATTTACTGGCTGGCAATCGCTCAAGCGCGAGCCTGGCCGGCCGACCAACAAGGAAGTTCGTTTTTATCTGCAGCACATCCGCATGCTGCAGCAGTTGGCTGACCAACTGCCTCCTATCGATGTGCCGGTGCCCAAGCTCAAGCAATTCCGTGCAATGGCTCGGGCCTATGACGCCAGCGAACTGGCCGAATTGGCTGAGGACAAGCGCTATGCGCTGGCCACCATCTTCATTCGCGCCCAGCACGCCAAGACGCTGGATGATGCCGCCGAGTTGTTCATCAAGCAGGTGCGCGGGCTGGAGAACACGGCCCAGCAGAAGCTGCTGGCATACCAGCTCGAACATGCCAAGCGGGCCGACTTCCTCATCGGCCAGCTCAAGGAGATCCTGCAGGCCTATCAGCTCGACGGCAGCGATAGTCAGCGCGTGGATGCCATCGACAACAGCCTGGAAGCGGAAGTGTCGACCTTGCTGGCCGAATGCGAAGAACATATGGCCTACGCCGGCAAGAACTACCTGCCTTTCATGCTGCAGCCCTATGGCGTGGTCAGGCCGCTGCTGTTCAATGGGCTGGAGCTGATGAACTTGCGGGCGACCAGCCACGATGCCGGCATGGAGCCGTTGATCGCAGCCGTGCTCTCGCTGCGCAACCAGCGTCGTGAGCTGATCGAGGTCGCTTCCCTCGGTTTGGACCCAGAAAAGGACTTCGACTGGATGTCCAAGCTCTGGCGTCAGCACGTGTTCGGCAAGCGGGCCAGCGCGGCCGGCGCCGGCTGGATGCACCGGAAGTACTTTGAGCTGGCCGTGCTGGTGCAGGTCAAAGACGAGCTGAAATCCGGAGATCTCTTCATTCCCAGCAGCGAGCGCTTTGATGATTACCGCGAGCAGCTGGTCGATGAGGCCACCTTGGCGCAGGAACTGGAAGCCTATGGCCAGGTGTCAGGCCTGCCCACCGACGCCGAGTCTTTCGCGGCGGGGTTGCGCGCACAATTGACCGCCTTGGCCGATGAGGTCGACGCGCGTTTCCCGGAGAACGTGCATGCGGACATCCTGGATGGGCGCTTGGTGCTGCGGAAGGGGCAACGCGCCGAAGTCTCCAGCGCGATTACCACCGTGGATCGCCTCATCGCCGAACGGCTTCCAGAGTCCAGCATCGTCGATGTGCTGATCGATGCCAGCCAATGGTTGGATCTGCACCGTTTTTTCCACCCGATCGCCGGCACCGGGAGCCAAGTCGAAGATCTGCCCCGACGTGTGATCACCACACTATTTTGCTATGGCTGCAACTTGGGTCCGACGCAGACGGCGCGGTCGATCAAGGGCTTCAGCCGGCGCCAGGTTGCTTGGCTGAACCTGAAATACGTGACCGAGGATGTGCTTGAGAAGGCCATCGTGGAGGTCATCAATACCTACAACAAATTCGACCTGCCGGGCTATTGGGGCAGCGGGAAAAGCGCCTCAGCAGATGGCACCAAATGGAGCGTCTACGAGGACAACCTGTTGTCGGAGTACCACATCCGCTATGGCGGCTACGGCGGCATCGGCTACTACCATGTGTCCGACAAATATGTGGCGCTGTTCAGCCACTTCATTCCCTGTGGCGTGCACGAGGGCATCTACATCCTCGATGGCCTGCTGGCCAACACGTCCGACATCCAGCCTGAGATCGTCCATGGCGACACGCAGGCACAGAGCTACCCGGTCTTCGGTTTGGCCCACATGCTGGGCATCCAGCTGATGCCCAGGATACGAAACATCAAGGATCTGACTTTCTTTCGGCCCGAACCTGGCAGGACCTATAAGAACATCCAGGCACTGTTCGGAGACAGCATCGACTGGCAACTGATCGCGACCCATCTCCACGACATGCTGCGGGTGGTGATCTCAATCCGATTGGGGAAAATCACCGCGTCCTCGATCCTGCGCCGGCTGGGCACCTACAGCCGGAAGAACAAGCTGTACTTCGCCTTCCGGGAACTTGGCAAGGCCGTCCGAACGCTGTTCTTGCTGCGCTACATCGATGACAACGAGATTCGGAAAACGATCCATGCTGCGACCAACAAGAGCGAGGAGTACAACGGCTTCGTAAAATGGGTGTTCTTTGGCAGCCAGGGGATCATTGCTGAGAACGTCCAACACGAGCAGCGCAAGATCATCAAGTACAGCCAGCTGGTCGCGAACATGATCATCCTCCACAACGTGGAGGGCATGAGCCGGACCTTGGCTGAGATGCGGAAGGAGGGGATTGAACTGACGCCCGAGATCCTGGCCGGCCTGTCGCCGTATCGGACCAGCCACATCAATCGTTTCGGCGACTACCATCTCGACCTTGATAGGGAAGTGGCGCCGCTGAGCTATACAGCGAAAGTCCTTGAACAGGCCCCATAGACGGGGAGATCCGCTATCGGGACAAAGCCTTTATCATTGTGTTTCAATCGCTTAGGTGGTTTTTGGCCCTGTACGTAACGATTCCCTGCCGACCCTCGACCCGGTGCACGGGGCCGACTTTGCCTGCGCGCACCTGAGTTTCAGCGGCGGCGCGGCCAATCCATTGGTGCGCGCACTGCCTGCGTGCATTTGCCTGCCGCTGGAAGCGCTGCGCCAAGGTGCGGTGCTGGTGCATGCCTTGTTCGAAGAAGCCTTCGCACAGCACTGCGGGCGGCAGGCAGTGCTCAACCGGCTCTTCGAAGTGGTGCTGGTGCACGTGATCCGCGAACTGATGGAGCAAGGCCACGCCAAGGGCGGCATGTTGGCCGGCATGGCCGACGCGCGGCTGCGCCTGGCCCTGGTCGGCATCCACGAACATCCCGCCCAGCCCTGGTCGCTGGAGTCGCTGGCCGCCCGTGCCGGCATGTCGCGCAGCGCCTTTGCCCGCAGCTTTCACGACACGGTGGGCTGCACTCCAGGCCAGTACCTGCAGGATTGGCGCATCGCGCTGGTGCAACGCGGCCTGCGCCAGGGCCGGCCGCTCAAGCAACTGGCCGACGAGGTGGGCTACGCCGGCGAGGCAGCGCTTTCGCGTGCATTCAAGGCGCAAGTGGGGCACTCGCCGCGGATGTGGCGGAAATCTAGCTTGTGACGGCTTCAGACCAGTCATGGGATTTTACATAATATACAGAATATGCGCGGTCAAGCTGCGCAAGCTTTTGAATATCAAGGGGTTTCGCTCTGCTCGTCGCCGGCATCATGCCGATCGCCAGAACCATCGCCCCGATCACCGTAGTGACCGGGGACAGTCTGTCCCACACTACGCTCCAGGCCTTCTTCGCCTCCGGGCTTTCAGCGCCTTCCGTTCGCACAAGCACCGCAATCGCCGGGTCCGCTTGAGCTAGGTGGATCAACGCCATCAAGTGGTCGTCCTTGATCGGCTTGCCTTTGCGCCATAGCGATATCGCGCTGGGAGACACGTCGAGATGCTTCGCCAACTGGCGGTCTGACGGCTCATTGCACGCTTTTAGCGCTGTGTCAAGCAATTTATTTATCGTCTGCATATCGAGTTTTACTTGACGTGGGTGTCGAGTTTTAGTATATATGCACCCCGTGACGAGTGGTACTCGACACCGCGCACCCCCGGCTCCCCTCCGGGGTCCGCGTCAAGGGGCAGGGGAGGGGGCAACATCCGTGACGCATCACGTTAACTTCGCCATTCTGGTCGTTCTGGTCGCGTTTCTGTTTCTGCGCGCCGCCCTGGGCTATGTCCGCTACGCGCGTCTGCGCGTGTTCCAAGCTCTGGATTCCAGCGACCGCGCTGCCGCCCTGGTTGCCAATGCGAAACGGCAGGTGCGCCGTGGCTGATCTTCTCCTTGCCGCTTCTTATTTCGTCGTGTCACTTGTTGCCGGCGTCTGCCTTTTCGCTTTGTTCGGGCATGTCGCCTTCATCGTTTTCGTTGTGTGTGTGCTGGCTGCGCCCCTCTTCATTTCTGCTGCTCGCAAGGGTGGCCGATGAGTGCAGGCACCTGCTCGTTTTGCGGCGATCCCACCGCCTATTTTTTCCCCGGTGGTTTGTGCGTTGCATGCACCTCGAAAAACGCACGCATCCGCATGCAGGAACAGCCCACGCAATCGCGTGAGTTGTCCGCGTTCGATGCATCTATCGGCGTCATTCAGGCCGCTACGCGCCGCACCGAATTGGCTGCAAAGAAGATCCACAGCAACAAGCGTGTTGTGGGCACGAGCGTTGCTGAGTTCGACGCTGCGCATCCGGTCGCGTTGACGCCAGAGGGCCAGCGCGCAGCGCT
>NZ_JAGHWZ010000008.1:0-48997 GCF_017746015.1 Xanthomonas sp. A1809 | reverse complement strand
TGAATTGCGGGGAGTCGACAAACCGATGACGGGGCGGCCCAGGCCGCTATGTAAGCTGTTGAAATCCGATGACCTCTGGTCGGCCCTGACGATCAACCTTGCAGCGCCGATGAACATACGAGCGGCGTCTCCACGTTGCGGTGAGGCCGGGTCCAGGAGTTGGATAAATTTGGCCTGCAGATACAACGTTTTTATGCCTGATCCGCATTGCGCGAATGGCGCCTTTACGCCCAGCAGATTTACCTTGGCACTCCCGCACTGTGGTGCGTTGAGTCGAACACGATGTGTATCCTGATTTTGCGCGGTCCTCAGGCCGATCCGGCACCGTCGGTGACGATGCAGTTGCCTGAGTGTGCTGGCCGTGCGTTGCGCACGTTGGCGTGTGCCGATGTGGATCGCTTGATTGCCGAGCTGCATGCGGCCGGTGGCGATGCCGAGGTGGAGCTGGTGTTGCTGGATTCGGGCGATCTGCCCTTGTCCGAGCGCAGTTGTGCGCGAGCCTTGCGTGCTGCCGTGGACGCGTTGCCCACGCCGTATATCGAGCTGCATACCGATGCCGATCAGGAACTGGAGCCGTGGCTGCATGCGCAGCATGCGCCATTGGCAGTGGTGATCACGCCGCACGATGCGCCGCGTGCATATGCGATGTCGCTCGGCATTGCCGCGCGGTGTCTGCCGCCGATACACGCGCCACTGCGCGTTGCTGCCTGAGGAGGTCGCCATGTCGATCATGATCATGCGTGGGCCGGAGGCGGCCATGCCGCAGGTGCGTGGGCCGCAGCCGTTGCCGCGCGCCGTCATTCGCCAATTGGTGGCGTGTGCCGGGGACGCGGGCAAGACGGTGGCCTTGCGTGCCTGTGGCTCGGAACAGGAACTGCTGGATGCGCTGCGTGTGGCCGGCCAGGCGCGGATGGAGATTGCGCTGATCGATCCGGGCAGCTGCGTGGACAGTACGCGGTTGCATCGCGTGTTGAGCCAATTGCCTTACCCCTATGTCGAAACGCACGACGACAGCGTGGACCGTCCGGAACGCTGCCTGCCGCACGGTTTGGGGCAGTGCATCGCCACGGTGCGTGGCTACTGCGCGCAGAGCTATCTGTTGGGGCTGGAGATCGCGCTGGAACATCTGGGCTGCACGGAGATTCAAGGCGATGTCCACGTCGGGACCTGAGCGGCGCCAGCTGCATTACTTCGCCGACTACGAGGGCTACTGCGATGGTCGGCCGGTGCTATGGGGGCAACTGGCGCACAGCGTGGACGTGCCGGCCGATGGCGAACTGGACGCAGCCGCGCTGGTGCGCGCGCTGCGCCGCCGTGCGGCCGAGGCACACGGCCTGGAAGCAGGGCAGATTCGCCTATGCCAGGTCACGCGGTTGTAACTGGGAGCCTGGAGCAGCTACAACCGCGTGTGCGGCAGCCACTAGCAGCCACTCGGCGGGTGCGGCCTCTGCTCGCCCGGCATGGCATGTGGACGCTGCGGTTGCTGCACGCTGTCCTACGCACCTGGCAACCACTGGCGACGTTTAGTTTGCCGCGCTGTGTTTGGCGCGTGGACGCGGCGTCATCGCTGCAGACGATTCCGCACCGCATTGCGGCTCACGCCGTGCAGCGTTTGCAGCCACACCAGCCCAACAACAATCACTGAAAGACACTGCCGCCCGAAGGCGGCAGTGTCGTGTTGCAGACAGGACGCGTCACTGCCGTCCTGCGAACTCCGCTTACTTGGCTGCTGCGTTGTCCGGCACGAACTTGGTCAGCTGGTTGCCGGTGGCCGCCGTGCCGAAGTTGAAGCGGCCGTAGCCGGCGCCCCAATACAGCGCGCCGTTTGCGATGGCCGGCGAACTGATCACCGAGCCGCTGGCGTTGTAGTTCCACACGGTGGCGCCGGTGTCGGCGTCCAGTGCCACCATATTGCCGGCCATCGAGCCCGCATACAGCAGGTTCGGCGACACCGTCAGCGAGCCCTGGCCGCCCGCCGGCACGGTCGGATTCACCGGGTTGATGCCGGGCACCTTGACCTGCCATTTGATCTTGCCGGTTGCCGCGTCCAGCGCGGCCCACGAACCGCCGTTATGGGTCTGCACGTTCGCCGGCCCCAACGTATAGGTGGCGTTGGAGTTGTTGTTGATGGCCACGTAGATCTGCGACTTGTACGGGTCGAACGCGGTACCCCATTCCACGCCACCGGTGGTGCCGCCGGGGCCGACCTGGGTCGACCAGACCTTGGCGCCGGTCTTGGCGTCGAAGGCCCAGTAGATGCCGCTCTTCTGACCAGCGCCGACCAACTGCTGCAACCTGCCGTTGCGCGGCACGGCAAACAGTTGCACGCCGGCACCGCCAAAGTCGTAATCCGGGCCGGTCAGGTTGGTTGCCTGCGTGTTGGGGCACAGACCGTTGGTCGGCGCCACGATGCAGGACAGGTTCCACGCATCGTATCCCTGTGCACGGTTGGCCCAGATCAATTTGCCGGTATCCAGATTCAACGAAATCACCGAATCGACGTAGTTGTCCGGCGCCATGCAGTTGAGCTCATCCTGCACGGTGAGTTCGCTGCCGCGATAGGAGCGCGCGTTTGAAACGCAGTTACCCACGCCCTGCGGAATGTTGTAGTTGTTGCCGGTGCCGAAATACAGGCGACGGTTGATCGGATCGATGGCCACCTGGCCCCACACCGATGCGCCGGTGTAACCCTCGGGCACGTTGTAGAACTGCCATACCTTCTTGCCGGTGTTCAGATCCACCGCCACCACGCTGCCGCGGAAGCTGAAGGTGTGGTTGGCCGCCAGGTTGCCCCAGTCGCCGGAGGAGACGCCGACGTAGATGCGGTTGCCGTAGATGACCGGCGAGGAGGTGATGCGCGCCTGCGGGTTGGCTTCCACCGTGGTCTTCCACAGCAGCTTGCCGGTCTTCTTGTCTAGCGCCAGCAAGGTGCCGGCGACCTGGTCGCCAACGATGATGCTCTTGGCGCTGATGGCCGGCGTGTTGCGCGTCACCGAGTTGGCGTTGCCGGTGTAATCGGACAGTTTGGCTTGCCAGTTCGGCTTGCCGGTTTGCGTGTCCACGCTATACAGCGTGCCACCCCAGTCGGGCACATACAGGGTGCCGCCTTCGACGCTGGGCGTGGCCGAGATGTCGCCGGTGGTGGTCAGCGTCCACGCCGGTTTGAGCGTCTTGGCGGTGGTGCGATTGATCTTCCACTCGCCCGGTGCGAAACGCGAGTTCAAGTAGCCGCCACCGGCGGTGGTCCAGTTGGTGGGGCTGGCGAAGGGAAGGTCTTGACCGAAGCTGCGCCAGACCTGGCCGGAGCGTGCGAATGCCTCGGTATCCAGGGACGATACCGGCTGTTGCGCGGTGGTGGCGCCAGACTGCGCGAAAGCCACGGCACTGACGAGCAGGCAAGGAACGAGCGTCAAACTGCAAAATCGCAAACGGCGTTTGGGATTGGTCATCACGGCATGTCCTAGATGGAAGGAAGCGCTGGATCCCCCCGGATCTGCTGACCGAACGATGGACGATTGACGTGACTGCGCAACACCTGCGCGGCCCTGCATTCAGACAGCGGTCGGGTCCGTTTGCATCTGGTGCGACCAGCTTGAAAAATTTACGTTCAATCGGTTCGTTATTCGCACAAATCGTGATGATTCATCACTATTTCCTGGGTTGCGATAGAAAAAATGATTGATGCGGGCTTGGCCCAGGATGCGCCGATGACGGCGGTTTGCAAGAAGTAACCAGGAAATGTTGCGCAACCTTGTGTGGTGGGTCTTTGCAACGGATGGACGCGATGGGGAAGGGCGCGAGGAGAACCCGGTGCGCAGCGTCTCCGGTCGATGGCAGCGTCCTGCGGTATGTACCGAATGGGGCGTTTGGGATCGGCGCTGTGGCCGATTGCATTGCGCGTTGCGTGTCGTGCCGCGTGCGGCGGTGGCGGGATGCGCGATGCGGGTGGCCGTACCCTCATCCGTCGCTTCGGGACACCTTCTCCGGCGGGAGAAGGGCATGGCGCGTTGCAGATGCGGGCACTTCGCAGCGGCGTGCGGCCGTGCGGCTGCGCGCTGGATACGCAAGCCAGCGCGACAGCAGATGTTTCGCGCGCTACGCCGTGATGGGTACCACCGATCTGCACTGCGGTAACGCTGCGCGCCGCGCATCGCTGCAGGTTATCCATCTCGACACGGAAGCGGCAGCCTCGCGACGCACAACGCACGACGCATAACGCACAACGCACAACGCATAGACGGCACCCACTGCACGCATCACGCAAATGGTCTGCGTCCGCTTACACCCGCTCCGACGCGCGCGAAGCGTGTTGCACTGCAGCGGGATCGATCGCTGCCAGCTGTGCGATCGCATCCTGCACAACCGCTGGCACGCTGGCGTCCACGTCCACCGACACCACGTCCGCTTCGTCCAACGGCAGCTCCAATGTCTGCAGCTGGCTGTCGAGCAAGGTGGGTGGCATGAAGTGGCCTGCGCGGTTGCTCAGGCGGGCGGCGATCACGTGCGGGGCCGCATGCAGGAACACAAAGCGCATCGGCACGCCGCTGTTGCGCAGCAGTTGGCGATGCGCGCTGCGCAAACCGGAGAAGGCCAGCACCACCGATTCGCCGGCCTGTACGCAATCGCGCAGCGTGGCCGATAGCAGTTCTACCCACGGCAGGCGCATCGCGTCGGTGAGCGGTTGGCCGGCCGCCATCTGCGCGCGTGCTGCCACGCTGTGGTAGTCGTCGGCATCCAGAAAACGGAAGCGGTAATGCGCTGCCAGCGCGTGTGCAATGGTGGTCTTGCCGCTGCCCGACACGCCCATCACCACGATGGCAAGCGGCGAAGCGGACGCGGGCGTGGCATGTGTGGCGGTGTCCATCACGTCAGGTTATATCTCTGGATCGATTCGGCATTCGAATGGATTTCACGTTGGCGGCAGCCGATGCGTGGTGTAGCGTCGGCGCTCCTCGCCAGGTGCGCGGGCACCCAGCGTAACGGCGTGCTCGGCCGGGTACAACGCATTTGAAGGTGTGTCGATGACGTCATCGCCCGCAACGTCTCCTGCATCGGCGCGCCTGCGCTGGCGCGAAAAGCTGGGCTATGGTGCCGGCGATCTGGGTCTGAATCTGTACTGGGCCAACATCTCGGCGTTCTTGCTGATCTTCTACACCGACACCATGCACCTGCCGGCGGCTGCAGTCGGCACCATGATCCTGTTGACCAAGATCGCCGATGCGATCGCCGACCCGGCGATGGGCGCATTGGCCGACCGCACGCGCAGCCGGCTGGGCAAGTTCCGCCCGTACCTGTTGTGGGGTGCGTTGCCGATGGCTGCTGCCGGCGTGCTTGCCTACACCACGCCGGATCTGGACCAGCATGGGCGTATGTGGTGGGCCACGATCACCTTCCTGGTGATGATGCTGGCCTACACGGTGGTGAGCATTCCGTACTCGGCACTATCCGGCGTGATCACCGCCGACAGCCAGCAGCGTACCGGTCTGATCAGCCTGCGTTTCATCGGTGCATTTGCAGGGACCACGTTGGTCAATTACTTCACGATGGACCTGGTGCGCTGGTTCGGCGCAGGCAACGATGCGCTAGGATGGCAACGCACGATGCTGCTGTATGGCGCAGTGGCGCTGGCGTTGTTCGTCACCGTGGCGCTGACCACGCGCGAACGCGTGCAGCCGCCGCCGCAACAACGCACGCCGATTCGTCGTGACATCGCCGACCTGCTGCAGAACAAACCGTGGTGCGTACTGTTCGTGCTGTCGTTGATCATCATGATCACGATCACCATGCGCGGCGGTGCGGGCGTGTACTACCTCAAGTACTACGTACAACGTCCGGATCTGGTCGGCCTGTTTCTGGGCAGCTACTCGGTGGCCCTGGGCGTGGGTGCGGCCATCACGCCGCTGCTGACGCGGCGCTGGGACAAGCGCCAGCTGATGTTCTGGCTGATGGTGCTTGTTGGCCTGCTGAGTTGTGCGATGTTTTTCGTGCCGGCCGATGCGGTGTGGGCGGTGTTTGTCTTGAACATGCTGATCGGCCTGGCGCTGGGGCCGAAATCGCCGTTGGCGTTTTCGATGTATGCCGATAGCGCCGACTACACCGAATGGCGCACCGGCCGCCGTGCCACGGCGATGACGTTCGCCGCGGCGACGTTTTCGCAAAAGCTCGGCGGGGCGTTGGCCTCGGCCGGCATTGCCTGGGTGCTGGCTGCAATGGGCTATGTCGCCAATACCGCGCAGTCCACCGGGTCGTTGACCGGCATCGTGCTGTTGCTGACAGTGATTCCAGGCGCGGTTGCGCTGCTGGCGGCCTGGACCATGCGCTTTTATCCGCTGGACGACGGGCTGTTGAACCGCATCCAGCTCGAACTGGCCGCGCGCAAGCGCGACGAACCGGAGCACCCCTGACCGTGTCTGCAACGCCCCCCGCCACGTCCGATGCGCTGTCCAGCCTGATGGCGCCCAGCGCCGATGGTGCGCGCTATGCGCTCTACAGCCCTACTGCAATGCCCAATGCCGGCGGCTTCCTGTGGAACCGCCGCATGATGGTGCAGCTGACCTGCCGCGGTTATGCCACCGGCCAGTTCATGCAGCCGGAGCCATCGAAATACGCGCATGCGCCGATGCTGGAAGCGCGCAATTTCATGATGCCCGAGCAGCCGTACTACGCGCATCATCCCGGTCGCTTTTTCTATCTCAAGGACGAAGACACCGGCGCGTTGTACTCGGTGCCGCATGAACCGGTGCGCGCGCAGCCGCAAGCGTTTGAATTCTCTGCAGGCAAGCACGATGTGCGCTGGCGGGTGCGCCACGACGACATCGTGGTGGAGTTGTGCGTGTCTCTACCCACCGACGATGCGGTGGAGCTGTGGGAATGTCGTGTGCACAACCTGTCCGGGCGCGCACGCAGGCTGAGCCTGTATGCCTATTTCCCGGTCGGCTACATGTCGTGGATGCATCAGTCCGGCGGTTACGAGCCGGCCTTGGGCGCAATCGTCTGCCGTAGCGTGGCGCCGTATCAAAAGGTGGACGATTACTTCCGCCAGCGCGATTTCAAGGACTGCACCTTCCTGCTGCACGAGCAGACGCCGGTGGCCTGGGACGCGCAGCAGATGGCATTCGAAGGCGAGGGCGGGTTGCACGCGCCTTCGGCCGTGCAGGCCGAGCAGCTGGGCAACCACGATGCGCACTACGAAACGCCTGCCGCCGCGTTGCAATACCGGCTGACACTGGACGCCGATGCGGCCAGCGTGTATCGCTTCGCATTCGGGCCGGCCAAGGATGATGCCGAAATCGCTGCGCTGCGTGCGCGCTATCTCTCCGAAGCCGGTTTCGCCCAGGCGGCGCGTGAATATGCGGAGTATCTGCAGGCCGGTCGTGGCTGCGTGCAGATCGCAACACCCGATGCGGCGCTGGATAATCTGGTCAACCATTGGTTGCCGCGCCAGGTGTTCTATCACGGCGACGTCAATCGCCTGACCACCGATCCGCAGACGCGCAATTATCTGCAGGACCATATGGGCATGGCCTACCTGCAGCCTGCCACCGCACGCGCGGCGCTGTTGCACGCCCTGTCGCAGCAGGAGCCCAGCGGCGCAATGCCGGACGGCATCTTGTTGGTGGAAGGCGCCGAGCTCAAATACATCAACCAGGTGCCGCATACCGATCATTGCGTGTGGTTGCCGATCTTTTTGAGCGCCTATCTGGCCGAAACCGGCGATACCAGCATCCTGGACGCGCTCGTGGAAACCCATGACGGGCAGCGCCTGAGCGTGGCCGAGCGCCTGGATGCGGCCATGCAGTGGCTACTGGATGCGCGCGATGCACGTGGGTTGAGCTTCATCGCGCAGGGCGACTGGTGCGACCCGATGAACATGGTCGGCTGGCGCGGCAAGGGCGTGTCCGGCTGGCTCACCGTGGCCACCGCGTATGCAGTGCGCCTGTGGTCGGAGATCTGCACCGCGCAAGGGCGCAGCGCGCAGGCGCAGGCATTCGGCGAGGCGGTTGCCGTCATCAACGCCGACGCCAACCGTGAGCTGTGGGACGGCAACTGGTACGCGCGCGGCATCACCGACGACGGAGTGCGCTTCGGCATCGCCGACGATGTGGAGGGGCGCATCTATCTCAATCCGCAGAGTTTCGCGCTGCTGGCCGGCACTGCCGATGCACAGCAACGTGCGGCGCTGCTGGAGGCGGTGCGCGAGCAGCTGCACACACCGTATGGCCCGGTGATGCTGGCGCCGGCGTACACGCACATGCGCGATGACGTAGGACGGCTGACCCAGAAGTGGCCGGGCGCGGCGGAAAACGGCGCGGTGTACAACCACGCAGCGGCATTCTATTTGTACAGCCTGTACCAGATTGGCGAGGCCGACCGCGCCTGGGAAATCCTGCGCGCATTGCTGCCGGGGCCGACCCGCGAGGATGTGCTGCAACGCGGCCACCTGCCGGTGTCGCTGCCCAACTACTACCGTGGCGCGTGGCATCAATACCCGCGCACGGCCGGGCGTTCGAGCCAGCTGTTCAACACCGGCACGGTGGCATGGGTGTATCGCTGCGTGCTGGAGGGCTTGTTCGGACTGGTCGGGCAGGGCGATACGCTGGCGATCCGTCCGCAGCTGCCGTCGCATTGGCCGCACGCGCGTGCGAGGCGCCAGTTCCGTGGTGCGGACTTCGACGTCACGCTGACGCGCGAGCCGGGTCGCACCGCGATGGAGGTACTGGTCGATGGCGCGCTCTGTCCGGAGCAGCGCATCGGCAACATCGCGCGCGGGCAGGTGTATCGGGTCGAGGTCCGGTTGCCCGGATGAGTCCGCGGGCCGGTCGCCGCCTCGGCGTTGGCGGCGGCAATGGACGGCTGAAGCGGCTGGAGCGCGCTTGCGACGCGCTCCAGCTGGCTTGCGTCAGCGTGTCGGCGCTGGCCCCAGATAGGAGGCAGGCACCGGCACGGTGCTCAGCACGAGCTTCTCCAGGACGATGTTGTCGTCGATCCTGAAGACCTTGATCGTGTGCCGACCCTTCGCCAACGCGCCCATCTGCGCCGAGACGAACACCGCATTGTCCCGTACCGCGGTTGCCCAGGCTTTTTCGGCGGGCGTGTTCTGTGCCCCGCCGGTCGGGTGCAGCTCCCAATTGACGGTGGTCACCGGACCGTCGTCGATGGAGACGCCGAGGCGGAGCGGCCCGCGGTTGGACGTATCCAGTGTGGGCGCAAGATACAGGCCGAGCGTCGCAGGGCCCGGCGTGGTGACCACCACGTCGTACTCCACTGCGACACGGTCTTCGGCCGTGGTGGCAGGCTGTCCCTGCGGCAGCGCGACCAGGGCGCCTTGCGTTCGTCCCAGCGCGGGGATCGCCGTCCATTGCAGCCCCTTGTTGGCGATGACCCGCGAGAACATGGGCGCTTCGAGCGCAAGCACCCCTGGCGTTTGCGGGGCAGGCGGGGCGAATGCGATCGAGCGCGCGATCCGGTCGGGCGGCGTATCGCCGCCAACGCGGCTGATCGAGGGCATGGACTGTTGGGTCGGGTCGTTCCAGATCACATAGCTCATGTGGACCTGATTCATCATGCCGTCCCATTTGCCGCCGTTGATCGCGTGGTAGCGCTGTGTCAGGGCCTTGTCGCGCTCGAAGGTGGTTTCGACCATGTCGGCGAAGTAATTGGCACGTGCATCGTTGCGAGCGGCCAGGCGCTTGTTCCATGCGGCCGCGTAATAGAGCTGGTACAGATTGGAAACTGCCGCGATCGGGTATTCGATCAATTGGTAATAGGCATCTTGCTGGTCGGCAGGCAGGCTCGCCTTGACGCCGAGCATGCGCTGCTCGAGCGCCTGCCACTGCGCAACCATTGCGCCGAACTCGCCGCCATCCAGCTTGGCCGGCGCACCTTCGCCCAGGGCGAAGCTGTCCTGATCGACCAATTCCGGCTTTCGCCGCGCAACCAGCATGCTGTAGCGGGTGATCAGCTCTCCGATGCGTGCGGCATGCGCCGCGTCGAACGATTCCTGCGCCCATTGCTGCGGATACGCCGCAAGTGCGCCGGGCGTCATCGCTTCCGGATTCCAGGCCATCTTCAGGAAAAAGCTCAGTGGATATTCCATCGGCTTGATATCGCCGACGTTGACCACCCACAGTTGCCGTGCGCCGCGCCGATAGGCCAGATCCATCTGCTGCCAGATCTTTTCGACCTGATTGGTATTGATCCATTTGTAGTTGCGCGGCACCCCCACATAATCGAAGTGGTAGTACACGCCGTACCCACCGGCGCGCTGCAGGTCGGTGACCGGAAGACGGCGGATCTGGCCCCAGTTGTCGTCGGAAAACAGCAGCGTGACATCGTCGGGCACCTGCATTCCGTGGTCGTAGTAGTCCTGCACTTCCTTGTAGAGCGCCCACACCTGCGGCGTTTGCGCGGCCGGCGCCTTCGTCACATCGGCAATGATGGCGCGCTGGTCAGCCACAACCTGTTCCAGCAAATGGCTGGCCGTGCTCTCGGCCATCGGTTCGTCGCCATCGCCGCGCATGCCGACGGTCACCAGGCTGTCGTAGCGTTGGCCGCCGCCCTTGGACATCATTCGCGCAATGCCGCCCTTCCAGAAGGCGCGCAGGTTGGCGGCATTGCGGGTGTAGTCCCAGGCGCCGCCGCTGTTGGGGATGCTCTTGAGATGCCACTCCTTCTGCGCGCGCATCATCGGCTCATGATGGGAGGTACCCATGACGATGCCCATCTGATCGGCCAGCAACATGTTGTTGGGGTCATCGACATTGAATGCCTTGCCCCACATCGCCGGCCACAGATAGTTGGCCTTCATGCGCAGGCCCAGCTCGAAGACATGCGCGTACATCTTCGCATTGACGCCACCGAATTTCTTCGTCGCCCAGCCCTTCAAGGCAGGGTCTTCGTCGTTGATGAAGAATCCGCGGTAGCGCACCTTCGGCGCATCGGACACGCTGCCGCGGGTGATGAACAGGTTGGATCGATGCGCCGTTGCGACGTCGGCAAACCAGTACCACGGCGACACGCCAATCTTCTCCGAGACATCGTAGGTACCGAAGACCGCGCCACGGCGATCGGCGCCGACGATGACGAGCGCCCGATCGATCTGCGGCGTGGGGCGATCGACGACAATCTGCGTATACGCCTCCCAGCGTTGCAGCAAGGCGCGCCTGTCGATTTTCCCGGCGGCGATCAGCGTATCGATGATCGGGCTCTGGCCGAGCGTGCCCACGATCACGGCCGTTCCGCGGACGCCTGCCAGATCGGTGCTCACGCCACTGGTGCGGCCGGCAACCCGTTGCAGGTCGGCTGCGAAATTGTCGGCCACCGATCGCACGGCGGAATCGGCCGAGGCATCGACCACGACCGTGGCGGGTACGTCCGAGCGGATCAGCGCAAGCGCACCGGCGCTGTCGCGTTCGCACACCGACACCGGCGTGCGACAGGCCCAGGCACCGTCGGCGGCGAAAAGGCCGGCCACGATGAGCAGCAGGGATCGCACGCCCGACGGCGCACTAGACGAGATCTGGCTTCTTGCTTGAACGGACATGGGCTCTCCACATGCGGTGCTGATTTCTGGATGGTGCGACACACGGATCGATGGCACTGCCAAGCGGCGGTCGCGGCCGATGCACCGCACCGGTCTGCGCCACGCCTGCACGAGGGGCCGCGTTCCATCGCGTGATGATGACGCGCAACTGGGTGCGTTGACTGCCGTCGTTGCACTGCAGCAGTCGATCGCACTGGCGCAGTGACGCAAGCGATGACGTTGTGCCTGGCATTGCTGTCATGCAAGACGCCATTGAGCAACGAAATGCTTTGGGTACATCGTCCGATTCAAGGTGGACAGACAGTATGTTGTGTTAGCGCTAACATCAAGCCTGCCGGCAAGCCCGGCTGCTCGGTAGACGCTCCGCAGCCCTGCGCAGGTCACGTCTTGCGCGGCCATGGTTTCGCCGAGCGCGGCGATGGTCGCGGTGTGGCTCAACCGTGCCGGCATGTGTGAATGGCCACGGGCGCCGCGCCGGTGGCCGCACACCAACCGCAGATATGCCCCCAGTCCGCGCGGGCATGTTTGCGCAATCTGCGATGCCAATGCCCGGCAAGGCGGGGGGCAGTGCAGGCCACCAAGGTCTTGCGCAGCCCGGCAGGACGCAACGCGCATGCCGATGCACCACACCGCAGAGCCGCCCGGCCCGGATGCGGCGCCTGCAACGCCGATGTGCGCGACTGCGTAAACTCCACCGCTGGCGCTGCGCCACGTCGGAGGACATGTTGGTCTCGAGCTGGATCCTGCTGCTGGTGTCCCTGGGTTACGCAGCCCTGCTGTTCGGGGTGGCGTGGTGGGGCGACCGCCGCCCGCTGTATCCGGAGCGGCCGTGGCTGCGGCCGGCGGTCTACAGCCTGGCGCTGGCGGTGTATTGCTCGTCGTGGACCTTTTACGGCGCGGTCGGCTCGGCGGTGCGCAATGGCATCGGCTACCTGCCGATCTATCTGGGCCCGCTGCTGTTGCTGCTGTTCGGCTGGCGCATCATCGAGCGCCTGGCGCTGATCGCGCGCGCCGAAAATACCGTGTCCATCGCCGATTTCATCTCCTCGCGCTACGGCCGTTCGCGCCGGCTGGCCGCGTTGGTGGCGGTGATCGCACTGATCGGCATCGTTCCGTACCTGGCGCTGCAATACAAAGCGGTGGCGATGAGCCTGGAAGTGCTGACCGGGCATAGCAGCGCCGGGCGCGGCATCTTCGCCGACCCGGCGTTGTATGTGGCATTGCTGATGGCCTTGTTCGCCACCTTGTTCGGCACCCGCCAGGTCGACGCCACCGAACACCACCGCGGCATGATGCTGGCGATCGCGCTGGAGTCGGTGATCAAGCTGGTCGCCATCGTGGCGGTGGGGCTGTTCGCGTGGCTATGGTTGAGCGAGCACCAACTGCATATCGCCGATTCGGCGCGCACGCTGTTCGAGCACACGCCGTCGGTGGGCTTCATTTCGCAGACGCTGCTGAGTTTTCTGGCCGTGATCTGCCTGCCGCGCCAGTTCCATGTGGCGGTGGTCGAATGCAGCGACGTTGGCGATATCCGCCGTGCGCGTTGGTTCTTCGGCGCCTATCTGGTGATCATCTCGGCGATGGTGGTGCCGATCGCCTCGGCAGGCATCGCACTGTTCGGCAAGGGCAGTGCGGTGGTCGACGATGCGGTGGTGCTGGCCCTGCCACTGAGCCAGGGCAACACGGTGCTGGCGCTGGTGGCGTATGTGGGCGGGTTTTCGGCGGCCACCGGCATGGTGATCGTGGCCAGCATCGCGCTGGCCACCATGGTCAGCAACGACCTGGTGATGCCGGTGCTGCTGCGTCGCCGCGGCAGCGCCGATGCGCGCGCGGCGGTGGCCTCGCGCGTGTTGTGGATCCGACGTGTTGCCATCTTGCTGCTGGCGCTCATTGCCTATGGGTATCACCGCAGCGTGGCCAACGACACCACGCTGGCTGCGTACGGGTTGATGGCATTTGCCGCGGTGGCGCAGTTTGCGCCCGGTGTGATCGGCGGGCTGTATTGGCGCGGTGCCAGCCGCAAGGGCGTGGAGACCGGCATGGCGCTCGGCTTCATGACCTGGATCTACACGCTGCTGCTGCCGGCGGCCACGCGCGCCGGCTGGCTGCAGACCGACTGGCTGGTGGACGGGCCCTTCGGTATCGCCTGGCTGCAGCCGCAGCAGCTGTTCGGCATGCGCGGCTGGGACCCGTTGGCGCATGGCACGTTCTGGTCGCTGCTGATCAACGTGGGCGCGATGATGCTGGTCTCTGCGCGCTGGCGTCCCGGCGTGGACGAACGGCTGCGTGCAGCGCCGTTCCTGGATCCGTACGCGCAGCGCCCGGCGGTGGCCGGCGACTGGCCGGGACATGTGCGCGTGGCCGATCTGCAGGCGCTGGCCGAGCGTGTGGTGGGCGAGCGGCACGCGCATCGCGCTTTCGTCGACCAGGCGGTGCTGCTGGAACGCGAGCTGCAGCCCACCGTGGTGGCCGACCGCGCCTGGGTACAGTTCACCGAACGCCTGCTCGCGGCCTCCATCGGCGCCGCCTCCGCGCGCCTGGTGCTGACCAGCCTGTTGCGCGGTTCGGGCATGGAACTGGGCGAAGTGGTGGCAGTGCTGGACGAAGCCGGCCAGGAGCTGCGCTTCAATCGCGAGATCTTGTCCACCACGCTGGAAAACATCAGCGCCGCGGTCAGCGTGGTCGACCCGGACATGCGCCTGACCGCCTGGAACCGGCGTTATCAGCAGTTGTTCGGCTATCCCGATGGCATGTTGTATGTGGGCCGGCCGGTGGCCGATCTGATCCGCTACAACGCCGAGCGCGGCGAACTGGGCGAGGGCGATATCGAAGACCAGATCGATCGGCGTATCCGGCATATGCGCGCCGGCTCGCCGCATGTGTTCGAACGCACCCGCAGCGACGGCAAGGTGATCGAGATGCGTGGCCAGGCGCTGCCGGGCGGTGGCTACGTCACCAGCTACAACGACATCACCGACTACAAGCGCGCCGAACGCGCGTTGCTGGACGCCAACGAAAACCTGGAACAACGCGTGGCCGATCGTTCGCGCGAAGCCGAGCTGGCGCAACAATCCAAGACCCGCTTTCTGGCGGCCATCAGCCATGACGTGTTGCAGCCGCTCAACGCCGCACGCCTGTTCGCCTCGGCCTTGCGCGAGAGCCTTCAGCACAACGAAGAGCAGCGGCATCTGGCCGAACGCGTGGATGCCTCGCTGCGTGCGGCCGAAGAATTGCTCGACGGCTTGCTCGACGTCTCGCGCCTGGATGCCGGTGGATTGCGTCCCACGGTCGAGGATTTCGACGCCAGCGCGCTGATGCACGAGCTGGCCGCGCAATACGCGCCGGTGGCGGCCAGCCGTGGTCTTCAGCTACAGGTGCATGTGCGCCCGATCTGGGTGCGCAGCGACCGCCGCCTGCTGCGCCGGGTGATGCAGAACTTCCTGGCCAATGCGCTGCGCTACACGCGCCAGGGCCGCATCGTGCTGGGCATGCGCGGGCGCGGGCAGCAGGTGGAGCTGCAGGTGTGGGACACCGGCCCTGGCATCCCCGAGCACCACATGCGGCAGATCTTCGAAGAATTCCGCCGCTATCAGCAGCCCTTCGATTGGGGCGAGCAGGGCCTGGGCTTGGGCCTGTCGATTTGCCAACGCATCTCGCGCCTGCTCGACCACGACCTGAGCGCGCGCAGCCAGGTCGGCCGCGGCAGCATGTTCTCGATCCTGTTGCCGCGTGTGGCGCCGGTTCCGGCGGCACCGCTGTTGCCGGTGACGGCCGCACGTGCATCGCCCAGTGGCGATTCGCTGGCCGGCCTGCGCGTGCTGTGCGTGGATAACGACCGCGAAATTCTCGATGGCATGCGCGCGCTGCTCGGTCGCTGGCAGGTGGAGGTGATCACCGCCAGCACCGTGGACCAGGCACTGGAACGTGCGCGCGAACAGCCGGACCTGATGCTGGTGGATTACCACCTGCACGACCGCATGGATGGCCTGGACACGCTCGATGCCGTGCAAGCCGCCGCACCGGCGCCGATCGCCGGCGCCCTGCTCACGGCCGACGGCCGCGACGAACTCAAGCAGCTTGCGCGCGAACGCGGTTATCGGCTGTTGACCAAGCCGGTGAAACCGGCCTCGTTACGCGCGTTCCTGAGCGCCTACCACGATGCAAAGACACGCTGACAGGTGCGGCTGCAGCGTAGGAGCGTGCCTGCGCGCGATTGGGCATTACCGATAACGCTCCGTCGCGCGCAGGCACGCTCCTACGAGGAGAGGTGCTTACGCCGCGCCGCTCAGGTGCTCGTAGAGAATCACGCTGCCGACGATCACCAGGATCAGTCCACCCAGGATTTCGGCGCGCTTGCCGATCAGATTGCCCAGCGCGCGGCCCAGCATCACTCCGGCAGTGACCATGCTGAAGGTGCACAGGCCCACCACCACCGCCACCACGCCGATATGCACGTCAAGAAACGCCAGGCTGACGCCGACCGCCATCGCATCGATGCTGGTGGCAAAGCCGGTGGTGGCCAAGCCCAGCACGCCATGCCGTTTTGGCGTGTCGGAGGCTGCGTCTTCGGCCTCTTCCGGCCCGTTGCGCAGGCCGGCCACGATCATGTGCGTGCCCAATGCGCCCAGCAGCACGAAGGCGATCCAGTGATCGTAGGCAGACACATAACTGGATGCGGCACGGCCCAGCAGCCAGCCGATCACCGGAGTGATGGCTTCGATGCAGCCGAAGATCAGGCCGGCGCGTAGCGCATCGCGCCACTGCGGTTTGCGCATCGCCGCGCCCTTGCCGATCGCCGCGGCAAACGCATCGGTCGACATCGCAAAACCGATCAACACAATGGAAAAAGGAGACATCGACACTCTCGGGTTGGGCACGGTCACAACGGCATGCGCCCGCGCCAACCGTCGTCGTGCACGCATGCCGCTGGTCTCGCCAAACCGAACTGGTTGCCTGCACCACGGCGCACTGGCCGAGTATGTTGATGCAGGCGCTTTCGATGCACGAAAGCAGGCTACTCCCCAAGGGGCGCGCAGTGTACCAACGCATTGCCGCGTTCGGTGCGTTTGCACTGCACGCGAAGGTCGGTCTGATCTTTATAGCCGTGGCTATCCGGGCGCCATGCGTGCGGCCTGCCCGCTTCTTCAAGCTGGCCAATAAGTGTGCATTTCTTACATCGCAGGCATCGACGTGCGGCGCAGTGGCAGCACGGGCGATGCGGCATCGCGCAGGAGCCGGGCGCCTGGAAACGCGTATGGCAGGCGACGGCGCGAGTGCCGGGCGTGCACGTGGCTAGTGCAGCGCGCTGGAAATCTCGGCGGTTGCCGCACACAGGGCCTGCAACGCCGCTTGCGGGCTCACCAGCGCAGGGCGCCGTTCGATGAAGGGCACCGTGAGCGTGTAGCTGGCGCTGCCGCGTTGCAGGATCGGTGCAGTCAGATCGACCACGCCCACCACTGCCTCGCTGGGCTGCATGGCATAGCCATCGCGGCGCGCCTGCGCGGCGGCGGCCAGGAACTGCGCGCGCTCGAATGGCACGTCGCTGGCTTCGAGCATGTCCAGCCAGCGCGCCTGCACCTCCGGCTGCTGGAAGGCGAACAGCACCAGCCCGGAGCTGGAATGCGTCAACGGGCGACGATGCCCCGGGCGCACCACCAGGCCCAGGTCGCTGGGCACGTCCATTTGCGCGATCACCACGATCTGGTCGCCGGACGGCGCCACCAGGTGGCAGGGCTGGGAGATCGCATCGGACAGCCGCCGCATCACCGGCAACGCGGCCTCGCTGATGCTCTGCACGTGCGGCTGCTGCATGCCGAGCATGAACAGCCGGTTGGTCAGCACGTAATCGCCTTCGCCATCGCGCGTGAGGTAGCCGCGCTCTTCCAGCACCTGCAGCATGCGAAAGATCTCCCCGCGCGAGCGCCCGATACCCTGCGAGATCGCGCCCATGCTCATCGGCTGCGCCTGGCGGGCGAGCAATTCCAGGATGTCCAGCCCCTTGTCCAGGGCGGGTGCGCGGTACTTGGCGGGTTCGGTGCTCATCCGTTTGCGGATCCAGGCAAGGTGCGGCGCGCCAGGGTACAGGCATCACAGGCACGGCGGCGGTGGAGGTCTCTTCGTGCAAATATAAACAAAGATTTTATATTTGCATGGCGCTGGTCTGCGCAGTACGCTCGCCCGATTGCAACGCAAGCGCCACAGCCTTGGGAGGGGAACGGTCGCATGCATCACAGTGACATTGCCGCGTCGCCGCGCGGCAGCCTGGCGCGCACCGCCATGGTTCCGCTGTTGTTGATCGTCAGCCTGTTTTTTTTGTGGGGCATGGCCAACAACCTCAACGACATCCTGATCAAGCAGTTCAAGAAGGCGTTCGAGCTGACCGACCTGCAGGCCGGGCTGGTGCAGAGCGCGTTCTACATGGGCTATTTCGTGTTTGCGATGCCGGCGGCGATGTTCATGCGCCGCTACAGCTACAAGGCCGCGGTAGTGCTGGGCCTGCTGCTGTACGCCTGCGGTGCGTTCCTGTTCTATCCGGCCGCGCAGGTGCACACCTACTGGCTGTTCCTGCTGGCGCTGTTCGTGATCGCCAGCGGCCTG
Organism: Xanthomonas sp. A1809; assembly: GCF_017746015.1. NCBI lineage: Bacteria > Pseudomonadati > Pseudomonadota > Gammaproteobacteria > Lysobacterales > Lysobacteraceae > Xanthomonas > Xanthomonas sp. A1809. The sequence goes on along the minus strand of NZ_JAGHWZ010000008.1, from coordinate 30,858 downwards.
GCGTTCCTGGAAACCACGGCCAACCCGCTGGTGACCGTCCTCGGTCCGGCCGATGGCGCGGCGCGACGCCTGAATCTTGCGCAGGCGTTCAACCCGCTGGGCTCGATTACCGGCGTGCTGGTCGGCCAGCACTTCATCTTCTCTGGCGTGGAGCACACCCCGGCCGAACTGGCAGCGATGGCGCCGGCCGCGCGCGAGGCGTTCTTCGCGACCGAATCGGCGGCCGTGCAGATGCCCTACCTGATCATCGGTGCGGTGGTGGTGCTGTGGGCGATCCTGATCGCGCTGGTGCGTTTTCCCAGCGGCGCGCCGGAGGCAGACACCGGCGTTGCGCCCAGGCGCGCACGCTTCGGCGAACTGCTGCGTAACCGCTTGTTCGTGTTTGCGGTGGTGGCGCAGTTCTTTTACGTGGGCGCGCAGGTCGGCATCTGGAGTTATCTGATCCGCTATCTGCAGGACGCAGTGCCTGGCACGCCGGAAAAAACCGCTGCGACCTATCTGACCATCTCGCTGGTGCTGTTCATGGCCGGCCGCTTCATCGGCACTGCGCTGTTGCGTTACCTGGCGCCTGCGAAGCTGTTGGCAAGTTTTGCCGTGATCAATCTGGTCTTGTGCGCGGTGGCCATCGCGCTACCCGGCTGGACCGGGCTGTACGCGCTGGTGGCGGCCAGCGTGTTCATGTCGGTGATGTTCCCGACCATTTTTGCGCTGGGCCTGGACGGCATGCACGACGATGCCCGCAAGCTGGGCTCGTCCATGCTGGTGATGTCCATCATCGGCGGTGCCTTGCTTACGGCGGCGATGGGCGCGGTATCGGATATGGCCGGCATCCACTGGGCGATGGTGGTGCCGGGTGCGTGCTTTGCGGTGATTTTGTCGTTCGCGTTGCGCGCACGTCGCGCGGCGCCCGTCGTTGCAGGAGCCTGAGCATGCCGCGTCTTTGTTATGTGCTGGATCTACACGACGATGCAGCGCTGATCGCCGAGTACGAGCGCTGGCATCAGCCCACCGAGGTGTGGCCGGAGGTAGTGGCCTCGCTGCAGCAGGCCGGCATCCTGGAATTGGAGATCTTTCGCAGCGGCGACCGGCTGGTGATGCTGATGGAGGTCAGCGAGGACTACGACCCGGCCGCCAAAGCCGCGCGCGATGCCGCCGACCCGCGCATCCAGGCGTGGGAGCAGTTGATGTGGCGGTTTCAGAAACCGCTGCCCGGCAGCGCCCCAGGCGAGAAATGGCGGCAGGCCGGGCGGATCTTTGCGCTGGGCGAGGCGATCCACGCGCAGCGCTAAGAGCGCCCTCATCCGCCCTGCGGGCACCTTCTCCCGCAGGCGGGAGAAGGGCATGCTCCGCGTTGATCCAGGCGTGGCAGGTTTAGCCAGCTGTTGGCTGTTCTGCATGGCCGAAAGCTCAGGCCGAGATGTGTCAATCCGAATTGCCGAGCGGTCCCGGACCGCTCCTTCTCCCGCGCGCGGGAGAAGGTGCCCGAAGGGCGGATGAGGGAACGCGGGCTCAGGTCTTGGCGCTGGCCGCCAGATCCTCAACCCAGAACCGTCCACCCGGATAGCTGAACTCCGCGATCGAGGCGGCGTGCATTTCTGCGGAGAAACCAGCCGCTTCCGGGGCGAGATAGCGGCCGTGGCGAATGCGCACCGGGTCCAGGAAGTGTTGGTGCAGGTGGTCGACGAATTCGATGGCGCGGTCTTCCATCTTGCCGGTGATGGCCACGAAATCGGCCATGGCCAGATGCTGCACCAACTCGCACAGACCGACACCGCCGGCATGCGGGAACACGCGCACGTTGAACTTGGCGGCCAGCAGCAGGATGGCGAGATTCTCGTTGACCCCGCCCACGCGCGCGGCATCGATCTGGATCAGGTCCACCGCACCGGCCTGCAGCAACTGCTTGAACACCACGCGGTTCTGCGTGTGTTCGCCGGTAGACACCGGCACCGGAGCGATGCCCTGGCGGATGGCGGCATGGCCGAGCACGTCGTCCGGGCTGGTGGGTTCTTCGATCCAGGCAATGTCGAATTCGGCCAGCTGGCGCATCCAGTCGATCGCAGGGCCCACGTCCCAGCGCTGATTGGCATCGACCGCCATGGCGATATCCGGGCCGATCGCTTCGCGCGCCAGGCGGCAGCGACGGATGTCGTCGCGCACGTTGGCGCCAACCTTGAGCTTGATGGTGCGGAAGCCGTCGGCCACCGCTTCCTTGGCCAGCCGCACCAGCTTCTCGTCCGAGTAGCCGAGCCAGCCGGGCGAGGTGGTGTAGGCGGGGTAGCCTTGCTCAATCAGCCGCGCGATGCGCTGCGCGCGCTGCGGCTGCGCAGCGCGCAGGATGGCCAGCGCTTCGTCGCGGGTGAGCGCGTCGGTGAGGTAGCGGAAGTCGATGGTGTCGACCAACTGCTCGGGCGTGAGTTCGGCGATGAAGCGCCACAGCGGCTTTTTCGCCGCGCGTGCGGCCAGGTCCCAGGCGGCGTTGATCACCGCGCCGATGGCCATGTGCATCACGCCCTTTTCCGGGCCCAGCCAGCGCAGCTGCGAGTCGTTGGTGAGCCGGCGCGCGAATGCGCCCAGATCGGCGATGACCTCGTCGACCGACAGGCCAACCACATGCTCGGCCAGGGCCGCCACCGCGGCGGTCTGCACGTCGTTGCCGCGGCCGATGGTGAACACCAGGCCGTAACCGGCCAGGTCATCGGCTGCATCGGTGCGCAGCACCACATAGGCGGCCGAGTAATCCGGATCCGGGTTCATCGCGTCCGACCCATCGAGCTCGCGCGAGGTGGGGAAGCGGACGTCATGGGTTTCGAGGGCGATGATGGTGCGCATGAAAGTCCTGGCGGTGGATGGCGGGAAATGGAACGGATGGGAAAAAGTGGCTGGAAGAACTAAGTGACGAAGAAATACGTGAGCGGAGAAGTGCGTTTAAGCCCCTCTCCCACCTGGGAGAGGGGTTGGGGTGAGGGTACGAATGCGTAGCGCCAGGGATGTGGAGGCGCTGCAGTGACTCATGCCTTTGCAACGCAGCCCAATAAATCGATCGCACAACCAGCTGTGTATTGCCATCGAAGCGCTACACCGTTTTTGAAATGCAACGCGGCGGCAAACTCCGCAAGAGCAACGTGCTTGTGATGCGTCAGCATGAGCGTCTACATGTCAGACCAAACAACAGACGGCATGACATCGAATTGCGCGACTCCGTGGCTACGTACCCTCACCCCAACCCCCGCTCCGCGCCCCGGCCCGCGCCAGCAACGCGGGCGCTTCAAGGCACGCGCACCAATGGCGCGCAAGCTGTGCCTTGGCGCCCCGATGGGAGAGGGGCTTTGCGTTGTCGTGCGATTCGAGTTGCGTGAGTCCTTCGGCTTTCGCGCAAGAAAAATTCTTAGGGGTGGTACGCAATGTAGTGCAGTGCTACCTCAATCCTTCTAGAGAACCTCAAGCCGCATCGCGCGGGTGCGCCACCACCGGCTGGCGCTGACGACCCAGGCCTTCGATCTCCAGCTCCATCACATCGCCGGGCTTGAGGTAGACCGGCGGCTTCTGGCCCAGGCCCACGCCCGGCGGCGTGCCGGTGCTGATCACATCGCCCGGCATCAGCGTCATATAGCGGCTGATGTGGCTGACCAGTTCGGCCACGCCGAACACCATCGTGCGCGTGCTGCCGTTCTGGTAGCGGTGGCCGTTGACCTCCAGCCACATCGACAGGTTCTGCGGGTCGGCGATTTCGTCGCGGGTGACCAGCCACGGGCCGATCGGGCCGAAGGTGTCCGCGCTCTTGCCCTTGACCCACTGGCCGCCATGTTCGAGCTGGAACTCGCGCTCGGACAGGTCGTTGATCACCGCGTAGCCAGCCACATGGTTCAGCGCTTGCTCCACCGATACATCGCGCGCCACATCGCCGATCACCACGCCCAGCTCCACTTCCCAATCGCTCTTCACCGAGCCGCGCGGGATGATCACCGTGTCATTGGGGCCGCACACCGCCGTGGTGGCTTTCATGAAAAGAATCGGCATCTTGGGCACTTCCATGCCCGATTCGGCGGCGTGGTCGGCATAGTTCAAGCCTACGCAGATGAACTTGCCGATGCGGCCCACGGCGGCGCCGTAACGCTGCTCGCCTTCGATCACCGGCAGCGCAGAGACATCCAGCGCGCGCAGCTTGTCCAATCCGGCGTTGGTGAGATGCTCGCCGGCCACGTCGTCGATCACACCGCTGAGGTCGCGGATGCGGCCTTCGCTGTCGATCAGGCCAGGGCGTTCGTGGCCTTCGGCGCCAATGCGTACGAGTTTCATGCGGTCTTCCTTTGCAGATGAGAAGGGGAGCGGCTAGCAAACCTAGCGCGCATGCATCGGGTGGGTAAGGACGGTGTGCGCATCCTGACGCAGACACATGCGACAGATCGCGTCACGCGATCGCTGCGCCTGCGTGTGTGGCGGGCGGCCGCATGCGTCGTTGCCGTGCTCAGTTGGACCAGCCGCCATCGATGATGTGGGTCTGGCCGGTGGTGAACGACGATTCGTCCGAAGCCAGGTACACCACCAGCTGCGCAATCTCGCGTGGGTCGCCCAGGCGGCCCATCGGTTGGCGGTCGGTGAAGCTCTTCCACACCGCCTGTTCGTCGCCGCCCAGGGCCTTGACGCGTTCGCCCAGCGACGGCGTCTTGATGGTGCCCGGGCAGATCGCGTTGCAACGCACGCCCTGCGCAACGTAGTCGGCCGCGATCGCCTTGCTCAGGCCGATCACCGCGGCCTTGGTCACGCCGTACACGAAGCGGTTGGGCACGCCCTTGATGCTGGAAGCCACCGAGGACATGTTGATGATGCTGCCGCGGCCGCGTTCGAGCATGCCCGGCAACACCGCCTTGCAGGTGTAGTACATCGCATCGACATTGATCGAGAACGAGCGGCGCCATGCCGGCTCGTCGCAGTCGAGAATGCTGCCCTGATGCACGAAGCCGGCGCAGTTGAACAGCACGTCGAACGGGCCGTGTGCGGCGATCAATGCGTTGATCGCGGCGGCGTCGGTGACGTCGAGCAGCTGGGTGGTGATGGCATCGGATTCGGCGGCCAGCGCCTGCAAGGCCGCGGCGTCGATGTCGGTGGCAATCACCTGTGCACCGGCGCGTGCACAGGCCAGCGCGCTTTCGCGCCCGATGCCGGCGCCGGCGGCGGTGATCAGGCAGCGCTTGCCCTGCAGGCGGGTGTTGGGTGTGGTGGAGATCGAGACAGTCATACCGATGAGGTTCCGTGGGTGGGGGCCGCCGGCCGTGGCAGACGATAGAACGTGCGTGCGTTGTCGCCGAAGATGGCTGCCGCGTGCTCGGCGGCATGCCGGGTGACGAGTTGCTGGGCGAGCGCGAACCAGTGCGCGTAGTCGGCGCGCAGGGTCAGCACCGGCCAGTCGCTGCCCCATAGCAGCCGCTGCGCGCCGAAGCGGGCGAACAGGTGCGCCACATACGGCTCCAGCGCGTCCACGCCCGCGCCGCGCGCGGCTTCGGTCAGCAGGCCGGAGAGTTTGCAATGCACAGTGGGATGCTGCGCCAGGGCCGCCATGCCGGCGGCCCAGGCAACGAACTCGCCGGCCGCAATCTGCGGCTTGCCGCCGTGATCGACCACCACGCGCAAGCCCGGATGGCGCTTCAAGCGCGCCTGCAGTGCCGGCACATGCACGGCACGAATCAGCGCATCGAAGGCCAGATCGTGCGCCAGCAGTGCATCGAAGGCGGCATCCAGGGCGGGACTGGCCAGCCAGTGCACGTCGGTGATGTCCTGCACCATCGGGCGCAGGCCCTTGAGTACGCCGCCGCCGGCATGCACAAGTGCGCCGATGCGTGCAGCGGCATCGGGCGCAGCGAAGTCCACCCAACCCACCACGCCGGCAATGCGCGCATCGTCGCGGGCCAGCTCGAACAGGTAACAGGTCTCGGCTTCGGTGGCGGCCGCCTGCACCACCACCACCTGACCGACATTGGCCGCGTCCAGCGCAGCGTTGACGTCACCCGGGCCGAAGTCGCGGTACAGCGGTGCCAGCTCGGGCGTCAGCCAGTGGTAATCGCCACGGGCCAGGTGCCAGAAATGCAGGTGCGCGTCGACCCGGCTCATGGCGTGGGCAACTCCGCTGCGAGCAGGCCCTCATTGCGCAGGCGTTGCCACAGTGCCGATGGCACCGGAGCCGCAAGCCGCGTGGCAGCCGATCGCACTTCGGCCACGGTGCGCATGCCGGCCACCACCGTGGTCACCGCCGGGTGCGCCAGCGGGAACTGCAAGGCGGCCGCGCCGATATCCACCCCGAACGCCGCGCAGGCCGCGTACAGCCGCTGCGCATGCTGCAGCGTGGCGGTATCGACCGGGGCGTAGTTGTAGGTGGCGCCGGGGCCGCGTGCGTCGCTGAGCAGGCCGGAGCTGTACGGGCCGGCCGACAGGATCGCCACATCGCGTTGCTGCGCCTGCTGCAGCAACGCGCGCGCGCCGTGCTGTTCCAGCAGGGTGTAGCGGCCGGCCAGCATCACGCAGTCGAGCGGAAAACGCGGCAACACCTCCAGTGCTACGTCCTGCTCGTTGACGCCCAGCCCGATCGCCCCGCAGGCACCGGCCGCCTTGAGCTCCGCCATCGCCGGCAAGGCCTCCTCCAAGGCCTGGCGCAGCACGTTGGCGTGGTTGTCGCCGTGGGTCAGCGCGCCGATGTCGTGCAGCAGCAGCACGTCGATGTAGTCGGTGCCCAGGCGCTGCAGGCTGGAGTCGAACGCCCGGCGTACGCCGTCGGCGCTGTAGTCGAACTCGGCACGCCGCCCGGCCACCGCAAAACCGTCGCGCCCGGCAACGGCGTGGGCGTCGTCGTAGACGCAACGGCCAACCTTGGTCGACAGCGTGTAGTCCGCGCGCGGCACACCGGCCAGGCCACGACCCAGACGCGCTTCGCTCAGCCCGTAGCCGTAGTAGGGCGCGGTATCGAAATGGCGAATGCCGGCCTCGAACGCGCCTGCGACCGCTGCCAGTGCGTCTGCTTCGTCCACTTCCGTGTACAGGTTGCCGATCGGGGCTGCACCGAAGCCCAGTGCAGACAGCTGCACGTCCGTGCCGCCCAGACGCTGCCGCGCCACGCCGCTCATGCGCGCCGCTCCGCGAGCAGGGCGCAGGTGCGGGGGCTTGAAGAATCCGTCGAGCAGAAGCTGAGCATTGCAACGTCCACCATCCGGCAGGTGCCGGACTGTTCGCATATGAATATGGCAATCATCAATGAACAGATCACGCTGCAGTGCAGCATTGCGGTGCCCGGGCCTGCACACCGTCGTGAGGCCGGCGGCGCTATGTCGGATTTCGCAACTGGCATGACCAGTTCCTATAACGCCCGGCCTGCGGTTGCGGCATGAAAGCCGGTGCGGCTAGATACCTGCCTTCTTCGACGAAGCTGACGCATGGCAGACACGACACGGCGGGACTTGTTCAAGGGGCTGGCTGCCGGCGCACTGGTCGCGCCGCTGGCGGCCGCGGCCCAGGCGTCGACGCCACAGTGCGCAGGCACCCCGCCATGGGCGCGCGGTGTGGAGGGGCAGCGCAAGGCGGATCTGGGCAACGGCACCTATCTCAATCCCATCGTGGCCGGCGATCACCCCGACCCCACCATCCTCAAGGATGGCGACGACTACTACATGACGTTTTCGTCGTTCTTTTCCTACCCGGGCATCGTGCTGTGGCATTCCACCGATCTGGTCAACTGGACCCCGATCGGCCCGGCGTTGCATCAGGGGCTGGGCACGATCTGGGCGCTGGACCTGTGCAAGCACAACGGTCGCTACTACATCTACATCCCGGCCAATCCGGACGACACCGGCTGGTCGATCTTCGTGATCTGGGCCGACGACATCCGCGGGCGGTGGAGCGCACCGATCGACCTGAAGATCGCCGGCTGCATCGATCCCGGTCACGTGGTCGGCGAAGACGGCAAGCGCTATCTGTTCGTCAACGGCATCCGCAAGGTACGCCTGCGCGATGACGGCCTGGCCACCGACGGACAGCTGGAACCGGCCTACGCGCCGTGGCGCTATCCCGACCACTGGGTGGTGGAGAATTTCGCGCCCGAGGGCCCCAAGCTGACCTGGCACGATGGGTGGCTGTACCTGGTCACCGCCGTCGGCGGCACTGCCGGGCCGGTGACCGGGCACATGGTCATCGCCGCGCGTTCGCGCTCGGTGCATGGGCCGTGGGAACACTGCCCGCGCAACCCGCTGGTGCGCACCCAATCGGACCAGGAGCCGTGGTGGTCGCGTGGGCATGCCACGCTGGTGGAAGGGCCGCGCGGCGACTGGTGGATGGTCTATCACGGCTACGAAAACGGCTTTCGCACGCTGGGGCGGCAGACCTTGCTGGAGCCGATCGAGTGGACGGCCGACGGCTGGTTTCGCGCCACTGGCGGCGATCTGTCCAAACCATTACGCACACCGGCACGCGTGCCTGCCGCCGGCATGGTGCCGGCGACGGGGTTGGCGTTGTCCGACGATTTTTCCAGCGACAGGTTCGGCACCCAATGGAGCCTGCATGCGCCCAAGCCCGGCGAACAGGCGCGGGTGCGGCGCGCGAACAAGGCGCTGACGCTGGCCTGTGCGGGCAGCTCGCCGATCGACAGCACGCCACTGACCTGCGGCGTGCCCGATCGCGCCTACATGGCAGAGGTGACGCTGGAACTGGTCGGCAATGCCGAAGGCGGCATTGTGTTGTTCTATAACCACAAGGCCTTCGTCGGCATCGGCTTCACTGCCGACAGCATGAAGACCTACGAATATTCCGAAGAACTGGTCTGGGCACGCGCACCCAACACGCATCGGCGCATTCGCGTGCGGCTGACCAACGATCACCAGGTCGTAGGGTTCGAGTATTCGGTCGATGAAGGCCGGCAATGGACGCGCCACCCCACCCGCATGGAAGTCTCCGGATTCCATCACAACGTGTTCGGCGGTTTTCTCAGCCTGCAGCTTGGCGTGTATGCCGCGCAGCAAGGCGAGGTGGTATTGCGCGATTTCCGCTATCGCGCGCTGAGCTGAGCGCGCATCACGCCACCCAGCGTGACAGTCAAATGGCGAGGCCCGGGGGGACCTCGCCGTCAGGCGTAACAGCGACCATCGAGGCCTTGCGCACAGCGTCAGCGGGATGCGGACGGCGTCAAGAATCGACATGGATACGCGGTACATGCCGATTCCGTACGCCGGCCTGCTCCATCTGGCAGCGACGCGGTCGCTCTATCGATCGCAGTTAACCGCAGCAGTAGCAGACGTTGCCCTGGCCCAGGTCGCCGCCGAATTCCGGACACTCGGCTTTGCAGGCCCATGCACTACACGATTCGACTTTCGGCTGTGCGTTATCGACCGCCATCACCTGGAAGGCACCGAAGCCGGTGCTGGCCAGAAAGGTCGCTGCCATCAACGCACTACGCAAGCTTACCCAACGCTTCTTCATGCATTACTCCTTCACCGTTGCAAAAGCCGCTGGCGCGTCCGTGCGGCGCAAGGCGGCAACGAGGTCCTGCACCCGCTCCGTGGTATCGAAAACGCCAAGATGCGAATGACGCACGCGCCCCTCCCCATCGATGGCCATCAGCAGCGGCACGTTGCGTGCGCGGAACAGCATCAGCGCGCGACGATCGGTCAACGTGACCACCGGGAAATCGAAACCGTGCACATGTGCGTAGCGCGCAGCCTGCGCGGCATCACAATGGCACACGCCCAGCAGCTGCGGCCGGCCGGGGAGGTTGGCCTGCAGCTGCCGCGCTGCCCGCAGCACGGTCGGTGCCGAGCGCTGGCAGTACGGGCAGGTGGTGGTGAAAAAGAACAGCACCTGCGCCGGCCCATGCGGCGCACCGAGCAGATGCCGTCGGCCATCGCCATCGGTCGCTTCGATACGCGGCACGTACATGCCGTCATACGGCGTGCTGATGCGCGTCTGCAGCCAGTGTTGCTGCACGCGTAGCTGCCGGTTCTGCCACGCCAGCACCGCAATCAATGCACAGGCCACCAGCAGGCCCATCCAGAGCCAGGGGAAACGTCGCGCCATGCCAGCTCCAAAGCGTCCTTGGTGCTCGAGCCTTGCCCAGGCATCAGCTCATGGTCAATGGTGATATCGACAACTGCGATGTCGCACGGTCTGCGGTTGTGGATGCGATCACGCCCCCGCGCTTGGGCTTGTCACTGACGCGTGGTGTCGCGATTGGCATTTGCGCAATCAGCGCGCCATGGAAGCGTGCATGCGGCATTGGCGTGGCAAGCGTAGGGAAGGCCGGATGACGGTGCGAGCGCACTGGCGCGTTCAAATCACCCAGCACGCTAAGCGGGCCCCACAGCAACGCCGCCACCAAGGCGAGCGAGCGCCTGTGGACGGTCGAGGTGCGTCGCCTCGCGTGCAGGCTGATCCGTAGGCCAGGCCAACGCCACCAGCAAGCACGACAGCACCACAAACACATCAGACCCTGCGCCATTGCCGCACGCGTCGCGCGACGCGCTGCCCACCATTCGGTCGAGCCCGCGCGTGGCATGCTGTGCGGCCCGGCGCGCGGGTACGCCGGTCTTTCAAGGATCACCTCATGCGTGCAATGGCGTTTTCCGTCCGGCTGTGTGTGCTGGCACTGTGTGCCTGCAGTGCTGCACAGGCCAATGACAGCAGTTTCGGCGACGACAATGGCACCATCCGCCTGCTGCATCAGCCCGACATCAGCATGGACCGCGAAGCGCTGTTGCTCAGCGAAGAACGCGTGCAAGTGGACTATGTGTTCACCAACACCAGCGAGCGCGACCTGAGCGTGCCGGTGGCCTTCCCGATGCCGCCGATGTACTTCGGCATGGCCGACCATAATGCGCTGAGCGATTTCAAGCTCTGGGCCGACGGCAAACCGGTTGCCACCACGCGCAAGCTGGTGGTGCTGCTGGATGACGGCAGCGACATCTCCACCGCGTTCGCCGCCACCGGCTGGACCCAGGACGATGTTGCCGCGTTCACCGAATCGGCCACGCCGCCGACGGGGCGCAAGCCGCTGCCCGCGCGCTGGGTCGATGGCGATGGGCAACCGCGTTTCACGCTCAACGCCTACTTCGTCTGGCAGCAGAAATTTCCTGCCAAGGCAAGCGTGCAGATCCGCCACACCTACACACCCAGCCTGTCTACCGGCGTCCCGCAGCCCAGCAGCTATTTGCTGAAGGCGTATGCAAAAGACACCTGCATCGAACCGGCGACCAAAGCCAGCATGCAGCGTCGTGAGGGCAAGTACGGGTTGGGATGGGCCAACCTGCGCTACGTGCTCACGACCGGCAAGAACTGGAACGGCCCGATCAAGGACTTCCAGCTGACCATCCGCAAGCAGGCGGCCAGCGACATCCTGAGCCTGTGTTTCGACGGCGACCTGAAAAAGATCGACCCGCTGACCTTCCAGTTCAAGCAGGCCAACTTCGTGCCGATGCGCGATTTGAACGTGTTGTTCGTGCGCGCACCGGAATAAACCGGACAAGCAGCAGGGCAGCCGGGCGCGACGAAGCGTCTTGCAACGCTCACCACGATCGTATGCGCCAACGCGCATCGGTTGTCTTCTGCAAATGAAGCGTTGCCGAGAACGCGCATCGTGCCCAGGTGCGCTCCTACGTTGGTGCCACGCTGCGTTGCATGGCACGTCCGTCGATTGCCCACCACCGATGACGGCCGAGGTGGCGGGAGCACGGGCACGAGCGCACCCGGACGCGGCCCAGCGTTACCGATCAACCCCAACGCACGCAGCCCTACACCTGCGCGCGTCAGTCTTCTTCCGGCGGCGGCAGCACGATGCCGTCGGCATCGATGGCGAGCTTGCCGGCCATCAGCACTGCCTGGGTGCGATTGGTGACGCCGAGCTTGCGCAGGATTGCGGTGACATGGGCCTTGATGGTGGCTTCGGATACGCCCAGGTCGTAGGCGATCTGTTTGTTGAGGCGCCCCGCGCCCAGCATCTGCAACACGCGAAATTGCTGTGGCGTGAGATCGCGCAGACGCTGGCCAACCTCGCGTTCCTCGCTGTCGGTCGGCGGCAGGTTTTGCGCTTCGGCCGGGATCCAGCGCTCGCCATCGAGCACGGTGGCCAGCGCCCGCCCGATGGTGTCCGAATCGGCGGATTTGGGAATGAAGCCGAACGCGCCGTGGTCGATCGCGCGCCGCATCACCGTGGGCTCTTCGCGTGCGGAGACCACCACCACCGGCAACTGCGGATGCAGCGAGCGCATGTGCACCAACGCGCTGAATCCCTGTGCGCCGGGCATGTTGAGATCCATCAGCAGCAGATCGGCGTCCGGCTGCGCATCGGCCAGGGTGTACAGCGCATCCACGTTATCGGCTTCGAACAGTTCGACCCCCGGCATCACGCGCTGCACCGCCCCGCGCAAGGCTTCACGGAACAGGGGATGGTCGTCGGCGATGAGCAGGGTGGTCATTGGGGGGCCGGGAATCGGGAGTGGGGAATCGGGAATGGCAAAGGCAACAGAAACAGCAACGCCAGACGTGGCAAGCAGGCAGCAAAGAAAGCAGGGGCAACGAACCGCACGAGCAGCAAACGACAGCAAAAGAACACAGGAGCGAATTGGACAGCGTTGAAGGACATCGGCCGATGGCGAGGGCTGGCAGAACGGAGCCGCTTGCGAACCCCCTCGCCATCCCCCTCTCGGCAATCAGGGAACCGCTCTACCGATTCCCTACTCCCGATTCCCCATTCCCGGCGCGTCAGCGCGCCAAGCGCTCGTTGACCAGCGAATCCACTACCGACGGATCTGCCAGCGTGGAGGTGTCGCCGAGCTGGTCGGGCGCGTTCTCGGCGATCTTGCGCAGGATGCGGCGCATGATCTTGCCCGAGCGGGTTTTGGGCAGGCCGGGCGCCCACTGCAAGTGGTCGGGCGAGGCGATCGGGCCGATCTCCTTGCGCACCCAGCTGACCAATTCCTTGTGCAGGTCTTCGCTCGGGCTCTGCCCGGCGATCAGGGTGACGTAGGCATAGATGCCCTGGCCCTTGACGTCATGCGGGAAGCCCACCACGGCCGCTTCGGCGACCTTGGGGTGCGAAACCAGCGCGCTTTCCACTTCGGCGGTGCCGATGCGGTGCCCGGAAACATTGATCACATCGTCCACGCGGCCGGTGATCCAGTAGTAGCCGTCGGCATCGCGACGGCAGCCGTCGCCGGTGAAGTAGCTGCCCGGATAGGTGCGGAAGTAGGTGTCGATAAAGCGCTGGTGGTCGCCGTACACGCTACGCATCTGGCCCGGCCACGAATCGAGCAGCACCAGATTACCTTCGGTGGCGCCTTCCAGAATCTTGCCTTCGGCATCGACCAGCGCCGGCTGCACGCCGAAGAACGGCAAGGTGGCCGAGCCCGGCTTGAGATCGACCGCGCCGGCCAGCGGCGAAATCAGGATGCCGCCGGTTTCGGTCTGCCACCACGTATCCACGATCGGGCAACGGCTGTCACCGACCACCTCGTAATACCAGCGCCAGGCTTCCGGATTGATCGGCTCGCCAACGCTGCCAAGCAGGCGCAGGCTCTTGCGCGAGGTCTTTTTGACCGGTTCCGCACCGTCGCGCATCAGCGCGCGAATCGCGGTGGGTGCGGTGTAGAAAATGGTGACCTGATGCTTGTCGATCACTTCCCAGAAGCGCGACACGTTCGGGTAATTGGGCACGCCTTCGAACATCACCGCGGTGGCGCCATTGGCGAGCGGGCCATAGACGATGTAGCTGTGGCCGGTGACCCAGCCCACGTCGGCGGTGCACCAGTAGATGTCGTCCTCGCGCAGGTCGAACACCACTTCATGCGTGTAGCTGGCAAACAACAGATAGCCGGCGGTGGTGTGCAACACGCCCTTGGGTTTGCCGGTGGAGCCGGAGGTGTAGAGGATGAAGAGCGGGTCTTCGGCGTTCATGCGCTCGGGTGTGCACTCGGCCGGCTGGCCGTCGACCACATCGTGGAACCAGCGATCGCGCGGTGCCTGCATCTCCACTGCGCCACCGGTATGGCGCACCACCAGCACGGTTTCCACCGTATCGGTGCCGGGAATCTTCAGCGCTGCATCGACATTTGCCTTGAGCGGAATCTTCTTGCCGCCGCGCAGGCCTTCGTCGGCGGTGATGATCAGCTTGCTCTGGCAATCGATCACGCGGTCGGCGATCGAGTTGGCAGCAAAGCCGCCGAACACCACCGAATGCACCGCACCGATGCGCGCGCAGGCGAGCATGGCCACAGCGGCGTCGACGATCATCGGCAGATAGATGGTGACCCGGTCGCCCTTCTTGACGCCCAGGTTGCGCAGCGCATTGCCCAGCTTGCAGACGCGCTCGTACAACTCGCGGTAGGTGACCGGGTAGGAGGCCGCATCCGGGCTGTCGGGTTCGAACAGCAGTGCGGTCTTGTCGCCGCGTGTGGCCAGCTGGCGGTCCAGGCAGTTGACGCTGGCGTTGAGCTCGCCATCGCCGAACCAGCGGATATGGAAGTCGTCCAGCGCGTAGCTGACGTCCTTGATCTGGGTGGGTTGCTTGAACCATTCGAGCCGCTGCGCGGCCTTGCCCCAGAACTGTTCGGGGTGTTCGATCGATTCGCGGTACAGCGCGGCGTACTGCTCGCGCGTCACGCGCGCATCGGCGGCGAACGCGGGATCGACGGGATAAACATCAGCCATGGCACCCTCACTTGCGATGAACTTGTCGGAAGAGGGCGTTGCGGCTGCCCTCGGTAGACAATCAGTGTGCCGCATCCATTCTGTCCCGGCGGTCAACGGCGCCTTAGACCATGGTCGTAACCGGGGTGAGTGCGCCAACGCACATGCCAGGCGTGCTGCGGTGCGACCATCGGTCATCTTGCGCAATGCTGCGTTGCAGCTACGACCAAAGGCGAATAGGCTCCGAAGCGCGGACTGCCTCACGCTCCGCACAGCATCGCCATCAAGCGCGAGGCCTTCATTGGGGAGAGGGTTCCATGAAACACCGTATTGCACCGCTGGTGCGCCATCCGTTGGCGGCCGCCTTGTTCGTGGCCACCATTTTGCCGGGCGCTGCGTTCGCCCAGACGTCCAAGGAAAAGGCACTGGAAGCGCGCATCGCCGAGCTCGAGCGCCAGGTCCAGATGCTGGTGTCTGCGCAGCAACAGCAGCAGGGCCAGATCGCGCAGACGCAGACGCAGGTCACCGAAGTGCGCACCTTGCAGGCGCAGACGCCGCCTGCACCGGCGGTGCCGGCCGGCAAGAAGCCGATCCAGCTGACCAGCATCACGCCGAACGCGTTGCCGGGGACAACGTTCCGTTACGGTGGTTTCATCAAGGCCGACTTCATGACCACCCGTACCAGCGACGGCGCATTGCCTGAGGGTGCGGTGGGGCGTTACCTGTATATCCCGACCCAGACGCCGGTCGGCGGGCAGGCGTCCAGCACCGATACCGACTTCCATGCCAAGTTCTCGCGCTTCAATCTGGGCGTGGACACCGTCACCGAAAACGGCGACAAGCTTACCGCCTTCATCGAACTGGATTTCTTCGGCAACGCGCTGGCCAACCAGGTCAACAATCTGTATGGCGGTACCTTGCGGCACGCCTACATGAGCTGGAACAACTGGCTGGCCGGTCAGACCTGGTCCAACTTCATCGATCCCACCATCCTGCCGGAAGCGGCCGACATCGTCGGGCCGACCGACGGTGCGTTGTTCAGCCGTCAGACCCAGATCCGGTACACCCGCGGCGCTTTCAGCGTGTCGGCCGAAAACCCCGAGACGCTGACCACCCCGTACCAGGGCGGCAACACCATCCTGGCCTCGGACCATGGCGCGATGCCGGACCTGACTGCACGCTACAACTGGAAGGGCACCTGGGGCACCTTCGGTCTGTCGGCCATTGCGCGCCAGTACCGCACCCGCAGCGCGCTGACCAACGACACCGACTTCGGCGGTGCCATCGCCGGCGGCGGCCGCTGGATCATCAACTCCAAGAACGATCTGCGTTACCAGCTCAGCTACGGCGAGGGCCTGGGACGCTATCTGGGCCTGGGCAACGGCTCGGATGTGGAGATCGACATCGACGGCAATATCCAGACCGTCACCACGGTTGCCGGTTGGGTGGCCTGGCGCCATGACTACAACGCCAAGCTGCGCAGCACCCTCATGTACTCGCGCGTGAATTACGACCATTCGCTGGCCAATACCGGTGGGCTTGCCAGCAAGTCCCAGCAAAGCATTCGCGCCAACGTGTTCTATTCGCCGTTGCCGAAGGTGGATGTGGGCGCCGAGCTGATGTACGGCCGTCGCGAAGCCGAAAACGGCGACAGCGGCGACATTTCGCGGCTGCAGTTCACCACCAAGTACAGCTTCTAGCGTTCTGCCACTGGCGGCCTGCTCCACTGCGGTGGAGCGGGCATCGCCGCCTTATGTCTTACCAGCGCTCTACCAGGAGACAGACCATGACCGTCTCGAATGACGCGTTGATCGCCAAGATCGATGCCAATCCGAAGTACCACGCACTCAAGCGTCAGCGCAACACGCTGGGCTGGACGCTCACCATACTGATGTTGCTGGCCTATTACGGCTACATCGGCCTGATTGCCTTCGACAAGGAATTCCTCGCCAAGCCGATCGGTGCCGGCGTGACCTCGATCGGCATCCCGATCGCGATCGGAGTGATGGTGTTCACCATCGTCATCACCGCCATCTACGTGCGTCGCGCCAACAACACCTACGACCAGCTGACCGCGCAGATCCTGGAGGAAGCCCGCAAATGAGCAAGATTTCGCGCCTTCTCCTGATCCTGGCCGGCCTGATGCCTGCCGGCATCGCGCTGGCCGCCGGCGGCGACCTGGGCCAGGTCGACAAGCAGCCCACCAACTGGGTGGCGATCGCCATGTTCGGCTTCTTCGTGCTGGCCACCCTGTGGATCACCAAATGGGCGGCGGCCAAGACCAAGTCGGCCGCCGACTTCTATACCGCTGGCGGTGGCATCACCGGTTTCCAGAACGGCCTGGCGATCGCTGGCGACTTCATGTCGGCGGCGTCGTTCCTGGGCATCACCGCTGCGGTGATGGCCAACGGCTACGACGGCCTGATCTATGCGATCGGTTTTCTGGTCGGCTGGCCCATCCTGACCTTCCTGATGGCCGAACGCCTGCGCAACCTCGGCAAGTACACCTTCGCCGACGTGGCCGGTTACCGCTTCGCGCCGACGGCGATCCGCAGCTTTGCGGCGTCGGGCACCTTGGTGGTGGTGCTGTTCTATCTGATCGCACAGATGGTCGGTGCCGGTGCGCTGATCAAGTTGCTGTTCGGCCTGGACTACTGGGTGGCGGTGACCCTGGTCGGCGTGCTGATGATGATCTACGTGTTGTTCGGCGGCATGACCGCAACGACCTGGGTGCAGATCATCAAGGCCGTGCTGCTGCTGACCGGCGTGACCTTCATGGCCGTGGCGATCATGTGGCATTTCAACTTCAGCTTCGAGGCGCTGTTTGCCGAAGGCGTGCGGGTGAAAACCGCGGTCGCGGCCAGCGGTGGCGCTTCGCCCGAGGATGCAGCAAAAGCAGGCTTGTCGATCATGGGGCCGGGCGGTTTCGTCAAGGACCCGATTTCGGCGATTTCCTTCGGCATGGCGCTGATGTTCGGTACCGCCGGCCTGCCGCACATCCTGATGCGCTTCTTCACCGTTCCCGATGCCAAGCAGGCACGCAAGTCGGTGCTGTGGGCCACCACCTGGATCGGGTACTTCTACATCCTGATCTTCATCATCGGCTTCGGTGCGATCGCACTGGTGTTGACCAACCCGCAGTTCGCCGATGTCGCCACCGGCACCATCCACGGCGGCAAGGGCGCGGCCAACATGGCGGCGGTGCTGGTCGGTAACGCGGTGGGCGGCAACGTGTTCATGGGCTTCATCTCGGCGGTGGCCTTCGCCACCATCCTGGCGGTGGTGGCCGGCCTGACCCTGTCCGGCGCCTCGGCGGTGTCGCATGACCTGTATGCCACGGTGCTCAAGAAGGGTAACCCGGCGCCTGGTTCGGAGCTCAAGGTCTCGCGTGCCACCACCCTGGTGCTGGGCGTGATCGCGGTGCTGCTGGGCATCGTGTTCGAGAAGCAGAACGTGGCCTTCATGGTGTCGCTGGCCTTCGCCATCGCCGCCTCGGCCAACTTCCCGGTGCTGATCCTGTCGTTGCTGTGGAAGAACTGCACCACCCGTGGTGCAGTGACCGGTGGTTTCCTCGGCCTGATCTCCTCGCTGGTGCTGACGATCCTGTCGCCGTCGGTGCGGGTGGACACGCTGGGCAACGCGGCCGGCTCGGCGCCGTTCCCGTACACCTCGCCGGCGCTGTTCTCGATGACGATTGGTTTTGTCGGCATCTGGTTGTTCTCGGTGCTGGATCGCAGCCCGCAGGCCGCCAACGAACGCGCTGCCTTCAAGGCGCAGCAGATCCGTGCCGAAACCGGCCTGGGTGCCAGTGGCGCCTCCGGTCATTGATCGACGGGTTGATGGTTGCTGTGATCGCAGAACGCCGGCCCAGTGCCGGCGTTCTGCGTTTTGGCGATGCGGCCGCTGTTGGGGCGGCCCGGCCAGGGACATGTGCGAGATGCCCGCACGGACCTGGCCCAGGTGGCTGCGTGTTCGCGGTGGTGCGTGCACACTCCGGTGCCACGGCTGAGGTCGGCACGGGTGAGTAGGCCGGCCAGACGCAGGCGGTCGAGCATGTCGCGCTCGTCAAGGCTCAGGCCGGGGAAGGCAGGCGACTGCGGTGGCGACGCGACTGCGGCGGATGACGGCATGGCCGGCGGTCTCATGGGGGTCAGGCCAACTTATCCACTTCGACCGGGCGGGTTGCTTCACGCCAAGTGATTGAATGATGGCGGCTGTCCGGTGCAGGTGCCCGCCTCGTGCCTTCGCTCACGGGCGGCGGCGCCCGACCGGCAGCGCCCGCGCATAGGCGCAGGCCGCTCGCCAACGGTCGGCGGCAAGCGCGTCAGTTGCGCTGATCCAGTGCGCCAGCTCACAGGGTGGCGTCGATGACGCACGCCAGGCCGGCACGCGCGCCTTCCCACACACGGCACGGCAGCGCGTGGCGGAATAGCCCGGTTCCGCCACGCCGGGCTCCACCGTCCTGAGGGCGACGCATGGCGCGGTACCATTGGTGGTTTGAACCACGGTCCGCGCCATGAAGATTGCCTCCTGGAACGTCAACTCGCTCAATGTGCGCCTGCCGCACCTGCAACAGTGGCTCGCCGCGTTTGCGCCGGATGTGGTGGGCATCCAGGAAACCAAGCTGGAAGACCGCAAGTTCCCCGATGCAGCGCTGGCGGCACTGGGCTACCGCAGCGTGTTCTGCGGGCAGAAAACCTATAACGGCGTGGCGATCCTGTCGCGCTCGCCGGCAGTTGACGTGCAGATGGGCATCCCCGGGCTCGACGATGTGCAGCAGCGCGTCATCGCCGCCACGGTGGATGGCGTGCGCATCATCAATCTGTATGTGGTCAACGGCCAGGACGTGGGCACCGACAAGTACGCCTACAAACTGCGCTGGCTCGCCGCAGCGCACGACTGGATCGCGCAGGAGCTGCAGCGGTACCCGCAGCTGGTGGTGCTGGGCGACTTCAACATCGCCCCGGACGCGCGCGACGTGCACGATGCAACGGTGTGGAACGAGCACCACATCCTCACCTCGACCGACGAGCGCGCCGCGTTGGACAAACTGCTGGCGCTGGGCTTGCACGACGCGTTCCGGTTGCACAACCAGGACGCCGAGCACTTCAGTTGGTGGGATTACCGCCAGGCCGGTTTCCGCCGCAATCTGGGCTTGCGTATCGACCTGACCCTGATCTCGGACGCGTTGCGCACGCGCGCGGTGGAATCGGGCATCGATCGCGAACCGCGGACCTGGGAGCGGCCCAGTGACCATGCGCCGGCGTGGGTGCGGCTGGCGGAGGTCGGCGCATGAGCGAGCGGCATCTGCGTCGGAGCACGCACAAGGTGGGCGATGTCACGCTGGGGCCGGTGCATCGCCTGAGTTGCCACTGCGGTGCAGTGCAAATCGATCTGGATCTGCCGCATGGCCTGCTCGATCCACGCCGCTGCGATTGCTCGATGTGCCGCCGGCGCGGCGCCATCGTCGCGTCGGTCACCCTCGATGGCCTGCATGTGGTGCAGGGCGAGGAAGTGCTGCAGCTGTATCAATTCAACACGCAGACCGCAGCGCATTATTTCTGCGGCGTGTGCGGCATCTACACCCATCACCGGCGCCGCTCCAATCCCAATGAATACGGCTATAACGTCGGCTGCCTGGAAGGCGTCAATCCGTATGCGTTGAACATCGCCGTGCCGGTGGAAGACGGCGTGCACCACCCGGCCGATCGCATTGCCGCGAAAGGCTGAAACGACAACGCCCGGGCAGGCCCGGGCGTTGCGCGACGCGAGAGCTGTGTGAGGCGCTGCGTTAGCGCAGGCGGCCGCGGGTCACCAGATTGAGGATGGCCAGCAAGATCACCGCACCCACCAGCGACCACACGAAGGTCCACAGCGTAATGGCCTGGTTGATGCCGCCACCAAACAGGAAACCGGCGATCAGTGCGCCCACGATGCCCACCACCACATTGAGGATGATGCCCTGCTGCGCGTCGCGGCGCATGATGATGCTGGCCAGCCAACCCACGATGCCGCCGACGATCAACCAGATGATGATGCCCATGTTGCTGATCTCCATGTTCGCGTGCACCGGAAGTGGTGCATGGGCGCCATTCAACGCAGCTGCGCGTGAAGCAGCTGTCGAGCGCGATGAACGATGTGGCCGAATGTTCGGCTTGGTGCACGGCGCGTGACAGCGCATGCGAGCTGGCAGGTTGGCCCGGTGCAGCTGTGGCTACGCCCGCACCGCCCCGGCGAGCGTGGCGAGCCGCAGGCGCGTCAGCTGCTCGGCCCGGCCTTGGGCATCGACCCGGCAGTGGTGCCATTGCAGCGCGATGCACGCGGGCGTCCCTCGTTGCAGCCGGCGCTGCCCGACCGCGATACCGGTTGGAGCCACAGCGGCGACTATCTGCTGGTAGGGCTGGGCCAGGGCGTGCGACTGGGCGTGGATCTGGAACGCATTCGTGCGCGCCCGCGTGTGCTGGAGATCGCGCAACGCTTCTTCCATCGCGATGAAATCGCCTTGCTCGCTGCGCTGGCGCCGGACGCACAACACGCGTTGTTCTTCCGGCTGTGGTGCGCCAAGGAAGCCTTGCTCAAGGCCCATGGGCATGGCCTGTCGTTCGGCTTGCACCGGCTTGCGTATGCGCCCGCGCCCGACGGCGCACTGCGCCTGCAGTGGTGCGATCCGGAACTTGGCCAGGCCGAACACTGGCAGCTGCACGAATGGTGGGCTGCTCCGGAGTGTCGCGCGGCATTGGCGTTCCATCCGTTGGCGGGCGCGTAACCCGTCCGCTGCGTGGGCCTACGCCACGCCGTGCGGCAGAATCGGTTGACGGAACTGCGCCACCCCATCCAGGTCGCGCAACGTCACCGTGAGGACGCCGCTGCGGCCATCGATGTCCACTTCGCCAAAGAACTGGTAACCGGCCAGCGGCGAGGTGTTGGGCGCAGGTGGCGCTTTTTGGAACACCACGCTCGGGCCGAACGTGGCATCCAGTGCATTGGGCCCGAAACTGCCGGCATTGAGCGGGCCGCCGACAAATTCCCAGAACGGTTCGAACTGCTGAAACGCGGCGCGATCGGGGTGATAGTAGTGCGCCGCGCAGTAATGCACGTCGGCGGTGAGCCACACCGTATTGCGGATGCGTGCGCGGCTGATGAAGCGCAACAGCGTGGCGATTTCCTGTTCGCGGCCACGTGGCACGCCGGGGTCGCCATTGGCAATCGCCTCCCAGCGCGGGCGCCCGTTTCCATCTTCGCCATCTGGCACCTGCAGGCCGATCGGCATGTCGGCGGCAATCACCTTCCATTGCGCGCGCGAGCCGGCCAGTTCGCGCTGCAACCACGCCAGTTGCTCCGGCCCGAGAAACGCGGCATCGGGACCGGGCCGCGGTTGCAGGTTGTCGCTGTTGGCGCCGCGGTAGCTGCGCATGTCCAGCACGAACACATCCAGCAACGGGCCGTAGGCAATCTTGCGGTAGATACGCCCGCTGCCGTCGGCGCGCACGCCGCGCATCGGCGCGTATTCCAGAAACGCCTGGCGGGCGCGCCTGGCCAGCACGTCGATGTCGCGCACCTGATAGCGCGCATCCAGTTGCTTGCCGGGCGACCAATTGTTGGTGGTTTCGTGGTCGTCCCATTGCCACAGTTGCGGCACCTCGGCATTGAAGCGGCGCACGTGCGCATCGAGCAGGTTGTAGCGATAGTTGCCGCGAAATTCGTCCAGCGTTTCGGCCACCTTGCTTTTGGCCGCGGTGGTGAGATTGCGCCAGCGCTTGCCGTCTTCCACCGTCAGCTCGGCCGGGATCGGGCTGTCGGCGTAGATGGTGTCGCCGCTGTGCAGGAAGAAATCCGGATTGCGCTCGCGCATCGCCGAGTAGATGCGCATGCCGCCGATGTCCGGGTTGATGCCGAAGCCCTGGCCAACCGTGTCGCCGCTCCAGACAAAGCGCACATCGCCACGCGCCTGCGGTGCGCTGCGCAGATGGCCGTGGACGGGCGCGCTCAACACACCGCTGTCGGCATCTTCGAAACGCACGCGATAGAAGATGTCCTGGTCGCGTGGCAGGCCGCTCAGGTCCGCACGTGCGGTGAAGTCGTGCGCCGCCGATGCGATCGTGCCGTCCACGCGCCGCGCCTGACGCAGGCTTGGGCGGGTGTCCCATTCCACCCGCAACCGCGCCGGGCGGTCGGCACGGCTCCACAGCATCGCGCGGTCGTCCAGCACATCGCCGCTCTGCACCCCGTCGGTGATGGTGGGTCGTCCCGACGGCGCGGCCAGGCTGCGCGCAGACCAAGCGGCAGTGGCCGGCAGCAACACACCGGCACCCAAGCCTTGCAGGATGCGGCGACGGGCGGGATCGGAGACAGTCATGGGATCCTCGAACGCTTGACTTCGACTTCCAGATATAGCGCCGCCGTCTTACCGCCACGTGTCGATGTGGGTGCGGATAATCGATTCCAGGATGGGTTGCTGATCCGCCAGACAGCTCCGTTGGTTGGGCCACCTCCGTCATCTGCTAGTCGTGTTCATTCGGCCGTGTCAGAGCATAGGAACGAAGTGGCTGAATACCTTTCGTCGTAAAAGTTGTGAGACGTGCAACTATTAACGCAATTGAGCGTAAGGCTGGCCGGATGCGTTGTCGCAAATGTTCTGGGAGGCACAACGATTTGACCAGTGTCCGTCTGGAAATTTGCCAGTACCGCTAGCCAAGCGCATATGCCTGAAAACGCATAGATAAATTCCTGCGACTGCCACAGAATTTATACGGTCTTCAAAAAGTTCAGAGCGCAGAAATAAATTAGTCGCCACATGTGTTTATGTTTGACTGAATATTGGTTCTTGACGAGACTTGGATCATATAAGCAGACTCGCTAGGTGCATCCAGGGAAGAGGTTGTCGCGCATTGCGCGATGCATCAGCCGACTCATCGGCCGGGGCGGCGGTCTTGGGGAAATTTTCAATCAATTACAGGGGTCAGGGATGAGCAGGACGCAGCGCGTGTCTGGGGGCACGTTGAATAGGCTCTGGGCAAGGAGTGAGGGAAATGATGCGAAGCGCTTCGTCGCCAGCTATTGCTGGCTACTGGGAATCGCGTTGGGGTCCTCATCTATTGCGCTGCATGCGGAGATTCCCAGCTGGCACGAGGAATACGGCAATCGGCTGAAATATGCGGAATTGGTCGAGCCGCTCAAAGGCGACATCTTCGGCGAATCCGTCAACCTTTATGACGGCGCGGTGTCCTTCTCGGCCACTGAGCTGTCCTTACCCGGCAATAGCGGTTTGCCAGTGTCCATCGGTCGCAAGCTCGATCCAACCAACCCCAAGCGCAATCTGGCTTTCGGTGACTGGGAACTGGATATCCCTTCGCTTTCCGGAGTGTTCGGAAACGACAGCGTCACGGTCGCCGCGGGTTATTGGGCGCCGGCGCAACGCTGTGCGAGTGTTGGCGTGCCACCGGTTGTCAGGATCAAGAATGTCCGGGGAACCTATGACGTCGACTTTGCCGATTACGAGTACTGGGATGGCAACCGGCTCTCACTGCCCGGAGGTGGAGGCGGCGAACTGCTTGGCGCCTCCGGCGATGTGCGTCAGGTCAGGCCGAACATTGCCGAGCCTACACGTTGGAATACCAAGGATGGCTGGTTTTTCTCCTGTTTAAGCGCTTTGAAGAGCGGACAGCCAGGCCAGGGATTCGTCGGCCATGCTCCCGATGGCAACAAGTACTATTTCGATTGGATGGTGGTGAGAGACCATAACGATCCGGCGCACAAGCAAAGCCTTGGGCCTGATACGCATGCGGTGCTGCGCCGCAATAAGGTGCTCTTGTACCCCAGCCAGATCGTGGACCGCTTCGGTAACTGGGTGCGTTACGACTGGAGTGGCGCTCAGTTGCAGCGGATTTATTCCAACGATGGTCGTAGCATTGGGTTGGCGTACGACAGCGCGGGTCGTATTGCCAGTGTGACAAGTGGCACGCGTCAATGGACCTACCAGTACGACGGGACAACCTCAAGGCTGCTCTCCGTCACGCTGCCGGATGGGACGGCATGGGGCTACAACATCATCCCGCCCGCGCTGGTCTACAAGCAGCCGCAAACCCAGAACGAGCCCGAATCCAATTATCGAGTGCGCATGGATCTATGCGCCAAGATGGGCATCTTTATCGATAACGAGGCCGTTTACACAGTCAACCATCCATCCGGTGCAGTGGGAACCTTTCGCCTTCGCCCGATCCGGCATGGGCGGATGGGCGTGCGTTTCGACTGTCAGGAAAATGGCGAGAACGGCACGCTGGAAGAGGGCTGGAACCAGACGCCGTTGTATCGCGACGCTTACACCCTCAAGTCTAAGACCATCTCCGGGCCTGCGTTGCCGACCGCACAATGGCAATACGAGTATCTCAATCTTGGTGGACGCTACGACCGCGACGTCACGCTCGCCAACTGGCCGCTGTATCCAACTGGCAACGCCGAGCATAAGTTCACGGTGGAGACCGGCCCCGATGGCACGGTCAAACGCTACGAGTTCGGTAAGGAAGTCCGCTACAACGATGGACGCTTGCTGGGTGTGGCGACGATGCGCAATGGCGCCACTGTCAAAGTCGAGACCACCAGTTACATCCCCGAGTCGCAACTTGCGGGCGCATCATTTCCAGCATCGGCTGGCAACAGCTATGTCTACGGAAGCGACGAGATCATGTCGCACGGCAACCGTCCCGTGCAGAACACCAGCACGATACAGGACGGTGTCCAGTTCACCCGGCAGGTGACCGGCTTCGATGCATTGGCACGCGAGACCTCGGCGGTGGAGTCAAATTCCGCCGGGCAAAGTCGTACCACCGCCAAGTCCTACTACGACAATACCGCGCTTTGGTTGATGGGGCAGGACCAGCAGGAGGCGGTCGCAGGCGTCGAGCGCAGTCGCACCGAGTTCGACACGGCAACCGGATTGCCGGTGCGTTTCTACGCCTTCGGGCGGCTTGTGCAAAGCGTCGGTTACGCCGCCGACGGAACGGTTGCCAGCGTGAGCGACGGACGGGGCAACGCGACCTTGCTCAGCAGTTGGAAGTTCGGAGTGCCGCAGCTGATCCGGTTCCCGGGCACCGCCGAAGCTCCTAACGGGGCACTGCGATCGGCAGCGATCGACGACAACGGGTGGATCGCCGCGCTGACCGACGAGAATGGATTCACCACCAACTATAGCTATGACGGCATGGGCCGGCTGGCGTCGATCCAATATCCGCGAGACGACAGCACGGCATGGAATGGCGTGACCTTTGCACTACAACGCATCGGCACCGCCAATCTTGGTCTGCCCGCGGGACATTGGCTGCATAGTCGCACGCAAGGAGGGCACACGACACAGACCTATCTGGATGCGTTGTTTCGCCCGGTATTGACGGCCGAGTTGGCGCAAGGGCAAACCGACAGTGCGATCGTCACCCGCTACGATGTCAGCGGGCAAAAATCGTTCATTTCGTATCCTTCGCGCACGGTGAGCGATGTCAATCAATCCCTTCCAGGAACATCCTATAGCTACGATGCGCTTGGGCGGGCGGTCAGTCTGTCGCAAACATCCGAGCTCTGGCCGTTGGTCACAAACACGGCGTACCTCGGCGATCTGAGCGTGCGCGTGACCAACGCGCGCGGCTTGGCCACGACAACCCGCTATCTGGCCTACAGCGGTCCGGACTACGACACGCCACTGAGCATTGCGCAACCGGAGGGCGTGCTTACCGAAATCCAGCGCGATGTGTTTGGATCCCCGCTTGCAATCACCCGGCGCAACGCCGACGGCAGTCAGCAGGTCACGCGGCGCTATGTTTACGATGCGTACCAGCGGCTTTGCAAGACCATCGAGCCGGAGTCCGGTGCCACCGTGCAGGATTATGATGCTGCCGGCAACCTCGCCTGGTCGGCGTCGGGTACTGCGCTGAGCAGCCCGAGCCAATGCGATACCGCAGCGGCTCAATCCAGCGGGCGCGCTGCGGTGCGCAGCTATGACCCGCGTAACCGCCTGACCCAGCTGCGCTTTCCCGACGGTCGGGGTAATCAGGATTGGTCCTATACGGCAGACGGCCTGCCTGCCTCGGTCAGCACCTTCAACACCTCCGCTGCACTGCCGGTGGTGAACACCTATCTGTACAACCGCCGGCGATTGCTGGTGCAGGAGTCGCAGCAGCACGTCGAGCTTGGCGTCAAGACCATGGCCTACGCCTACGATGCCAATGGCGCACTGGCCAGCCATACCTATCCGGGTGGCCGTGTCGTGGACTATGCGCCCGATCCGCTGGGTCGCCCTACGCGTGCGGGCAGCTTTGCTTCCGATGTCACCTATTACGCCAACGGCAGCATGTCGCGGTTCGTCTATGGCAATGGCGTCGTGCACACGTTGGTGCAGAACATCCGTGGACTTCCCGATCGCAGTACCGATCTGTCTGGCGGCACAGCGGTGCTCGACGATGGTTACGACTACGATGCTGCAGGCAACGTGGTGGCTATCAGCGACGGTGTGCCCGGCGGCAACAGCAGCCGCGACATGGCCTACGACGGCCTGGACCGGCTGAAGACCGTAACCTCGGCTGCATTCGGCGGCGCCAGCTACAGCTATGACGTGTTGGACAATCTGCGTACGGCCAAGGTGGGTACGCGAGATCGCACGCATTTCTACGATGGCAGCAATCGCCTGACCAACGTGGTCGATGCAGTAAGCGGCGCGACCCTGATCGGGTTGGGCTACGACGTGCAGGGCAATCTGAACAACCGCAACGGCGTGGCCTATGACTTCGATTATGGCAACCGCCTGCGCCAGGTCGGCGCGGTCGAGGCCTATGAGTACGATGCGCAGGGTAGGCGTATCCGCGCCCAGGCAGCGGCCGGCGGCGCGATCTACTCCTTCTACGATACTGCTGGCGTCCTGCGGCAGCAGCGCAACGAGCGCACCGGCAAGGACGTCGACTACATCCAACTCAATGGCAGCCTGGTGGCCAGGGTATCCGGCAGTCTGACGCCAAATGTCCCAGCTTTGAGTGGCCCCGGCTACGTCAATCAGGGCACCTATGCCCTGAGCTGGAACGCGGTGGGCGCGGCAACGCGTTACGAATTGCAGGAAGCCGCAGGCGGTGGAAGCTGGACAGGCATCTACAACGCGGGCGCGCTGACGTTTACCGTCAGCGGAAGGTCGACCGGCAGCTTTCAGTACCGTGTTCGTGCCTGCCGCGACACCTGTGGCGGCTGGAGCAATACCGCCACGGTGGCGATCGAACTGCCGCCCTCGACGGTGCCGGCGGTGTCGGTGCCGCCGTTTGGCGACAACGGCAACTACAGCGTTGGCTGGTCCACGTCGGCGGGTGCTACCCGTTACGAATTGGAGGAAAGCGTTGCAGGCGGCGGCTGGAGCCAGAGCTACTCGGGCGCCGGCCTGTCCAAGACGTTCGGCACACGCACGGCGGGCGTCTATACCTACCGTGTGCGCGGCTGCAATCCCATCGGCTGCACCGGCTACAGTGCCAGTGGTAGCGTCAGCGTGGTCTATCCCCCCGCAGCCACGCCGGCGGTGAGTGCTCCGGCTCGCGCCACCACTGCGGGCTTTACGGTCAACTGGTCGGCGGTCGGCGGCGCGGACCGCTACGTATTCCAGGAGAGCGCCAACGGCGGTGCGTGGTCCACGCTGCAGGAGGGCGCACAGCAGACGTTCGGAACCGGCGCCCGTGGGGTGGGCATGTACGCCTACCGCGTGGCAGCGTGCAATCGTGCCGGCTGCGGCGGCTGGTCCGGCAACGTGTCTGTGCAGGTCATCGCCCCGCCGACTCTGGAGCCCTCGTTGTCGGCTCCGGCGCTGGTGTCGGGTAACGCGTATACGGTGAGTTGGAGCACGCCTGCTGGCAGCGAGAGCTTCCAGCTGGAAGAAAGCGTCAATGGCGGTGGCTGGACGCTGGTCTACGTCGGCGGCGGCGCCAGCTTCGCGACCAGCAAGGGCAAGGGCAGTTACGGCTACCGCGCCAGGGCCTGCAACTTTGCCGGTTGCGGACCGACTTCGGGCATCGTTACGGTAACGGTTTTCCCGCCGCCAGCTACCCCGACCATGCAACTGGCGAACTGGCTGACCACGCGCACTGCGCCGTATCAGGTCTGGTGCGAAGTGGGCTGGTCGGCGGTGGCCGATGCCGTGGAGTACCAGCTGCAGACCAACGCCGGCAAGGCGCTCTACGCAGGGGCCAAGACCTACGTCAGCGCCAACGGCAACGCTTACTGTGCCTATGAGTACAAGGTGCGCGCGTGTAACGCAGGTGGCTGTTCGCCATGGTCGAACCCGCCGTTCCCGGTCACCCAGAGCAAGATGGACTGAGGACGCCAGGATGCTGAAGCAACTATCGACTATCGCGGCACTGCTGATGGCCCTGACCTGGCCCAGTGCCGGTCGTGCGCAGACGGTGGAGTACATCCACACCGACGCACTGGGCTCACCGGTGGCGATTACCGACGCCGCGGGCAATGTGACCGAGCGGACGGTGTATGAGCCGTATGGAGCAACGGTGAACAAGGCCGTGGTAGACGGGCCGGGATATACCGGACATGTCACTGATGCGACTACCGGGCTGAGTTATATGCAGCAGCGGTATTACGACCCGCAGATTCCACGGTTCCTGTCGGTCGATCCGGTTGTCGCTGATACGCGCAACGGTTGGAACTTCAACCGCTACAACTACGCTGCGAGCAACCCCTACAAGTTCAAGGACCCCGACGGTCGGATCATCGACACCATTGCCGATATCGGGTTTATTGCCTACGACATTTATGCGCTGGCGACAGAGCCGAGTTGGACGAATGCTGGTGCATTGGGGGCCGATGTTGTCGGTGCGGTGGTGCCATTCGCGACAGGATTAGGAACTGCTGTTAGAGCGGGCTCCCACGCAGCAGATGTGGCTAAAGCTGCCGATAAGGTTGATGATGCAGTAAAGGGGGCTGCTGGCGGTGAGAGGGCCGGTAAGCGGTTCACTCGTGCAGGTAAAGCCGAAGTCAAAGCCGATAACGCAGCAAAGAGCGGCGGACAAACGAAATGCTCGAATTGTGGTCAGGCAACAGTGCCCGCTCAGCAAAGTCGTGCTGGTGTGACTCCGCCGAAGAACGAAACCCATGTCGACCACGTAATCCCGCAGTCCAAGGGCGGGAATGGATCGCCTGATAACGGACAGGTGCTTTGCCGCGAATGCAATTTGCAGAAGGGAGACAAGATGTGAATGTTCGGGTTAGGGTCCATTTTCAATTGGAGCAAGATGAGGATGGTTATCCTCATCTTGCGGTGGAATCTTTGTGGGCTGAGCCTAGTGCAAAGCCCAATGAATACGTTATCGACAACGTTCCATTTTTTGTCCGCACTGCGACAATCGGGGATACGGTGCGGGTGCGTGAAGAAGATGGAAATCGCTGGTTCGATAGTTTGGTGCACCGGTCAAAAAATTCTCTGGTGAGGGTTGTGTTCTTTGATCGGGATTGCGTCGATGCTGTCAGTGAACGTCTTGTGGCTATGGGATGCTCCACGGAGTATTTACGTGAACACAATCTCATGGCGGTGAGCATTCCCTTCAGCGTCAGCTTGGGAGATGTTCAAACGTATCTTCAAGTGGAAGCGGACGCTGGCCGAATCGACTTCGAGGAACCGATTCTTAGGCAGGGCTGAAGTCGGCTTGTGACTAGAGCGTCGGCAACTTAGCGGCATGGCGCGTCTGGGATCGTCGGTCCAGCAGGTGCTGAGGTGGCGCCGTCGGCACAGAGCGTAGGCGTTCTGGCCGAGCAGGCGGCGGGCTTGGCCAGGTTGGCTCGCTGACGCGTTCCCTGCGCACGGTGTTGTCGCGCCAGCCGCACAGGTGCACCTTGTCAGCCTCTTCCACGTCGCGATAGACCTGCACCACGTCGGCGGCGGTGGGCCGGTCGCCGGGGCCGACGGTGTGCGGCAGCGGTGCGCCGCGTCTTAACCTGTGTCACTGAATTAGCCGAAAGTCGCTTTAAGGCGTTTTTACGAATCGCGAGAGGTGCTTCAAGGGCGAAATGCGGCGGCGGGCTTGATCGCGTCTAGGGTTGATCGCAGCAGTAGGCGGAATCCGCGTCGGGTCAGAGTGTTCAGCCCTAATATGACCCGCAGATTCCACGGTTCCTGTCAGTGGACCCGGTGACCGCTGATACGACCACTGGCGGAAATTTTTGTCGACTCCCCGCAATTCA